>CAWISU010000008.1:0-172500 GCA_963838765.1 uncultured Acidobacteriota bacterium | reverse complement strand
GCGAGGAGTCGAACCCGCGCGGGGACCACGTTACGCGACGCCGCTCGACCCGACCGGGCTCTCGATCCAACAGGTCCTCGTTTCGAGGCGACGGGCGGTGCGATCCATCGCGAGCACCTCTCGACCGAGCGCTCAACGGGATCACGCTGAGGAGGCCGGAACATTCGGGGACCAACTACGACCGGCTCGAATTGGCTCTCTCCGTCCGGATCCGATGTGCCCTCACTGTACGCTGCGCCGGCCGGGGTGCTCGACCCCGAGCTGGCGGCCTGCTTGGGTCGTACTGGTAAATCGGCGATCGGATGGACCCGCGACTGGGTCGAAAAAACTCCGCGCGGCCGAGGCGGCTCGACCCTGACTGTCTGACCCGATGCTCGGCGGCCTCGCGGCGGCTGGACGGGGCCTGCCGCAAGCCATGGAGCTGACACCGACGCCCTCGAAGTCCTCTCGAACCGCACCGAGAAAGCCGGTGCGCGCCCCACCGCCCCGTTGGGCCATCGGCTGGGCGCCCGTCAAGCTGCGCAGGCCGCGACCGAAAAACCGCGAGTCCGCGAGCGAGAGCTGGCGCGCCTGGTCTACCTGTACATGGCGCGGAAGACCGATGGAGCCCAGTTCATCGAGTGGTCCCTCCCTGCTCGGCCTCCTGCAGCTCGGCTCGTTTCCAGGGCGTCATCGGCCGCGACGAGATGCCCGCCCGCAGCATCGCGCTGGTCGAGCCCAGGCGGCCATTCGCCACAGATCCACCGGGCCTCCCAACGAAGATGCTCATGTTCGCCTGCTGCGTCGAGCTGGCGCGGGGCTTCGGGGTGGCCGGGCTGTTCAGCGTGGCGGCGTTCCGTTCAGCCATGGGATCGTTCCGCCGACCTCCAGGCGGCCTCGATGCGGTTGTCCACCGGGGGAGGAGAAGTCACCCTGGTGGAGCTGGCTCGCGGGGTCGCCGAGGGGCGCTGCCGCCGGCACCCCGGGGTCGTCGGCGGCGATGGGCGGGCGACTCACCAAAGGCGCCGATCGACCCTCCTGACGGACCCTCGACGCGCTCCCCCTCTCCCCGCGTGGACCTCATCGACATGGTAAAGACCTCGGGGATGGGAGCGCCGCACCGGGGAGAGGCGTGCGGCGGTACTGACCCGCGCCGTTGCCCGTTCGACTGCTCCTGGTGCTGAAGTCCACCTTCGGCCGGAACTTCCGTCCGAAGTCCCCCGAGCGGGTCGTTCAGGAGCTGCTCGCGCTCCAGCAACAGTACCGGGGACTACGTCCGGTTCTGCGACGACGTCTCGGCATCTCGTGGGCCTGGATCGAGCGCCTCCTAGACGCGATGGCGAGGTCGTACTTCCACCCGAAGTTCGAATGCCTGGGCCGGGTTGATCTTCTCCGAAGCTGTACCTCCTCGATCACTCGGCGGCCTTGGGGCGCGCGTTGACGCTGGGGATCGAAACGGGCTCGCAGAAGATGCTCGACCTCGACGACCCGAGGGGACGCGCCCTGCCGCAGGTCGAGTGCATGGTGCGGCCCTTCGCCCCGAGGCCATCCGCTAGTTCCCGGGTCCTTGATGCTCTGGTACTGGGAGACCCTCGAGGACATCGAGGTCAACCCTCCAGTTGTTCCGGAAATTCTCTCCCGAAGAGGACCCCGTCTCCATCGCCGTACCCTTCCCGGGACCGTTTCATGAAGCGGTGAAGGACCGGCTGCTCGGTCGAGGCAAGGCACGCGCCGACCGCGGAGGCGACCGCCTCCTCTACGAGGCCGCCTACCCCGAGTCGATGTACCGTTGGCAGCAGGCCCTGTTCGGGCTGGAAGCCGCCCTCGGCCGAGCGCGCGGTCGCGGCGCTGGAGGTCTTCGAGCGGGCAGGCATGTTGCTGATCTGTCCGACGCAGCGGGTCGCCGACGCCGCTCCTCGCGGCAAAGAAGGGCGCGCGCCGCCGCCTCCGACCGGGCCCACGCTGAAGAGGCCCGGAGGTGGAGCGGGCAGGGGCGCCAGCTGACAGAAACGGGCACTTCTGGCGCGGGAGCGGGTGGGATTGGTTTGGAGGGCGCCGGCCTCCGACGGGACCTCGCCCCAGCCACTTTCCGTTAGGGTCTGGCCGGTCGGCTCCGCAGCCCCCGCGAGCGAGCGCCCTGTAGGGCCCCCTTTTGAGGTCGATTCCCCATCCCCCTGATGTGACCCTCCTGAAAGGGCTCGCCACCCCCGACGGGACCGAGCATTTCGCCCGCCGCGCGGTCGAGGGTCGCCACTTGCCGCCGGGAACATTTTCCGGGCTGGCCCCGGCGACCTTCGCCTTTCCTCGCTGGGGCTCGGCACCTACCTCGGAGCGGCGGATGCAGTCACCGACCACGCGGTCGAGCAGGCCGCGGCGATCTGCCTCACCAGCGGGAGGGTCAACGTCCTCGACACGGCGATCAACTATCGGATGCAGCGCGCCGAGCGGAGCGTCGGCCGGGCGGTGCACCGAGTGGTGGAACAGGGCACCGTCGCGCGCGAGGAGCTCATGGTGGCGACGAAGGTCGGGTACCTGGCCCCCGACTCCGAGGGGGTCTCCCGGCGGAGGAGCGGTCCGCAAGGAGCTCGTCGACACCGGCGTCCTTGACCCCGACGGCATCGTGGACGGCTCCAACGCGATGAGCGTGAGCTACCTGCGCGACCAGTTCGAGCGCTCCCGCCGGAACCTCGGGCTGGACGCCATCGACCTGCTCTACCTGCACAACGTCGGACGCGCAGCTCGCGGCCGTCGGGCCCGCGCAGTTTGATGTTCGTCTGGAGAGGGCGTTCGCGACGGTGGGAGACGTTCCGTGCGGCCGGACAGCTCGGGAGCTACGGACTGGCCACCTGGGACTGCCTCCGCACCTCGCCGGACGCCCCCGGGCGATTCCACCTCGAACGGGCGCTCCGCCTCGCGGAGTCGACCGGGGGAAAGGAGCACGGTTTCGCTTGTTGAGCCGGCCTTTGGGACTTCCAATCGTTGTCCATGCGACGAGAAGAACGTACCGAGAAGAGCCAGCATCAACAGTGTTCTGGAGGTCACAAGATGCCTACCTGAATCGCGAGTACTTGCTGATTGGTCCTACTATACAACTCCTGCGCAGGGCGCGGAGGTGCCCAGCCAGTTACGTGCTGCCTTTACTAGGTGCAGGCGAGGTGAACTTGAGTTTGCGCTCAAAGGATAAAGCGGGAAGCGACAAAATGGGGCGCACAACCAACTCACATATGCTCTCGCGCCCATAAAAATGCCCGCCTGACATGGGGTTGTCAAGCGGGCGAAATCACCATCCGACTATTCGGCTGTGGCCATTCGGATTGCTACTGGCACTGGGCACTGACCGTGCCGCTCCATGATCCCGTCCAGTTCGAACCTCCGCCTCCTCTGGCTCCGCCGATGACAAAGTCTTTGAACGGTTCGTCACTTAGCGGGTCAGTTCCCTCCGGAGTACCAGCGTGATCTCCGTTGTTGTACGCGCACGAGGTTTGGTGACCCGGCTTGACGGCAAGCGTGTTGTAGTTGGTGCTGAACGTGGTATAGACGGCCGCACCCCATTTCCATTGCATGCTTACCCCGTCTACACTGCTGCTCATTGTGCCTTGCCAAGTCACGTTGCCCTGCACCTGAGTGAAGCCGGAAGGCACTAGGAAGGTCAGGCCGGTCAGGAAGATCTCGTCGTCTCCCTTCACCGGCACGATCGTCTGCCAGGTATTGGTTGCCGTGTCGAAGGTATACGAGCTGCAGGTGGCGCTTGGAGAAAAGGTGATTTCGGCATTGGGCACTTGCAAGTTGTAGTTCTGGTTCGCCGTGAACTGGATACTCGAGTTTTGGAACAACACCGTCGCTCCCGTACTCGGTATGCCGCTGGCCGTGAAATTCGCGTTGAACCAAACGTACGTGCCCGGGTTGATGGCTGTGCCGTTGAAGTTTGAGGTGTTGGTAGTCGGCGCGCTGCATTGCCCAGGGCAGGTGAAGGCGCCCAACCTGAACTGGATGGGTATTGTGTTGTACCCCACCAAGGTGGCCGAACCCGAAGGGTTGAACGTACCTGCGAGCGTTATTCCATAGTCAGCCCAAGTCCTGATTACAACGTCGAAATAACTGGTCCCGGTGGCGGTGAAATTGATCTTGTCGGTGACCGTTTGCGGAAGACCGTTGATTTGCCAGCTGATCGTATACTCCGTTCCGACCGTCAGATTCTGCGCCTGCAGGCCCATTCTGTACCCCGTGCAGTTAGAGTAATTGATTGCAGCGGTGATAGCTTGCGCGCCAGCAGGAATGGCAGCCGCGGTTAAGGCGAATGCCGTCATAACCAAGACAAGTACAAACTTGTGCCTGGTCATTGCTCTTGTGAGAGTTTCTGTTTTCATGCCTCCCCCTTTCATTTGGTCGAGTAGAGATACCAGTCGTCAGCACATTGGGAGCCAGGAGAGATTCGGGCTATCTTCTGGTTCGTAGGGTAGAAGCCAGACCGCTATCGGTTTGGCGAAGAGTCTAATCCGGAGATAAACGGGCAATTCGGTTACCAAATCGAGTGAGCGAAAGTCCAGCCAAGAAAGCTAGACTGGATATCGAGATAGTCGCTGGGAGCAATGCTGGCTGGATTTCTGCGGTGTGCAACTTCCGGCACACAACTGCACGATGATGCAGAGAGGGTTTGTGGGAAAGAGCGTCTTCTCGAAGGACATTTTGGCAGGTGGCGCAGTCTTATCGTAACCTATAAATAGGTTTGAGGTACCCCGCTCCTTGCGGTTTTTTCGCAAGGGGCCGGTGCTCGTGTCGCCAAGCTATAAAGGCGCCCCGCCGAGAGCAGCCGATCGCTACTCCCATTTTGGAACCAATTCCGCCACCCGTGCACTTTCTTCTTGAATTCACCGATCTCATTGCGATAACATAGCAACACATAGGTTATCTGCAAGATAATCTAAGATCTTTGACAACCTGTCGCACTGGGGCGTTCCAAGGAGCAATCCCATTCGCTCTAGTTCCAGCTCCACTCCTCGCGTTCCAAAATGAATCAAAGGGCAGCCGGCAACCACCGCAACTCCAATGTTTTGAATATTTTGCCTCTAACTACCTTTAGAATTATAGATCTAGAAGGCAAGAAAAATTCCGACCCTTTGTTTTCTATATTTTGCGCGAAAGAGAGTGATTTTTTTGAAGGATAGTCTGCACCAGAATGTGTGCAAGGGAACCAGGCGGTCAACCGAAATTACGCAAACGACGCCACTTGGATTTGAATCAGCGGACCCGCGGAACGCCCACGCAACATGTTCGCCGAAGGAATCCCCGTCCGCTGAAACGACTTCTCGCAATCGGCAGTCGACGGCCCACGCATATTCCCTTCCATGTAAGCCAGCCCGGGACAACGAGTACACGTCCCCACGTGAGCGCAACTCGAACAAGTGGGCAGATCTCGCGCGCGAATAGAGCGAACTTCGTTCAATTGCGGCGAATTTCGCCAAATTTCAGCGAACTTTTGCCGCCGCAGATTCCCGCTGGGCAGCGGAAACTGCACGCAAGGAAAAACATCGCCGTAAGGAGAAATGTAGCAGGCAGTATGCCCGGCACTGCAGGGAAAGCCGTCCATGATGTCGTCGCCCGGAGCGGGGGGAGGCGCGCAGAACTCTTCCACATTGCCCACCAACTCCTCGCTGCGGAAAACCTGCTTAAGCTCGGAACTGGGAAGGCGCAGCGCGAGAATCGATCGTATCCCCATCCATCTTCGGCGTGATGGTGGGATCGAGCGTGTAGGAAACGCCCAACTCTTTCGCCAACGCCATCACACCCGCGTTATCGAACGAATTGCCGGCCATGAGCACGTTGGCAATCACGACCTTGAGACCTTGCGACTTGAGAAACCGAATCGCTTCGACCGTCCGCTTCAGCGACCCGGGCAATTTGGTGATGGCATCATGAACTTCCGCACGGTGCGAGTAAACGCTGATCTGCACTTGCTCCACGCCAAGTTCGCGAATGCGCCTGGCCTCTTTCTCGCGGATCATCACCCCGTTGGTTTTCACCTTGACGTTGAACAAAAGCCGGCGCGCGTGTTCCACGATTGCGAAGAAATCGCGGCGCATAAGCACTTCTCCGCCGCTAAGAGTAAGGAAGAACACGCCCGCATCGGAGAGCTGGTTGAGAATATCTTCGATCTCGGCCGTGGTCATCTCGCCGCGGTCGTCGTGATCGAGATAACAGTGAACGCAACGCTCATTGCACCGGTAGGTAATGTCGAGATGCACGCTGATGGGGATGCCGAGGCTGAGCGCCTTCTGATTCATCTCCGCCAGAAGGCTCATCGCACCTCCGGAGGCGAGGCCGGTATGGGCTGCTCTGAAACCAAAAGAATCCCGTGCTGGGAAAGATCATTCACGAACTGCTCTGCGTCGCGCCCGGCCTGTTCCGGATCCACCTCGAACTCAGGACAGATCTTGCCGGTCACGATGTCGGACAAAGGCGTGCGCCCATCCGCCGCCTGCCAGATCAAGGTAGCGACTTCGTTGAGCGTGAAAAACGTCGAGTCCACCGCCGACATGATCATCATCTCGCCGCCAATCAGGCGGGCAGCGATGGCCGAACTCCGCGCAATGTACTTCTCGGCGATGACGTTGTCTCCAGCGGCTAGCGTATCATCTCCCAGACTCGCTCATCCGGAACAAAAATCAACCGCCGCACAGGTACCTGTTCTACAAACTCGCACGCGGACCGGAAGACCAGGCCTACCAATTCCGCATCCTCAGCGAAGAACAAAATATTTCTCAACAACAACCGGATCGCCTCCGACGTGCCAACGGGCTCGGTCCGGTTTTCCAGTCCTTGCTCCAGAAAAAAAAGCGTACTCAACGGAGCCGACCGGTTTTCGCCCACCCTGGCCAATTCCCCAGCGAATGGCGTCCCACAAGCCCGATAAGCGTTCCCGTCGCGTCGCACATAAGAAATTTCATCGGTGAGCAAGCTAGTGTCCGCCGGCGCCAACCGCGAAATCGTAGTCTTGCCCGCCCCCGACACGCCTGCGAACAAGAACCCACGTCCGCCGCGAATCGCACTCGCGGCGTGCACCAGAAATCCGCCCTGCCGAGCCAGAATTAGGCTATGAACAATGCGCAACACCGAATCGATGGCGTACGGATTCCGCGACTGCCGAATATGACCGCGACCCGCTCTCGCATCCCAACGCGCCCGGAAATCCCCGCGCTGCAGCAACCACTGGCCATCCTGCAGTCTCACTTGCACGTCGTCGTCAGCATGAGTTGTTTCCGCCGGCTCAAACAGTTCGATATCAAACTCGAATTGGGGATTGGACGAAGAAATGAATCCTGCGTATCGATTCTCAAGCAACTGGCGAAACCCAGAGTCTTCGGTGCGCAGCGCAATCGCCATCCCGCCAATCTCGATGGCAACCGCGTCACTCGCCGCAACCTGGGACGAATGGCTCATCGGTGTCGAAGCTTCAAGCCGCCGATGAACTGTCGGAACATTGCTCGATCTTGCTGCGAAGCCGTGAGGAGCAGCTTCGTATCAGAGCA
This sequence comes from uncultured Acidobacteriota bacterium, assembly GCA_963838765.1. Taxonomy (GTDB): domain Bacteria; phylum Acidobacteriota; class Terriglobia; order Terriglobales; family Acidobacteriaceae; genus JABDBE01. The sequence continues at coordinate 164,995 of CAWISU010000008.1, read as the reverse complement.
TGGCTTCAGCCGTGCTGAGAGAGACGCGTTCATCATCGCGCTTTCAGGCGCTGAGGCCCAAGATCTCCGCATTCGGTTTCGAACGCTCTCCCACTCGGCGCTGCCGGAATGAATGAACACGCAAAGTGATGTTTCGGAATAAATCCCAGCGGCACACCGTCCAGGCAAACGTGCGACCAAACAGTGAGACTCGCGAGTCTGGAACAATGGCCTTGGTCTTCCGATGAATCAGCGTGACCCTGCCAAGCACCTGAACCTCCGCAACGGGTTCGTCGTTTTGGGGAACCGAATCACCTCGCGTAATCCAGCCGGCGTTGTTCTTCTCCATCACTCGATGGACGAAGAACCGGTTCTGCCGCGCCACCAACACGATGTCGCCAGCTATGATCTCGTGGCTTGGTTTGTGCACTATGCTGAGAACATCGCCAGGCCAGATCGACGGAAGCATGCTGGTTCCCAACGCCTGCAGGCGAATTGTCCCCCCCGAGGCGAGAACTTCGGCTGCCATCTGCAGCTTATAACTCTCGTGAGCGTCGAATAAGACTGGCATGGGGCGGCCCAACCTACGAACTCTTCCGATTGAAGCGGCACTGAAATTCGGTAGGGCTGACCTTGCCACAGGACAAAGCCATGGTCTCAAAAACCCGCTCGTAACGGAATTCAGGCTTTTGATACGGCTTCTTTCCTTTACCACTAGCCCTTACGTTGTCCTCATCAGCATTCGCGTCTTTTTGCATAAAAGTCCGCGCGTTCCCGACCGGCTGCGGGGGGCAGCTCGCGTGACCGCTTGAAAATACCTTTGTCGGCAGTCTACAACAACATAACGAACACGTGGTTGGGACTGTTGATTCCCGTTCAGAATCCCCACGTCATCCCGAAAGCCCAGCAGTTCCGCCTACTTTGCTTTCGGTTCTTTTGACAAAAGCGTCACCCGCGCGGTGACCTTCTGTCCCTTTTCCATCCCTCCGATCAGCACCAGCCCCTCATGCGTGGCCAGCAATCCGCGATGATCCATAGTTGGATCAGGGGTATTTTCGTTGATCGTTTCCCACTTTCCGGTACGCAGGTTGAAATCGAAGGTCACGGGAGACGGTTCAGCGGGCTTGCCGTCATAGCCGATGCCATTGTAGTCATACGGATTGTCCGTTCCCCCCGCGAAATAAATCTTCTCATCTTTCTCCGACCCACCGGCAGCGATGCGGTACCGTGCCGTGCCCGGGTGATTCGGCAACCTGGTCCATTGAATCCTGGTCCGATCGTGATGGTCGATCTTGCCCATCCAGCATTCGTCCGATGCAACATACCTCGGCGCGTTGCCAGGATTCCTGCGCGCTCCATCCACGTACACGATAGTGTCGCCGACCAGCGAGCCGGCATGCCCGAACACGGGTGGGCCCGAAATCGGCGTGGCCTGCGACCACTTATTCTTGTCCACATCAAACACCTGCACATTATTCACCACATCTCCATTCGAATGGCCGCTGATCAGATAGACATAGCGATCATGATAAACACCAGCCACCGAGTCCCCCAAAGGCAGCGGAAGATCAGCTTCCCGCGACCACCGGTCCCTCGCGGGCTCGTACATGCCGACGTCGGGGACGGTCACTCCTCGGCCCTGCGCATCCACCACATAGCCACCGAACACGAACAACAGATCACGCGCGGCCGCGGCCATCGCCCCAATACGGCCTACGGTTCCCGGAACGGCGTGAACCGCCGACCAGGTTCCATCTTTCGCATCCAGGGAAAACGCAGTATTGGTGATCGCGTCGGAGGTCTTCTTCGCCCCAATTCCCATGAAAGAATAGAGCAAGAGATCCCCATGGACCTTAAGCATGGCCACGGCATTGTTGGAAACAGGGTCTGGTAGTGGCTCAACGCCGGAGTCGGTGGCAGCGAACAAAAATCCGGCAAGAAAGATTAATAGGAAAAACGCAAAAAGCTTCTTCATGATTCCTTACGAGTATTTTACAGTGCAACCCGAAAATAACATGTGGCGCAAACCTTGTCAGGTGGGCGCCGGGACCCTCAGCGTCTCTGCGTAGGTCAGGGCAAAAAGTGCAATTAACGGAAGGCAGAGGTATGAGTAAACGTGCACATGCAAAAGAAACAGGTGCGTGCCCGGAAACAAAACAATGCCCGCCATCAACAACACCAGAATTTTAGTGCGCCTTGGAACATGCTCGGTTGTCACCAAGTGGTGAGTAATCAAAGCAACCGGTAGCAGCAAAATAGTTAGATCATGAGGGCTGAGATGGTAACCGGCCAGAATGGCCGCCAACACGGAAAGCGCAAATAGGAGCTCAGTCGCGCTGCCTTTCCGCAACAGTGAGCCTGCTCGCATGCACCACCAACCCGAGGATCAGGATTGAACCGAGCATCGTCAGATAGTACGCAGTCTCTCCTGAATGAGGCAGCAGTATGCCGAACAACCCACGCAGATTCGCCATGGCCGTATCATGAATTCCTGCCAGAGGAAGGTTGCTGAGTTGGCGGAGGAAGCCTGGGTAAACAGCGAGCCCCGCCCATCCACAAATCTCCAGCGAAATCAGCAAGAGCGTAGCCGCGCCTAGGATAAAGCCGCCAAAAACCTTCCGAGGAGAAATGAACAGAAATGGAATCGCCGCCGGAAGGGTCAAATGAAACTTAATGAGTCCACATGCGAGTAAGCATCCCGCAACATACTCGCGCCTCTCCTGCAAAGCCACGAAAGCCGAAGTGAGCAAGAAAAGCAAGAGCAGCGAGTCTTGCCCCTGCAGAAAGTTCAACAGTAGAGGAACAAATAAAAGGGAAAGCGGAAGCACAACCCGCCAACTCCACCGGAGGGACAGATGGTGATCGAGCAATCTTGCCACGGCAATTGCCAGCACTGCATTGAACGCACACCACAGCATGTATGCGCGGGAAGGCGTGAAAATCGCAAACGGGAGATAGATCAGGGTCTCGAACGGTGGATGAATGAAATAGGTTCCCGTCCGTCCCGCGTAACGCGCCAGGTACTCGTCTTGTGCTGCCGGAACGTAGAGTTGGTGCCCCTGTCCCTGGCTGACCATTCGCGCCGCAGCATAAAAATCGGCGAAGTCGATCCCCCTTTGTACTTGTGGATACAAGTGGGCGAAATAGATTACGACCATCGCCAATGCGAAAACCGCAAGCCAATCTCTGGCCAGGCTTCGCACCGCCGGCTGCGCCTCAGGAGCCTCCCTCGACATGCTTTTGATTGGTGTGCTCAAAGCGCTTTTCCTCAGTGCGCGGAAGCATACTATAGTCGGCAGCGGTTGGAACCCCCGGAACCTTGCTGAGACGAGGAAAAACGCAGCCGGGTGCCAATGGCCGGGTACACCAGGCTCGATCTACTTCACAAACCCTTGCCGGACCGCATGAATGAAGTCAGTATAGGCCGGAGTGAAACCCGCAGCACGCATGTCCGCGGCAATCTGGCCTCGATGATAAGCAGAATGCATGACTACGTGCATCAGGATATCCTGCTTCCGGCTGGTAAACCTTTCCCCTTTGGTATTCAGGTACGCGACCGAACCCGAAAGCCCTTCCTCCCCGAGCGAAGTCAGATAGCTCCTCCAAAGGCCCGGCAGTTGATCGATTTCGAGCTTGCATTGTTCCAGGGTAAATTGCGGCCAAACCGCCAAGGTTTGCTTCTGAACCAGCAGCCGTTCGAGCCACAGCCTTTCCGCGGAAGTGATGTGCGCCAGCAAGTGTGATCGAGCGCGCAGGCGGGACATCCAGGGCTAGCAGCGAAGCTAAGACTTCGCGATTCGCCCAGTCGTCATATGAAAATAGGCTGCTGATGTGTTCCAGCATTGTCATGGATGGTCCCGTTATCCTGACTGCCGTTATTTGGTAATCCGAACCAACTACTCTAAGTCGGACTCTAAGGTTCGACAAGTCGTGTGGCAACCCCGGACCACCAGACAACTTCCAAACCAGGTTCGGGTTTATAGTTTGCAGCCTTCATCTTCGAAGATCTAAGGAGATTGGTGTGACCACCATCCGTACCCGAGTCTTTTCCGTATTGCTTGTCAGTCTGGCGGGGCTGCTGTTGGCCGCATGCCCGCGTCGCGAGAGCATCGCCAAGATCAACCAGGATCCGGCCCGATTCGCCGGCAAGGAGATCTCCATCGCAGGACAGGTTACCGATTCCTTTGGAGCCGCGGGCAGCGGTGTGTTTCAAATTGACGATGGGACCGGAACCATGTGGGTGTTCAGCAAGGGATACGGCATTCCCGGCGGCGGCGCAAAGGTGGCTGTGATCGGGACCGTCAAGCAGGGGTTCGCCGTCGGGGGACGCAACTTCGCTACTATCCTTATAGAGACCGAACGGCGGCACTAAGGAAAGCGCGGCTTCTAGGCGCTCTCACGGGTTGTAATCCCTGTCTTCCGCGTTGACTGAAGCGAGGGATAACAATTTAGGGAATTGAAAAGGTTGAAAACCTAGGCTTCGGCTTCGCGAATTTCCAGCCGCGACTGGCGAAGAGCCGTAGCCTCGACCGGATCCATTCCAGCTTTCAGGTCGGTCTTCTCGAGAAAATAACGCCAGCCGATGTGACGGTCTTCGGAGGTCTGGCTCTGTTCGAATTGCTTGAGGACGGCCTCGGCGCTTTCCTTACCCTTAATTACGGCCATCACGCCGCCGGACTCATAAGTGCGTAGGTTGTAGCGGATAACTGCGAAGGAACCCTTCGATTCAGCTTGCATTCAGAAGACTCCATCCCGGAGCAAGGATTGTAGTTCTGTGAAACGTGCCCGCCCCTTGTTGCGGCTAGCGGGCACGAGGTCTTAAGTTGTTACGTCGCCGACCTACAGTGGGCGAACGTTCTCAGCTTGCCAGCCCTTTGGTCCTTTGGTGACCTCGAACTCCACGCTCTGGCCCTCCTGCAGGCTGCGGAAGCCGCCCGCTTGGATGGCCGAGAAATGCACAAATACGTCTTCGCCAGTCTGGCGGCTGATAAAGCCGTAGCCCTTGGCGTCGTTAAACCACTTCACTGTTCCTTGTTCTGCCATTTTGTTGCTTATATCCTTTTCAGATTAGTTTACGTTGGTGCGAGTCGGAGGTACTGAGGGCAGGACTAGCTGGTATGCAAGAAGCTGCTCAACAACCGATTTCGTTCTAACGCAAGTACAGTATAACAGATGAGTCAACTTTAACCCGCAGGAGGGTAGTATCCAAGGTAACGCGGGCGCGCCTAGAAAGTGGCACAGACCAAGAATACCGCGACCGAAGATACAGACCCAGTTACTTCTCTGTGTCTCTGTGACTCTGTGGTGAACCTGCAGATATCCGGGATGCGCCTCCGAAACGAGTCGTACCGCGCATCTGCGTTGCGTAGAAAAAACGGGCGGACTTAAACCTCGACGCGCCGGATTGCATATTTTCCCGTGCAATTAGTGGCTAGCAGGTATAATCAGTCCGGACCTCAGCCGCCAGGAATTCTTTGCCAAAGTACTTGACCGTAGCTTTGCGACTGGGAGAACCGGCTTGCTCGATTGAGCTGCGAGGCAATACGCTTTCCACCGAACCGCGTGTCCTGCATTCCAACGCGACTCACTGAACCGAACCCGCCGACGGAATCTGACGTCTTGCGTTGGCTTATAAGAAGAGGAATTTCATGAAAAAGCTTTTTGTTGGCAATCTCCCTCACAGCACCACGGAAGCCGAACTGCGAACCTTGTTTGAGCCCCACGGCAAAGTCGATCAGGTCAGCTTGGTCACCGACCGTGACACCGGACGCTCCCGCGGCTTCGCCTTCGTAGAAATGGCCGATGCCGCCGAAGCCGAGAAAGCCATCGCAGCCCTGAACGGCAAAGAACTGGGCGGACGCGCATTGAACATCAACGAAGCCCGTCCCAAGACCGATCGCGGTCCCGGCGGACCCCGCGGCGGCGGCCGTCCCGGCGGAGGAGGCCGTTCCAGCGGCGGCGGCGGTGGACGCGACGACTACCAAGGCCACGCCCGCCAACCCCGCGAACCCAGATGGTAGCACCGCAGTCGGCTTCCTTCGAATAGATCGTGCCCCAGGTTAGCTTCCGTTCTGTGGACGCTAACCTGGGCCGACGAGAACTCGCGCCAGCAGGTTTTGTTCCCCGACCGCTGGCTGGCCCATTCCATCTGAACGTAAAGGTGCAACGCTGGGACCGCCAAGGCAACGCCGCACGGCTGATGAGATAACCGTGTCGGCTCCTTGCGGGCGAGTAGACTTGGAAGCGCTCAAAGCGACCAAGGCTCGGAGGAAAGGAGCCGAGCGATGATGATTATAGGTTGTGATTTGCACACGCGCTACCAGCAGATTGCCATGCTGGATACGGAGACGTGCGAGTTGGTGGAGCGGCGACTGGAGCACGAGAACGGCGAGGCGCGGGCTTTCTACCGCATCCGGGAGTAGGGCCGGTGACGTCGCTGGCCTTCGTGCTCATTATCGGACCGGTGGAACGTTTCCCACACAGCAAGCAAGTGGTGAGTTATCTGGGACTGAATCCGCAGGAGCACAGTTCGGGGGGAAAACAGCGGGATCGATCAGCAAGCAAGGCAACCCGATGATGCGATCGTTGTTGGTCGAAGCCGGGCACACCGCGGCGCGTTTCGATCCGCAACTGCGGCGAGTGTATCAACGATTAAAGTTCCGTCGTGGGGCCTCGGTGGCGAAAGTCGCCGTGGCTCGCAAGCTGGCCGTGAGGATGTACTGGATGCTGCGCCGCACGGCGGATTACGCGCAGCTAGTTCGCATGCAAGGCAGCCCGTGGGTCACCCTGGTGGAGAAAGATTCATCGCTGGGCTGATTGGGCGCCTTGCCTCCCCCGACGGGCGGGGGAGTCTGAACAGCGAATCATGGTCGGAGTGAGAGACCGAATAGCTGGTTGGTGGAACTAGCTTCCACCGCGGGATTCTAAGAGCGAGCTTTGGTCGAATGAGCAAAAAACAAGGGCAACATCAACACCAACACCAACAGCAACACCAACAGCAACACCAAAACCTTCTACTAAGGGAAAGTCAAAAGCGGAGAGGGTATGGCCGGGCCGGCAGCATCGCCAGGGCCTCGCTGAAAGTGTCTCTTGACAACGCTGACACGGTTATAGAAGGTGGCCCACTCAAGCCGTGGATTGAGTGGGGCAGTACAAATTGGGTTTCGGAAAGCAACGTCGTTTTCCGTTGACCGCGTAACCTTATATCGGATAACCTAAACCAAAGCGCATTATCTACAAGATAATGCCAGGTCTTTGACAATCCAAGCCAGGGTATTGCGTGGCATCTTCCCGCTGCCAACGCAGCCACACCATGGGCGCAGCTTCCGTCCGGTTCCATTATCCAGTTCTAAAACGGAACACAATGGCCCACCAAACGTAAGCCGTAACTCCATTGTTCTCTAGATTTTGCGAATAACTCCTTTAAACTCAAAGATCTAGCATGTAGTGGTGAAATAAATCGTTTGTTTTCTGGATTTTGCACAACTAGAGGGGGGAGGGGGGTACCTCATGCAACGACTTGCGAAAAGATCCGAGCGGCCTACTCGCCGCAAGGGCTCACGGAGACTATCTGGCACAACAAAACGGTCGGGTCGGTACCCAAAACACTAACCGCCGTTCCCTTCGGTAACTTGATTGCCCCGTGTTACCCTGTCACTCTTGCCCCCGGACGGATTTTCTTCCGTTGGGGGCCAACTGCTATATGATTTCCGAATCAAAGCATCTTGTGAGTGGCAAAACTCTGCTCTTTGTACTACTTGCGCTGTGTTGTGCCAGCGCCGCATGGGCCGGACAGTGGACCGCATTAGGGCCAGACGGAGGCGATGTTCGCAGCCTGGCCTACGATCCTCAGAACCCGGATCACATCTTCCTGGGCACCAGCACGGGAACGCTGTTCTCTTCCACCGACGGCGGCCATAGCTGGACAAGGTTCGCGCACCTCGGCAACGGCGACGACTATGTCATCGACCACCTCGCCATTGATCCGCAGAGCCCGAACAAAATGTATGCCGCCGCCTGGAGCGTCGAGAATCAGCAGGCCGGCGATTTTTTCCGCTCGAACGACGGCGGAACCACATGGGAAACCACTCCCGCCATGCACGGTAAATCGATTCGTGCCATGGCAATTGCAGCGTCCGACTCAAAGACTCTGGTCGCGGGCGCGCTCGACGGCGTTTTCCGCAGCACCGATAGCGGCAAAAGCTGGCAGAGGATTTCCTCCTCCAACCAGGAAATTCATAACATCGAATCCATCGCCGTCGATCCCAAGAATCCGGATGTAGTTTACGCCGGAACCTGGCATCTGGCATGGAAGACCGACGATGGCGGCGCCAACTGGCATCACATCAACAAGGGCATGATTGAGGACTCGGATGTGTTCTCGATCATCGTCGATTCGACCAATCCTTCGGTCGTGTTCGCCAGCGCCTGCTCCGGCATTTACAAGAGCCAGACCGCCGGCGATTCCTTCCAGAAGATTCAGGGCATCCCGTTCTCCGCGCGGCGCACCCGAGTGTTGAAACAGGATCCCACCAACTCGGCAATCGTTTACGCCGGAACCACCGAAGGCCTTTGGAAAACGACCGACGCGGGCAAGACTTGGAACCGCGTGAGCAATCCCGACGTCGTGGTCAACGACGTAATGGTCGATCCCCGCAACTCGCAGCGGGTTATGCTTGCCACCGACCGCGCTGGCGTACTGGCTAGCGACGACGGTGCTCACAGCTTCCTCACCTCCAATCACGGCTACACTCACCGTTACGTTACATCCATCCTCGCGGACAAGAACGATCCCAACACGCTGTTTGTGGGCGTGGTAAACGACCGCGAATTAGGCGGAGTATTCGCTTCGCGCGACGGCGGACAGCACTGGCTACAGAAGAGCAAAGGCCTGGACGGTCGCGACGTATTCACCCTGAAGCAGGCCAGCAGTGGAGAACTCGTAGCGGGAACGAATCGCGGCATGTTCATGCTGGCCCACAACGCCAGCGAGTGGAGTCCGATCAACAACATCATCAACCGGACATCTTCTTCGCATAAGAAGGGAACTAAATCGGCGAAGACTGAAACCCGTTCCATCCTGACCGCGCGGGTGAACGAGATCGAGATCACGCCCACGACCTGGATGGCCGCAACCTCCGCGGGACTGTTCACCAGTTCCAACCAGGGCAAGAGCTGGAGCGGCGGTCCGGTGATGGGCAAACAGGATTTCGTCTCCGTGCAAGCCAACGGAAACCTGATCGCGCTCGCCACTCGCAGCAATGTCCTGGTCTCGAAGGATGACGGCAAGACCTGGCAAGACTCCAGCTTGTCCTCCTACGTGAGCAGCATTCGTGGCGTTACGGTTACCTCGGATGGGGCAATTATGTTCGCCTCGCGTGAAGGCGCCTTCCGCAGCCCGAACGCGGGAGCCGGCTGGGAGCACATGCAGAACGGCCTCCCGGACAAGAACATCAGCTCCATCAGCTACGATCAATCCAACAATCGCCTGCTGGCAACCAGCACGGAAACCGGCGTAGTCTTCGAGAGTGAAGATGCCGGCCACACCTGGACCCGCGGTCCCGATACCGGCTACCCCCTGCGCCACATCAGCGTAGTCCACGGCCACTTCGTGGCAGCCACTCCGTTTGACGGGGTGGTGGTCCAGCCAGAAAACGACGACCGCAGCGCCTCCGGCAGCGCGGCAGGCCGGCGCACTAACTGATCGACCGACAACTTGCGGTAAAAACAACGGAGGAGCGGCGTAAGCCGCTCCTCCGTTTTTCATCTTTCTAACCAGTCGAGGGCGCCGAGGTTTCCCCCGGCTCAACATTCCTACTGGCAGCTAGGAAACTTGAGCGACGCCACTCTGGTGTGGAAGTTCAGAAAGTCGTTACTAGAAGTTTTAGGGATGTACTGATTTATGTACCAGAAGGTACAGTCATCCACAGGATCGATGACCATGCTGCTGTAGTCTCCCCAGCGATCCGCGCCGGTCGCGGATCCCTTTGCAATGAAGATCGTCGCTGGGCTTTCCATTGTGTTCAAGGGATCTGTGGGCACTCGTCCGGTGAAAGCAATCGACGGATGCAAAGTAGTGCCGTTCGACTCGCTATAGCCGAGCGCGATGTCTCCCTCTTTGTCCATGTCGAGGCTTCCCATCCAAAGGGAATTGGCGCCATGGGTGAACGTGCCCTGCTGGTAGACCTTGGGTTTGCCGTTGGGATCGCGGACTTCGTACCAGCGTTCGCCGGAAGCGGCCTTGCTCGTCATCACCGAATGGCTTACCAACAGGGATTCGTGGTCGGTGAAGTTCCGATAGGCCAAGCGGAACATCAGGCGATCGCCCAAGGAATCCAGTTGCTGCGTCGTACCCGGCTGCGGGATGCAAACTCCACCTCCACAAGCCATGGTGTAAGCCTTCACCGGAATGTTGATCGGACCGGTGAACTTGGATTTGGCGGTGTCGGTGAAGTCGACATGGAAGCGGTATAGATGCAGAGAGGTTGAGCTGGAAAGGTCGACAAAGAAGCTGGGCTCGCCCGCTGGAGGGGGCGTGGCACCGTCGGCATTCGAAGGCAGAAAAGAGAACTCATTGCGGTTCTTGAAGCAAACCGCTTTTGCCTTGGCGCCAGTCAGCATAGCGGCCCGATCGTAGGCGCAGGCGTCGTCGGCGATGAAACCGTTCGAGCCGAACAGATTGTAGTTGGCATAGTAAGCGTCTGGCCAGACGCTAAGCTTGTCGTAATCATTCAACACGTTGTTGCCGAACTTGAAAATGTAGCGGTGATACTTGCCGGTCGCATCTGAACTTTCGGAAACAGCTATGCATTCGTTTCCGGTGCTGAAGCTGCCATTGTTCCCGGCAATCTGGCTGATGATCCAACGATTGGCGAACTGATCGTAGAGGACGATAGGATCAGTCCAATTGAAGGTTTGCCCCTGGCCGCATATTCCGGGCAGCCCCGTGAACAAAGCGCTGATCTGCTGCGGGCCGAACACCGACTTGCCCGTTGCCTTGTCGTACACCTGGTAGGCGGTGTTGATGGTTTCGACGACCTGGGTAGCGCCCACCGCGAGATTGTCATCGGAAGGCACTCCCTCCAAAGCCGTGCCGTTGGCCGAGTTTGGAATACCCTCGAAGTTCAGCTCGATCGTGGCAGAGACTGGCGGCGCGAGGTAGGTTTGTTCGGCAAGGTCCTGTACCCGGTACGGCGGCGCCAGAGAGGATTCGGCGAGGCCGCGGGTGTTCGACTTCACGTGGCATGGGCCCCTGCGGAGCCGCCATGGAATACTCGCGCACGGGCAGCGAAGTGTCATGATAGCTGTCATAGACCACTTCGGGGCGGCTTTGCGCTGACTTCTTCTGAGCATTTAGATTATCTGGCAACCCCAGGATGCAGATCGCAAACATAACCGCGACTACGATTCCGGCTCTCGCGTTCATAAATTCCTCTCTAACTTCCTAGCTTCAAATTTGGGATCTTCGAATAAGCCGAGGATTTTCAGATCCGGACATCTATCGATAGAAGTGCGACAGAAGCCGAGGGGAAATCCGTACCCGCTGCGATTCGATAGAGTTTGACCTCGTTGTGGCTTGTCGTCAAGGTGAAAGAACTTGCAACTTGAGCGCACTCCGGAGCAATTCACCGCCCGGCCAGGAGTTAGGGGTGACATTGTTCCTGGAGCATCTACACCGCCCAAGAGCCCTGATTGACAGAGCGTTCACAGGGTAGTACGATTTTCGCGTTTTTAGTTAGCCGCGCGGATTCTGATCCCGCAAGCGCGTGGAGATTCCCGATGAAAACCTCTAAAACTCGGATGGTTTTGCTCGCATCTGTTGTGGCCCTCTGTTTCGAGACGGCGGCATTTGGTGCGAGTTGTTCAAATGCCTCGATGAAGGGCGGGTATGGATTTTCAGTCACAGGCTATGACAAGAGTGGAAATCTCTTGGCCGTAGTTGGACAGTTCACTGCCAATGGCAAAGGTTCGCTGACTGGCGTGGAGACGGAAAGCGACAACGGGCAAGTCCTGGCCAATGTTCCGATCAAGGGGACTTACACCATTAACTCGGACTGTAATGGTTCGGCCGTTATCGCGGCAAAGGGCGGCAAAGGCTCAAAGCTTGATGTTGTCGTCGTTGGCGGAGGCAAAGCTGTGCAGTTGCTCGCCGCCGCAACCGGCAAAGTGCAAAGTGCGATCGCTCAGTCTCAAGGCAAGGAAACCTGCACAGATGCAGGGGTTAAAGGTACGTTTGGCGTTCTGGCCAACGGAAATTTCACGGGAGTCGGCAACGTTGCTTTTAGCGGACAAATTACTCTGGACGGAGTGGGCAACCTAAGCGGCACCGACTCAGGGAGCATCGCGGGACAGATTTTTACGGATGCGAGCGTGTCTGGCACCTATAGCGTCAACTCAAATTGCACCGGCAGCGCCACATTGCAAGTTACCGGTGAGGCGGCACAACACGTGAACTTCGCGGTGTTCAACGGCGGACAAAATTTGTACTTGATCCAGACGGACTCTAACACCACGGTATCAGGCGAGGGGCAACAATAGACGACCCAAGTTCATGCCGGCACAAATTCAGAAGTCCTCGGCATTCAAATAGTTTGTGGCGGCCTGGCCCGTAAGCCGAATTGCGGGATCGCCGCCTCCATCCAAAACAAGCTGCTTCACAAAGACAATTCATTAAAGACCGAACCCCGATGGATTCATATCGCACAAGCTGGCACGTTCCGTACTCTTTTGAGAAATAGAATAGCTCGCATCGGCAATAGGAAAAACAACCGCTTCAGCCGGAAATGTCGTATAACTGGAGATGGTTTCTGAGTATTGTTTAAATTGGGGATGCTCCGGAAACTTCAGCGAAAACCCTTTAGATTAACGTTTTAATAGATGATTGCCTTTACCGCAAATTCTATGCTCACGCCGCTTGAGCGCGTGGAGCAACCGCTGCTTCTGGTGGAAGATGACGTGATCGTCGAGGCCGGGTCGCGAGCCGCGCTTCCCATTCCCCCAGGAGTTCGCGTGGTGGATTTTGGCGATGCCATTTTAGCTCCGGGCTTCGTGGATATTCACATTCACGGTGGCGCCGGGTACGACGTGATGGAAGCTGATCCATCGGAGCTATGCGCGGTTGAGCAACTGCTTTCCAAACATGGCGTGACCAGTTATTTTCCAACCACCGTGACTGCGCCGCTCGATCAAACTTGGTCCGCGCTCGACCGGTTGGCGAATGCGATTGAGAGTGCATCGCAAGATAATGGCACTCGCGGGCAGCGAGCCCAGCCGCTCGGCATCCATTTGGAAGGTCCTTTTCTCAGCCACGTGCGCCGCGGCGTTCATCCTCCCGAGAACCTTCTGTTGCCCACCGTGCCGACATTCGATCGCTTCTGGCAGGCGGCGCGTGGCCACATTCGCATTATGACGATTGCACCGGAACTGGAAGGCGCGCAGGAAGTGATCGCGGAGGCTGCGCGACGGGGCGTGTGCGTCAGCCTGGGACATTCCAATGCCGATCTGAATTCCGCGCGCGCGGCTGTGGCCGCCGGGGCGCGGCATTCCACGCACACGTTTAATGCGATGCGACCACTGGATCATCGTGATCCGGGAATTATCGGCGAAGTGCTCACCGACGAGCGCCTCTCGGCAGATATCATTGTCGATGGAATTCATCTTGATCCGGCGATCGTCGAGCTATTTCTCAAAGCCAAAGGATCCGAACGCGCGGTGCTGATCACGGATGCGATCTCAGCTACTGGCATGCCCGACGGACGTTATCGCCTTGGGACACTCGAAGTTGAAGTGAAGAATGGCCGCTGTTTATTGAACGGGAAGTTGGCGGGGAGCGTGTTAACCATGGATCGCGCCGTTCGCAATGTGATGCAGTTCGCGCACTGGGACCTGCAACAGGCGCTTCGTCCGGCCACGCTGAATCCCGCGCGGGTGGCTGGATCTTCTGATCGCGGCAAACTTGAGGCCGGGGCTGTAGCCGATTTCGTTGTGTTGAATCCCGGTGGTGAAGTGAGAAGCACAATCGTTCGCGGCCAGGTAGCGGAATCGTAAGCAGGAACGAGGAGACAGGATGGTAGACAAAGGTGGGTTCCCCCATCACATGCTGAAGGAGATCTTCGAGCAGCCGCAGGGCCTGCGCGACACCATCACGCCCCGGGTTTCGCTCGACGAGGGTCTGGTGCGGCTGGACGACGTCCGGATCACCGTGGACGAACTCTGTTCCTTGCGGCGCATCAACATCGTCGCCTCAGGAACCAGTCGTCATGCGGGAATGGCGGGCCAGTACATGATTCAGGACCTGGCTAACGTGCCCGTGGATGTAGATTACGCCAGCGAGTTTGAATACCGCAATCCGTTGATCTGCCGCGACGAACTCACCATCGTGATCACGCAGTCCGGGGAAACTGCCGATACCAGCGCCGCGCAGCGCGAAGCCAAAGCCAAAGGTTCGCGCACGATTGCAATCTCCAATGTGATGGATTCGACGATTGCGCGCGAGGCCGATGGCGTGCTCTACACTCATGCCGGGCCTGAGATCAGTATCGCTTCCACCAAGGCATTTACGGCGCAGATGGCAGTGCTGTTTCTGTTCGCCGTCTATCTCGGGCAGGTGCGGGGCAAACTTACGAAGGAGCAGGTGCGGCGCTACATTCGCGAACTGCTTGAGCTTCCTGCCGAAACGGAAACCGTGCTTGAGTCCGCGTCCGAGTTGAAGGCCCTCGCTGACCAGTATTACCAGGTGGCGGACTTCCTTTTCCTCGGCCGCGCCATTCACTATCCCGTGGCCATGGATGGCGCGTTGAAGTTGAAGGAGGTTTCGTACATCCATGCCGAGGGTTATCCCACGGGAGAAACCAAGCACGGCCCGAACGCCATGATCGACGAGAATCTGCCGGTGGTCATTATTGCGACCTGCGACCGCAACGATGCGGGATCGGTACTGCGATACGAGAAGAACGTCGCCAACATCAAAGGGTTCAAACGGCAGTCAGCGCGCGTGATTGCAATCGCCACCGAGGGGGACGACGACATGCGCAAGCTCGCCGATCACACCATTTTCGTTCCGCAGGCGTCGGAGCTGTTGTCGCCCATCCTGGAAATTGTGCCGATGCAATTGTTCGCTTACTACATGGCGGTACGAAAAGGTTTGGATGTTGACCGTCCGCGAAACCTAGTGAAGTCGGTAACGCTGGAGTGATATTGCCCCATTAAGACGCTACTGGCTGACGTTCAGGTTTGTCACCGCACTCTCTTGCGGCGAAAGAGTCTTCATCTGGGTCTGGGATTGACGAAGGCGGATCACTTGCCGGAAAAGTATCTGCCACGGTCTTGTCCATCATTTTGTCTTTCTTCTCGACCGGATCGCATTCATCAATGTCGCGGTCTTCCGGATCCCGTGTTTCTTCACTGGAATTTGCATGCATAAAATTTTCCTATCTTTAAACTATGATGCCGCGAACCCTTATGCGGAAACAGAATCCGTTCGCAAATTTCTCTCAGTGAGTGAACGAGAAATTAAGTCCGGTAGTCAGGACGATGTCGTTCGTCTTGAGCGCAGGCGTGCCCGCAGGCTGCGCAGGCGGGTTGGTCACGTAAATGTCGCTGAACGCATTTTGCCACGCCAGCCACTTGCTGATCTTCGTCGCGGTCCCGAGATTGAAGGTCGCATGATATTGCCCGGTCAGGCCGGAACTGAGATCGGGGAAGAAATACAACTTTTGGGTAAGCAGAGTTGTAGCGCCCAGTTTTTGACTAAGCTCCTCTCCGAGGGTAAGCGCCATGAAGCTGTTCGTAACCGTGCTGTAATCTTCCCGCGTATAGTTCGGGCCAACCAGGAAGTCGAGCGTCGTCCGGTCGGTCTTGATCACGTGGTATCCCAGGCCGCCTCCGAAAATACTTCGAAGATTCAGATCCTGCAGAGCGTTGGTCTCGAAATCGGCGCCGACGAAGCCGAACAGCCGGGGGGTAAAATTCCTGGAATACCGGGCCCCACCCTGATTCGAGTCAGCGGTCGTACTTGGGGTCGCACCGGCAGCGTCGTTGGTCGTGTACACCGTGTTTTCGTAGAGCGAGATCTCGTCATGCAGTGTCTTGCGATCTCCGGTGAAGGCCACGGCCAAGCTCTTGGTCTCGCTATTTCCGGCGGTGAGGGCGAAGCCGATGTTTGCTGCTCCGACCCAGCCCTGGGCGAGGCCGGGATGAAGCGACTTCTCATACGCCGTTTGCTCGGCGTCGCTGCGCAATGCGGTCACATCGGCCTTGGCGACGGTTACGGTTCCGCCCGCCGTGGTGCTCACGGCGAGGCTGCCGTCGGCGGTTGTAACCGGACCCGCTACGGTTTTGCCGTTAGCCGTGGTCACGTGCAGCGGTTGCGTGGAGGTGACCTCCCGCACCGCCGGCCACTGAACCGTGACCTCGCCCGCAAACTCGGTCTTAATCAGCAAGGTTTTGTCGTCGGACTTGGTGATGGTTCCGGTCAGCCGATCGCCATTCTTCAGGACCACCTGATCGGCGAAGACCGTGGAACACAATGCGAATGCTGACAAGGCTGCCCACAGATGCTGCTTACGCATAACATTTCTCCGTCATGACTTGAACTTTCGCCCGCGTAGCTCCGAGGATTAACCGGCGAAGAGATACGTTAACGCAGACGTGGGGAATCGTGCTATAGGGGAATCCCCGAGAACTCAACAGGGCTGCCTGTTCATTCTTCGACCCACTCGGCGCCGCAGGTGTAGCACTTCCAGTTATTTTTCCGGACCAGGATGGGGAACGATAAAAGCAGCCACAGACCGAAGGTCCAGAAGCGGTTGATTTTCTCGAATCCGATATCGAGCGAATAACAGCGAGGACAGCGCGGTTGAGTGTAGGACTCGCCAACTTCTTCCTCGCTGAACTCGGGCGGGATGGGTTCGTCGAGAATGGCGCGAGCCGACTCGAGTTCTTGCGCATGCACCTGCAGGCGAATACCGCCGATGGCGTTCGAGAGCAGCCAGTCCATGCGCACCAAGTTGCCGTCGGCCAGGGCGCAGGCGATTCCGGCGGACTCCAGCTTTCCCTTGGCGAGCAGGGCCTCGGGAACGTCGCGGAAATGCTGCAGAGTGACGAGTTCGGTCGACATGGGATCTGGTTCGAGAGCCGGCCTACGTGGGGCGGCATTGGCAAGAATACTCCATGCCTAGAAAGGCCTCGCAGGCAAAGAGTTTTCGTGGAGGCACCCCCCCTCCCCCTGTTTTGATGCAAAATATAGAAAACAAACCGTTTGTCCGTTGCGAAATTACACGGATTGTGCGCAAAATATTGAATTTAAACGATTTACATGCAAAATCCAGAGAACGCAGGAGTTACGGGTGCCTGCAACGGCTAGGGGGCTACGGAAACCAGGCGCTTGAGCAAGTTGTCAAAGGGCGAAAAGGCAATTGCAATTATCACTTAGATAATTTTGCTGGTTAATATTATCTTATGGAGAAGGTTGAGCGCAACCAGAAAGGTTGGGATTTTTCGGGTTGATGCCTACAGCCCACGACAAAACATGCGAAATTGAATGTTCGGTTCGCTCGTATCGTTTTCAGCCGTTGACTTGATGCTTTTCAGTACCTCCGGTTCGGAGTAGAAACCAGAGAAGCCATTCTGCGCCCACATCTTTTGTAGTGCCTTCCTCACCCGCTTGAAACCAAAGTGCTTTTCATGAACAAGCCGAAAGGTTTCATAGGCGACTAACTCCGCTGGCTGTAGCGCGATAAATTCATCACGGTCTCCCGGAGCACATGTACCCAGACGGTACGCCGCTCTCCATCCGGGATGCGCTTTCATCTTGTAGAAAATGTCTATCGCGTCTCTTTGGTGCTCGTTTTGCTCCGATATGACTGAGAACTTTATATCCTTATCCCCAATTATTTTCGGGCTTGTGGAATTCTTCTGCTACTAGCGCAACGCACTCCTTGAAGCAAAGAATGTAGGGATTGCCTAACCTTCTCCGACCGTCTGCGTTGATAATCTTCCCGTCATCCTTCGCTAGAACTCCTACGCTCACAATATGAAGGTTGCGCTTGGGCTTGACCAGAATCTTCAAAAGGTCGATTACATACCGCCTGGATCGCTGCCTCGACCATCCCTTAAACTCATGATCGAGAGCATTTTTGGATCTTGTCCCAGATTTTGCCCTTCCGAGTAGGGCGCACCAAAAGAGATAACGTCACTTTGGTCGAGAATCGGCCTATCATTCCTAAGAACATTCAGTGGAGGTTGGCAGATGGCAGCGAATCAGGTGGTTCTGTATTTCGACAAGCAGGAAGATGCTGTGCTTTTCACCCTGGCTGCCAGCTCGGTCATGTCAGCGGAAGGACCGGTCCATGGCAACGCTGCAGTGGTCAAGGTTGCGGAAGAGATCTGCAAAGCGAGTCGAATTACGACTGAGGGAGTTCTGCGAGCCAGCTAGTCCGACCATGGTTGCGGGCTGCGATCCCAGCGGTGTTTGGTAAGTTTCTGAAGCACATCCGCATTCAGCGGTCCAGCGTCACTCACCGCGATGTTTTGCCGGACGTGATCCGGTTTTCTCATTCCTACGATCGTAGTGCTCACGGTTGGGTTGGATAAGATAAATCGCAATGCTGCGTCTGGCAGGCTGATGTTTTGCGGAAGCGCGGATTTCAGTTTCTCCACGCGAGCCAGCGTTTTTTTGAGATTGTCCGGGCTGAAGTATTTGGAGCGCCAGTCGCTCTTAGGGAATTTTGTTTTCGCCGTCATTTTGCCGCCGAGGCTGCCTTCGTCGAGCGGGACTCTGGCGATGACGCCAATGTTTAATTCGCGGCATGCGGGAAACAACTTGTCTTCTGGCGACTGATCGAAAATGTTGTAGATTACCTGCACCACATCTACCAAGCCGGTCCGCATGGCCTTGATGCCGTTTTCCGGTTGCCAGCGATTGAGGCTCAATCCGAAGAAATGAATTAATCCGTCACTCTTCAGTTTCTCCACAATGTCGCGAAATTCCGGTTCGTTGGTCCAGCCATCGTCCCAGACGTGGAATTGCAAAAGGTCAATGGACTCGATGCCTAGTTTCTCTCGAATGAGCTTGGCGTATTTGAAAACGTGCTGCGAAGGAAAGACGTCGCGGTATTTGTCTTTGGGAGACGCTGGCCACTTTTCGTTGAGCGGCGGAATCTTGGAGGCTGCGTAGAGGCGCTTACCACGGTTGGCAGATAGGATCTTGCCCAGCAGGGCGTCGCTTTTGCCTTCACCATACGCCCACGCCGTGTCGAAGAAGTTGCAGCCGAGGTCGACCGCAAGCTGCAGGGCTTCGAGGGATTGGCGGTCATCGGAGCCGCTCCAGCCGCTCATTCCCCAGAGTCCATGCGCAATTTCGCTTACTTCGAAATTGGTACGACCGAGTTTGCGGTACTTCATGGGGCCTCCGCGAGGCAAAAATCTCATTGCCGGGATTTGACACAGGCGCGCCTAGATTCTTAACATATATGTTCAGCCTTGGACTGTTCAACAGTGGTACGGTTCGGGCGTTGTAGACCCTAATTCCTTGCGACAAACCTCTTATGATTACAGTAAAAGAGCTTACCAAGAGATACGCTCGTAATACGGCCGTCGACCACATCTCGTTTGAGGTGGGGAAAGGGCAGATCGTAGGTTTTCTCGGTCCGAACGGAGCGGGGAAGACTACGACCATGCGCATGCTGACGTGCTTTCTTTCGCCGACGTCTGGTGGTGCAACCGTGGCCGGGTACGATGTGTTGGAGCAGCCGCTCGAAGTCAAGAAGCGGATTGGCTATCTTCCCGAAACGCCGCCGCTTTATCCGGAGATGGAGACGGCTGAATACCTGACGTTCGTCGGCAAGCTGAAAGGGCTTGCGGGTGCGGAGTTGCGCAGACGGCTTGATTACGTTTGCGATCGGTGTGCGATTGCCGATGTGAAAAACAAATTGCTGGGTAAACTTTCGAAAGGCTATCGCCAGCGCGTGGGCCTGGCGCAGGCGATTATTCACAATCCGGATGTGTTGATTCTCGACGAGCCCACGGCCGGTCTTGATCCGAAGCAGATCAACGAGACTCGCGACCTGATCAAGAGCCTGGGCGGCGACCACACGATCATTCTGAGCACGCACATTCTGCCGGAAGTCGAGCAGACTTGCGAGCAGGTGCTCATTATTAATAAAGGCAAGCTGGTGGCGACGGATTCAGTCCACAATTTGCAAAACCGGGCTCGCGGGGTGGAGTCGGTCGTGGTTGAAGTCAGCGGACGCAATGGCAGCCTTGATTTCGCAGCGGTTCAGCGGCGGCTCGAGCAAGTTGCGGGCGTAAACCGAGTTGTGGTCAAGCAGAGTCGTGACAACCACAATAGCTTCGAAGTCGAGAGCCGGAAGGGTTTTGTTCGCGGCGATTTGGCTCGGGCGGTGGTGGAATCTGGTTGGGATTTGAATGAGCTTCGTCCTGCTGCCATGAGCCTGGAAGAAATATTCCTGCAACTCACCGGCACGGAAACAGCTGCGAAAGAAGAAAAAGAGGAAGTCGCAGTCAAGGGGGCACAGTAAATGCGAAATGTTTTGATCATCGCCCGCAAAGAGCTTCGCAGCTATTTCGCGTCGCCGATTGCGTATTTGCTGCTGACGATGTTTGCGTTGATTTTCGGTTTCTTTTTCTGGAACTCGCTGGGTTATTTCGTTTTGATGGGCATGGAATCGCAGATGCGCGGGCAGATGATGCCGATGAATCTCAACGAAATGATCATAAGGCCGCTGCTTTCGAACGTGGGTGTGATTGGGCTTTTCTTCATTCCCATGATCACCATGCGCTTGTTCGCGGAAGAGAAACGCAGCGGCACCATTGAGTTGCTGGCGACTTCGCCGGTCCGCGACATTGAAATCATCATCGGAAAGTGGCTGGCAGCTTTGAGCCTTTACGCGTGCATGCTTCTGGTCGCGGCCGTGAATTTTGCTTTTCTTTTTAAGTACGGCAAGCCCGATTGGAAGCCGTTGCTGATTGGCTATCTGGGATTGTTGCTGCAGGCGGGAGCGCTGCTGGCGATTGGCACGTTCATCTCGACGCTGACCAAGAATCAGATCATAGCCGGGGCCGCGACCTTTGGAGTGTGCCTGCTGCTCTGGGTTCTGGAGTGGGTCAGCGGGTACGAGACGTGCCGGCTGGGCTCAGGTACTTGCGTATATGTCGATCATCACGCACTTCGAATCGTTTGCCAAAGGCGTGCTTGATTCGAAGGATGCAATCTTTTATGTGACGGTGATTTTCCTTGGACTGTTTTTCACGGCACGTTCCATGGAATCTCTCCGCTGGAGGTCGTGAGTGAATACACAGTTGCTAAAAGCGAGACAGACGAAGTACGCGGCTTACGCGGCCGTCTACGTTTTGATTGTGCTGGCCGCGGTTGTGATCGTGAATGTGCTGGCGGATCGATATACCAAGTCCTATGACGCCACTTCGAACAAGCGCTATAGCCTTTCGGAGCAGACGGCGAAAATCGTCAAGGGATTGAAAGAGAATGCGACCATTGTCTATTTCGATCAGGGGACGCGATTTGAGCATGCGAAAGATCTGCTCGGGGAGTATGCGAGCCTTTCGTCCAAAGTTCGCGTTGACTACGTCGACCCGGACAAGAAACCGCAGGAAGCTCGCGAGGCTGGCATAAAAAATTATGGAACGGCGATTGTGCAGGTTGGCGAGAAGAAAGAAGAAGCCAAAAGCATGACCGAGGAAGGCATTACCGGCGCGCTCATCCGCGTACTGAAGAACAAGACGCGTACGGTTTGCTTCGTCGCCGGGAGCGGCGAGCACCAGATCGACGAAACCGACCGCAACGGTTACTCCGATTTCAAGCAATTAGTGGGCAAAGACAACTATGAAGCCAAGTCCATCGACCTGCTGCAAAAAGCTGAAGTTCCCGAGGACTGCACCGCGCTTGTAGTCGGCGGACCTACGCGGGATTACCAGCAACCGGAAGTCGATGCCATTAAGAAGTACGTTGAAAATGGCGGACGCGCGCTGTTCATGATGGATCCGCCGCTTAAGATTGGACGCTCCGAGATCGCGGAGAACGATGCCCTGACAAACCTGTTGCAAAGCTGGGGTGTAACTTTGGATAAGAATCTGATTCTGGATTTGAATCCGATCGGGCAGTTGGCGGGGCTGGGTCCGCAGGTTGCGCTCGTAACCAGCTACGAGTCACAACCCATTGTGAATGGAATGAAGGGCACGGCAACCGGCTTCCCGCTGTCGCGTTCGATTGAGATCAAGAACGGCGACAAGACGACCGTCCAGAAACTTTTTGACTCTTCGACCACTAGCCTGGCGACGAACAATTTAAATTCTCCTGAGATCAATCCTGACGATCCGAAAAACAAGAAGGGGCCGCTGACGATTGCTGCCGCCGGCACCTACAACACCGACAAGCAGGACTCGCAGGGACGGTTCGTGGTGGTCGGCAGTTCGTCGTGGGCGGCGAACTCGTTCATCAAATTCAACGGCAACAGCGATCTGGCTTTGAACACGATTGACTGGCTGGCGTCCGACGAAGATTTGATTTCAATCCGCCCCAAGCAAGAAGAAGACCGTCGCGTTACCATGACTCGCGCGCAGCTGAATTGGGTACGGATAACCAGCCAATTCCTGCTGCCGTTGGTTGTGGTTTTTGCCGGTGTGTCGGTGTGGTGGCGGAGGCGGTAGATGAAACTGCGAGGTTTGATTGTCGCTGCCATTATCTTAGCGGGACTTAGCGGAACGCTTTATTGGTCGAATCACCACAAGCCCGCGGATACAACCGATGCTTCCGCCAACGTGGCGCCCAAGATTCTTGCGGTTAAAGAAGCAGACATTTCTAAATTCGACCTGAAGAAGAACGGTACAGAACAGGTTGGAGGCGAACGCAACAGCGCGGGGCAATGGCACATTACTGCTCCGACGGCTCTTCCGGCGGATCAGAGTGCGGTTTCCAGCTTGCTTGGTACTTTTTCATCCTTGAACTCAGAGCGATTGGTAGAAGAAAAAGCCGGCAATCTCGCTCCCTACGGCTTGGACACGCCGAAACTCGAAGTTGACTTGACCGAAAAAGATAATAAAACGCAGAAGCTGCTATTGGGCGACGCTACTCCGGCGGGCAATGGAATGTACGCCAAGCTCGACGGCGATCCGCGCATCTTCACTATTCCCAGTTTTGACAAGACCAGCATCGACAAGAGTGCAAACGATCTCCGGGACAAACGGCTGCTGACGGTGGATCCGGACAAGATCAGCCAGGTCGAATTAATCGCGAAGAAACAAGAAATGGCGTTCGGACGCAACAAGGACGAATGGCAGATCGTCAAACCCAAACCACTGCGGGCGGATGGGACCGCAGTGGACGAACTCGTGCGCGCACTCACCGATGCGAAGATGGAGTTGCCTGCAGCGGACAATGGAAGCGTGAACGCTCAAAACTCGAACGATCAGAAAAAGATGGCTGCGGCCTTTGCTTCGGCTGCTCCTGTCGCTACGGCGAAGATAACAGCTGAGTCGGGGTCACAGGAACTGCAAGTCCGAAAGAACAAGGATGACTACTACGCGAAGTCGAGCGCGGTTGAGGGCATCTATAAAGTTCCGAGCACGCTCGGCCAGGGGTTGGACAAGAATTTGGAAGATTTCCGTAACAAGAAACTGTTCGACCTCGGGTCCGACGATCCTAATAAAATCGAGATTCGCGACGGCTCGAAGAGTTATTTCCTAACCAGGAGCGGGGAAGACTGGTGGTCGGGTAGCGCAAAAAAGATGGATGTGGGGACGGTACAGGATCTCATCGACAAGATTCGCGATCTTTCCGCCAGTAAGTTTGTCGATTCGGGATTTACCGCAGCGGTCATTGACCTCACCGTCACATCGAACGACGGCAAGCGAGTCGAGAAGGTCGGGATCGCTAAAGCCGGCGACAATTACATTGCGAAACGAGAAAACGAACCGGCGCTCTACCAACTCGATTCCAAAGCGGTTGAGGATGTTACGAAATCGGCGGGCGAGGTTAAGCCGGCCGCCGCACCCGGCAAATAAGGGCCGAAGCATTCATCCGGTGCTCGCAGCCCCCGCGAAAACGACGCCTACATGGCGGTGAAGTCGGCTTCGTCGAGAAATTCCTCTACCGTGACGGGTGATCCAGTTGCGCCGATATCGATTTGAACTTGAAAGCCCACGGCGCTCGACCATCCTCCCGGCAAATGGCCTGCCGGATACTTCACGTTTACATTGTGCACAGTCTTGTCCACCGTTAGCGTGTCGTAGTACATGCAAGGCATGCCACTGCATCGGTCGGTGTCGCCTGCGACGCGGTGAACGTCCCAACGTATCTCGTGCCATTGATTCGGCGTGAGCGAGCACGGGACTGACGTGTTCATCCAGTGACCGTGGAGTTGATCGAAGACTTGCCAGAGATGGTTGACCTGATTGCACTGCGAGCCCCACATAAACTCGACCCTGGTCGAACTCGAAAAGTCGAACTGGTCGAACTCGTACGAGCCCGCGACCGAAGCTGCACCTGTGGGGTAAACCCAGAGAGTCGTGCTAAAAGATGTTGCGCTGTCGTCGCGTCCGGCGATGTAAGTCCACAAGGCGTTGGTATAGCTCCGCCCGGTGAGGGAGACCTCCATCGAGCTACCATCTTTCGAAGGAGTCTTATGACCGACTGTCTGCGAACTTTTGATAGGGATTCCGCTTCCTCCGGGATTGCAGGCGGGCAATTCGCAAACCGGTTTCCATCCCTTCATTGAATCATCGACGTTACGTGCGGAAACTTCCTGAGCGTCGAAGGGCATCTGGGCTACTGCTAATGCGGAAAACAAGACAGCGACGTACAATCCTGCGAGAACGCTGTGCACCATCTTCATGTTGTCGTCTCCGAATCTTGCCGCGAAGTTTTGAGCGGTCATGCTCGAAGGAACGTATCCTATTTGTGCTGGGGTCCTGTAGATATCAGAAGTACATTACTGAAGTTTTCCCGAAACGAATTTTCTTAGTGGACAAGCGAGAAGTGCGGCAATTTCTGGATCGGCGGTCATGCGCCAGGTTCTGCAGGCCTAGAAAAATCTTGCCGAGCAGCGTTGACAACCTTGGTTCGTGGAGAACGAATGCTTACGCATGCACCGAAACGAATGCTTGCTTGGCGAGGTTGACTGTCCGTTGAATGTCTTCTTCGGTGTGGGCTGCGCTTAGAAATGCAGCTTCGAACTGCGATGGAGGAAGGTAGACGCCACTGTCCAGCATGGCGCGGAAGAAGCGGGCGAAGCCTTCGGTGTCAGACTTCGCGGCCGAGTCCCAATCCGTGACCGGACCCGGCGTGAAGAACCAGGTGAACATCGAGCCCACGCGGTTATTGCAGAGAGACACGCCTGAATCTTTTGCGGCAGCCGTCACTCCGTCCACGAGTTCTCCGCTGAGCTTGTCGAGACGTGGATAAATTTCCTGTTTGTGTTCCCGGAGATGACGCAGCGTTGCCAACCCGGCGGCCATCGCCAACGGGTTTCCCGAGAGCGTGCCCGCCTGATACATGGGTCCGAGGGGCGCGACCAGGTTCATAATCTCGGAGGGACCGCCGTACGCTCCCACCGGAAGACCGCCGCCGATAATCTTGCCCATGGTGGTCAGATCCGGGGTCACTCCGTACAATTCTTGCGCGCCGCCGAAGGCCAGGCGGAATCCGGTCATGACTTCGTCAAAAATCAGCACACTGTTTTCCCGTTGGGTGATGAGACGCAGGGCCGCCAGATATCCCCCTGAGGCGGGCACGCAACCCATATTTCCCACGACGGGTTCGACGATCACGCAGGCAATTTCGTGTTTGAACTTTTTGAACGCGTGTTCGAGCGCGTCGGTGTCATTGAACGGCAACGCGAGAGTGAACTGAATGAATTCTTCGGGAACACCGGCGGAGCCTGGGATTCCGAGCGTGGCGATGCCCGAACCAGCTTTTACCAGAAGTGCGTCGGCGTGTCCGTGATAACAGCCTTCAAATTTCACGATGTACTTTCGCTTGGTGTAGGCGCGCGCCAGGCGGATGGCGGACATGGTGGCTTCGGTACCCGAACTAACGAAGCGAACTTTCTGAATATGCGGGAATGCGGACAGAACAATTTCAGCGAGGTCGGCTTCGGTTGGAGTGGAAGCGCCGAAGCTGGTGCCGTTGCAGGCCGCGTCCATGATGGCTTCAATCACTTTGGACGGAGCGTGTCCGAGGATGAGCGGTCCCCACGAGCCGACGTAATCGATGTATTCGTTTCCGTCGGCGTCGAAGATGTGGGAACCCTGGCCGCGCAGAATGAAGGGCGCGTCGCCGCCCACGGCACGAAAAGCCCGCACCGGCGAATTGACGCCGCCGGGAATCATCTGCTCGGCGCGTTGCTGCAGTTGGCGGGATATTTCTGTTTTGCGGGCCATGGGCTCTCCGAAATAACCAGTTCTCTACCGTACCAGTGAGGAACGGCTTCCGGCGGCCCTCACCGCGAATCACAGAAGCGGGCCGATGGAGTTTCGCATTCGGCGTCGCTTGATTTGGGTGTTAGAAAGATAACGGAATTCACCGGATATTTACAATGGCGCAACAGTTCTGCAACACGATCCCGATAGGCTGTTTTCAGTACACCCCTTCTAACCGGGAGGGTTTGAGGGACAGCTTCGGGGGGCTCCGAGCTGTCCTGATTTTTTGTTGCGGGCTGTGAAATTGGAGACCGCGCTTGGTCACTTCAGGTATGCGCGAACCAGCCCGATCAAATCTTCTCCCAACTCTTCCGGCGAATCCACGGCATGATCGGGATTCATCATGTGCAGGCGGATGTGGTCTTCGAGGATCTCCGCCATCAAGCCGTTGACCCCGCCGCGAATGGCAGCCAAGAGCATTAGAATGTCGGCGCATTCATCCCCGGCAGTTAAAGCGCGCTCGACGGCTGCGAATTGGCCGCGGATTCGCTTGATGCGGAACAGGAGCTTTTGTTTCTCTTTTGAAATTTCGGGAATTTTATCTTGCATTTTTTCCTGCTTTCTCAATCTTTTTTCTTGACAGTACCCAAGGGGGGTATGATATAAAAAAATTGGCGGAAAATCCATAGGTTCCGTCAGGAGCGACTAAAGAAGTATGCAGACAGAGTTTGGGCCAGAGCCTCCGACTAGCCTCGGCGGCATTCCGGTGTAGAACGAGCGGTAAGGTGTCCCGATAAGCTTCATCCTGCCTATCGCCTCACCTCTGCTTCTTCTGCCCGACAACTGAAGAACGCGAGGGATCGAGGCTGTGCCGCGAGGCACACTTCTTCCTTCTGCAAAATTAAAACCCGCGAATTGCGAGATGACCTGCGCAGCAGAGTTGCGACTGCTGGTGCTCTGCTCAGATCGACCGCGATTCACGATGACTCTGAGGATCGGTGCGCGTCCTCGTGATGTTGCTGGTTTTGTATCACGTGATCGATCTGTCGGGAGCGTTGGGCCAGAGGATGCGCTAAAACTTTGCGAATCTTTATGAACCTTTTATGGCGTTCTTTAGAAGTTCCACATCGAAAGAGTGGTTGAAATTTACGGAAAGGAGGGAACGGCAATGTGCTGCATGACTTTATTCGCACAACCGATGGCGATGGCGACGACGCAGCTCGTGAGCGCAGTCCAACAGGAAGAAAACCTTTTTTGGCGCGTGGAACCGAAGACGGAACACACGTCTTTGCGCATGAGCTGGGTCGTGGTCACCGACGAACGCGGCCAGCGGCAGCTCCGCATGCATTGGGAAACCGCCGAAGGGCGCTGAAAGCTGCGCTTGTAACATTCCTTTAACGAGGCGTGCGTAGGCTGGGTGGATGAGCGGCGTCACCGACCTCATCACCCCAGCCGGTCATCGACCCTAGTTAACCATAGTTAATATTCCGTGGTAGAGTTAGGTCAATGTTCGTGACGAATGTCACAACCGAGGGTGATAACAGGCGTTGAGCTGAGTTTACCCGTGGCCTAAAGTTGCAATTATGAAATTGAAATTCAATTTCAAGATGGTGCCGTGGTCCTCTGGGCTGATCTTTGCTCTATGGCTCTTCGCGCTCGCCGGCGCTTTGCCTGCGGTTGCCCAGCAGGCGCAGGATCAATCTGCTACGCAGCGGCCGGGCGCTGTCCAGACGAACCGCGCGACGGCACCGGCCGATGAGGCTGATCCGCCCTCCGATCCGCCGCCGGATGAGGGTGTTGAAACGATGTTTCCGCATCTTAAGGACACGCGCTTCTGGCTTTCGGGGCAGATGAATTTTATTTTCCAGACCCATCCTCCATTCCCCGCGGCCTACAGCGGACCGAACAGCTTGAGTCCCAACTACGAGAAAGCCACGTCGCGCGTGTTGACGCTTTACACCGGGGTGCGGCTCAACAATTCCACCGAGCTTCTGGTGGACATTGAAGAGGCTGGCGGATCAGCTCTCAGCACTGGGCTTGGGCTTGCGGGCAATACGGATCTCGATATTGTGCGCAATCCTCTGTTGAGCAAAGCGCCTTATCTGGCGCGGGGCATGATTCACAAGGTGTTCGCGTTGAGCAAGGATAAAATCGAAAACGACCGCAATGCCCTGTCGCTCTTCGATGAATTGCCGCGCCGGCGGTTGGAGGTCCGCTTCGGCAAGTTCAGCATGGTGGATTTCTTTGACGTCAATTCGGTGGGCTCGGATACCCGCTTTCAATTCACCAACTGGACTGTCGACAACAACGGCGCATACGACTATGCGGCGGACACACGCGGCTACACCGTTGGCGCTACCGCCGATTATGAAGATCGCAACTGGGGTTTTCGCTTCGCTGAGGCGCTGATGCCCAAGGTTGCGAATGGAATTGATCTGGTGTGGAAGCCGTGGGAAGCCCACGCGGAAAACTTTGAATACGAGTTGCGTCACGGCTTGATTCCGAAAAAAGGGGGAGTGGTCCGTCTTTTGGCCTACACCAATTATGCCAATATGGGGATCTATCGCGAGGCTATTGCACAGTTTGAAGAAGGCCTCACACCGGTTCCGGAGATTACGCATCATCCCTGGCACATCACTCGCAAATACGGATTTGGCGTGAACCTGGAGCAAAATCTAACGCGGCACCTGACCGCATTCGGCCGCTTCGGTTGGGACAACGGCAAGACCGAATCTTTCGCGTACACCGAAGTCGACCAGACCTTCGCCGGAGGGCTGGGAGCGAACGGTGCCTGGTGGCATCGCAAACAGGACCGGGCGGGCGTTGCTTTCGTTACCAACGCAATTTGCAAAGATCACCAGACTTACCTCGCCGATGGCGGTCTTGGTTTTCTCCTCGGCGATGGCAGGCTGAACTACGGCCGCGAGAATATCGTGGAGTCTTATTACACGGTCCACGTTTGGCGCGGAATTTACGTTGCTCCCGGCGTGCAGCACATCAACGATCCCGGCTACAACCGCGATCGCGGGCCGGTGATTGTGCCCTCGTTCCGCGCTCACATGGAATTCTGAGAGCTGGCGTGTCTTCGACAATTCAGCGAGGACGATGCCTTTCCATATTGCTTTTGCCGTGGCCCCAGTTTAGATTTCTTATATGGCAGGTGGCTTCGAAAAGCTGGTTGTGGATATCCCCATAGCGACCGAGCCGGGTTTTAACGGGCATTCCATGGTGGGTGCGCTGAAACGTGTGCTGGTATGTTCACCGCGCACCGCCTGCTGGCATCAACCGGAGCGGGCGGCCCGCTGGCGGGAACTGGGCTTCGTGCATCCGCCGGATTTCCAGATGGCGCAGGCGCAGCATGATGCGCTGTGTCGCGAATTGGAAGCATGCGGCGCGGAAGTTGAGGACATTCCTCCGGCCATGGAACTTTCCTTGGATGCGGTTTATGCCCACGATGCATCTTTGCCGACGGACTTTGGATTGATCCTGATGCGTCCCGGCAAAGTGAACCGCGTTCCGGAAGGTAAACATCACGGATCGTTCTGCCAGATTCTGGGGATTCCCATGCTGGCCAAGATTACGGCTCCGGCAAGCACCGAAGCTGGCGACATGGTGTGGCTGGATGGCAAGACGTTGCTGATCGGCCACGGCTATCGCACCAATGCGCAAGGCATTCAACAGATGCGCGCACTGCTTACGCCGAAAGGGGTGGAAGTTCTTTCCGCTCCGCTGCCACATGGACTGGGTCCCTCCGCGTGCTTGCATTTAATGTCGCTGATCAGTCTGCTCGATGAGAAAACAGTGCTCGTCGACTTGCCCTGGCTTGCGGTGGAGACCGTAGAGTTGCTGAAAGCGCGTGGCTACGGCTTCATCGAGATCGACTATTCCGAGCGCGAGACGCTCGCCTGCAACGTGCTCTCTTTGGGCGGGAAGCGTGTGCTTGCTTTGGAAGAAAACGCAAAGACGAATGAGAAACTGCGCGCGGCTGGATTCGATGTTCGAACTTTCCCCGGCTCCGCGCTTTGCATCAACGGCGGCGGCGGTCCGACCTGCCTGACTCGGCCATTGCTGCGCGGATTGAGCAACCAGTTGTGTGGAACGCTCCGATGGACGACGGGCGTCCTTCGCCCGTTCATAGCCCGGCTGAACTCAGGTCCATAATCTCCTGTTAGAATTAGAAGGCGATGGTCTTGCCTTTCGTTCGTGATCTGTTCACGGACGTGGAAAAGTTGCCCGCCTTTTTACGTGTAGCCTCCCACCTCCGCGAGGGCACGGGGCGGATACGTGTCTCGGGACTCACTCCTACCGCAAAAGCGCTGCTTCTGGTTTTGTTGCAGAAGAGCGCTGGGCGCCCGTTGATCGTGGTGGTTGGTGACAACCGTGCTGCGGAAGAGTTCGTTCCGGTGTTGCAGGCCTTCCACGAACTGGTTGGCGGCAACGATCCCGGATTCCGTGGTCTCGCTGCCGACTCGCGATGTGCTGCCATTTCAGAATCTCTCGCCGCATCCGGAGATTCAGGAGGAACGAGCCGTCGCGCTGTGGAAGATTGCCACTGGCGCGGTCTCGATTCTGGTTTCGCCAATTGCGGCGACGGCGCTTCGTCTTCGTTCCGCGGAGTATTACGGCGATTTGGCGCGAATAGTTCGTCGCGGTGAGACGCTCGACACCGAGCCGCTGCTACGGCATCTCAACACCGTCGGTTACGCCTCGACCGACGTGGTGGAAATGCCCGGCGAGTACGCCATCCGAGGCGGCATTCTCGATGTGTATTCGCCGGAGGCTGACCGTCCGCTACGGATCGAGTTCTTTGGCGACGAAGTTGAGTCCATCCGTAAGTTCGATCCGGCAACCCAGCGCTCGTCCACTCCGGTCGATGAGGCGCTGCTGCTTCCCCTCACCGAAACTCCGGTCAGCGATGATCTGCTGGGTGCCATACATGTCCGCTTATCAGGCAAGCGGATTACCGGCGCTGAGCAGGTGGTCGAGCAAGCGGTGCGCTCCGGCGGGGTCAGCGTGTTTCCCGGCTGGGAGTTTTATGCCCCGGTCGCTGGGGCGGACCGCACCGTCTTCGACCTTCTTCCAAACGCCATGGTCCTGGTGGACGAACCCGACAGTGTAAAGCAAGAATTTGATCATGCGTGGTCACGCATCGAAGAGGCGCACGAACGTAGCGAAGTAGGCAACCTGGTGCGGCCTACGGATCTGTACATTCCGCCGGATGACTGGTGGCAGAAACTGGCCAGCCTTCCAGGAGCTTCGATCGATCATCTCGAAATCGCGCGTCCCGACGAGGCCGAGGCGGTCAGTTTCCACTCGCAACCGGCGCAACGGTTTCATGGAGCGGTTCCGGCAATGCTGGAGGAAGTTAAGAAGCAGATTGGCGAAGAGAATCGGGTGCTGATCGCTGTTCCGAATATTGGTGAAGTTGAGCGTCTGGCCGATGTATTCAGCGAATACGCGCTTTCCTTTCGCCTAGGCAGCCGCACTCGTGGCGGCGAAAGTTACGCCGACGAAACGGCTTATTTCGCCGGTGAAATTCTCACCAGCACTTTGGTCAAGGCCTACGTGCCGGACGGGGTGGTGCTGCCCGAAGCGCACCTGGCGATTCTTGGCTCTCGTGATCTGTTCGATGAGTCCGAGTCGATGGTCTCGCGTCCGCAGCGCACGAAGTCGAAAGTTTCGGCATTCCTTTCCGACTTCCGCGATTTGCAAGTGGGGGATTACGTAGTCCACGTCGAGCACGGGATTGGGCAATATCAGGGCCTGAAGGAAATTAATCAGGGTGATGGCAACGCCGAGTTCATGCTGCTGGAATATGCGGAAGGCGCGCGGCTGTACGTGCCTCTCACGCGCCTCGACCTGATCCAGAAATACCGGTCGTCGGAAGGCGCAAAGCCGCCGCTGAGCCATTTGGGCACCGCAGCCTGGGCCAAGACGAAGGCTCGCGTGCGCAAGGCCATGAAGGACATGGCCGACGAGCTACTCAAACTTTATGCGGAGAGACGAGCGGCGAAAGGTTTTGCGTTCTCGGTCGACAATCAGTGGATGCGCGAGTTCGAGGATGCTTTCGAGTTCACCGAGACCGAAGATCAGGACCTCGCCATCACCGACGTAAAGCGCGATATGGAGTCGTCGCAACCCATGGATCGTCTTCTATGCGGCGATGTCGGATACGGCAAGACAGAAATCGCCATGCGCGCGGCGTTCAAAGCGGTCAATGACAACAAGCAAGTCGCGGTACTTGCGCCGACGACCGTGCTGGCCTTCCAGCATTTCGAAACCTTCAAACAACGATTCGCAGCATTTCCGGTCAAGATCGAAATGATCAGCCGCTTTCGCAGCGCGAAGCAGCAGAAAGAGATTTTGCAACAAGTTGAGGCTGGCAAAGTAGACATCCTGATCGGAACCCACCGCTTGCTGTCGAAGGACATCAAGTTCGCCGACCTCGGCTTGCTGGTGGTGGATGAAGAGCAGCGCTTCGGAGTGCGCCACAAAGAACGCCTCAAGCAGATGCGGAAAGAAGTCGACGTTCTCACCATGTCTGCGACTCCCATTCCACGAACGCTGCATATGTCTTTGGTTGGGATGCGTGATATGAGTGTGATCGAGACCCCGCCTAAAGATCGCATGGCGATTCAGACGGTCGTGGCAAGCTGGGACGAGAAACTGATTCAGTCTTCACTCGAGCAGGAACTCGACCGCGGCGGCCAGATATATTTTGTACACAATCGAGTGGAAAGCATCTGGGAGATCGCGGCGAAACTTCAGGAGTTGGTCCCGCGGGCGCGCATTATCGTGGGACACGGCCAGATGTCGGAGGGAGAACTGGAAAAGGTGATGCTGAAGTTCATGCATCACCAGGCCGACATTCTGGTGGCTACGACGATCATCGAGAACGGCCTCGACATTCCGCTCTGTAACACGATTGTCATCAATCGCGCCGATCGCTTTGGGCTCTCCGAGCTCTACCAGTTGCGCGGACGCGTGGGACGGTCGAATCGTCGAGCCTATGCGTACCTGCTGATTCCGGCGGACATCGAGCTCACGCCGATCGCTCGCCGACGCCTTGCGGCCTTGAAAGAATTTTCCGATCTAGGCGCCGGCTTCAAAATCGCTGCCTTGGATTTAGAACTCCGCGGCGCCGGCAATCTGCTCGGAGGAGAACAGAGCGGACACATCGAAGCCATCGGCTTCGAACTCTATACCCAGATGCTCGACCGCGCGGTTCGCGAGATGAAGGGCGAAGCAGCGGCGGATGAGGCCGAGACGCAACTCAATCTCGGGCTCAATATTCGCATCCCCGTCAACTACATTCCGGAGGAGAACCAGCGGCTGCGAATGTACAAGCGGGTTGCCGGAGTCGAAACTGAATCGCAGTTGAGTGACGTTGGCGCCGAACTTGAAGACCGCTACGGCGAGCCTCCGGCCGCAGTGCGGAACCTGCTCGACTATGCTTCGCTCAAACTGCTGGCGGTGCGAGTGGGGGTAAACGCAATCGAACGCAAGCGGGACATCGTGACCATTAAGTTCCGTCAGAATGCCGGGGTCGATCCGGGCAAGCTGGCAAGATTCGTCTCGTCGCAACGCGGCGCGCAATTCACTCCCGAAGGGATGCTGAAATTCTGTTTGAAAGCGACGGCAGCCGAGGAAGTGCTAGATCTTCTGGAGACCTTATTGGAAAAACTAGCCGCTGAGATTCCCGAGACGGCTTCCACCTCAGAACAAGTTCGCTAGCTTGACAGAGTTCCCCCTGCTCAACCAATCTTGCGCCGGTCAAGTATTGCTGGCTTCTGCCGATGTAGTTCCTTGGCGTCCTAACGACGAAAGACTACAGCATGCAAACAATATTGGTGGTCGAAGACAGCAAGTTTTTGCGAACTGACAGGGAGCACATTCTCAAGAAAGCTGGATATCTCGTCCTTACCGCCGTTGACGGCATAGAAGCTCTGACTGTAGCCCGGGAAGGCCTGCCCGACTTGATCTTGCTGGATATGATGCTGCCCAAACTGGACGGACCCTCGGTGCTGCGAGCCCTGAAAGCGGACCCGGTGACCACGCAGATTCCCGTAGTTGTCGTTACTGCTTTGTCCCAGAAAAACGAAGAAAAACTAATGCACGACGGAGCAGCCGCGTTCCTGGAAAAAGGCCTGTTGCTCACCAGCGATGAGCCCCTGCTGCATACACTCAAGCGTGTTCTGGACAGTCGGATTAGTTAAGAGTGTTGTTCCGAACGGCCTCGAAAGGGCGTGCCTTTCAGCCGCCCCAATCATCTCGCGCGTGCTAGTCTCATTTACTCCGAGAGTATGAAAAACGAATGACGTTGCCAACGGTATCCGCGTCCACCACCTTCAGCCTGGCCGCCGTCTTCTCCTGGGGGACGAGCGATTTTATTGGTGGATTCGCGGCACGGCGCACGAATGCATTCCTGCTGACCGCGATCGCGCACATCAGTGGGCTGCTCCTTATGGCAGGGGTGGCACTGGCAGCTGATTCACTTTTCCCTTCCCGAACCGCAGTCGCGTGGGCCTTGATGGGAGGGCTTTGCGGAGGCGGCGCGCTGGCCATCTTCTATCGCGCATTGGCCACGGGAAGAATGGGCCTGACCGCCCCGGTGGCGGCGGTGTTGGGCGCGGTGATCCCAACCGTGTTTGGAATGTTTCGGGAAGGCCTGCCTCAAACCGCGCAGATGATCGGCTTCGCGCTGGCTGCGGCAGGAATCTGGCTCATCTCGCGCACCGAAGACGACAGCCCTCCCGAAGGAATTGGGATGGCCGCACTCGCGGGCATCGGCTTCGCAGGATTTTACCTTTGCATGAAGCAGGCCGGCGACGCCTCAGCGTTTTGGCTAGCCGCTGTTTCGAAGGTAGCGTCGTTTACTCTCACTGGCCTCATCGTGCTGATCGGACGCGGCGCTCGCGAAATTGATCGCCCTAGCATCGCTTTTGGCGTGCTGGCTGGTTGCCTCGACATTATCGGCAGCGTGCTGTTCATCCGGGCCAGTCAGACCGGACGTCTTGACGCCGCCGTGGTGCTTAGCTCACTCTATCCCGCGGTTACGGTTCTGCTGGCCCGCTTCATCCTCAAAGAACACTTTACTCGCTGGAAAGCTTTGGGTATGGTTGCGGCACTGCTAGCCGTGCCGATGATCGCATGGCGGTAAAACCCGCCACAGATTTAGACCGATTAAACTGATTGTGTCGACAATCCCAAAGATGTGATGTATGTAAGTCTGTCGCAATCCGTGGCATGTCGTGCTGTTACTATCTTTCTCGTGTCCCTCGTCGAACTCCGCAATCTGACCAAAGTTTTTCCGCTCGGCGAATCCATCTTTGGAGGAGGCGCAAGAGGTGAAGTACGCGCTGTCGATGATGTCTCGCTGGATATTCGATCGGGCGAAACCCTCGGGTTGGTTGGTGAGTCGGGATCGGGCAAGAGCACGCTCGGCCGCCTGGTGTTGCGTTTGATCGAGCCGACCTCCGGAAGCGTAGTGTTCGAGGGCCGTGATCTGCTTGCGGCCGGTCATACTGAGTTGCGACGTCTGCGACGCAATATGCAGATCATCTTTCAGGATCCCTTTGGGTCGCTCGATCCCCGCATGCGTGTGGATGACGTCATCAGCGAACCGTTAATTATCCATGACCGCATGAGTCCTTCCGCCCGGCGCGCGCGAGTTGCCGAACTGCTGCGCGCCGTGGGTCTGGACCAGTCCGCCATGCGCCGATTTCCGCACGAATTCAGCGGAGGCCAGCGGCAACGAATCGGAATTGCCCGGGCACTGGCGCTGCGCCCGAAATTCATTGTGGCGGACGAACCCGTCTCCGCGCTCGACGTCAGCGTCGGGGCACAGATCGTGAATCTGATGGCGCAACTGCAACGAGAGTTCGGTTTGACCTATCTGTTCATTTCGCACTCCATGCCAGTGGTGCGTTACCTGGCCACTCGTGTTGCGGTAATGTATCGGGGAAAGATCGTCGAGGTCGGTTCGACAGAGCAGATCACCGAAAAGCCGCAGCACGCGTACACACAAAGTTTGCTCGAGGCAACGCCAGAAGTGATGGCATGAGTAGGCATCCCTCAAGAGGCTGGATCACGCAGGCATGCGGCTAGGCTGGTTAAACCGGCTTCCTCGGAGGTATTCTAGAGGACACAACGGAGAGATCATGAAACCGATATTTGCCTTTCTCGCGCTGCTTATACTGACTGCCTTTCTCTGTGCACAAGACAAACCTGAGCCAAGTAAAACCGAAGCGAACAAAACTGCCCAAACGAAAGCAGGGGCGAGTCAGAATCCGGTAACCGATGCTGTGAGGGACATTTTGCCGCATCAGCAGAAGAATCTGATTGCGGCTGTCGAAGAGATGCCTGCGGATAAGTTTGGCTGGAGTCCAACGCCCGCGCAGATGGCCTTCGGCCACATGGTGACGCACATGACGATGTCCAACATCGAACTGTGCAGCAAAGCTGGGAGTATGCCTCCGCCACCGGTGCGACCCGCGCCAGAGACGGACAAGGCGAGGCTGCTGGCGAATCTGACGAAATCGTTCCTGTACTGCGACGCGGCCCTGAAAAGAGTGGACGATTCGAAACTGGGCAACAATGTCGAACTCTACGGCGGAAGACAGGCCACTGTTGCATTTGCGCTGATTGCCCTCACCAGCGATTGGGCGGACCATTACAGCGCTGCTGCGATGTATCTCCGCCTGAATGGCCTGCTGCCGCCCACCGCGGAGCCGAAGAAATAGCAAACTTCAGGCCTGTAGAAACGCAGCTTCGCTGCGTCTCAGCGCCTACTCGATTTGCACCAAGTCGTGTGTGGCCGAGCCACTCGGCATCGAATGCTGCGGGGCGCGCCAGGAATCGAAGATGGACACCTGGTGCACGCATGAGACCGTGCAATGCGGAGCGCAGGATTTTTCGGTTACGTACTCGCGGCGGATGTCCTGCACGGTGTACTTCTCGAGGGGGATGCCGGGGTAGCCGCGTTGCTGCGAGCAGTAGTGCACCAGGCCATCCTCACAGATATATAGGTAGCGGGCGCCGGCGCGGCAGCGCCACTGGTTGGGCCGGCCCTGAGCGATGTTGTCCTGGAAGCCATTGATGCGGGTGAAGCTGCTCTTCTCCATCGCCTTCATCTCGTGATAGACGCGCTTCTCTTCTTCTGCCAGCGGCTGCAGTTGCCCAGTACCGTCGTGAATGATGCCGATGGTCGAGCTGAAACCCAGTTCGAGCGCGCGCCGGCCGATCGTGAGCGCGTCCTGGGGATTGCATACGCCGCCACCGACAACGGAGTTGATGTTTACGTGGAAATCGGCGTGCTCGGCGAGCAGTTCCAGCTTCTTGTCCAGAACCTTGAGGCTCTTCTTGGATACATCGTCCGGGGTGACGTTATCAATCGAGATCTGCAGCCATTCGAGTCCGGCGCGATTCAGCCGCTGAATGCGCTCGGCGACCAGCAGGTAGCCGTTGGTAATCAAGCCTGCGATCATGCCGCGCTTGCGGATGCGGCGGATAATTCCGTCCAGTTCCGGATGCAGCAGCGGTTCTCCACCGCTGATTGTGATCACCGAGGTACCCAGTTCGGCCAGTTTATCTACCCGCTGGAACATGATTTCGGTTGGAACTGGCTTGGAGAAGTCGTCGTACTCGTTGCAGTACTCGCAAGCCAGATTGCAGCGGCGAATGGGAATGATGTGCGCCAGCAGAGGGTGATCCGTAGAGACGAAAGCGCGGGCAATCATGCTGGCTCCGCGGAGATTGCGGTGGAGCGCTAGCATGCGGCGGCGCAGAGTTGTGCGGCTGGCAGGCATGAATTTTATGGTTACTCTATTTTCGCACAATGGAGGACGGGCGTCTCGCCCGTCCTTCATTGTTCGTTTTGGGGTTAGGATAACAACTCGTGGCCTGCGTCCTTCAAAGCTCCCAACGTGATTCCGGCGTATTCCTCATTCACTAGCAGGTAGTCGGTGTCGTGGGTGGATACTGCGAAGATCGGCACTCCATTCTCCACAAGAGGATCGATGAACGATGCCAGGACTCCAACTTCTGAGAAAGAAAACGGACCTTCCAGCTTGAAACATATCCAGCGATGTTCAGAGGTTATATTTCTCGGAAGATTGCCCGCCAGGCAAACGATCGTGAGTTCATCAGCCGTCCGTGTGACCGACGTAAAGGGACCGCTCCATGCCCATTCTGGCACCGGCATGTCGAACGGCAGACGGCAGATAGCGAAGCTCTCCTTTAACCAATGAAACTTCAGCCGGCGATGCTTGCGCGGTTCGTTGTTGTCGTTTTCGACGATTGGCATTTTCCTCTAACCAGACGGGCGAGTCGCCCGTCTCCACACTCGTCTTGTCTCGCAAATTGTTTGCGCGGGACTCTATTTTGCTGCGGCCGCGTCGAATATGTCCAGAAACTGCAGCTTTTTCTCGGCGGGCAAGAACGAGGCTTCGAACGAATTTCGGGCCAACTCGCGCAAGTGCTCGTCGGTAAAACCGAATGCGTCCTGAGCCAGTTGGTATTCCCGGCTCAGCGAAGTTGCGAACATTGCGGGATCATCGGTGTTGAGCGTGACCATCACTCCTTGATCAAAATAATTGCGGACTGGATGCTCAGCTATGGTGGGGCAGATGCCGGTGCGCAGATTGCTCGTAATGCAAATCTCCACCGGAATCTGCCGGGTGGACAGGGCTTCGACGAGTTCGGGGTCCTGGCACGCGGTGAGCCCGTGACCGATGCGCTCGGCTGGGAGGTTGAGCGCGCCCCAGACTGATCCGGGACCGGCAGTTTCGCCAGCGTGGGCGGTGAGCCGCAGGCCATTCTTCGCGGCGTAGGCATAGACGTCGCGAAACAGCTCGGGCGCGGCTTGGCGCTCGTCTCCGCCGATGCCGAATCCGACCACGCTTGGACCCTTGTACCTCGCGGCCAGTTCGGCAACTCGCTGCGCCTTTTCCGGGCCGAACTGGCGGACCGCATCAAAGATCCACAGCAGGGAGATTCCGAAGTCGCGTTCGCCGCGTTCCCGTCCGCGTTCGAGTCCGGCGAAGATCGAGTCGAAATCCTGCTTGCGCCAGAGGCAGACTCCCACCGAAACGTAAACTTCGGCGTGCAGCACGTTTTCGGCTTTGAGCTTTTGCATCAGTCGATAGGTGATGAGTTCGTAGTCCTCGGGAGACTGCAATTCTTCGGTCACGTTTTTGAATGCCATCAGAAAGCCGGTGAAATCCTTATAGCGGTACAGCTCTTCCACTTCGGCGAGCGTGCCTTTTTTTCCGTGACGGCTCTTCAATTCGAGCAAGGTTGGAGGATCGATCGAACCTTCGAGATGAAGGTGCAGCTCAGCCTTGGGCAGGCCGACGATGAAGGCGCTTGATGCAGAAGACGCCATAAAGCAATTCTACAACTCATCAAGTTCGTGGGATGAATTGTTGCCGATGTGGAAGCCGGAACATTGGGACGGCCGGTTGGATTTTCCCAAATTGGAACGGAGTTTACTGTTTTAGTACGGGTATCCCCCCTCCCCCCGGGTCCTTGCAAAATCTTGAAAACATGAAAGTTAAATTTCCACTATGTGCTAGATCTTTGAGTCTACAGGAGTTACACGCAAAATCTAGAGAACATTGGAGTTAGGGCTGCGCGATGGTTCCGTTTTGGGACGGAGGTCAACCCGCGACGGTTCTTTCGCCCCTGCCGGGGCTCTGCTGGGTCGGCGTTTCCCCGTTTGCTGAAAAACTTGTAAATCGGCGTTTAGGGTTTGAAGGGGCGGCTTCCAGCCACGCCGACAGTTACTTCTTACGGATTCCGGCGCGGCTGAAGCCGCGCCCCTTCAAAGCCACGCCCCCGGAGAGGCTTTTCGGCGAACTGTGAAGCTGTGCCCTGATACGAATCGACAGTTTCTTCCTGCTTTAAATTGTCAAAGACCTTGCATTATCCGATTAGATAATGTTGTATGAGATAGATTATCTTGCTGAGGGCGTGCCGTCAACTGAAAAGGTGGGAGGGTGGTGTCCTAAGTTCATTCACCACAAAGGACACGAAGTTACACAAAGGTTTTGCATTCTGAAGTTGCCCTTTGCTTGCTTGCGTCCTTGGTGTTAATTAGGACGCCAGCGGACGGAGGAGGGACGAGCAATGTGGTCGGGATGCGCACTCGACATGGCCTCGTCACTTGAGGGGCGCTGGAAATTTGACGATGAGGCCTTTTGGGCCGACGGCCATGGCCTCGCCGGATTGGCTCACGCTTGACGCGTTCAGATTCAAGTTCCAGGTTTTCTGCCATGTTTTTTTCGTGACGTCGTCAGCGTAAGCGGCTTGTGTTGTTCCCACGGCCAATACGGCCGTGCCGGTTGAACCGGGTTCAACCAAAGCAACGGCGGAAAAATAGGTTTGCGGTGAAATGGTGGACAGCTTCCAAGTCAGGCCGCCGTCGTCGGTGAAGGCGAGGTTGGGGCCGTCCTGGGCGGGATGTTTGTAGTCTCCGCCGGCGATGACTCCATGGATGGCGTCGCGAAAGGCGATGGAGAAAATGCCGGCGGAGTCTGGGCCGTGGATGATCGGAGTGTCGGCGACGGTCCAGGTTTTGCCGGCGTTGGTGGAGCGGAATACGCGGGCTGCTTTTCCTCCGGTGGCGAACCAGACGTTGGAGTTGCCTTGAACGGCGATGCAGGTTCCGCTGGCGGCGAATGCGCCTTCGCCTTCGATGGCTGGCGGGATCGAGTCGGGTGGAAGCGGCTTCCAGTTTTTGCCGCCGTCTTCGGTTGAGATTAGTTCGAAGCTGAGCTTGCCTGAGTTGTCGGCGACCGGGTCGCCGAGCGCGATGCCGTGATCGTGGTCCCAGAACGCCATGCAATCGAAAAAGCCTTTGGGATTTTTGTTGGTAAATTGCAGGGCCCAGTTCTTGCCGGCGTCGGTAGTTTTGTAAATGCGCGACTGCTCGCCGGGGCCTGCGCCTAGCAGGTAGGCGACGTCGGCGCTGAAGGCTTCGACATCGCGGAAGTCGAGGGATTCGGCGCCCGGAACCTGGGCTGCTTGCCAGGAATTTCCGCCGTTAGTGGTGCGGAGATAAGTTCCGTGCGTGCCGCTGGCCCAAGCGATCTGGTTTGAGAGGGCGCTGACGCCGCGAAGGTTTTCGGTGGTATTGGATTTTTGAATGATAGGGTCTTGAGCGAGAAGCGATTTGGCAAGGACCAGGAGCACGCAGAAATGAAGGCGCATGCGATGATTGTGCCAGAAGTCCGGATTTTGGCTTTGCATGATTTTCATGATTGCATCGAGATTTCGAAAAAAGAAGGAACACCATGGCGAATGTTCTGCTGGAGATTTGTTGTGGGTCGATTGATGACGCGATTGAGGCGGAAAAGGGTGGGGCAGACCGGGTGGAGCTTTGCTCGGCGCTTTTTCTGGGTGGGTTGACGCCTTCGGTGGGGACGATTCAGGAGGCGAAGCGCAGATTGAAGATTCCGATCATGGTGATGGTTCGTCCGCGCGGGGGAGGGTTTGCGTACTCCGAGGCTGAGTTCGCAAGCATGGAGCGGGACGTCGAGGCGGCGGTTGAGAACGGGGCCGACGGCATTGTGTTTGGTGTTTTGCAATCCGACGGAGCGATTGATATTCCACGATGCCGGCGAATTCGGCAGCTGATCGGAAAGCGGCAGGCGGTGTTTCATCGCGCGTTCGATGTGACTCCTGATCCATTTGAGGCTTTGGAACAACTGGTGGATCTTGGAATCACGCGGGTTTTGACCAGCGGGCAGAAAGACAGTGTGCCCGAGGGAGTGGAGTTGATCAAGAAGTTGATCGAGCGGGCGGGGGACCGAATTGAGGTTCTTCCTGGCGGCGGGATTCAGGCTTGGAACCTGAAAGAAATGGTCGAGCGGATCGGGTGCCGGCAGGTGCATCTGACTGCTTGGGGAACGGTGTTCGATACTTCGACACGGGTGCGGCCCGGGGTTACGTTTGGCGGAGCTTTGTATCCGCCGGAAGATCGTTATCAGGTGACCGATGCGAAGCTGGTGCGACGGCTGGCGGTGATGCTGAACAGTTAGGGGAGAGACCGGAGATGCAGTTTTGGCACTCCTTAAGAGACCCAGATTCCTCGTCGCTTTGCTCCTCGGAATGACAATTTTAGGAACTCTTCTATGAGAATT
Source organism: uncultured Acidobacteriota bacterium (assembly GCA_963838765.1). Taxonomy (GTDB): domain Bacteria; phylum Acidobacteriota; class Terriglobia; order Terriglobales; family Acidobacteriaceae; genus JABDBE01. Next base: position 122,483 of record CAWISU010000008.1, on the reverse strand, counting down.
TCAGGGAAAATCCGCAGAGCTATTTCTCGTTGAACTCGACGAAGGCCCCAGTGGTCTCGTAGTACAGCCGGATGCTGCATTGCTTGGGCGCGACGTGGGCAAAGGAAGCCTGCAGCCGCTTGGGGGGCGAGTCGACTGCGCCGAGTTCCATGGGAGCGCGGACCAGGTCTTGTTTGTCGTCGTAGGATTTGGGGTTGGTGACATTCTTGCTTACGACCAGAGTCCACTCTTTTTTGTTGGGGATGACGTACACGCTATAGGCACCGACGGGGAGTTCGACGTGATTCAGAATGAGCGGAACCTGGGTAAACAGGGTCATGGGAGAGCCGCCGGGCAGCCATACTTTGCCGTTGCGGGGCTGATCCTTGTCGCTCAAGACGGCGTGGTTGTATTGCACGGTGATTTCCTGGTCGTCGGCGAAATCGCAGGTGATGGTTGTGGTGGTGTCCGGTGGCTCCGCCTGTTGGGCGGTTGCGGCCAGAAGGGATTGGATCATCAGGACGAAACAGACGGCTAGCGCACGCATGAAGTATTTCTCCGCGGACTAGACTTTTCAACGCCAGATAGCAAACGCCGCTACATTGTACTTCGGCAGGGGTCACAATTGCAGGTGGAATTGTAGGCGGAGAGCAGTTCGTCGAATTGACTGGTGGGGAATCCTTTCGCGCTTCGCTCGCCGCCGGGACCGTGGGCGTCCGGGCCTAGGTGTGAGTCGTCATTGCCGATTGTCATGCCCTATTCGGACGTGGTCTTCGGTGACGTTCTCTTATGCCCCGGGCATTGCTAACGTGGTAGCCAGAAGCAAGAAAGGCTGGCTCTGATCGCTCATGGCAAAAAGTGAGAAGTCGTCATTTCAGCTCAAGATTCTTTACGGTGAGGGGGACGCGGAAGTGCTTGTCTCGCAAGCAGTGTCGATCCAAAAGGCGGGTCACCAGGTAGAGACGGCGGTGGGCCGCAAGGCGATCGACGAGGCGGTGCGCCGGGACAAGTTTGACCTGGTAATTCTTGGTCCCACTTTGACCAAGAACGATCGGCATCACCTGCCTTACGTGATCAAGAAGGCGCAGGCTGCTACGCGGATTCTGGTTATGCACACTGATGGAGAGCGGCATCCTGCAGTGGATGCGAATATCGATACTGGAAGAAGCATTGCTGATCTGGTGGCGAAGATCGCTTCGATGATGACGACTGGCGAGATCGCTCCGAATGGTATGGCGAAAGGTGCGGCGGCGGGTAGGTAGTTCGTCTGCGGGGCTCAGTTCTCCGTTGTGTTCCCGGTGAGGCGGCATTGGGCCGCCCCTTCCTTGTTGCATCTCATCAGATACGAATCAAGATAGTAATAGTGGAATGGGGACGGCGATTTTCTCCTTCTACGCGGAGATTTGCAGGCGCAAGAATGGCTGTTGGGTGAAATCCGCGTCTGAAGCTGCCGAACTTCGCTCCGCCTGGGCGGGTCTGAGACTCGACCCTACACAAGTCGCGATAGAATATCGGTGCAATCCGATTTCTCGAACGGCATGACTAATCACGACGCGAGCGATGGGAGCGGGCAAAAGAAAATCTATGTGACCCTTAGTGGGTTGCCACTTTCATTTCATCTGGAATGGCCTTTTCGCAAGTCGACTTCGGGCGCGGATTTTTTTGTGCTGCATGGCGACATCCGGTTGGAGAACTCGGCGGGGTTGCATGCGCCCGTGGCGGTGAATCTTTCGGCTACGGTGCGCGAAGTGGTGCCGTCGCTTGAGGCGAAGGATATAGAAGGGCCAGTGATCAACGCATTGCGAAAGGAAGTGGACCGCAGGCAACTGGAGTTTGCGAAGTCGGGCAAGCTGGTGCCGGTACAGTTTTCCAGTCGTCACTATGATTTCAGGCGCAGTAAATGGATGTTTGGGAAGGCGAGTGATGACGAGATGATGTTGCTGCTGGCGCGGAAAGTGTATTGGCAAACGCGATTGCTGGGCGGGGCAGTTTGGATTGAGGATCCCACGGAAGCGCTGTACGTCGAGACTTCCTCGGAGCATCTTCGGGATATTGCCGGGAAACTGGAAGCGCAGGGGTTGATCAAGGTGGAGGGGCAGTGGGCGGCGGCGAATCCTTCATTGATGGCGCAGGCGGAGAAGTTCGAAGCCGAAATGCGAACGGCGCTGGAGGAGTTGGAGAAGAAGCACGCCTTTGAAAGAGGTTAGCGGTGGGAGTGCGACGCTAAGGCGCCATGCCTTCGTCCATCCACTGCTTGAACAATGCGATCTGTTCTTTGGGCCAAGGCTCGTCGCAGGGCATGCTGCCGTCGAGAAGGCGCGAATGAATTTCTTGGGCTTGAGTTTTGACGTCGGCGAACGACGAGAGGTCGAGCCCGAAATCCTTCATCGTATCCACGTCGGGCGTGTCGCGGAACAACGGGCGAATGTCTTTGGCAAAGCTCAGAGCCATAAAATCCTCAGGGTACGATGGGTTCTAACTATTCCGCCTTCATGGCGTCGATCAGTTGGAAAAGCTGGGTCCGGTCCACGACTTCGACAAACGGTTTGCCCTGGGTTTTGTTGCTGACCACGTAGATGGTCGGAGTGTGTTCCAGGTGGATGGATTTTCCCAGGTCGCGATCGGTGGTGACCTGGGCTGCGAGCTTGCCTTGCGGGTCGACTACGAAGGGCAGATCGACTTTGTGATCGGCGGCAAATTTCTCTGAATATCCGCGAAGATTCTCCGGCGTGATTTCCGGCTGATGCTCGAAGATGTAGTCACGGTACTGATTGCCCAGTTGCTTGGAATGGGTGTCGAAATAGCGGGCGATAATGGCTGCGTTGAAAGACCACTTGTGAAAAGGCAGCGGGAAATCGTGGCGGACTACGGGAATCTTGTAGGTTTTCGCGGCTTCTTCTACCAGAGGGGCGGCGCGGCGGCAGTCGGGACATTCCAGATCCTCGAATACCACGATGGCTACTTGCGCTCCTTTGGGCGGCCTGAGGACAGGATTGACTTCGTCCTGGGCGAAGACGCGAGCAGTGAGTAAGAGAATTACCGATGCGAGGACTACGTGAATTTTATTCATAGTATGGCGGAAGACTCAGTTCAAGCTTTGAGTTCTATGGTAACGCAGGCGTAAGCGCGGTGTCAGGTGCGTCTCCCTGGGGCGGGCCGGGCGAGACGCCCGTCCTCCACTTCAGAGAAGACGTAACTGACGGCGTTCGAGCGCTAGTAGCTTTTCTTTAATCGGCAAGCCGCCGCCGTAGCCGGTGAGCTTGCCGTTGCTGCCGATCACGCGATGGCAGGGGATCACGATGGGGATTGGGTTGGAACCGTTGGCTAGGCCTACGGCTCGGCTGGCCTTGGGATTTCCGATTTGGTTGGCCAGTTGGCCATAAGAGATGGTCTCGCCGTACGGGATTTCGCATAGGCGATGCCATACCGCGTGTTGGAACGGGGTGCCTTCGGGCGCGAGTTGGAGGTCGAAGTTTTCGAGGTCTCCGGCGAAATAGGCTTGCAGTTGGTGGATTGGCTCGCTGAACGGGGCACGGTCTTGTTTCCAGGAAGGATCTGGGTGCGCTGGATGTCTTCCGTTTACGAAAAGGATTTGGCGGAGGCCAGCCTCGTCAGCGACCAGCAGCAGCGGCCCTAGCGGGCTTTCGATTTGGGTGTAGAACGTCGGGTTCATTTCTTGGGCTCGTTAACACGATAGACGATTCCGGGCGGAAAAAGTTGGCTATTTCCCACGTGATTCACAGCAGGGCGGCTTGTTGGCGGCGCTTGGCTTGAATCTCGATGTAGACGTGGACTAGTGAGACTGCGGCGGGGGTTACGCCGGGAATTCGCGACGCATGGGCCAGGGTGCGCGGCCTTATTTTTAAGAGAGTCTGCTGGACTTCGCGGGAGAGGCCGCTTACTGAGTGATAATCGAACCAGTCTGGGATGGAGCGTTGCTCGGCCTTCTTCAGGCGGTCGATGGAGCGTTGTTGCTGCAGCAAGTAGCCTTCGTATTTTATTTCGGTTTCGACGGACTTGAGTTCGTTGCGGATTTCCGAAGACAGGCTGGCCACGGATTGGCGCGGATTGGCACGGATTTCTTCTCTTGCAAAGAATTCTGGGTCCAGTTCTTTTAGGGCGGGGACCAGGTTCTCGATTGTGATCTCGGGGCGCTTGAGGAGTTGGGCGCAGGTTTGGCCGAGTGCGGAGGTGAGATTTGTCCCCCGCGGCTAGGGCCGGCGACTTTTCGGTGGTGGCGGCACGGCTGGAGCCGTGTCCTCCCGTTTCTCGTGAATCTGGTTCGTTGCCACCATCTGCCGAGCTTTGCTCGGCGGGGCGGACGAGGGCGTCCGCCCCGCCGTGAGGATTCATCGATTCCAACATTGTGCTGGTTAGTTTGGTTTTTTGCAGCAGTTGCTTCATTGATTCCAGGCGCAGTTGCTTGGCCTGGTAGTCGGCCCAGGCCTGGTCGGTGATCAGGCCGATTCTGCGGGCGTGGGGGGTTAGGCGGCGGTCGGCGTTGTCGATGCGCAGGTGCAGGCGGAACTCGGCGCGAGAAGTAAACATTCGGTAGGGTTCGTTGGTGCCCTTTGAGATTAAGTCGTCGATGAGAATCGCGGTGTAGGCTTCGGTGCGGTCGAGGATTAGCGGTGGTTCGTTTCTTACGTTCAATGCGGCGTTGATTCCGGCCATCAGGCCCTGGCAGGCGGCTTCTTCGTATCCGCTGGTTCCGTTGATTTGGCCAGCGAGAAATAGTCCCCTGATTTTCTTGGTTTCTAGCGTGCGCTCGAGTTCGGTGGGATCAATCGAATCGTACTCGATGGCGTAGCCGGGGCGCAGCATTTCCGCGGTTTCCAGGCCGGGGATGGACTTTAGTATTGCGAGCTGAACCTCTACCGGCAGTGAGGTGCTCATGCCGTTAACGTAGATCTCGTGGGTGTTCAGTCCCTCGGGTTCAAGGAAAAGCTGGTGGGTGGTCTTGTCGGGAAACTTTACGATTTTGTCTTCGATCGACGGACAATATCGTGGGCCGATGGATTGAATCTGCCCGCTATACATCGGAGAGCGATGCACGTTCTCGCGGATGATGCGTTGCGTTTCCGGTGTAGTCCAGGCGATGTAGCAAGGGACTTGCGAATCGTGATGAGCGACGCGCCTGGTGCGGAAGCTAAAGGGCGTGGGATCGAGGTCGCCGGGTTGAAGCTGGAATTGCGACCAGTCGATGGTGCGGCCATCGAGGCGGGGCGGCGTGCCGGTCTTCAGGCGGCAGCCGCGCAGGCCGAGTTGCTTTAGCGATTCCCCTAGGAGCACAGCCGCTGGCTCGCCGGAGCGTCCGGCCGGATATTGTTGCTCTCCGCAATGAATCAGGCCGTTGAGAAATGTGCCGGTCGTTATGATGATGGCGTTGGCGCCGACGGTGCGGCCGTCGCGAAGTTTGATGCCGCGGCAGATGCGGTCGTTGGCCGTTGGTCGTTGGTCGTTGGCAGGAGCGCTTACGTCGGCCGGGTTAGCCAACGACGAACAACCCACGGCCAACGACTCTTCGACAATCAGATCGGCTACTTCTGCTTGCTTGATCTTTAGATTGGGCTGGGACTCGAGGACCTCGCGCATTTTCAGGCGGTAGGCTTGCTTGTCGCATTGGGCGCGGGGAGACCAGACGGCGGGTCCGCGCGAGGTGTTGAGCAGGCGGAACTGGATGCCGACTGCGTCAGTGATTTCTCCCATGATGCCGCCGAGCGCGTCGACTTCGCGGACCAGATGTCCTTTGGCGATTCCGCCTATTGCGGGGTTGCACGACATCTGCGCGATGAGATCGACATTGAGCGTGTAGAGAGCGGTCTTGAGGCCCATACGGGCTGCGGCCATGGCGGCTTCGCATCCGGCGTGACCAGCGCCGACTACGACTACGTCGAAATGTTCGATGAAGGGCATGCTTGGTTTCTATTCTAGCAATGAGTGGGGCGGAGCGTGCTGGCAGCAACATGCCAACCTGAGGACAGCGGCCCTCGTCTGTGCGGCGGAGCAAAGCTCCGCAAGTTTAGACACACTCCAAAAACTGTCGAGCTTTGCTCGACTGGGCCGACGAGGGCGTCGGCCCCTACGTGTGTTCTGGTTGCGACTGCTAGAATTGCGGGCCTCCGATGTCGGTGAAGACGGCTTCTTGCCATTGGTCGGAGGGGAAATACCAGTTGCTGGCGCCGGCTTCGTGGTTGTTTCCGCCGGGACCGTACGGGATGGTCGGAGTGCGCCAGTAGTCCATGCCGATTTGCAGCAGGGCTCCCGGGGAAATCTTTACGCGGGCTCTGACGGTGCAGCCTTCGAGGTTTCCGGATGGTAGCGCGGCTCGGGGCGATGGGCTCCAGAAATGCCAGACGCGGTCCTGGTGTTGGCCTACTGCGAGTATGGCTGCTTGATCTCTGCTGCCGCTACGCGGTAGGACCAGGTCGGAGACCCGGTCCCACATGATCTTTGTATAAGATAGCGGCATGGGATCGTGTTGATCCGTGGCGAACCACGGGTTGCGGCGATAGAGTCCGCCGCGGATGTTGCCGCTGTCGTCGTTGAGGATTACGTCTCTGCCATCTGCCCGGCAGGTGAGTTGCGTGGAGGCAATTTCTACTTGGGCGGATTCGTGGCCTGGGACGCGGGTGTCGGCGATTGCGATTCCCCACAGCATGGCAGATTTGAAATCGCGGGGAGGTGTGATGGGGTTCACGTAGCCGGCTTTGTAACTGACCTCGTCGGGGACCCGCGGATCGTTGGTTACCGCGAAGGCGAACGGACTCGCAGCGCGGCCTCGGGGAGTGACCACAGTGATTGTGGACGTTTCGCTCCGATGAGGGATGAGTACGATGAGTTCATCGGGCGAGATGATCGTGAAACTTGAGCTGGTTACGCCGAAGAAAACGGCTGAGGCTTTCTGGAAATTGTTGCCTATGATTTCTACACGAGAACCTTCGGGGCCGCTGGTGGGGGAGATTCGGAGAATCTCGGGGCGGGTTTGCGCGATCGCGGCTGCGCATAAAATTGAGGCCATCGCCGCAACCCCGAATTGCTTTCCCATGTTCATTGCTGCAGCTAGCACGAGCGAGGACGCCCGCGCCTACATTATCTAATGGGACTTGCATGCTTCTCGCTTGAAACTGCGCCGTCGTTGCTGTGGAATTCCCGGATTGGCTTGGTTGCATGCGCCCGGTCGCACCCGTATATTGGAGAGTCCGGGAGGCGGAATCATGACTACTAAGCAATTTTTCGAAGAACTGGATACGCGGATCGCGAAATACGATTTGCTTTGCCATCCTTTTTATCAGGCATGGAGTGCGGGCGAACTGACGCGCGAGGACTTACGGGAGTACGCGCGGGATTATTACCATCATGTGGAGGCTTTTCCCATTTATCTGGCGGAGTTGGGCATCCGGCTTGACGAAGGCGAACTCCGCCAAGCAGTGCTGGCCAATATGGTGGATGAGAAAGGGATGACGGATGGGTTGGGGGAGGAGTCAGCGCCGCATTCCGAGATGTGGCTGGACTTCGCAGAAGGTATGGGGGCGAGACGCGATATGCGTGGGCATAATCCGGTACCGGAAATCGCGGAGTTGGTCTCCTTTTTCCACGGCTTGGCGAGCGAGGGTTCGCCGGAAGAGGCGCTGGCGGCTTTTTACGCTTATGAGTCGCAAGTACCACGGGTCGCGAAAGAGAAAGCACGCGGGTTGCGGGAGATGTATGGCGCTGACGAACGCGTTACCGCGTACTTCACGCTGCACGCTACGGCGGATGTTTATCACTCGCAGGTGTGGCGTCAACAGTTAGCGAAACGGTTAGAGGCGAATCCGCAGATGGCAGATAAGGCGCTGGCGGCGGGAGAGAATGCGGCGAAGGCGTTGTGGCATGCTCTGGATGGGATTGAGACACGGCGCAAGGAGCAAGTGGCGGCGTAGGAAGGCGATTTTTCAAACCACGAACTGACGGGCATCTCTCCCGTCCAGCGGGGCCGATGATTCGCTACAATCATTGGCTCTTTCTTTTGTGGAGTTTCTCTTTATGGCAAAAGCAATTCCAATTGGGGCGCGCGGTACGGCGGAGGAGACGGTGCGGTTCGAGCACACATTGACCCCGCATCATCCCGAGCTGCCGCCGGTGTATTCCACTCCGGACATGATTCGGCTGATGGAAACGGCGGCCTTTCATGCGTTGCAACCTTACTGCGAGGGCGACGAGATTACGGTAGGCACGGCGATTCATGTGGAGCATCGGGCGGCGAGCGGGATCGGAGCGCGGATACGAGCGGAGGCGGTGCTGGAGTCGTTTGATGGCAAGTTTTATGTGGTGCGAGTTACGGCGTGGGACGATGTGCAGGAGATTGGCCGGGGGACGGTGGGACGGGCGGTGGTGAGTGTGGGGAGATTTCTGCAGAAAATGAACGCAGGAAATAAGTAGTTGGTGTTTTTTGTCTATTGGCGGTTTTTCCTCTGGTTTTCTCTGGTTTTCTTGCATCAGTGGCGACGTGGCTATTTGGGGCTGTTCGCTTCTGAAGATAGTCTGCCTGAATCCGGACACCAGCAACAGTGTTAGCTGAAAATTTTTGCATCCGACCGACAGATACAGATCGAGTTTTGTATGGATCTTGCCGATTGACTCACGTCGTCTCAGCGTGCTACTGTCCGGCGCGCCGGGCTGTAAACGCCGCCAGCAGCCGAACATGCAATCTCATGGTGCGGGCCACTCTGCTCCCGGCATAGTTTCAGAACCACAACTTCATTGAAGGAAACGAGGGGGGAATATGAAGAAGTTTCTCAAGTCGCAGGTTGCCTGGCTAATCTTCTCGACCGTGGTTGGGCTCTGTCCGTCTCTTCTGCATGCTCAACATTACCTCTACACCAACGACAGCATTCAGTTTAACTCGGGGAACAATACGGTTACGGCATACAAAGTCAGCAACCAGGGCGCCGTAACCCTGATCAAGTCTTATCCAACCGGCGGGCAGGGCTCCAACGGGAGTTACTTTGCTTCGATTGACATTGCATCCGGCAAAACCGCGACCCATAACTGCATCTTTGCCTCCGATGCATATTCCGATGACGTAGCTGCGTACGCGATCAATTTCGCCGATGGAACTCTGAAGGCTGCGCCACATTCTCCCTATAAATCCGGTGGCGCGGGTGGTGGCCGTGACATTGGGCTGGCGGTGAGTTACACGTCCGGGAAACCTTTTCTGTTCGCTGCCGATCCCCAGTCGAACACGATTTCTTCATTTCAAATCAACGCCAATTGTTCGCTCAAATTGCAAAAAACTTATAGCGCGCAAGGTTCGCCGATCGGGTTGAAGGCGACGCCGGACGGAAAATATCTCATCACCGCTTACCTCGGCCAGGTCGATTCCTTCAAAATCAGCGTCAAGGGAGGACTGAAGGAGTTAGGGCCGTTCGGTGCGGATGGCGCTACGGCGGGCGTAGAGATCAGTTGCGACAACTCGACGGTATATTTTGGCGATGCATCGAGCGAGATGGAAGTTGAGGTTTTCAGCCTCGATTCGGAAGGAAAACTCGCCGAGATCAATAATTTTACGAGCACTGCGGCGGTAAATTCCAATAACGTTCTGCTCAGCGTGGACGGCAAGACGCTTTTTGTGAGTAACACCATGTCGGTTCCGCCGGCAATCAGCGTGCTGACCGTGGGCACGGGTGGTGCTTTGACTTATGACAGCACTACCAGCCTGAAAGGATCCGCTCAATATGCTCTCGGCCTGGCGGAAACAAAAGCGGGTGGAAAACTTTTTGTGGCGGAGACTAACAGCGATGAGAATATCGGGGTGCTGAACGTCAAAGGAGATAAGTTAACGGAAGTGGCAGGTTCACCGTTCTCGGGGACGCAAAACGGTTTCAGTGCCTTTGCCCTCACGGTGGTGCCGGGCAAGAGTTGCAAATGATTTGAAATTGCGAGCTAGACAAGGGGCACACGTGTTTTCGGTTCTAAGCCGACCGAAAAACCGTGTGTCCCTTTTGCATCGTCCGTAGACTTCACGCGCTCAGCTTTTTCTCATTCGGAATCTCACGGCGCTTTAGATCCTCCCAGCTGGGGAGGGTTTGATCTCCGGTGATCAGTCTGGCTCCGCGTTCGTAGGTGAAGTATGACCATGCCCATTGAATCAGCACGAGCACACGGTTGCGGAATCCGATGAGGAAAAAGATGTGGACGAATAGCCAGGAAAGCCACGCGATGAAGCCAGAGATGTGAATCTTGCCAAATTGCGCGATGGCGGCGGCTCGGCCAATCGTTGCGAGACTGCCTTTATTTACGTAATGAAAGTTGTGTCGCGATGTTCCCTGCAAATCGCGGACAATGTTGCGGGCGGTCGCCTTTCCTTCCTGGATCGCGGCTGGTGCGACGCCCGGCACCAGTTGGCCATTTTCATCTTTGAGCGCGGCCAGGTCTCCGATGACGAAAACCTCGGGATGGCCGGGAATGCTCAAGTCAGGATTCACCAGTACGCGGCCGGCGCGGTCGATGGGCGCGCCGAGTTTCTTGCCTAATGGCGATGCGGCCACGCCGGCGGCCCACAAAATTACCGCCGCGGGCAGACTGGTTGCTCCCATACATACGGCTGCGGGTTCGACGCCCGTGACCATCGTGGACGTATGTACCTCGACTCCGAGTCCGCGGAGTTGATTCTCCGCGCTATGGGAGAGATCCTCGGGATACGCGGGCAGAATTCGGGGACCGCCTTCGAGCAGGATGATTCGGGTGCGCTTGGGATCGATGGAATTGAATTCGTCCGCCAAGGCGCGGCGGGCGATCTCGGACAGGGTTCCCGCCAATTCGACTCCCGTGGGTCCGCCGCCGACTATCACGAAATTCAATTGCACCTGCGGTCCACCGCTTGCCGCTTGCCGCTCGGCTAGTTCGAAGGCGAGCAGAACCCGGCGGCGGATTTCTAGCGCGTCCTCGACTGTTTTCAGGCCGGGCGCCAGCGGTTCCCACTCCTCGTGTCCAAAATACGCGTGGCTCGCGCCCGCGGCAACGATCAGATAATCGTACGGAAGTTCGCGATCCGCGACCTTTACGACGCGACGGACGAGATCGAAATCGTCAACCTCTCCGAGCAGGACCTCGATGTTGCGACGGCCTCGCAGGACCCAGCGGATGGGGGTGGCAATTTCTCCTGGCGACAGTCCGGCGGTTGCAACCTGATAGAGCAGCGGCTGAAAAGTGTGGTGATTCCTGCGGTCGACCAGGGTAATCCTGACTGGCTCGTGGGCGAGTTTGAGAGCTGCGTTCAGGCCGCCGAATCCCGCGCCAATAATCACGACCTGCGGTACCGGTTTGACGTTCATCCCATTCCTTCGTCTAACTTCATAGTGTTTACGTTATTCTGGGTAGAGAAAAGTTGCATCCCACGTTAGTAGATTCCGCTCATGGCGGCTGAGTCGAAAAGTTTAATTCCTGAGATTGCGACCGAGGGTCGGCGTGTCTCCGCGCGAACGGGCGATTCAGTTCCCAGTCTGTCTTTTGATCTGGGGCGCTCGTTCCAGGTTGGGGTGGTATTTGCCCTGATTATGATTGCGGTGTGGATGCCGCAAGGGCGCTTCAATACGATCAGCAGTCTTTTGGCGGCACTTTGCATCGTGTGGTTCACCGTACGCGATGGTTATTCGGTTCGTGAATTGGGGCTCGCCCGGCCCCGGATCCGGGGTGGTCGTGATGCTCGTTTCCGGAGTATTGATGATCGGCACGATCATCGTGGCTGGTTCGCTGATGCATTCCTTTGGGCCGGCTCAACCGGTGCCCTGGCGAAGGGCTTGGCAATATGCCATCTGGGCGTTCGAGCAGGAATTTATTTTGCAGTCGTTCTTCTACGTGCGGCTGGAATCGCTTATGGGCAGCCGTCGGCGGTGTGGGGCGCAGCCCTTCTGTTTTGCATCGCACATCTTCCGAGTCCGGTGCTGACCTTGTTGAGTTTCATCGGCGGCCTTTTGTTCTGCGAAATGTTTCGCCGCTATCGCAATATTTTTCCCTTGGGCCTGGTGCACGCTGCGCTGGGGCTGACTATTGCTGCGAGCCTTCCCGACAGCTTGCTTCATCACATGCGGGTCGGGCTGGGGTATCTTTTGTATCGCGCTTAACGACGAGGAATTTCTTAGACTGTGTTTCGATCCGCTGGCCGGACGCTGCGTCCGGGGCTACGCGTCGCTTGCTTTAATCGGGTAACATGAGCGGGTTGGGCGCGAGCACGCTTTGCATTTGAAACCTCCGCAAACAGAGCCTCAGTTGGATAGGGCGTCACAGTCCGGCGGCGTCTCACGCTGGCTTCCGTTTTTCATGCCTTCGGTTTCCGATTTGCTTTTTGTCGCTCTGCTGTTGGGCTTGAGTTGCGGGGCGATGGGACGGCTTTTGCTGCGTGATGCGGGGACGGGATGGCACATCCGCAACGGGCAATTGATGCTGCAGACGCACTCGATCACTCGCGTCGATCCGTTCTCGGCGACCATGAGCGGGCAGCCCTGGTATGCCTGGGAGTGGCTCTACGACTTGACAATTGCGGCCATTCACCATTGGCTGGGACTGAACGGCGTGGTGTTTTTCACGGCAGCGATCATGGCGGCCACGTTTGTTTTGATGTTTCGGTTGGCGATGCATCGAGGTGGCAGCCTGCCAATTACGCTTTTTCTTCTTGTTCTGTCGTTGGGAGCCTCAGCCGTCCATTTTCTGGCGCGGCCTCATGTTTTGAGTTGGCTATTCACGGTGATCTGGTTTGAGTTGCTGGACTCTGCGGCGTATACGCCTGAACCAAGCAAAGATCATCGGCTTTTTTTCTTGCCCGTTCTGATGCTGCTATGGGTCAATCTGCACGGGGGATTTCTGTTCGGCTTTGCTTTGTTAGCGATGTATTTCGTTGGGGGCGGGATCCAGTACTTTACTTTTCCTGAACAACGGGAAGAAATTCGGAGATGGATGAAGCGGCTGGGGTTGGTCTCCGTGCTTTCGTTGGTGGCGAGTTTCGTCAATCCCTACGGCTACAGATTGCACCTTCACATTTACCGCTATCTCTCTGATCGATTTCTGATGAACCACGTCAGCGAGTTCCGCTCGCCTGATTTTCATGGCGTGGCGCAGCAGTGTTTCGCGGTGATCTTGCTGGTCACAATCGCCGGGCTGGCGAGCGCGCGTCGAAAATATCAACTGCCGCGATTATTGGTGATTCTTTTGGCAGCTTATAGCGGTCTCTACGCTGCGCGCAATCTTCCGGTGGCCTCTATGCTGCTCACGTTGATTGTGGCTCCGCTACTCTCGGAGACCATGGCTAAGGCGGGTGAGAACACGGAGATTGCCGCGTGGTTGCGCGCTTTTTTTTCAAAGCTACAAAGTTTTGGGGCTCGGATGGAGAAGTTGGAACTGCATTTTCACGGTCACCTTTGGGTGGTGCTCGCAATCGTTCTCGGTTTGTGGGCTTGCGGGCACGGCGGAAAGCTCGGGTCGGTCCAGCTTTTGAACGCACATTTCGATGGCAAACGATTTCCGGTTGAAGCCGCGGAAGTGATTGCTCAGCGTGATATTCGGGAACCGATCTTCTGCCCGGATCTGTGGGGAGGGTATCTGATCTACCGGCTCTACCCACAAACCAAGGCGTTGGTGGACGACCGCCATGATTTGTATGGCGATCAATTCTTCAAAGATTATTTGAAGGTAATCTTTATTCAGCCTGAGTGGGGCAAAGTGCTGGAAGAGAGGCACGTGAACTGGGTGCTGGTGGAGAAGAATTCGTCGTTAGGGACGATTTTGGAGTTAACGCCAGGGTGGAAGCTAATCCATGAGGATGGGACAGCGGTGTTGTTTCAGCGCGAGGGAACATAGGGGAATAAATCGCCGGCGACGCATGGCTCGCGCAGTTCGACGCCAAAGCATTGGCTGCGAGGCAAGGAAGGAATTTTTCTATTCTGGTATCTCGATTTCAGTAAAGCTGGCAAGCGTTGCTGCGTTCACGGCTGCGACAATCTGTGCCACATGCGGCTTGATGAGGGTCCAACGGCTTTTTCCTAGTGCGACAATGGCTATTTTGCGGCGCCTGAGGTTCTGCTGATACCTGATGCTCTTGTCCGATGTCACCAGAACTTCGAACCCTTCCTCGGCAGCGGTGAGTAAATCACCATTCTTCAAGGTCGCCCAGCCGCGCTCCCGCGCTTCTGTAACGGTGTGGCCGATGAGCGCACGGGCAAGGCCGCGAGGGGCGTTGTTGTCGAGCAATATCAGCACGGTTTAGAAGCTAGGAGCTTTGTCGAGACTATGGGCGGCGAAGTCGAGTACGGCTTTGATCTCTTCGCGCGAAACGGGATATTGCTCGATGATTTCATCAATGGTCATGCCGTCCTCAAGGTTCTCAAAAATGAGCTTAACCGGCGTCCGCGAGTTTCGGAACGTCCAAGCGCCGCTCACCTTGCCAGGGATGCTTTCCACGGCGGGGCATTGTGACCAATCGAGAATTGCCATGTTCTTACCTCTTTTCATCATAGCTCGCTGCGCACCTTTTTTCCACGGTTTGGCGTCACGGGCTGGGATGGTGGCGGGAAACTACCCATGAGGATCTTGTTTCGCGGCGAGAGCGCGCGAGAATGCGGATGTAGCGCTGGCATCTTGCCGACTGTCCCGAGGGCGCCTGGCCCTGGGAGCGCAAACGTAAATCTGGTGGCACTGACATTTTACCGAAACCTCCCGGACGAGGCGTCCGGGGCTACGTGAGCGTGGCGTTACGGTGTCGATGTTGGGCTTGGCGTTAGCGAGTGTCGATGTCGAAGCCTAGGATGGCGTTTACTTCTACTGGTTGCTCGCCGCGAAATACTGGGCGGAATTTCCAGCCGTTCAAGGCCGCCAGAACTTTCGTGGTCATCTCTCTGCTGCCGGGCTCGAGGACTTGCAGATTTCGCAGCACTCCAGAACGGTCGAGGATGCAAGCAATCACCAACCGGGAGGGCTTTAAGTTCGCCGGCAAATCGGAGCGCATGGGTTGCGGAGCGACCAAATCTTCGGCGTAGGGATGCGCTGCGGACGACGGATCCGCGTACTGCATGACCGCAGTGCCGAGCGCGGTATCGATGTAGATGGTGTAATTTTTATCACCAACGAGTTTGCCGTAGAAATTGAAGGCGCCTCCCGAGCGGGCGCTACCGACTACGGTGATGCCAGGTCCGGCGTGATCTTTGCCGACGGAAGAACGTCCGGCGATATTCGGCCCGGCTCCGTCGGCGCCAAAACTCGGGAGCGTAACAATATTGCTACCGCCGCTGACGGAGACCCCCGGCATCGGCGGTTTGCCCGTAGTTCCGCTGCCGGAGCCGCCGGGACCGGGATACGGAGAGATTCCGGCGCGAGCCATGGTGTCAGATCCGCGGCCTGCGCCTTCTTTCGTGGTATCGGCCTTCGCCGCGCCGGTGCCTTCGCCGGATAAGCCGCTGCCCGGCCCGGCACCACGGCCAATGCTTGATCCGCCTCCTGATCCGCCTAGTCCGGGCTTGTCTCCTCCGGATGGAGACATGGCCAGCGATCCTGCGCCAGCGTTGCCCGGCACACCGATTTTGGACCCAGGCTGGCTCGAAACCACGATGCCAGTTCCTCTGCCGCTGCCGCCGTTACTGCTCGGGGGCGCAGCCACCGAACCAGCATCCATGGGACCGCCCAGGCCCGCGCCGCGATTTCCGCGACCCAGGCCGGAGAGCGAACCGCCGCTGGAAACTGAAGGTGGTGGTGGCACCACGGCTGGTCCGCCTCCCAAGCCGGTCATCGTGGGATGCTGTAGCGAGCCTCCGCCCACCTGGACCGGGGGAGGAACAACATTAGCGTTTCCCAAAGCCGCAACTGCGCGAGTCCCCGTTGCGGCACCGTTCAACTGCGCCGGAGGAGGCACGACATTAGCATTGCCCAAGCCGGCCACTGCACGAGGTCCGGTTACAGCACCGTTCAACTGAACCGGCGGCGGGACGACAGCTGCGTTGCCCAGTCCATTGAATCCGTGGTGCGTTGTGGCGGAGTCTGCCACGGAGGCGGGAGGCGGCACTACCTGGTTTTGCAATGTGCCCGCGCCAAATCCCGGTCCTCGAGGATTAATCTCGCGCGCAATCTGCGTGGGAGGCGGTGCGACCACTGCTGGTGGCGGAAGCGTGAGCCGTGGATTCTGGCTGGAAGCCTGCTCGGGAGCGGACACGGGCGGCGGGATTACGGCTACGGCTTGCGAACCAGGCAAGGGAACGAAAATATCTCGCCGGGGAGCGCTGGGACTGGGGGGAACGATGGCTGCGTTCAATGGCTGCGCAGATCGCATCTTGTCGCGTAGCGCCTCGGGCGTCGGCGGGATGACATTGGCGCTCAACATCGGTGCGCGCTGGGCCTTGTCGTTTCGAACATCGGGAGTGGGAGCAACCGCGTTATCGGCGAGACTCGGAACCCGCAGCGAGGATTTCAGTCCCTCGGCTGGCGCGGGTCCTGGAATTGGTTTGAAAGCCAGCAGATTGGCAACCGCCGACTCCGACTGCGGCAACTTCAGCTTGGGAGCGTCTACTACCCTTTCGCGAACGGATTCACCGCGCGCCACGCGAATTGTCTGGGTGCGGTGATGCGCCTCATGCCCGCCGGCGCGCCCGGAACGTCCAGCCTGGGCTCCGCCCGTGTCCTGGGTCCGAGGCAGTTCCTCGCCGGAAAAGTAGATGACGTCGTACTTGGGCATGGCCGGCGGTTCGTATGGGGCCAGCCGGTTGATCGTTTGGGACAGCATGATCCCCAATGCAAGCACTGCGCCTTCCACGATCCAGGTGCCGAACATGCCGCGGTAGGGAACCAGGCCGGTCGGTGCTTCTCCATCCAAAGGTTCGCGGGAACGGGCCAAAGCAGGTCGAATGGCGGTGAGGAACTCCTGCCACGGCGACGACCACTCGACCAGAAGTTTGAGTTCGTGGTTCACGCGGTGCCTGCCTCCCGCGCTGGGCGCAATGCGATTTCGATCTCATCTCCGATCGCGGTTCCGCTGGATTTCAGTGTGTCGCCCGGCAATTCCAGAACCGAGGCGGTGTTCATGCTCACTTTCGCTACGCGCCATGGTTTCAGATTCTGTTCCACATGGACCACAAGTTTGTTCGTGTCCAGGTAAAGCACGTCGATGGGGAACTTCATGGCGAAGGTATGCACGCCGCGCGATGGAATAATCCAGAGGCCGTCCCCGGCGGGGAAACTTGAGGCGTCCTTGCCCATAAGCCCGAGCAGGCGCGACCAATGGGTTCCCGCCACGGACAAATGAGTGGCCAGAAAGGCGTTGCGCGTCCGATTGAACGCATATCCTGCGGCGGCGGGTAACAACATCACAACTCCTGAATTCGATCCATGATCTTTAGCAGCGCTGGCATCTTGCTGGGATGGCGGCGCTACAACATCCCTTGCCGCCCAATTCCCCAAAGTACGAGGATGTCGACTGAGCCATTCACGGTATATCAGTGTCCGGTCACGGGCGCCAGCGTCCGGATTAACTCGATGATCGCCGGGCCCAGCGTGACAAAGATGATTGAGGGGAGGACAAATAACACCAGGGGGATTACCATCTTGATGGTCGTTTTGGCAGCTTGTTCTTCCGCCCGTTGCCGGCGCTCGGTGCGCAATGAATCCGAGTGCACCCGCAACGCCTGGGCTACGCTGGTACCGAAGCGATCAGTCTGGATTAAGGTTCCCACCAGCGACCGGATGTCGTCAACACCCGTGCGCTCCACCAGGTTGCGCAAAGCCTCGGCGCGGGGCTTGCCGGCTCGCATCTCCAAGTTTACCAGATGGAACTCGTCGCTCAGTTCGCCATGGGCATGGTGCAGGTCCTGGCCTACGCGCATCAGGGCCTGGTCGAGAGCCAACCCGGCTTCGACGCAGATGACGGTGAGATCCAAGGCGTCCGGCAGACCCAGCTTGATACGCTGCTGGCGAGCCTTGATCATCCTCTTAAGCACAAACCGCGGCAGGAAGAAGCCAAAGCCCGCCACGCCGACCATCAGGAGTGGAGAGTTAAAGCCGCTGACCGCGCCCACGAGGGCGAGGGCGAAAATCGCGGTCGCCAGGCGGCTGCCAACATACACGGTCAGATGGCGGGATTCCCGATAACCCGCCTGAATCAGCCAGCGGCGGGTTCGCGAGACTTCGCTCGGCGACAGCGGGAGAGCCTTGCTGAAGGGATCGAGTGCTTGTTCCAGACGCTCTTTAAGCGCTGGTTTTTCCGGAGCCTTGGCCCGTTGCCATCCTAGTGCGCGCAAGCGCGTGCCGAGCACGGACGAAGGTGCATAGGCCGCCGCCCCGAAGGAAAATACGACCAAGGCGATGGTGAGAAAAACTACAATTGTGAGCGCGAGTGCCATGGGTCAATTCAAACCTGAATCTGAATAATCCTCCGGATCACAAAATAACCAAGCGTCTGTAAAACAACCCCGGCGACCACCAGAACGTGACCGATGGGATCCGCGAACAGTGGGCGGATAAATGCCGGGCTCGTCAGCAGCATGGTAACCACGATGAGCGGAGGCAATCCCATCAGCAGCAACATGGTGAGGCGTCCCTGCGCCGTGTACACCCGCACCTGGCGCATGATCTTGAACCGCTCCCGGATCACATAAGAAAGATTATCGAGGATTTCCGCCAGATTGCCACCGGTTTCGCGCTGCAGCATTACCGCCGTAACGAAGAATTTCACGTCCACCAGGGGCATGCGCTCCGCCAGATTCATCAGAGCGTCACGGACTGGCAAGCCGAACTTCTGCTCCTCGAAAAGCTTGCGGAACTCGGAGGCCACAGGCTCGGAGAGTTCGTTGGCAATTAACTCCAAGGCGGTGGTAAAAGCGTGTCCGGCACGCACCGCCCGGGCGAGGGTGTCGATGGCCTCGGGAAACAACTCCTCAAATTTCTGGAAACGTTTGGTTCGACGATAGGAGGCAAACGAGTAGGGAGTAAATCCGCCCACAACCAGACCAACGGCGGCGAACAGTAAAGCCTGTTTCGGCGGCAAAGATCCAGCCAGCAGGAAGCCTATCGCACCCAATGCCACAGCGCTGAACATGCATAGCATCAGAATGTTGCCCGCTCGTATTTTCAGGTTTGCCTGTTCCAGAAAGGGCTGCAGGTTCGAGATTCGCGAAGAGCGGCGCAGCAGGTTGTCCAGCGCCGGAATCTTGCTCAGCATTTCGTCGCGCACCAGGGCCAGCTCTTCGCTCGGCTGGTGGGCCGCCGCCTCCTGCACCGTGGTCAAGCGTTCGCGCAGAAGCCGAGCTTGGGCACTGCGCTGGTCCAGTAAGGAGGCGACGGCAAAGACGCCCAGGGCGACCACCACGAAGACCAGTACCGCAATAAGTGCTAGCATGATTTTTCGTTCGCGGACTTGGTGAGACTGTTCAAACCTCCATCCGAGAGTCAAATAACCCCGCACGCAAGCGGCAACCACCGGTAGCCAGACGCTCGGCGAATCGGGGGCGGATCCCGGTGGCGCGGAAAATACCCTTTACCTTGCCGTTTTCGTCGATTCCGGCGCGCTCGAACACAAAGATGTCTTGCAGGGCAATGATTTCGCCTTCCATGCCGGTGACCTCCGAAACCGAAATCACCTTACGGGTTCCGTCCGAGAGACGCGCGATCTGCACCACGGCATGGATGGCGGATGCGATCTGCATGCGCATGGCCCGCTCGGGAAGGTTCAGATTGGCCATGGAGACCATGCTTTCCAATCGAGCCAAGGCATCGCGGACTGCATTGGCGTGGACCGTAGTCAGCGAACCCTCGTGGCCGGTGTTCATGGCCTGCAGCATGTCGAAGGCTTCTTCGCCGCGCACCTCGCCCACCACGATGCGGTCGGGGCGCATACGCAGGCTGTTAATGACCAGCTGTCTCTGCCGCACCGCGCCTTTGCCTTCAATGTTGGGGGGACGGGTTTCCAGACGTACCACGTGCTCCTGCTTCATTTGCAGTTCGGCCGCATCCTCGATGGTGACCACGCGCTCCGAATTCGGAATGTAGCCGGAGAGCACGTTGAGCAGCGTAGTCTTGCCGGCTCCGGTTCCGCCGGAGATCAAAAGATTGAGCCGTCCTTTAACCATAGCCGAGAGCAACTCCAGCATGGGTTCGGTCAGAGTCTTGTTCTCGATCATGTTGCGGGCTGTGACCGGGTCGCGGCCGAAACGCCGGATGGAAAGACAGGGCCCGTCAATCGCCAGCGGGGGGATGATGGCATTCACACGGGAGCCGTCGGGAAGACGCGCGTCCACCATTGGCGAGGACTCATCCACCCGGCGTCCGACTCGAGACACAATCCGGTCGATAATCTGCATCAGGTGGGAATCGTCCTTGAAGGTCAAGCCGGTGGGCTCAAGTTTGCCCGCGCGCTCCACATAGACCCGATCGTAACGGTTCACCAGGATGTCGGAGACGGTTGGATCCTTGAGCAGAGGTTCCAGTGGGCCGAGGCCGAAGATTTCATCCAGAATCTCCCGCGAAAGCCGTTCGCGCTCGGCGAAGCTTAGCGGCACAGCTTCGCTGTTCACGGTATTGCGGATTAGAAGAAGGACTTCGTCCCGTGCGGTGTCGCTGGGAGTTCTGCCCAGTTTCTCCAAGTCAAGACGATCGAGAATCTTGCGGTGCAGATCCGCTTTGACCTGCTGGTACTCCGTTCTTTCGAAGGTCTGCAAGTTCGCCATGAAGTCTGCCTGATTGTCCTAATTGCCTGAAACGCGAAGCCGGGCCGGCATTAAATCCTAAACCGTCTTGAACAAAGACCACGCCTTACGCTTTACGTCGAGATCGTTTTCCGTCAAACGAGCCGCCAGACCCGCGAAGGCGCGCGCGATTTCGGTGTGGTTTTGTGCCACGACGGGCACGCCGCGATCGATCGCCGTCGACACGGCGAAATATTGATTGGGAATCTTCCACAGCAACTTTACTCCAGAGGCGCCTTCGGCATCGGACTCGCTGAAGCCGGGTATTTTGCGGAAACGATTCAGCACCAGATTTACCTTTTCGCGGTTTCCAGTTTCTCCGAGATACTGCTGCACCCGAGCGGCACTCCACAAAGAAGTAACATCGGCGTTGACTACCATCAATACGGTCTGGGACAGAGTGCAGATTAATCGCGTGGTCGGGTCGAGTCGCGTGGAAGCGTCCACCACCACATAACGGAACTGGCCCATGAGCATATCGAACAGCCGCGCGAACTCAGCGGTCGAGGGTTCCACTACGACCGGAACATTGGCCCCGGCCAGCAGTTGGAGGCCGGCACTGTGCCGGGTCATGAAGCTCTCCAGCAGGGAGCTATCGAGGCGATGCAGGTTGCGAATTGCGTCCGTCACATTGAACAGCGGCTTCAGGTTCAGGTGCAACGCTGTGTGTCCGAGCGGGGCCAGGTCCACCAGGGCCGTGTTGCCATGGGCAGACTGCAATGCCAAGGCGAGATTCACTGCAACGGTGGTGGCGCCGTTTCCCCCTTTTGCGTTGATGACGCTAAAAACTTTGCCGTTCGTCCCTTCCCGATTCACCTTTCGCTGAGCCGCTGTGAGACGGACGAAAGCTTCCAGCAGATCGGTGGTGGTAGTGGGACGCTCGATAAACTCGCGAGCTCCTGCGCGCATGGCGCCCACAATCACCTGAGGTTGCGAGATGCTGCCGATGGCGAACAGCGCCACAGCCGGCAGCGCCTGGTGAATCAACTCGATTGCCCGTAAAGCCAGGATGGCATTATCCGCGGGTATGTCCACCAGAACCACGTCAGCCTTTGTGCTCTGGATTCGGTGGACCAGGGGATCGGTCGCCGCCAGCGGAAAATTGGCCTGGGTGTGCACGGCCCGAGCCACACTGGTGCCGTCTACTAAAACCTGCAACACCGCACGCTGCTCGTTATCCGCTGCAACAATTACAACTGAAAGTTCCGGCATGACGCTGCCACTTCTCCTACAGATTCCCCACTAGCAAAACCACGGTGCGTGCCAAGCCCGCCCACAGGATTCGGCGATTCGGGTTTACTTGTTGCCTCCCGAGGGCTTCTTTCCATCAAACTTATCCTTATCCAGAAACGGCTGCGGATCTTTGGGTCCTTCAGGCGTCTGGCTACTGGGCGCGATCCGGTGTACGGTACACAACACCATCAATTCCGTTTTGCTCTTTTGCAAATTCTTGCTCTTGAATAAATTGCCCAGAATCGGAATATCTCCGAGCCCGGGGACTTTATTGGCGATCTCGGTTAGACGATTGTCCATGAGACCGGCGATCACGAAGCTCTGCCCGTCCTGCAGCTCGAATTCAGTGTCCGCGCGGCGTGTGCTGATTGCTGGGACGTTGAAGCCGGAAATGGTAAGCCCGTTGGTGAAATCCAGCTGACTCACTTCCGGCACCACTCGCAGGTGAATATTTCCGTTGGGCATGATTACCGGAGTGAATCGCAGCCTGACTCCAAATTCCTTAAATGAGATGCTGACCGCAGTGAAACCCTGTCCCGGCTGGACAATAGGAAAAGGGAATTCTCCTCCGGCCAGAAAACTGGCTTCCTTGCCGTTCACCGCGATCAAGTTCGGTTCGGCAAGAATCTGCAACAGGTTCTTCTGCTGCAGCGCCTGAACCACAACTCCAAAGTTGATGTCGCTGCGGAACAGAAAAAGGTTCAGGGGGTTGGAAAGGTTAATGGTAGGCGCTGTTCCGGAGGTGGACGTTGTAGTTGTGCCGCCCGGGGCAGTGGTCGTGGTGGTAGAGCTGGTGGAGACGGTGGCGCCTCCATATTGCCCCGTGGTCAGGGTTCCGGTCGTGTGACCGGTCCCGGGAGTGAAGTAATTCACTCCCAACTGGAGTGCCGCGCTGCGGTCCACTTCTGCGAACTTTACTTCGAGCAGCACTTCCTGCGCCCCTACCGGACCGAAGGTGAGCACGTTCACAACATTCTTGGAGTACGCTGCCGCGATCATCTCAGCGCGTTTGGCTATATCCTCGGTGGTTACGTGGCCGGAAAGCACAATCGCCGAACGCGAAGGGGTAACCGTGATCTGTTCGTCGGGGAAAATTCGCCGTTCCTCCTCGGCGGTCGCACTCACATCCACATCCACGCGCAAATCAAAGCTGCGGGAGCGCTCCAGTTCATCCCATATCAGCAGCGAAACTTCTCCGGCGGAACGCCCATGCACCAGGATTTGTGTGGGTGTTACCACGATCGCATCGGCCACGCCAGGATCTGTCACGGAGACTCTCTTCAGCCGCTCGGTCGTATTGATGAGCAGCGATTTGCCTACCATTACTCGCAACGGGGCAGCCCCATGCGACTCTGCTTCTGAAGGAGTCTGTGCCGTCGCGGCAGGGCCTTGAGGAGCGCTTTGTGGCGGCGCAACCTGGGGTGCCGATTGTTCTGGACTCGCGGCGGAAGGTGCTGGCTGCTGTTGCACAGGTTGCGGAGACGCGGCTTGCGGCGCCGCCGGTTCCTGTAATGCCACTGTTATAACACAGAGCAGCAGCAGTATGCCAAACATCATCCCTGCGAGCTTGCCCGCTCGCCATTTGCGTTTCTCCCACCTACGGGAGGAAATCGACATAGTTTGTAACCCTCGCACCCTGACTTGTGCTTAGAACTTGTCTTCTTCCTTCTTATCTCCCTTGTAAACCTCTACCGTATAAGCGGTCGGGGCCGGGGGAGGGGCCGGGACGGCGGCTCGTCTGGGCCGGCTCCGCGGCGCGCTTGCCGGTGCTGGTTCCGAGCCATTCTTGTACAGCGAATTCGCTCTCACTGCGGCTATGTCTACTTGTTTGGTATCGAGCGGATTGCGCAGCGCCAACTGAATATGGCCTTGAGAGGTGGCCAGCGTGAGTCTTTCCGTATCATCCGGAGACAACAGAAGGGTGACCACGGGAGCACTCTGCGCTTCCCCGGCGGAGTTACGTTCCAGCCTCTGCCCAGTGGCTAGGACCGCTACGTTCTCCAGGACCGTCGTGGTTTGCTGCTCGTTGGATCCTTGCGGATTTCCGGTCAGCAATACGTCCACCCGTGTACCTGGCAGCACAAAACCGGAGACGGAGGTAGTATCGTTCACCCGAACCGAGATCGCCCGCATGCCTGGCGGAATCAATGATGGCAAACCAGACCCCGCGTTTTCGCCCGCCAGCTTGTTGGTCAGAATGAATTCTCCCCGAGCGATGGGCAGCACCACGCCCCGACCGATTACCTTCGACCTTATGTGGAAAACGCCAGCGGGCAGGTCGGCACTCGGGAAGCGGACCGGCCGGATGTCCTTGTCTTCAATCTTCGTCCCCACCTGCAAATCGTCGGCCGCGACCAACACCTCTTCACCTAGAATTGCTTTGGAGGTTGTCCTAGACTGCAGATTCCGGTAGACCACAAAGCTTACAAATGCCCCCAGTACCAGGGCGACGAACCCGATTAACAACAGCCGGTTGCGATTCATCAATGCTCCTCAGGAATCGAACTCTCGCGTTGCCAGCTCTGGCGTGACTGGACGGCCAAAGCACAACAATCGAGCTGTCCGCCCGAACAAGAGAACTCGCGAATACTACCCCTGGAACGCGGTGGCTCCCCAGGCATTATTGCGAGATGGAACTGGCCACGGAAGAGAAAACATTGTTTGCGTTACCACCGATCAGACGGATCGTACCTACAACAATAATCAGGATCACCGCCAGCATGACCGCATATTCGGCAATATCTTGTGCCTCGTCCTCCGACCAAAGCCTACGGAGAATTTTCTTCATCTCAAACTCCCTGCAACAGGCCGACGGGCGAATATCCCCTACCTGATGCTGTGCAATTCTATGCGCACTTGCCGTTCCAGTGCACCGATGAGTTGCTTTTTTCGAATCAAAGGTTTACGAGGAGGAAAGGATTCCACTCTCAAGTCCCCCACACATCATACCCTGAGGTATCTCGCCAACGCGACAATTTGTTGCGCACCTTGGCTCCCCGGTAGTGACCATAGTTTCTCACGGAAGAGCAGGTCGAAGGGAGATATAGATAGGAGTTTCGCCCTCGAAAGGGCATGTTTCTTAGACCAAATACCGCGAATTCGCCGGTTTCCCCGCCATTTCTACGCGTTTCGCGGACCGGTTCGCCGAAGAATTCGGATTAACCCCTTCGGATTAACCCTAACGACCTTTCTTGGTCAACACCACAGCCTGATTATCAGAATAAATCGCTTGCCAATCCGGCAAAGCTCGCAAAGCCGTTACCAGCGGAGCGTCGGGCGGGAGAACGACGGTTCGGATTCCCCACCTCTCAAACGACCTTCGCCAGGAATCACCTCTCAGATAGTAGGCAGCGGCTAAGTCGTCCATGAAAGCATCGCCATAAAGGTCGGCCCGGCCATCGATGTAGACGCGATACTCGGGATAGAGCCTCCAGATGAAATACCCGCCCCAGTTGTAATGGTTCAATATCGAAGCCGGCGGGTGCTGTGCAGCAATGAAGGAAACTGCAGCTGCCGGAAATTCTTTGGCCTCGCTCTCAGTCTGACGCTGCGTAACATAGCGCACCCGCACCACCAGAAAAACCAGAAAGCCTGCCAGCAAGATGACATTGAAGAAAGGCTTGGCCAGAGTCACGGGAGCCTTCGACGTGAGTCCCTGCGCAACCCCGCGCTCCTGCAACCAGGCCAGAGCCATTGCGGACAGGATAGGAATCGCGATCAGCGCATAAATCGGTATGTGCCTTACCGAACGCAATGCCGCATAGGTCGCCACCGACAACAGGAGAATTTCTCGTGGACGCAAACGGCGGGGCGAAAGCGCAGGCAGTGCGATGGTCGCGAGGATCATGAACAGCGTCGGCAAATAGGTGAGTTGGTGAAAGTCGGGCGAAGACCACTCCCCGATGTAACTCTGCATGGCCCGTGACCGCAGCGTCTCCAGCGGGTAGGCGTACATCGCCGCGCCATATGGGTTTAGCGGGACAACCGCCACGCAAGCCACAATAGGGAATGCCAGGGCTTGAAAGCGCGCGGCCGATGCAGTTCGATCCTTGAAACCAAAGGCAACATCCAGCGCATCGCCAACCAGAAATAAAACGATGAGCGCGATTCCCAGCGCGAACCCCGCATGAAGATTTACCCAAAGCAGCATCATCGCCGGTGTCCACCACAAAAGTTTGGGACGCTCATAAGAACGTTCCAGGATCAGAAGAAGCACACTGGCCAACAACAACGTAAGCATCTGCGGGCGAACTCCCCAACTGGGAGCCGATGCGAAAGCCCCCCATAACGTGATTACCCCGGCCACATAAGGACGCCCCGGACAACGCAAAAAAACCACGAAAAACGCAGCCGCGATCACCGCGCCGAACCCCACGATCAAGCCGGCCCACCCCGCCAGCCGATACACGCCAAACATCAAAATCTGGGATAACCACTCATGGTCGACCCAGGGCTGTCCAAACCGCGTGAACGAGTAAGGATCGGCATGAAAGACCGCGTGCCTCTGGACGATCAACTGTCCCGTGCGCAGATGCCACCACACATCAGGGTCCGTCACATTGCGCGCCGCCATGGTAAAAAGACCCAAAGCAAAGATGACCACGAATAGGCGACGCGTTTGAAAGAACTGCAGCACAGTTCCCATGACAGTTCGAAGATAATACCTTGACTCGCGTGCCACGGTATAAAATCGCCTCGCCTTTGCGCCGCTCGAATTGAGTTTCCAAGCAGGTTGCTCATTTTGAGGTTCTGCAAGCGTCCGGGCTAGCGAAGCACGGGTCAGCGTGAAAGTCTCGAAACTAAAATTCGCCGTTTTCTCCTACCTGGTCGGAACCGTCGTGATCTACGCAGCAATATTTTGGAGTGTAAGAGAGTCGATTCGAAAAGGCTATCCGGACTTCACCATTTATTACTGCGCGGGAACCATGGTGCGAACCGGGCTCGGACATCAACTATACGACGAAGCCATGCAGTTCAAGGTGCAGCGAGAATTTTCCCCAGAAGTTGCCAATCGTCTCGCTGCATTACCTTACAACCATCCGCCGTTCGAGACAGCGTTGTTTGTTCCGTTCACTTACGTGCCTTACCCTTGGGCATTCGCCCTCTGGGACTTGGCAAATCTCGCGATGCTGGTGAGCTTGCCATTGCTCCTGAGGCCGTATCTGCCTCAGTTGCAGAATTATCCCTGGCCGCTCTGGGTCCTGGCTAGCCTGGCTTTTTTCCCGATCTTTATCACCCTGCTCCAGGGTCAGGACGCAATCCTGCTCTTGTTTCTCTATGCAGTCGCATTCGTCTGTCTAAAGGGAAATCGGGACGTCTGGGCTGGGGGTTGGCTCGCTCTTGGGCTATTCAAACCTCACCTCGCCTTGCCGCTCATCTTCTTATTACTAGTCCAGGGCAGAAAAAGAATCCTGCCCGGCTTCGCGCTGGTCGCAGCGATCTTGGTGCTTGTCTCGATTGCCATCGTTGGCAAAAAGGGCATGGAACTGTACCCACGCTATGTGATGCATTTGGAAAACACATTAGCCAGAGGCGCGATCGTACCTTCAGACATGCCGAACTTGCGCGGCGCGCTGAGCATCCTTTTTCCTGCCGAATCTCACATTGCTGGCGCCGTTCTCGTAATCTCGCTTGCTCTTCTCCTGTTCACGGTGTTCGAATGCCGCAAGATTGACCAGAACAATCTCTTCGATTTGAAATTTTCTCTGGCAGCACTTGCAACTGTCCTAGTCAGTTATCACGCCCTGATCTACGACTTGAGTGTGCTCATGCTACCGGTCTTGCTGCTGGCTGATGAACTACCGCGCAAAGGCAAATCTGCATGTCGCCGCACGCTGATGATGGTTGCAGCGGCAACATTCTTCCTCCCTCCACTGCAACTTGTCCTGTCCATGCGCAACCATCGATCGGCCCTTCTTGGTTGGGTGCTCCTGCTGTGGTTGTTTGCAGTTGCCAGGGAGATCTCATTTCGAACTACCTCAAGATCGCAGGCAAATGAGATGCTTGCAGATGCATAGTGCGCCTCTCGGAGGTTTGTGACTTTGCCGGTACAAGTTGTGTCCTGGTGGTCCCCGGTATCTAGCTTCTTCACTAGAGCCCGCGCCTTGCCATGGCTTGGATTGGCCGCGTCTTTACTGGTTGCATTCGGTATCTGGCACTGGGCTGAAAACATTCTCGTCCCCGCGGACACGACGAACGCCTTGGCCAAAGGTGTACCCATCGGAAACAACTCCGACCTTTATCCCAGATGGTTGGGGGCTCGCGAAGTGCTCTTGCACCACCGGAATCCTTACGGAGCCGACGTGACCCGGGAAATCCAAACCGGCTTTTACGGCCGGCCCCTCGATCCGTCAAAGCCGTCGGATCCGCCTTTTCAGGAGAGTTTCGTTTATCCGTTGTACGTCGTGTTTCTGCTGACGCCAACTCTGACCATGCACTTTCGAACCGCGCAACAAATATTCAGCTGGCTTCTTCTGTTCCTGCTCGCTGGCAGCGTTCCGCTCTGGACGTACGCCCTCGGGCTGCGCCCCAGGCCGCTTCTTACGATCACAGGAATCGTGTTGGTATTGAGCAGCTATCCCGCCGTGCTGGAATTTCATATGCAAAACCTCGCGGCGATGGCACTTTTCTTTCTGGCGGCGGCGGCGGCAGCGGCGGCGCGAAATTGGCTGGCGCTCAGCGGATTCCTGTTGGCACTCGCCACCATCAGGCCCGACGTCTCGGGAGTGATGATTCTCTGGTTCCTGCTCTGGTCAATCGCGCGATGGAATGAACGGAAGCTACTGATTTGCAGTTTCGCCGCTACTATGATCGCGTTAGTCCTCGCCGCAGAAGCGATCTCGCGGCACTGGATATTAAGGTTCCTCGCGGCTGTTCGCGAATATCCAACTTACGGTGCCGACCCCTCGGTCATCCGATTATTTCTTCCATCCTTGGTGGCAAAGCCGGTGATCGCCGCGCTGGTATTCGTCCTGATAGTAGTTTGCTGGCACTGGAGGAAGGCTGCCCCGGGCTCGGACGAATTTGCCTGGGCCTTAGCCTGGGTCAGCGCGGTGACGATTGCTATCCTGCCGAAATTGGCTGGCTACAATCAGCCCCTGCTGATACCGGCTTTGCTCGTTTTGCTGGCGCAGCGAGAAACCATCTGGAGCGGGGGCTATGTCCCACGCGCTTTAGTAAAGGTAGCTTTCGGATGCCAATTGTGGCAGTGGATCACGGCGCTAATTCTCTCCCTCGTTTCACTTCTCATACCAGCATCCCGCCTTAATAAAGCAGCCCTGGTGCCGGAGTATACCTTGTACAGTTTGTCCTTATTCACGGCTATCGCGGTGGTTGCAGTTACCTACTCTCGACGGCGAAACACCCTCCGGACTTCAGCCGCGGCCTAAAATCATTGCACCGAAAATTTGCCCTCAGAGGTTGTAACATGAGGCGACTTCATTTTCGTTGCTGAGAAATTCCAAACTCGGATTAGCCCTGGCCGTGCTTCTCAGCGGAAGCATGTGGTTCTACGTACAGCACATTCTGGTCGGTCACCAGCAAACCTACGCCGCGGCGCACGGAATCCCACGCGGAAATCTTTCTGACCTATATCCGCGATGGCTGGGCGCCAGAGAGTTGCTGCTGCATCATCGCGATCCATACAGCCCCGAGGTTACTCGCGATATTCAGATCGGCTATTACGGCCGCCCGTTAGATCCCACGCGCCCGTTTGATCCGAAAGATCAGCAGGGTTTTGCTTATCCGGTGTTTGTCGTCTTCCTGCTCGCACCCACGATTTCACTGCCATTTTCAACGGTTCAGATCGGCTTTCGTTGGTTTCTCCTGATTCTGACTGCTGTCACGGTCCCACTCTGGTTGCGCGCACTGCGCTGGCGGATATCGTGCGTCGCGATCGCAACCCTCGTCCTTCTCGCCCTGGGAAATTTCCCGGTGGTGCAGGGATTCAAGCTCCAGCAATTAACCCTGCTGGTGAGCGGGATGATCGCCGCATGCGCTCTCTTGCTGGTAAGCAACCATCTCCTGCTCGGCGGCATGGTGCTGGCGTTGGCCACCATCAAACCTCAAATCGTTCTGCTATTGACGGCTTGGCTGCTTCTCTGGGCGCTTAGTGACTATCACAACCGTCGGCGGCTTATCTGGGGTTTCGCATTAACCATGGCAGCATTACTGGCGGGTTCCGAATATCTCATGCCCGGATGGATTGCCGAATTTGCCAAGGCCGTTGTGGCCTACCGCGAGTATCTCAACCATCCCAAGTCGGTTTTGCTTACGTTGACCACGCCCGCCGTGGGGCTGGTTTTCTCGGCCTTGCTCCTGATCATGCTCGCGGTTGTTTGCTGGCGAACGCGCCATGCGCCGGCGGATGCTGGAATCTTCGGGCTCGTGTTTTCCTTAGTTCTCGCCGTAACGGTCGTGGTCATCCCCATGACTGCGCCGTACAATCAAGTCCTCTTGCTTCCCGCAGTGTTGCTGATACTTCGCCACCGCGAATCTCTCTGGACAAAACATCCTCTCATGAGAGCAACCTGCATAATTTCAGGCTTGATCGTTTTGTGGCCCTGGCTGGCGACGCTCGGCTTGACCGCAGCTTCGTTCTTTTTCCCAGCCGAGCGCGTGCAAGACGCCTGGGCCGTCCCGCTGTGGACCAGCCTGGCAATACCGGTGGCAGTGCTGGTTCTGCTCGCGGCCGTGCTAAATGAGGTCAGCCGCGCAGCTACCCATGATCAGTCCCGTCCTGTACAGGACAAAGGCGCGTCCCCCAGCGCCTGAACTTGCATTCCTCCTACCGCCCGCGTTAGGCTTCTCGGACACCGCTGCGGTGCGGAGGATGCCATGACTCTGAAAATTGAAACCCGGCAAGCCGACGGAGTCACCGTGATGTCGTGCCAGGGCCGCATCGTGTTCGGCGAAGAGGCCGCGGCACTTCGTGAGAATCTCAAGCGCGTGCTGAATTCCACGCGGCAGATCGTGCTGAACCTTTCGGGAGTAAGCTACATCGACAGCGGCGGTCTCGGGACCCTGGTGGGCGTGTACTCGTCCGCGCGTGCGTCCGGCGCCGACATTAAGTTGACCGGCCTGGGCCAGCGCTTGCGCGACGTCCTGCAAATCACCAAATTAGTCACCGTGTTCGAGGTCTACGACACCGAGCAGGAGGCAATTGCCACGTTCCATCGCGGGGCTGCCTGAAATATACCCTTTGGTGAAGCTCCCCCTCTTCCCATCGGCGCTGGATGCTGTCATTATTCCACTAGCGACTCTTAAGGAGCGGGTCAGCGCTACATGGCCTTCCAAACCATCGTTAGTTCATCGTCGGGAACCGGGTCCGGCGTATTTCCAACTCTTGTTTTTGTCCAGGGAAACGAGCAGCGCGTCATCAACCTCGATCACAGCCCCTTCGGTGTGGGACGAAAGGTTGATAAAGATCTCGTCATCGCCGACCCGCGCGTATCCCGCGATCACGCCCTTATAGTCTCGGAAAATGGAGTATTCAGCGTCGTCGACCAGGGCAGCAAGCACGGCACATTCGTCAACGGCGAGCGTGTCGAACGCAAGACGCTGGAGCGGAACGATCGCCTCGAGTTTGGAGTTCGTGAAGTCGCGTATGTGATTTTCAACCCGCAGCACGGGACCACCAACTCCGCCCGCGAGTTCCTCAGCCAGATCTCGGGGATGCATATTTCCGACGAGACCACGGATCTGGAAAAACTGGTTTTATTTCTCGAAGCCGCTCGCAAACTGAACACCATCGGCGTACTCGACGAAATCCTGATGACTCTGCTGGACGTAACTCTCAAGCTCACTCGCGCCGAGCGCGCCTACGTCTACATGAAGAACGCCCACGGGGAACTGCGGCTGGCGGCTGGACGCAACGCAAAGGGCGAGCCCCTCCTGGACGACAAAACGATCTCGCACTCTATTCTCGAAGACGCGTTGAATTCCAATTCCGAATTCGTGCTGACCGATACCAGCCGCTCCGCCGACCTTACCGGACGCAAAAGCATCGTTGCTTATGATCTCCGCACCGTGATCTGCGTGCCCCTGCGCAAGCCCCAGGTCCAGGCCACTCGCGACGCCGAGGCGCCGGCAGGTGCGATTTCGGCGGAAGTTATGGGCGCTTTATACGTGGATTCGCGTTTCGCCTCGCGTGATATCTCCGGCGTAAGCAATGATATTCTGCACGCGATCGCGACCGAAGCCGCATCGCTGATCGAGAACGCGCGCCTGGTGCAAGCGGAGGAGGCTGGCAGACGATACCAGCAAGAGCTGTCGATTGCGGCGTCGATTCAGCAACGGCTCATGGCGGTTACCATTCCTGAGGTTCCCTTCGCCAAGCTGGCAGGAAGAAATCTCTCCTGCAAGGAAATCGGCGGCGACTTCTATGACGCGGTCAACACCGACGAAGGTCTGACGATTGTGCTGGCCGACGTCAGCGGCAAAGGAGTTTCAGCCGCGCTGCTAGCGTCGACTTTGCAGGGGATGATTTATTCACAGCTTACCGCAGGCATGCCCCTGACCGAGATCGTAACCGCCGTCAACCGCTTCTTCACCGACAAAAATATTGGCGAGAAGTACGCCACCGTGATCATTGCCCGCGTCCGCGACAACGGTGACGTGGAGTACGTGAACTGCGGCCACATTCTGCCGCTAGTGGTTTCCAACGGAGAGGTTGAGCGCCCCTCTGCCGGCAATCTCCCCGTGGGCTTGCTGCCCGATGCCAAGTACAAAAGCGATCACTGTCAGTTGAAGCCGGGCGACCGGCTGATCTTAGTCACGGACGGCGTGACCGAAGCCGAAAATGCCCGCGGAGACTTCTTCGAAGATTCGCGTCTCGAACTCGCCGCCAAAAGCGGAACGTTAGAGCAAATCTTCACCGCCATCTCGAATTTCTGCGGCGGCACTCCCTTGAACGACGACTGCACGGTGGTGGAACTCTTGTATACAGGCGCTTAAGAAATAGTGTCCGGGTTAGCGGTTGCATCGCGACACCCGGACATTTCCTTCGCTTCATATCCAGGTCAACTCTTCTATTCAGATTCCGCATGAACTTTTCGAATCGCATGCACTCAAGAGGGCATCGCTATTCGCGCCACGAAGATGAAACGCCGCCGGGAGATACTTCATCCAAAGTCTATATGGCGGTCTGGTTTGCAAGTAATCGGCAATGATCGCTCGGAGGAGAGTCTTGAAAATTATTATCCCCCCTTGTCTTCTCATCGCGACGCTATGCGGAGTTGCATGGATCCTTCCCGCTTCAACGCTGGCAGCCCAAGACGCACACTTTCATAATGCGCCGACGTCCAGCAACGAACTAAAGAACCCATATGCAGGACAGCCTGCAGCCGTGGCAGCAGGATCCAAACTCTACACCGCGAACTGCGGCTCCTGCCATGGAATTCGTGGAAAAGGAACAGGAAACGTTCCTCCACTAGCGCACGGGCCCACGCAATCAGTATCCGACGGAGAAGTCTTCTGGTTCATCACTGCCGGATCAGTCAACAACGGTATGCCGTCGTGGGCCAGCATGCCGGAGCAAAAACGGTGGCAGATTGTGACTTACTTGAAGTCTCTCAAGAATTCTCCGAGCGAAAAGACCGAACTTGCGTCTGGCGACGTGAAACCGGTCAAGACGAATGCCCCGCCACCACAACCACCATTTACAGATTTCCGCTTTGAACAACCGGGAAAAACCCGCAAGATCACGGCCCAGGATCTTCCCGCTCCATACGTCACCGAGTCCGCCAACAACGGGCCTACATTGGTTGGTCGCCCGCAAGGCGCATGGCCGAAGGCTCCGTCTGGATTTAAGGTACAGCAATATACAACCGGCCTTGATGATCCAAGGCTGATCCGGACCGCTCCCAACGGCGACATTTTCCTGGCCGAAAGCAGCAGTGGAAAAATCAGAGTGTTCCGCGGAATCACCGCCGACGGCAAACCGGAGCAGGCTGAGATTTTCGCCACCGGGCTCAACCAGCCCTATGGCATTGCCTTCTATCCTCCCGGAGATAACCCGCAATGGGTGTATGTAGGAGACACCGACGCGGTTGTGCGATTTCCGTATCACAGTGGGGACTTGAAAGCCAGCGCATCAGCACAGCATATTGTGGACTTGCCACATGGCTCCGGGCACTGGACGCGCGATATCCAGTTCACCGCCGATGGCAAGAAGATGTTCGTCGCAGTCGGATCGGCTTCAAATGCCGACGACCCCGACACCACCCCCGACGAAAAGAATCGAGCCGATATCCTGGAGTTCAATCCCGACGGCTCCGGAATGCAAGTCTACGCGTACGGAATCCGCAATGCCGGCGGCGGGCTCGCGATCAATCCCAAGACCGGTGCATTGTGGTGCTCGGTCAACGAACGCGACGGGTTAGGAGACAACCTCGTACCTGACTACATCACTCATGTCACCGAAGGCGGCTTCTATGGTTGGCCCTGGTGGTACATTGGCGGCCACCGGGATCCGCGCCACGAAGGCAAACATCCGGAGTTGAAAGAAAAGGCCATCGTGCCCGACGTTCTGTTGCAGCCTCACAACGCTTCCCTGGAGATGACGTTCTACCAGGGAGCACAATTCCCCGCTGACTATCAGGGAGACATTTTTGCGTCCGAGCATGGTTCATGGAACAAGTCAGTGCGGGTCGGCTATGAAGTCATTCGTGTTCCTCTCCACCAGACGGATCGTGCCAGCGGTGAGTATGAAGATTTCCTGACCGGATTTGTGATCGACAATCGGCACGTGTGGGGAAGGCCGGTCGGCGTGACCGTAGCCCACGACGGTTCGCTTCTGGTCAGCGATGACGGCTCGAACTCCATCTGGCGCATCAGCTATACCGGCGACAATCGCCAAAGCACAAACGAGTCAAACCATGCAAGCCAAGGTACGAAGAGCGCGTCTAAATAAAAAATCGGTGATCACGTTACTCGCCGCGGCCACGTCTCTGGGTTTGTGCGCCTTTCAATTCGGAGATCGGCATGGGCTCAACAGCATGCCATTCGCGGAAGTTCAGCCCATGGTTGCGGACTTGGCAAGAGCGCAAAAAATGGCGAAGCAAGGAAACATTGACCTGTTCGCGGGGCAGTTCGTGCGCGGACAAGAGGTAACTCTCCGCGGTGAGCTCACCGACGTCAATTGTTACCTGGGCAATCGCACTCATGGTTACGATCATGCTTTTTGCGCGAAGCTGTGCGCAGCCGCGGGCGGTCCTCTGGCTTTTGTTTCCGACCAGGATGGACGCGTCTATCTCGTCCTTAGCCAACAGAATGGCGTACGGCTTCCCGGGAACGTTCTCGACCGCATCGGCGTCCCCGGGGTCGTAGTCAAGGGCAAGGTGCTCGACGGAGACGGATTGCATGCATTCGCAGTTGAGGCGCTGGCGCCATAAAAACGTGGCTGCGAAATAATTGGGAAGGATTCTCAACCGCAAGCCGCGACTCGCCTATGCCTCCACCGCCACAGAAAAGTCCGCGCCTTCCCAACGTTGCTTCTGCAGCCAATAGAACGTGAAGACAATCTCGTTTTTAGCAAACAATCGGTCGGTGTCAAGATCCGCCACATGGGTGCCGAGGCCGGTGTCACGAGTATTTATGTCGCCTGCACCCTGCCAGCCGTCGAATCCGTAGTGCACGATCGCGGGCGCCGTCAGCACGACGCGCAACTTTTTGCCCTGCGGTATGGATCGGCACCGGTTGTTGAAGCGCCAGGCAAAGTACGTCGACTTCTTTTTATCGATCAAGTAGCGCCGCACGGTCTGGGGCGGCTGATCGAAAATCTTTCCGTCCCGCAACGAGCGCCGCAGTTTGATGTACTCCGAGTGAGCCCACACCAACGGACACGCCGAACCGGTCGGCTTGCCCGCAAACAATTCCCGCGCCGGGATGTCGGCTGCATCCCAGACTTGCTCGGGAATCAACCGTCCTCCCTCGGTGGAGAACTCCATCACCCGCAACAGCTCTTCTGCAATTTTTGGACGTCCCGCGGCGATTTCGTAATGCGCTCGCTCGCCCGCCAGCAACGGCCAAGGCCGCCCGATCCCGCTGCCGTCGAACGGCGATCCATCTTCATGCTCCCCGTACCCGTCGCCGTTGTAGCGATACCAGCAGGGCCCCTGCGGTAATTTCACCCGCAATAGCGCATCGATCACCTTTATCGTATTCAAGATTCGCGGATCATCCGCCGCCCGCAATCCGAATCGCACCAGCGCCAGCGCGTCCGGGCTAATGATGTGAATCGCTTGCTCGGTGCTCTGTCCCGGAGGCCGATTCTTGATGGGCACGAATCCCTCCCCCGGAGACCGCGCGCAGTCCGTCTCCGGTGGCGCAATACGGACGTAATAACCATCCACTCCAATCTGCCGCGCCAGGTCTGTGCTAGCAGCATACGTCCAACGTTCAATGTTGTCGTTCCAATTGTCCGCCGTCTCCCGCAAGTACTCGGCGATCGCTTTCTCCCCCTGCGTGTCCGCGATATCTGCCGCCGCCAGCAGTCCAGAGACTTCCACCGCCAGCGTAAAAGGCGAATAACCCGCATCTTCTTCCCAACGATCCTGCTGCGTGACTGGGCCATTGCGCACCAGAAACCCAGCCGCGCGACGAACCAACTTCCACCAGCGGGTGAGGTTACCCAAAACGGACGGACAGTCCCGGCGCATGCAATCCACCAGCAGAATAGGAAATGCTGCCTCATCCATCTGCAGGCCGGTCCAGTACGGACGTCCATCCAACCACATGTTCTGCGCCCAATGTCCGTCGGCCTCCTGCGTGGACTCGAGGTAGTGCAGCACGCGCACCGCGTCGGACTGCGCGCCAGCCGCCAGAAATCCGAATGCGGTTTCCACCAGATCCCGCGGCCAGACGAGGTGATATCCACCAAGATCTTCGTCGCCTTTGTTGAAGCCCCACGGAATCGAAAGACTCGCGATCACGCCTCCCAGGAAATCTTTCGATTCATGGGTGCGCAACGCGGCCACGCTGGCGCGGTAGAGGTCCCGCTCGCGCAACGGTCCCGCCTGCTCCAACTCCATCAAACTCTTGTGCCAGTTTTCCCACTGCTCCACATAGTGGTGCCGCAGCTCTTCGTAGGGCTCAAGCAAGCTCGATCGCGCCTGTTGCCCGGCCTCTGACCAAATGGTCCCGAATCCCAGCGCCAGCACGAACTCCCCGCTGCACGCTTCCAGGTCAATTTCTCCCGTCAGCGCGATGTTGCCGTTTTCCGCGCGGGTATAGTCCCACGTCATCTGGAAATTTTTCGAGAGATCCTGCCAGCCGTCAGAGTATCCAACAAATCCCACAGACATCTTCTTCCACGGAGTCGAGCAGCAAAACGCCAGCGCGCAGTCATTGCGCTGCGCAAACAGCATGGGCACGCTCTTGTAATCGCCCGCCCATCCCGTGTTGTCATAGCCGCAATTGGCAAGGTGCGGCGCAAGCAGGGCATAAAGACGATAGTTGGCAAGCGTTCCCTGCAAGGCCACAAACCGAATTTTCTGCAACACCACGTTGCGATACGGATCAGTCAACACTTCCTTTTCGATCCGGTACCGTCCCTGCATCTCCGTATTGATCAACTCATAGGCGGGAATTCCGGGCGAGACCGGGACATGGTTAAACGTGCAGTGCCGTTTCTCTTCGGAGAAAAAACTTTTGCCATCGGTAACGATGAATCCCATGTCACGCGTGCACGCCTGATCCACGCGCGGATAATAGACTTCGTTCAGAATGCCGTGGCTGGTGGTAAACCACACCCGGCTATGCTGATTCAGCGCCGTGCCCACGCCACTCTTCGCGCTCGAAGTCCAGCGCGGCTGAATCCCCGGCCAGCCCGGAGCGTTTCGTTCTCCATCACTCACGTATTCTCTCCTCGATTCGAGAGTTCTTACTGCAGAGTTCATTCGTATTCGGGAGGGCACGGCTTCAGCCATGCCGGTTCCACCCGCGGAAAATGCGGGCTTCAACCCCTTAGGCAATAGACTCCACTGGTTAAGGCATCGACAAAATCAGCTCCAATGCATCGTACTAGAAACACAATCTTAGATGTTCGCGAGTCAGCCCGAAGATTCGCGCTATTCTTATAGCCACAAAACCATGGCTGCGGAAACCCAGACCGACCTTTTCGTCGCGCACCGCCGAAGCATGGTCGAATCGCAACTGCGCGCCCGCGGAATCCGCGATGAGCGCGTGCTCAAGGCTATGCTCCGCGTTCCCCGTCACGAATTCGTTTCCGCCGAGTATCGCGACCAGGCCTACGAAGATCACCCCATTCCAATCGGCGAGGGCCAGACCCTTTCCCAACCGTACATCGTCGCCATCATGTTAGAAGCGGTGACGCTCGATCCTTCGAACGCGGTTCTCGAAGTAGGCACCGGTTCCGGCTATCAAACCGCGCTGCTAGCGGAACTCACCCGGCAAGTGTATTCGGTCGAGCGGCACGCTTCGCTCGCCCGCGCTGCCCAAGCCACGCTCGCGGGTCTCGGCTACAAAAATGTTGAGGTGTTTCTCGGCGACGGCAGCCACGGCCTGCCCGAGCGAGCGCCCTTTGATGCCATCGTCGTCTCTGCCGCCGCGCCACAAATTCCCCCTCCATTATTTGAGCAATTGCGCGAAGGTGGACGCATGGTGATCCCAGTTGGTCCAGCCCATGCCCAGGAGTTGCAGTTAGTGCGCAAGCAGGCGGACAAACCCATAATCACGAACCTGGAGGGATGCCGATTCGTCCCCCTCATCGGCAGCCAGGCATATCCCTCAGGATGGTAGTGAGCAAGCCGCTAAGAAAATGATTCGGTGAACCAGCGAATCCTGCGCCACAGTACGGTAGCCACTACCCAGAACCACTACATCAAGACCGCATCGCCCCATGCGATCGCAGCGATGAAGCAGTTCTCGGAAGCGTTATTGTGCTCCACTGGTGCTCCAGATGAGTCAGACAAGGTCGCGCCAGGTGTCCAGTGAAACTGGCTAAGTTCTTTTGCTCCTTTTGAGTGAGTGGCGGAGGGAGAGGGATTCGAACCCCCGGTACCGTTTCCGGTACAGCGGTTTTCAAGACCGCCCGTTTCAACCGCTCACGCATCCCTCCGAGGGTGATCTTCAACAGTTTACATCGCCCGCTGGGACTCGTTCACAAATAGGTTTATGCTTGAGGGTGGCGGCCTTGGGTCTGCTCCGGCAGCCCGCTTGCTCTGCGAGAGGAATCATGAAAGCCGATTGTTTCCGGTCCCTGCGGTTTCCGTCTCTGCGGTATCTGCCGTCAATTCTGCTGGTGGTGTGGCTGGCCCCGCAATTTGCGCTTGGGCAAACCCAGGGCGGGTCTCAGTCTCCGGCCGACGACAGCCAATCCGGGACGGGCACATCTCAGCAGCAGCTACCCAGTAATTTAGATCCGACCAAGACATCCGAAACCCATACTGAGTCCGGTGGGCGGACTGTGGATCATAAAAGTATTGAGCACGTAGGAATGGACGGCCGTTATGCGCCTTTTCTCGATGTGCAAAAGGAAACCGTAAGAGTCGATGCCAACACCGTTCGTACGGTCGAGCGCGCATTCGGCAGAGATTCCGATGGCCGGAAAACACTGGTTCAGGTTACCGAAGAGGAAAAGCGCACTTTGCCGGGAGGCGAGGTGAAAGTCGTGCGCACAACCTCGGATCCGGATGCCAACGGCGCTTTGCAGGTTGTGCAGCGCCAGATTCAGGACACTACGCAGATTAATCCCAACGTTCAGGAGATGAAGACCACGGTTCTCACACCCTCGTCGAATGGTGGTTTAGTGGCGTCTGTCGAGAGCACGGAACGTCAGACAAGAACTAACGAGCACGATGTTGAGTTTCGTAAATCTACTTCGGTGCCCGACTCCAACGGTGAGTGGCAACTCAGCGAAGTCCGAGAGGGCACAGTTAAGAGTGATGACAAAGACCGCACCAAAGAAGAGCGCGTACTGCGTCCAGGAACGGACGGAAACTTATCAGTGGTCGAGCGGACCGTGAGCAAGGAATCGCAAAATGCTGCCGGCGAGAAACGCGACTCGGTTGAAACTTACTCAACTTTTCTGCCGGGAGCTGCGACGGACGGCAACTTGCACCTTGAGCAGCGGGTTACCACCGTTCATCGGAAGGCCGGGGATGGTGCGGAATCTACCGAAAGTCAGGTGCAGCAGCGAAACCCCGCGGAGGCGAGCGACCGGATGCAAGTTACAGAGGAGGCGATTGACATTGTTCGCCCTGGGCGCACCGGCGCAACCAAGGAGACGCAGACGATTCGATCGCTGGATTCCAATGGGAGTCTCGGGATCGTGTCCGTCGATACTCGAACTCAAAACAACTCCCCCGCGATTCAAGTTGACATAGCGCCGGCCAAGGCTGCTCAAGCTGGAACAAGCCACTAGCCAATCTACTTCGCGATCACTCCGCAGGCGATGCGATCGCCGGAGTTTCC
Source organism: uncultured Acidobacteriota bacterium (assembly GCA_963838765.1). Lineage (GTDB taxonomy): Bacteria > Acidobacteriota > Terriglobia > Terriglobales > Acidobacteriaceae > JABDBE01. Next base: position 82,146 of record CAWISU010000008.1, on the reverse strand, counting down.
CGACGGATCGGTCTTCATGTCATCTTCCTTGGCATGAATCATGAGCGAAGTCCCGCCGTTACTAAAAAGCGAGTGGCTATCGCTTCCATCCCCCAGGCCGACATCGCTGTCTGTCAGTTTCTGTGACGCTTTACCGTTCTTGTTGACGGTAAAGTTCATCATGTCACCGGCGTGGTGTCCTTCGGGATTCTGGAAGCCGTGCTTTTTTCCATCAGGATTGAAATGCGGACCGGCCGACTTAAAGTCCGGACCATCGCATTTCGCGTTCTGATGAAAATGGATGCCATGTGTACCCGGGGGCAAGTCGTGCAGCTTAAGCTCCAGCCCTACACCCTTCGCACCCTTTCCGCTTTCCGACAATGTAACCGTGCCTACGCTCTTGCCTTGAGCATCTTTCATCTCAACCACCGTCTTGGCTGCGCTGGACAGCACCAAGAAAACGATAGTGAACGTCACTGCTGCAACGAACATCTGTTTGTGTTTCATGGCCACGAATTATAACCAAGCTGCGCCGCTTTGCGCCATTTCGCCCCCATCGAGCCGTGACGGAGATAGTGCATCCATCTGCTCATACCGGCGCCCGTGCATTTCCGAATTGGGACGGAGTTTACTGGTTCGATGGGTACCCCCTCCCCCTCTTCGTTTATGCAAAATATTGAAAGCAAATAACTTATTTCGCCACTATGTGCTAGATCTTTGAGTTTACAGGACTTACACGCAAAATCTTGAGAACATGGGAGTTATGGGGGAGCACAATGGGGTCTTGCGTCCCATTTTGGGCTCCGGGCTCGACATTTGGCGCGAGGTTCTAAGAGCCACGCCATGGCACGGTCGGGTTGTCAAAGATCGTGATTATCTTATAGATAATATATATTCTAATAGGTTATCGGATTTGAATCGTGCAGTCAACGATAAAGCGCGCTTCGGCACAAGTCTCGGGGAAACAATCCCAAGTCTCGAAAACCGCGAGACCTTGGGGAACCCAGTGACATATCCCTGTAGGCCTCGGGGCGTTTGCACCCGACACTGTTGCGAACGGCTCGAACAACTCGGAGCTGAAGTCGCAGCCGCCAACGGGAAGAAGCGCCGGCACCCCTGATCGAGGGTGCCGGCGTTATGCCGACCCTCCGCCTGAGCGAAGGCAACGAGAAAGAAGCTACTGTTTCACTGCTACGAACTGGCTGGTGGTTCCGTGCAGTTTGTCATCGAACATAATTGTTGCGGTCTTGCCATCGGGATGCAGCGTCATTTTCGAGATGGTAACCACTTTGTCGCCGCGCTTGTCGGTTTCCACGAGCGTGTCTTTGCCACTCATTTTCACCGAGACGCCGTCGGTTCCGGGATCACCTTTGTACGGTGCTGCCGTCCCGTCCAGTTTGGCGGTATAGGATTGGCCGGTTGGAGTAGTCATGGTCAACTGGTCGCCGCTGACCTTGTACGTCCAGGTAATCGCATTGTCGGAGAGGTTCTCGAATTTCGAGATTCGCCAGGAACCGGAAATAGCGTGTGATCCAGAAGGACCTTTGGCTACCCGGGTTTCCTCGCCCTTGCCGGTAACCGGCGCGGCGTTGGTGTTACTGCTGTCGCTGAAGTCGAACATCAATGTGTTGCCATCGGGCGAGACGGTCGTCTTCGTAGTTGCGACCGTCTTGCCGTCCTTTTTGTCAGTTTCCTCGATCTCATGGTCGCTTATGACCTTGATCGCGGCGGTGTCGTAGTAGGGGTGTCCGGTAACGGTCTGGTCCTGTCCGTCGGCTTTGATCTTGACGGGCGGAGCACAGGTTTTGCATTCATAGGTGCCGTTTTGCAGCAGGTACTCGTCGGGCTTCTTGGGAAATTGTGCCTTGCCCATATCAATTTTCCACGTGCCGTCGAAGGCGCTTTGCGCCAGCGCCAGGACGGGCGTGAGGGTGAACAGCAGCAATGCAATCAGAGAAAGCTTCTTCATGAGCATCCTCCATTCGGTTTGACCGAAATCTTTTCTAACTTCGGGAACGGGGAGGATTGTACACCTGTTTTTGGCTTCCTGGCGTCCGCTTGAACCGGGTTCTTGTTGGCTGCTCTTTCGTGATGAGTTGTCACAATTGCTGCACCAGTTTCTGCAGTTCGCGCGCAATCCACATGGGGTCGCTGCCTGGCGCAAATTGAATCGGTGCTCCGATCTTTACTTTGACTTGACCGGGACGGGCAAACTTTTTCCCGGCTTGCTTCAGTTCGAACAATCCGTCAATGCGCATGGGCACGATGGGAATTCGCAGATTGTTGGCCAACAGCCCAATGCCAGCGCGGAAGGGGAGCATTTTGCCATCGGTGGTGTGACGCCCCTCGGGAAACACGAGAACGCTGTAGCCGCGATCTACAGATTCACCGGCGTAGGCGAAGCTCTCGCGGAATCCGGCTTCGCGCGGCAGCGGAAAAAGATTGAGCAACGACACGCCCAGCGCCCACTTCACGCGATCATAGGCTTGTGCGATGAACCCCCGGGTTGGCGGCGGAGTGCGCAGTATTTCGAGCGCCTCGCCACCGGTGGCGACTGCGAGCTTATGCCGTAGATGAGCGGGAAGCGCGGTCAATACGAAACCTGGATCGACGTCGTCGATGTGATTGCAAACCACGAGGACGGGCCCGTGGACTCCGCGCAGATTCTGTCGACCCTCGACGTGCGGCCATCCCAGGAAAAATACTGCGGGGCGCAACAACAAGTAATGCACGGCGAGACGCACCCAGGTGACCGGCCAGCGCTGTGCCCAGCGCGGATAGTGGTAGGGCATTCGTGGCGGAAGCTTGCCTTGCAGCATGCGCTCCAATTCGCCGACCGTGGTTACGGAGGCAAACCGGGTTTCGCTAAGATCGAGCTGATATCGATCTTCGAGCGCACTCAACAACTCCACGCGGTCGAGCGAATTGAGGTTCAAGCTCGGATTCGAGATTCGCATCCGAAGAAAGTCGGGAAGGCGAGCGCTTCGTGATTCGCCCGATCAATTCCGCGAGCGGACCCGAAGGCATGTGGCCGGGAGATTTCTGCGCCAACTGCGCTTGGACAGCCTGCTGAATGACGCTTCGGAGCGGCTTCTGCGTGGAGGTACGCGGAAAATCTTCCTCTGGCCATACGACCCAGGTGCGCATGCGCTGGTACTCGGCCAGGGATTCGTTGGCTCGCTTCACGATGGGTTCAGGATCGGCGCCGCCGTCTCGCAAAATGATGGCTGGGCATGGTTCGGCGTTTCCATTTCGCGGCAAAGCGATCACGACAACGTCTTTCACTTCTGGCTGGCGCCTTAGCGCGGCTTCGAGATCGTCGGGATAGACGTTCATGCCGGCCGGAGTAACGATGACGTCTTTCTTTCGGCCCTTGAAATAAAGGTTGCCTTCGCCGTCGAGTTCGCCGACGTCGCCGGTGCGATACCAGCCGTCTTCGGCCGCGACCGGATGGAGATCGTTTCCGTTCCAGTAGCCGGCGGCGACTCCGCCTCCGCGCACCAGGATTTCTCCGTCGGGAGCGAGCTTGATTTCGCGTCCGGCGAGAACTTTTCCAATCGAGCCTTTGCCCAGCCGAAAAGGGTGGTTCACGCTTATTAGTGATGTGGTTTCGGTTAGGCCGTAGCCTTGGATGGCGGCGTATCCGAGGCGTCCCCAAAATTCTTCGGTGTCGCGGTCGAGGGCGGCGCCGCCGGAGATGAAGGCCCAGAATTTCCATCCAAATTGACGATGGATGCGGCGGAAGATCCACCAGCGGTGCAGGAAGTGCTTGCCTTCAGCGGCTCGAAACTCTTGCCGGAATTGTTCTCCGAGACCTTCGTCTTCGAGATCGCGTTCGATTTTTTCTTTGAGCGATTGCAGCACACGCGGCACCGCAACCAGAACCGAAACGTGCTCGCCGGCGAATGGTTCCGATTATCTCTGCTGGCTTGAAAGTGTCCTGGAATATTACCGTGCCGCCCATCAGTTCGGGCAGAAAGATTCCCAGAAATTGTCCGAAGACGTGGCTGAGTGGCAACAAGTTCAAGAAGCGGACGGGGTGAACCCAGCGTTCATATTTGAGATATTTCTTGATCTCCAGTTCGAGCGGGGCAATGTTGGCGAGAACGTTGCCGTGGGTGATCACGACTCCTTTGGGCTCGGCGGTGGTGCCGGACGTGAAGACGATCTCGAGCGTGTCCGCACTGTCGATTTCGGCGGCGGGATATGTTGCTGCCGAGTGCGCTTGCCAATGCGTCCTGTAAGATCCTCCAACGTGAGCGCTGGGATCGACGGCTGCGCAGTGCTCTCGTGAGCACAGCAACAGCTTGGCTCCGACCTGCTGATGTACGCGCAGAGCAAAATCTGGCGTGGCTCCATCGTCCATGGGCACGACGACCACGCCGCGCAGGGCGCATCCGAGAAACGCCGCTACCCACTCGGCCGAGTTCGGTCCCCAGAGCAGGACGCGGTCGCCCTTCGCGATGGCTCGCGCATCCAGTTCGCGGGCAAACTGAAAAGCGAGTTCGGCGACTTGACGGTACGACCAACGCACGGTGCGATATCCGCGGCGCCGCGCGTAGGCAGTTTCCTGTCCCCTGCGCAGAAAATGGTCGAGATATTCGACAAGCGAGCGGGACTCCACGTAACTGATGTTAGCGCGTTCGGGAGGTGCTTGCAGTATCGCTCGCAGGTCTCGAAAAGCGCGAGACCTGGGGCATCCGCAGTGGGACGGGCGAGATGCCCGTCCTCCTTTATTTACTCGCGGCCTACGCCCAGGGCGTCGGCTACGCGATTGATGTAGTTGAACCAGGAAGCGATCAGGGTGATTTGCAGGATGGCTTTGTCGTCGAATCCGGCGGCGCGCAGGTGGTCGTGGTCGGCTTTCTGGATTTTGGTGGCGTCCCTGGTGAGCTTCACCACGTAGTCCAGCATCACGCGTTCCTGCCTGGTTATGGGTGCGGTGGCGTAGTCTTTTTTCAGCGCTTCCACGAATGCTTTGTCCAACGTTACCCTACGCAGAAACTCTGCGTGTGACTCGATTCAATAAACGCAGCGGTTGGTCACCGACACCATGGTGGTAATCATTTCGTGCTGGCGGCGGTTCAGCGGCAAGTCCGGAGACATGAGTACGCCGAAGGTGGCGAAGGCGTGGTAGAGGGCATCGGGAATCAGGCTGTGCGAGGCGACAATCTCTGCGCCGCCGCCCTCGGCGGGATGCACAGGGGTGGCGTACTCGATGGGATAGAGACTTTTTTGCGCTTCCATGGCTTGGCGCACTTTGGCGCCAGCTTCGGACTGCGCAGCTTCGGAGAGCGGGATGGTGCGGATCCAAGTCATAAAAACCAGGTCAAGAACCAAGTCACAAAACCACTTGCCTCGAACGGGTATTTTTTCTTACAATTCGTGGCCAGTTACGCTATACGAAACCGCCCCAGGTTGCCAATACATAAATTGCATTACTTGGGATTGGCAGGCGGATTCGTTCGCAGCCTGCCCTCACACGGAGGAAAGAGCCAATGAGCATTGTGGTTTGGAAGGTCATGCGCCATTTGCCCAAGCCCTTGTTGTTGGCGTTGCTGTTCTTTGTGCTGGCCGCGGTGTGCCGCGCTTAGCGGGAATCCCCGCAAAATTTGAATAAGAATTATCTCTGTTACTGTGCAGAAATTTGCACGTTGACAGCCGTCACCTTTTGGAATAAAGTTCGGACGCTCTACTACCGGGCATCGTTCTCGCTCCAATCGGGTCCGATTAGTGCTGAGCCTGCTGGCTAATAACCTCGATAATCCGTGGCGCTGATTGCCACCTCGCGAGGGCTGAAAGGTTGGCCGGTTGGTTAAGGTCTAAGTGAACTTGATTAGAGCTCATATACTTCCTTATTTCTTGTTGCTGTGCTTTGTGGCTGCGGTGAGTTGCGCGCAAGAACCTGCCAGCCCTGGCCCTGCGACCACGCCCGCGAACTCAAACTCCGCGGCGGCGGGCCCAGCTTCATCGAAACCAGCTTCATCTAAACCAGCTTCGTCTAAACCGGCATCCTCCGGAAGCGACCGAGTGGTACTCAAGGTTGGCGACGTTCAAGTTACGGAGGAGGAGTTCGAATCCCGCATCAGCGATATCGAGCCCAAAAGCGAGGGCGAGGAAACGGCAGTCTCCGATAAAGAGCGTCAAAAGCTCGGCGATGACTATGCGTCGGTGCTGATGCTTTCGCAGCAGGCGGTTGCCAATCATCTGGACGCCTCGCCGGATGTTAGCCGCAAATTGGCGGTCGCCCGCATGCAGGTGTTGTCTGACGCTGAATTCGCCAGCCTGATGAGCCAGGCCAAGCCCAGCTACGAAGAAGTCAGCCAATATTATTCCGCGCACCTCGCCGACTATGACGAAGTGCAGATTCGCCGGCTGTTCATCTGGAAGCAGCGAGACAACGCCAAAGGCGCGCCGGTACTGAGTTCGCAGGCTGCCAGAGCGCGCGCCGACCAGATTCGCAAGCAGGTCGCGGACGGAACCAGCGAACAAAAACTGTCAGAAGATCTCAGGAAGTCCGGCGAAGGCATGCTGGATTTGCAGCCGCTCTCCTTTCCGCGCGGAGAGCTGTCTGCACCAATGGAGAAAGTGGCATTCGGACTCAAAGAGGGCGAGTGGGCCGAGGTGGAAGATACTCCGGCGCGCCTTCTGGTCATTCAGTTGGTCAAGCGTGATCGTCGGCAACTTGGGCAGGTGTCGTCGCAAATCGAAACCGAACTCCAAGGGCAAAGGATGGAAGCGCTCTTGGATGATCTGAAAAAGAAAGCCGGTATTTGGATGGACCAGCAGTATTTTGGGACTGCGGTGGCTCCTGTCCCGGGCGCGCAGCGGCGTGTTTCCAACCCACCGTCGGAGCTTCAAAAATCAGCAAAAAAGGGGGATAGCAAGAATGAGGAACAACAGAAATAAAATGCTATGGTATTTTGCGCTTCCAGTATTGTTACTGGCAGTGTGCGTCCTTCAGCCGTCGCTGGCCAGCGCCCAAATGACTTCGCTGGGCATCGACTGCTCGAAGATCGATGTTTCGTCCCTGCTCAAAGAAGATAACTTGGGGGCCGGTCGAATCCTGATTGAATGCGGAATCGTACGAGGCGGGCACCAGACAGCTGGCACGGTTACCAAACTGCCCACTCCGCCGAATGTCCGGGTCAGCAACGGATCAGATTGCTCGTCGTCTTCGGACGTGTGTGGAAGCGAAAGCATGGTGGCCGGCAGCACCAAGAACAAAGGCAAGACCATCGTGGTCAACTACAACGCCAACTACGAAGCCGCTGCAAACTATTCGGGTACGTCCTACTCCAGCAATGGCGGGGCGACCTTCACGGAAATTCAACCCGCGCCTTTCGCCAACGGCCATGGCGAAAACTTTGGCGACCCGCTGGTGGTTTTCAACTCCAAGTTGGGCAAGTTCTTCGCCGGCGACTTGGCGACCGGGTGCGGTGGTCAGGGCATCGGTTTGTGGACCTCTACCAATGGCAAGACTTGGACCACCGGATCCTGCCCCAGCAACAACAGCGCCGACGACCGGCCGTCGATGTGGGCGGACAACAATCCGACCAGCGGAACCTATGGGCGCATGTATATCTCTTTTAACGACTTTAACAACAGCGGCGGGGCTCTTGACGTGGTCTACTCCGACGACGGCACGACCTGGACTGGCCCGGTCGTGGTAAGCGCTACCGGGACCTTCATGCGCGACGTGCAGATCACGGGTTCGCCCCGAGGCGCCGCGCTAGTCGAGGGCAAAAACAGCACCGTATTCCTCGCCAGCATGGACGAAGGTGGAGGCGGAAATGCTACCCGCCAGAACGTCATGTACAAATCCATCGACGGCGGCAAAACCTGGACCACGACGATTATGGGTCCACGATTCAACCCGCCGGGTGATTCGGCCTGCGCCACCAACTCGTACTTCTGGCAGGTCAATCCCATCATCCGGCACATGGGTTGGGGTGAACCGGCAGTAGGTCCCCAGGGCGTGGTTCACTACGTCTACGCCGGGCATGGGAAGGGCAACGACACCGGCGATATCTTCTACCAAAAATCTACCGACAACGGCAAAACTTGGTCGAAGGCGATCAAACTCAACACCGACAAGGACGGCACATTCAAAGAGCAGTGGATGCCTTCGCTATCCGCTACCTCGGATGGCACCGTCACCGCTTCCTGGTACGATCGTCGCAAGGCGACTACTGCATGCAACAGTGTGGGAGACCCGGGATGTAACTATGAGCGCGTGGGCCGTCAGTCCAAGACCAACGGCGCTAGCTGGGGGGCCGACATCACCATCAGCACTGGCATAATCACCCAGCCATCACAGGATGATGGAGGTGTTCAAGAATGCTACGCGGGAGATTACGACTACGACACCGCCCTGAGCGCGGCCGACTCGACCGGTACGGGAAATGCATATGTCACCTGGACCGATGGCCGGCACTCGATCGGCGGCGTCCCCGTGCAGAGCGTGGACTTCGCCAAGGTCCCCGAACCGTAAATTTAGTCGCAGCACGAATGACGAAAGGGGGGCCGCAAGGTTTGCTGCCCTCCTATTTTTGTGTGGATTTGCCGTCATCCTGAGCGAAGCGAAGGATCTATGTATTTTGTGTGCAGAGCGGAACTCAACACGCTGCATAGACCTGTACGACACAGCCCACGCTTTCATCGCACTGCGATTCAGCCGCGTTCCGCATTCCACAGCCGCCCGCGAATGAGCGCTCACATGCCCGGATATTTGCCCAGGAAGAACAGCACAACGTCGATGGTGTCGGCAACTCCGTGGGCGATGATCGGAACCGCCAAATTGCGGCCGGTACCCAGATAGATGATTCCCAAGAGCAGTCCAGCAACGCCCTCTTCGACTATGCCGGTTATTCCTTGATACGCGTGCGCCATGCCAAATGCGACGCTCACCGCGATCAAACTGCAGATCCAGGCACGCCGGGTACGATTACCGAGGTCGGCAACTCGGTTCATCAGGTAGCCACGCCATACCATCTCCTCCCCGAAAGCCGCGAACGTCCAGCTAAATGCAAATCCGATTAGCGCCATTTTGAGGTTTCCCGTCAGCATCCGAAAATCGTTCAAATCCGGCCGCTTGCCCGTGAGCCGGACCAGGAGCGGTTGGGTGGCCAAGAGCTGAAATGCTTCCGTCACCACGCCAGCCCCGACACCAATCCCCACAGTGATGCCCCAATTGCGATAGCGTGCGAATCCGACGCTTTGCCACATGGCTCCGCGCAACCACAGCGAAATCCATCCCAACAGAAGCAAGAACGGGGTCTTGCTGAGAGGGATCAAATGCCAATGGTCGGCAAGAAAAATTAGTGCAACCAGGGCAAATTCCGCGAGCGCCATCCACTTGTTCTCGCGCCAGCCTTTGGCGGGCCGCATCGAATTAGACCGCCGCGTATCTGAGGCGACGGTGGTGGCGGCTGACGGTGAGTCATCATTCATGACTGCCTCCCAGCCCCAGCGTCACCCGCGCACGCTGAAATCTTCGAATGCACCAGAGGCCGAAATGAGTGGTCAGCAGAATCGTCCCACCGCCGAGGGAAAAGCCGATTGGAATTAAGAACCAGCCGAGTAGTTCCCGCCCATGGCGGGCGGAATCCGTCATTCCGAGCGCCAGCTGAAATGAGTTAGGGCCGATAAGCCATAGGCCGACTGCGTGAGGGTTGAATGGTTTGGCCAGCGCTGCAATAAAGAATGCCGCTCCAAACAGGTAGCCGATGAGACAGATCAGCAGAACCAGAAACCCTTTCAAGCTGAGCGTGGCCCAGTGAAAAACTCCGCGCAGAACCATCCAGGGTGTGCGGCTGCTTTCTGCCCGCGCCATGACATTCTCGGCCACATAGAGCGCAGCCACCTCTTGAGGTCTGCCAAGTGCCTGCAATGCCGCGTCCGTGGCCGCGTCTGAGAGCGTGCCGCTCGATTGCGCCCGTTCCAGAATATGGCTGCGCAGTTCCTGCAGAATATCCGCAACCTGCGGCTCCGGCAGGTGGCGCAACCCGGAACGCACCTGTCTGAGATACTGTTCGATCTTTTGCGCGGGATCGTTTGGCGGCAACATTTATTTCTCCTCTTTGAGTACGCGCCCCAGCAATCGGTTGAGGCTGGCCGAGAAGCGAGACCAGATCCGGCCCATGGCGGCGACACGACGGCGTCCGGCCGGCGTCAAGCGGTAGTATTTCCTGGGGTGTCCCGCATCCGCTTCCACCCACTCGGAGTCGAGCAGACCTTCCGCCTTCAAGCGGCTTAGCAGCGGATACACCGTCCCCTCGGTGATCACCAGATCCGAATCCTGCTCGAGCAGCCGCAAGATTTCCAGTCCGTACAATCGTCCCGGCCACAGGCTCGCCAGAATTGCCAGTTCTAAACAACCCTTGCGGAGTTGCACTTCCCACTTATCCATCAGACTGCTGGCGGGCGCGGGACTTTCGATGGGGTGAGCGATCATCGATATACTATGTAATACAAGGTATAGTGCTGTCAAGGGCATGTGCGCATGCACAAGTCAGTTGCGCAGAGACCAGTGTTATAGTGTCCTGCTTCACATTTCTGGAGGCGGCATGCGATTTAGAACTGTTGAGTGGGGCAGATCAACTTTCTGCGCGTGGGCACTTCTGTGCGCGGGCCTCGCATTCTGCGGGCAGCCGGCGGCGGGTCAGGCCACGCTGGCGATTCGTGGGGCGAAGGTGTATCCCGTAAGCGGGCCGCCGATCGAGCACGGAGTGCTGCTCGTTGCCAACGGGAAGATCGTCGCTGTGGGCGAAGAGGGCAAGGTAAAGATTCCTCGCGGCGCTACGGTCGAGGACGCTGCCGGCAAGGTGCTGATGCCCGGGATTGTGGACTCGCACTCTCACATCGGCATCATCGCGAACCCGCTGGCCGAGGACTCGGGCGATGCCAATGAGGGGACCGGCCCCATCGAACCCGGGCTGCGCGCGCTGGATGCGATTGATCCCGCCGACCCGAATATCCGCATGGCGACTGCCGGAGGCGTGACCACCGCGAACATAATGCCGGGCAGCGGCAATGTGATGGGAGGGCAAACGGCTTACGTCAAACTGCGCGGCAAGACGATTGAGCAGATGCTGATTCCGGGAAGCATTGGCGGCATGAAGATGGCGAACGGCGAAAACCCGAAACACTACGGCGCGAAGGATAAGGCTCCCATGACGCGCATGGAGGAAGCGGCGCTGGCCCGCGGGATCTACGAAAAGGCCACGCAGTACAAAGCGAAATGGGAGGCGTACAACAAAGCTGTCACGGCCGGCGACAAGGCCGCGAAACAGCCGGACCGTGATCCCGACCTCGAACCGGTGGTCGAGGTGCTCGAAGGCAAGCGCGTGGTTCACAACCACACTCACCGCGCCGATGACATCATGAGCGCGATTCGTTTGTCGGATGAATTCCACTATCGGTTGGTCGTGCACCATGGAACCGAATCCTGCCTGGTGGCAGACGAACTCGCGAAACGGCACATCCCTGTGAGCTTTACCATCGTGGATTCTCTGGGAGGAAAGTTTGAGACGATTAACCTGGACCTCGGCTGTCCAGGCGCGCTGGAAAGGGCCGGCGTCAAAGTCGCGCTCAACACCGACGATCCCATCACCAGTTCGCGGCTGATCATCCGCGAAGCCGCGCTGGCCGTGCGCGGGGGCATGAGCGAGGAAGCGGCGTTGAAAGGGCTGACCATCTATCCCGCGGAAATGCTCGACCTAGGAGATCGCATTGGCACGCTTGAACCCGGCAAAGATGCTGATTTCATCGTTTTGAGTGGGCCACCCTTTAGCGTTTACACGCACGTGCTCGAGACCTGGATCGAAGGGCAGAAAGTTTTCGATCGCAGCAATCCACAAGACCTGCGCTACGCGACCGGCGGCTTTGACGTAGCCGATCGTTATCCGGCTTCGCCACGAGGGGGAAACTGATGCGCATCGTTCGTTGCCTCACTCTGCTGACCTGCGTAGTTTCCGCGACCACATTACTCGCGCAGAATATCGCGGTCCTTGCTGACCACCTGTACACCATGGCGGATGGAACGCAGGGCGGACCGGGCATGGTGCTGGTCCGCGATGGAAAAATTGAGGCCGTACGCAGCGGGCAGCAGCCGCCGGACGGATATACGGTGCTGAAAGCCGCCTACGTCACGCCCGGCTTGATTGATGCCGACACCACCGCGGGGATTTCCGGCGCCTACAATATTCCTGCCGATCAGGACGAGGATGAGGCCACCGATCCCAACACCGCGGATGTGCGCACTCTCGACAGCTTCAATCCGCACGAACGGCTGTTGAAGGTTTTGAATCAGTATGGCGTGACGACCGTGCAGTCGGCGCCGGGGCCGCGCAATCCCATCGCGGGGCGCGCCGGCATTTTCAAGACTGCGGGCTCTGAACCCGCGACCGTGGAGCAGTTGGCGGTTCGCCAGGAATCCGCCATGGTCTTTAATCTCGGCGACGTTCCGAAAGCTACCTACGGAAAAAAGGAAAAGGCGCCGAGCACGCGCATGAAGACGGCGGAGATCATCCGGCACGCGCTCTCGGACGCCAAGGCCTACGAAGAGAAGTGGGACAAGTGGAAAAAAGATGGCACGGACATTTCCAAGCAGCCTTCGCGAGATATGAAACTCGATGCGCTGGTTCCCGTCGTTGACGGGAAACTGCCGGCGATCTTCAACGCGTATCGCGCGGACGATATCGACACCGCCATCCGGATTGGCAATGAATTTCATCTGCATTACATGCTGGCTTCGGTGACTGAGGGCTACCTCATTACCGATGCGATTCGGCGCGCCGGAGTTCCGTGCTTGCCGGTCCGGTTATGCAGCGGTTCGAGTCGCTGCAAACCGCTAATGCGACCTTTGAGAATCCGGCAATTCTCAAGCGAGCAGGAATTCCGATTGCGCTGATGACTGGCTTCGAAACCTACGTTCCGAAGAATCGCATCGTGCTCTTCGAAGCCGGCATTGCTGCCGCGAACGGATTGGGTATGGAGGAAACTTTGCGCACGGTGACGGCGGGGGCGGCAAAGATTCTTGGCGTTGATGATCGCGTGGGTTCGCTCGCACCTGGCAAGGACGCGGACATCGCGCTCTTCGACGGCGATCCGTTCGAGTACACCAGCCACGTGCTGGCTGTGCTGACCAGCGGGCAGGTGAGCTACCAGAGAAAATAGCGGAGTCGCACTGCTCTGAGTCGAAATGAACCCAGGTCTCGAAAAGCGCGAGACCTGGGCAGCCGATTTGGTCCAATTTGGAACCGGGTTTACTGGTTGGTACTGGGGTACCCCCCTCCCCCCTCTTCTTGGTCAAAATATTGAAAACAAGCGGTTTATTTTATCACTATGTGCTAGATCTTTGAGTTTACAGGACTTACGCGCATAATCTAGAGAACATTGGAGTTACGGAGGATCGATAGTTTCCTTTTGGAACTCGTAGAGCTGGGTCTGCGTCGCCGTAACCGTTATTTCGCCCCTGCCGAGGTTTCGCAGTTCTCGCTCCCGTACCCACAGCTTACGCTGTGGGCTGCATTCTTCCGCCGCTTTGCGGCTGGCTGCCTTGCCCGTTCTGTATAGAGCGGTTGTCTTGTTAGATTGTCAAAGACCTACATTATCTCACAGATAATGCTTTGCTCAATTTTATTACCAGGGGAGGCGAGCGGTCAAGGAAAAATGAAGTGGCCACGGAAGGGTTGACAGTCTCGCGCCCACCCTTTCGCAAAGAACGCGAAAAGGGTGGGGCACCCTCAGTTTGGTTAGCCGTTCAGAAAGGGTCGCCGGGTCAGGCGCAGGGTCAGACTGTCGCTTATGTCGTCTTAAGGTCAACTGCAGCGGACAGGAGTGTCCGCTCTACACGGTTGCATTTGTCGTCCCCTCCGGGATGGTTGTGATTGACCTCCGAGCTCGCGAAGAGTAGCTTCTAGTCTCGGCCTGCAGGGCGGGTTTCCGGCTGGCCTGGAGAATTTATGCGATACGGGTTTCGATATATTTCGGCGCTGGTTTTTGGTCTCACATTGGTTTCGGCTGCCTGGGCGCAATGGTCGTCTGATCCGGCTAAGAACCTTGCGCTTGCCAACAGAGGCAATGGGAATGATCAGGTGCAGCCGAAGGTGCGGCCGCTAGCGAATAACGGATGGTACGTGAGCTGGTTCGATGCCGATCCGAATAGTCCGCCGCCGGTTGGTTATGACGTCTATTTGCAGCGGCTGAATCCGGGCGGGGTGGAGCAGTTCCGGCACGATGGCATACTTGTCGCCGACTTGAGTAACACTTCGACTGAGGATTACGGGCTCGACGTCGACACCGAAGGCAATGCTTTGCTTGCCTTCCTTGACACGCGTGAAGGAGCCAACCAGCAGGTGACCGCGGCGAAGATGAGTCCTACGGGAAAAGCGCTTTGGGGAAAACGTGGGGTGCAACTTACTCGCGGGTTAACGGCTTCGAATGCCGCTCCGAAAATCGCAGGGACTAGCGATGGTGACATCGTGGTGGCTTGGACTAGCAACAGCAATGTGGTGTTGCAGAAACTTGATCCGAACGGGCATCCGCTGTGGGGTAAAGGAAGAGTGCTGAGCGAGTCGGGCTACAACTACGGGTTGGCCGACTTGCATGCGGCGGATAACGGGTCGGTGATTGTTTCCTGGACGCGGGATCAGGGGTTTGGCAGCGATATTTATTTGTATGCCAACAAGCTCTCGGCGAACGGGCACCTTTTGTGGGGAAAAGGGCATGTGAAAGTTCTGGACAACGCGTCACTGCAATTTGGCAATTTTCCATATTTTGTGCCGGATGGAAAGGGTGGGGCAGTCTTTGCATGGTATACGTCGAGTCCTGCTCTGCAATGTTTCGCACAGCATGTTCTCGCTAGTGGGCATGAGGCTTTTCCGCATAACGGTTCGGCGGCGTCGACGAACACAGCGAACGTGAGAGTGTCGCCGGCGGCGTCGTACCGGGCGGCGACGGACGAAGTGTTTCTGTTCTGGACGGAGGAGGATTCTAACCAGGTGCTCAACGGAGTTTACGGGCAGAAATTTAATGGCAAAGGCGGGCGCACTTGGGGTGATTCCGGTTTGCAGGTTGTGGCTCTCGGAGCGAATCAGCAGATTTTTGTGCAGAATGTGCAGATCGGGACTGGGGCGCTGGTATTTTGGGTGGATCAGGTTGGCTTTGGAGATGCGACTATCCAGGCGACTCGTCTGAACCGGGAGGGGAAAGTCGTATGCCAGCAGTTTCCGGTTTCTTCGCTGCCCGCGGATAAGGCGAGGCTGTCGTCGGGCATCGTTCCGTCTCACCTGTCGGCGGTGGCCTTTGAGGATGATCGCAGCGGCAACAATGGCATCTATATTCAGAATGTCAACCGCAATTGCTCGCTGGGGCAGTGATCTCGCGCTGAGCTGTGCTTGTTGCTTGAATCGTGCAGGGCCGAACGGCGGACGAGTTTAGACGCTTGATTTTCGTCCGGCCTTATGACAACGTTTAGGTTTCTCCATGGACGCCGCCGCGAACCACGATCGTAAGCGGAATTATTTTCTTTGGGGGACAGCCCTCACTTGGGCCCTGTCGGCCCCGCTTCTCATTGGAATTGTCGGTGCCTTCCGCGGAATATCCGAGCAGAAGGCGACCGGCCTCGGCGCAATCGCCGGTGGTTTGGCCGAGACCTACGTGTCACTTGGCCTGGTTCTCGGGTTTGTACTGCCAGTCGCGGCGATTGTCCTGCTGGTCAAATCGTTCGCCGGCGGGCACCGGATGCGCGCCATGTTTTCTGTACTCTATATCTGTTGGAGCGCGCTTACGCTGGCTATTGCCGGCTTGTTCGCGTGGCTGTCTTTCAGCTATCTGCATCGGCATTTATAGGTTGCTTGTAAGCACTCACGCCGCTCCCCCCAGCTTGGCGCGCATCTCTTTAGCCAGGGTGTCCACGGCGCGCATTTTGGTTTCGGCGAGCAGAGGCAGATTGGGTACGCCGAGGGCCATTTCACAGGAAAGCAGCAGGGCCGTGATGGTGCTTCTTAGCTGGCTGCGCAAATCCTGTTCGGCCTCTTGCCGCGCACTCATTAATTCACGCTTGCGCCGGTGCACTGCTGATCGCAACTCGCGCGACACCCGCTCGATTCCACTAATGGCGAAGTTTGAATAGACGGGAACGGCAGTGCCCATGTGTTTGAAAATCGTCTCGACTTCGTCGGGTTCGGCGTCTAACAGCAATTGATCAAGCACCACGGCCGAAAATTCGTGGGCTTGCAATTGGGTCACCGCTTCGCGTAGTGTGGCCGCAACTTGTACCTCTTCGGATGTGACGTCCTGCAGCGCTTTCGCGCAATCCTGAGTTTTTGCCAGAGATGTAGTCAGCAGAATCATGCTCTGCTGATATGCACGTATTTCGCCAGACTTTGCTGATTGATAACAGGCGGGTTGCGCGAATCGTCCACTCGCAAGGGTCCCGTTGCGGGAATCCGAGTGCGGGTTTAGGCCCATAGTGGCCTACGCTCTCACCTAAGCACTGCATAAACTTTTACATTTTCGTGACAAGCTCACAGGGTGGCGGGGTTATTGTAGGCCGCGAATTGGCCATAGGGATCGTTTTGCGAGGCAGCAGAGACTGGAGGAACCTTGAGAAAACTACAAATGCTGGTCGTCACAATACTCGCCATGGCGCTGTTAGCGATTGCCCCACCGCCAGCGAGCGCGCAATTCACCCTCGACGTGCTTCACCACTTTGCCGGGGGCACGGACGGAAACTACCCGCAGGGAGGCGTCATCCGAGATGAGGAAGGCAACCTCTACGGCACCACTGCATTTGGCGGAGTAAGTTGCGCACCGGCGGGCTGCGGAACGGTATACAAGATCGACAAGAACGGCGAATATACCGTGCTCTACAGATTCCAATGGGGCAACGATGGTGCGGCTCCCAGGGCAGGCCTGGCGCGCGATGCTGCAGGCAATCTCTATGGCACGACCCAGGGCCAAGGCAGCCCATCCACGGTGTTCAAGGTAGATAAGAATGGACATGAAACCGTGCTTTTCGTCTTTGAGAACAGTAAGAAGGACGGGTGTTGTGCCGACGCAGCGCCGGTCCTGGATGCTGCCGGCAACCTCTATGGCACTTCGCCTTTTGGCATCGAGGAAAACGGAGTCGTCTATAAAATCGATGTGCACGGGAGGTTCAGCGTAGTCCACACGTTCACCGACATCGCTGACGGTGCACTGCCCTACGGAGGGTTGGTCATCGACGCGAGCGGTAACCTGTATGGCGCCACGGTCAATGGCGGCGATGACTTAAAAAAACGTTCCTGCTATACCGACTACAACAGCGTTTTCGAGAATGGCTGCGGAACTATCTTCAAGATCACCCCGAATGGCGAGTTCAGTGTGCTATATCGCTTTCACGGAAGCGCCGATGGGGGAAACCCCGTGAGTGTAGTTCTCGACCCCGCCGGCAACCTCTATGGGGTAACAGACAGTGGAGGAGATCTCAAGTGTTCCGTAGTCTTCACCAGCGGGTGTGGAACCATTTTCAAAATCGACACAGCGGGAAAGTTCAGCGTGCTCCACACATTCCGTCCAAACCCAGTCACAAACCCGAATTACAACAATCTGTTTCTGGACTCGAAGGGAAACATTTATGGCAGCAACCAAGATAGCGCTTATTCTGGAGCGGGATTTCTATTCGAATTGGACACCACCGGGAAATACAGCGTCCTCTACACTTTTTCAGACGAATCCGACGGCTTTGGCATAAGTGGCGCGATGATCGCTCCAAACGGCGATTTCTACGGCACGCTCGAGACTGGCGGCGGTTTCAATTGCGGCTCCTTTGGTGCCCCCTGTGGAACCGTGTTCAAGCTGACGCCTTGACCCAACCGGTCGGGCAACCCAGACAATCGCGTTCATTTAGTCTTGAAGATGCCCGATCCAAGCTTCGCATCGACGGTGCGCTGTTCCGCTTGGACGGGCGAGTTGCCCGTCCCCACATGGCCCTCGGCTGGACGGGCGAGACGCCCGTCCCCCACCAGATCTATTCAGGCCTGAATGTCGTACTCCTTTAGCTTGCGATAGAGCGTGGTCTTGCCGATTCCCAGCAGCCGCGCCGCCAACAGTTTGTCGCCATTGAGCTGTGTAATCGTATTCAGAATCGTCTTTCTCTCGAGCTCTGAGATGGGGATGATTTTTGCCGAGCCATCGCCCTCGACTGCGGCGTGGCCGTTCCCGCCGTGAATGCCGCTGGGCAAATCCAGAACCTGGATTTCCGGGCCGCTGTTCATGGCGCAAGCCCGTTGCAGACAATTCTCCAATTCCCGCACATTGCCGGGCCAGTCGTAGGCGAGCAGAGCCTTCATGGCATCGTCGCTGAGGGTTCTCTCTTGCCCGAACTCGCGTGCCATTCGCTCGAGAAAATAGGTTGCGAGCACGGTAATGTCTCCGCGCCGCTCGCGCAAAGCCGGAATGCGCAGGTTCAGCACATTGAGACGGAAGTAGAGGTCGCGCCGAAAGGTTCCCTGCGCCACCGCGACTTCGAGGTCGCGATTGGTCGCCGCCAAAATCCGCACATTGATGGTCGTGCGCTTGGTGCTGCCCACCTGTCGGATTTCTTTTTCCTGGATCGCACGCAACAGCTTGGCCTGCAGATCCACCGGCAGTTCCCCGATCTCATCGAGAAACACGGTGCCGCCCTCGGCCATCGCCAGTAGCCCTTCCTTAGCCTGCACCGCGCCGGTGAAAGCGCCTTTCACGTAGCCGAACAGCTCACTTTCGATCAGCGTCGGAACCAGCGAGCCGCAGTCCACGGGGATGAACGGCTTGTCGCGAAATGGCCCGGAGAAGTGAATAGATCGCGCTACCATTTCCTTTCCGGTTCCACTTTCTCCCAGAATCAGCACGGGATGGCTGCTCAATGCAGCCTTGGCGATCATGCGGTAAAGCTTTTCCATTTCCGGCGCGTGTCCCACGATGCTGCCGAAACCGAGCTTGGCTTTGATCTTCTCGCGCAACATGCGGTTTTCAGTCTTTAGCCGCAAATGGGCGGCGACCCGGTCCAACAGAAGCTTCAGTTCATCGATGGTGAACGGTTTGGTCACAAAGTCGTAGGCGCCGTTTTTCATGGCTTGCACGGCGGATTGTACAGTCGCGTAGCCGGTAACCACGACGATCTCCGCGTCAGGGCGTCGCTGCTTGATCTTGTGCAGTGCCTCGAGTCCGCCCGCGCCCGGCAATTTCAGATCGAGCAGAACCACGTCGATGGCTTGCGCCTCGAGCATGCGGTAGGTGTGTTCGGCTGACTCTGCCACCATGGTGTTAAAACCAAGGGACTGCGCCACTTCCCGGCATACGTCGCGTATGGCGCGTTCGTCGTCGACAATCAGCAGGTTCAGCAAATTGGCCGCCTCGAGCTTGGGCGTATGAAAGGCATGGGCAACGGCGCTGGTCATAAGGAATTCCCCTTTTGTGTTTTACCTTTTCTCGTTCCCCGGACCTTCCGACTCGGAACCGGGCTGATTTTGTTTATAACTTCGTTCGGAACTTTGTTCGCAACTTCGGAAACCTTGAATACGGATTCCACTTCCACTCGCGGCAGATGCACCACCACGCGCGTACCTCGTCCGGTTTCGCTTTCCACTTCGATCGTTCCCCCTTCGTGGGTCACGATGCGATAGACGGTGGCGAGCCCCAGGCCATTTCCCTGTCCCGGCTTTTTGGTGGTAAAAAAAGGCTCGAACAGCCGGGCCCGAGTTTCGGCGTCCATGCCGCAACCGGTATCGCTTACGGCGAGCGCGACCCAGGCGTCGCAAAACTGGATGTGCGGGTTGCGTCCCGGTCTGGTCCCATCACAGTTTCTGGTGTTGATGGTGATTCGGCCGCCGTCGGGCATGGCATCCCGCGCGTTCAGCACCAGGTTGAGAATGACCTGCTGCACCTGGGCCGGATCCATCTTGACGAAACCGAGATCATCGGCCAGTTCGGCGACCAGTTCGATGTTCTCGCCAATCAGCCGGGTAAGCAGATTGCGCACGTCCGCTACGACGTCATTCAGGCGCATCAGACAAGGCTCGACCGCCCGCTGCCGCGCCACCGCCATCAACTGCTGGATCAGTCCCGCGCCTTGCTCGCCTGCCTTGCGAATCTCCTCGGCAAAACGGCGTAAGCGGCTGTTCTCGTCCAACCCGGCCAGAATCAGTTCGCTGCAAAGCACCATTCCGGTGAGCAGGTTGTTGAAGTCGTGGGCCACTCCCCCGACCAGCCGGCCGATGGCCTCCATTTTGTGGACATCACGCAACTCCTGCTCGGTTTGCGGACGCTCGCCCGGTCTCTCAGCGATTACCTCAAGTTGTGCAGTCGCGCTCATAGCTTTCATGGGTCCAAGTACAAAGTACGGAAGAGTCACGCATTTTGCGCGTGCTCCCCATTTGGGAAGTCTAGGCGGGATTGCCTGAGCAGCGCTGTGATAGTTGAACAGGGAATTGCAGATTTAAATCGAATCCAAAATGGGAGGAAGAACTTGCCGCGAACTCGTAGGCGCACAACGAGCAACCGCACTTCGCAGCCGCTTGAATCTTTACAGATGCACTGGCTGAGCCACTCGAAAGGTGAAGCGGTGCCCTGTGGAAAACCTCACATCGGCTTGGACGGGAGTAAATGAAGGCTGAGTTCCGTTCGCGGATTTGGCAGATGCGGCCATCGAGCTTGTGCCGTCGGCCGCCGGATTCATCATCGCCAACTCCTGGCGCTTACCGTACGATGCCCCTTTGGCAAAAATGCTGGAGGTTTGCAAAGGAACGGCTTTTCCATTCACCATCATCGAGGTGAGGGTCAGCCGAAGGTAGCCAGGCTGATGCGGCGATCGCGAGGCCCGCGTCGCCAGCACGCTCCCAGTCACCATTGCCCCCGAAGGCACAACGGTCTTCCCGCCAACCATTACGGGCTCGTCGACAATGGCGACAAAAGACTGCCCAACCCGTGAGTCTGTGCTGGACAGCGCTGCCTGCAATCGGACGGCAATCGCGGTTCCCGCCGGAATTCCGTCAAAGCTAAATCCCGAGGTAGGAGAGATTCCGCCACCATCGGAAACGCGCTCAAAGGGAAGCTGGCTGCTCTTAGCGGTCCCGCTCGACGCCGGCGCCGGCAGTTGCCGCGAGCATCCCGTAGTCCAGATTGAGGACCCCCAGGCCAGAATCCCCAAGCCTAAGCCAAGGACCGTAATTCGCCAGCCCGCCGACCGCCATCTCTGCATGAGAGCATCCTGCCCGCGCATAGTCTGGGGCGAGAAGCCGCAAGGCAGATGCCATCTTATGGGCGTTGTGAATCATGCAGTTAGCCGGAGCAGCCGATGTTGAAAGATGTAGATTTTTCGCGGTGGCTGGCCCACCTTTGAGGGGCGCGGCTTTCAAAGCCGTGCCCTTTCAGAGCTCCAGTCGCCGATTTCGCGGCTTTTCCGCAAGCTCTTTACTCGGGCCGCAAAGTGCCGAGAACAAGTCTGGGCTTTAGACCCGGACGAGGCGTCCGGGGCTACGTGGTCATGGTGTCAAGGTTGGGGCTGGACTTCTCCCAGGGGCACGATCTTTGAGTTGGTGCGAAATTTCTTGTAGTCGCGGTAGGTAATGTCGTCGTCGACGTTGAAGTCTTTCAGCAGGGCGAGGCGCACATCCACCTTTACGTTAATGTGCTGCGGCAGCCAGACTTCGTCGTTGATGCGCGTCTGCTCGATGATGATGCGCGAGCCTTTGTGGACGCGGGCCAGGAACAGGCCGAACGTAACTGTATTGATGCACTGGATGTCGAGCTTCTTCCATTGGGATTCGTCTTTGTCGATCCAGGCGCGGAAGCGGAATTTGGGCAGGATTTTGGCTTCTTTCAGGTGAGGTTCGAAGCCGGGGCGGGGTTCGCCATCGATGACGTAGGCATCGCGTCCGGCAAGAGATTCGATGCCGACAAAGTGGAAGTTGTAGGCGTCGGCGACTTCACGCACGAACTGGCGGTCGTGTTCGCGATCTTTTTCTTCTTTTTCTTCGCGCTTCTTGTGATCGTGTTCGGATTCGTTCTTGCGCTTCTCGATCAATTTCTGGACCTTGTCTTCTTCTTTCTTGTTGTCTTTATCGGAGAGGGGTTTGTCGTCTTTGGAGATCAGGCGTTCGACCTGCTCGCCGTAGAGTTCCATAATCTCGGAGGTCTTGATTTCTGTGGATTTGACCTGGCCCTTGCCATCGAGCTTATGCTGTTCCTCGCGCTGGATGTAGGTGTAGTCGCGCTGGCGTTTGTCGTTTTCCATGTCGTTGGCGGCGGTCTGGCGAATGAGATCGCGGATCTGATCCTGGGAAAGTGACGGGGTGGGCTCGGCCTGTGCTTTCGACGAAACGGCCTCTTGAGCAAATGTAATCGAAGATACGAAGGTCAGAAAAATGAGGAGAGCGCGACTCGTGTCCACAAACATTGGTACGGGATTCAAACCCGGCTGGTTCCGGGATGTTGCACGCCCTGCTTTCGAGGCGACCGGGCGACCGGGCGCAACGCCTTTCCCAGGCACTCGGCTTGGAACAATCTTTCGTCAACCCGATGCAGCCGCTTGATCATATCCGGACGAAGCAGCTTGTAGTGCCGAATGTCGAAGAGGTAGTTCACGATAAACCAGACGGGTTCCTCGGTGGTCATCCAGTTTAAGTGATCAAAGCGGGCCAGGTTGACGGGGCGCGAGAAGGTGCGCAGGGTCCGTTCACGGCGCATGTTGAAGTACGCGTTGAAGTAACTCATGGCTAGCTCGCGCAGAGTGCGGTAAACAGGTTCACGATAGCGGCAGCCGCTGTAGTTGGATTTGGCGACCGCGCCCCAGTGTCCGCTCACGCGATAGATGGCGAGAACGTGGTCGGTGTCGTGGTCGGCTTCGAAATCGAGCAACAGGGGCAGGAAGCCGATTACGCGCAGGGCGGCGGCGGCAAAGATAGCGCCCTCGCAGCAGTGGCTGGTGTTCTCGCGCAAGACGCGGCGCGGAGACCAGGCGGTGTCCTCAAGGTGGTAGGGCATGTCATCGAGGAGACGCTGGATTCCGTAGGGGGTCTTGAGGCTGCGCAGTTTGCGTAGTTCGGCGGGAGTGAAGTTGTCCATTGTTGGATGCAGTTTATCGTGGGAATCACGAAAGAGCATTAACCACTTAGGGCACGAAGCGATTCGAGCCACGCGGGGACAGCCGCCCTCGGCTGTCCGGCAAGGGAAGCATAGGTTGCGAGCCCTTTCGCCGTTTGCTGAACGATCCGCGCCTGGCCCACGCTGCCTTCATCGCCGAAACGCCGATTGACCAGCCAGGAGATGACCGAAAAAAACTGACAGCCCCGAAGAGCTTAGTAACAAGATGAATCGCCTTTGGGGGCAGGCTTCCCCGGCCGTCCCGCGAAACAAACAGTGGTGCTGCAGTCACAAATATGTTATGTTAAACATGTTTAACAATGCTCGGCATCCGCCTCGAACCCGAACTCGAAGAAAAGCTCGACTCTCTGGCCAAAGAGACGGGCCGCAGCAAGAGCTATTATGCTCGCGAGGCCATCCGGCAGTATCTGGAAGATCGTGAGGACTACCTAAAGGGCATCGCCGCGCTGGAGCGCCGAGAACCCACCATTACGCTCGAAGAGCTGGAGCGCAGGCTTGGTCTGGACGATTGAGATCACCCGGACCGCCGAAAAGCAGATCAAGAAACTCGACGTTCCCTCTCAAAAGTCCATAGTTCGTTTTCTGCGTGAGCGGCTAAAATCTGCGGAGAATCCGAGACAATGGGGCAAACCCCTGCACGGCGACAAACGGGGGCTTTGGCGATATCGTGTTGGCGACTACCGTCTGATCTGCGATATCCAAGACGAAAGAATTACGGTGTTGGTGTTGGAAGTCGCGCATCGAAAAGATATCTATCGATGATGTCGCGTCTGTGACCTCTGGCGCCACTATTGTAAAATCAAGGTTTATCCGAAACTCGACGTTCCCGTTTATGCCGCAAGACGAACAAACTACCATGGTCCGCGAAGACCGCTACGACGCCCAGCGCATCGAGGCCAAATGGTTCGAGCGCTGGCAGCAGGACCCGTCCCTCTACGCTGCCGAGCCCAACTCCACCAAGCCGAAATATTATGTGCTGGAAATGTTGCCCTATCCCTCGGGCGTGTTGCACATGGGACACGTGCGCAACTACGCCATCGGCGACGCGCTGGCTCGGTACATGTGGATGAACGGCTACAACGTGCTTCATCCCATGGGCTGGGATTCGTTCGGCCTTCCCGCGGAAAATGCCGCCATTTCCAACAACACTCCGCCGCGGGAGTGGACTCTCCGCAACATTGCCAACATGAAGGCGCAGATGACGCGCCTGGGTTTCGCCTACGACTGGTCGCGCGAAGTCACCACCTGCTTGCCTGATTATTATCGGTGGAACCAGTGGTTCTTCTTGAAGCTTTACGAAAAAGGTTTGGCCTATCGCAAGAAGAGCAGGGTGAACTGGTGTCCAAAGTGCGCCACGGTTCTTGCCAATGAGCAAGTGGTCAACGGCTGCTGCTGGCGACACGAAGATACTCTGGTGGAGCAGCGAGAACTCGAGCAGTGGTTCTTGCGCATTACGCATTATGCCGAGGAATTGCTCCGCGACCTCGACAAACTCAATGAGTGGCCCGAGAAGGTCCGCACCATGCAGCGCAACTGGATCGGCCGCAGTGAGGGCACGCTGGTAGATTTCAAGCTCGACGGTGCCGTCGATTCAACGGATTCGACGATCACGGTCTTCACCACCCGCGTCGACACCATCTACGGAGCGACTTCCGTCCAACTCGCGCCGCAGCATCCGCTGGTTGCTCGTCTCACCAAAAACAACGACCCGTTACGTGCGCAGGTAGAGCAATTGATCGCAGAGCAACGCAAGGCCAAGGAAGTGGGTGACATTGGCGCTATCGAAAAGCACGGAGTCAATACTCACCACTTCGCGGTGAATCCCTACAACGGAGAGCGCATACCCGTCTGGGTCGCGAACTACATCCTCATGGATTACGGCACGGGCGCGATCATGAGCGTTCCGGCCCATGATGAGCGCGACTACGAATTTGCCAGGAAATACAACCTCAAGGTCCGGACTGTGATTGTGCCTCGGTCCGTCGATCCGGACGAAACCAGCGGCCAACCCGCTCTTCCCTTTACCACGTTGGACGGCAAGCTGGTAAACTCGGGCCCATTTACCGCTCTCGGCTGTGAAGAAGCAATCAAGAAGATGTCGGAGTACGCCGAAAAGAACAGTTTCGGCAAGGCCACGATTACGTACCGCCTCAAAGACTGGGGCATCTCTCGCCAGCGTTATTGGGGCACACCCATCCCGATGCTGTATTGCGAGAAAGACGGGATCGTGCCCGTCCCGGAAAAAGACTTGCCAGTGATCCTGCCGGAGAACGTCGACATAACCCTCACGGGTGGCTCACCCCTGGGTCGGGTGCCGGAATTCGTAAACGCAATCTGCCCGAAATGTGGCGGCCCAGCGCGCCGTGAAACCGACACCATGGACACGTTCGTCGATTCGTCCTGGTATTTCTATCGCTATACCGACGCGCACAATGACCGCGCACCATTTGATTCCAAGACGGTCGCTTACTGGTTTCCAATCGATCAATACATCGGCGGGATCGAGCATGCGATTCTCCATCTCATCTACTCGCGCTTCTGGACCAAGTTCATGCGCGACATGGGACTCGTAAAAAACGACGAACCCGTCGAGCGCTTGTTTTCCCAGGGCATGATCATCAAGGGCGGAGCCAAGATGTCTAAGAGCCTGGGCAACATAGTTTCTCCGGATGAGATGATTGCTCGCTACGGCGCGGATAGCGCCCGCATGTACACGCTCTTCGCGACATCTCCAGACCGCGAACTCGACTGGCTGGATGAAGGAGTCGAAGGCATTCAGCGTTTCCTCGGGCGCGTATACCGCTTCGTCGCACGTAACACCGCTGTAGAGACGCAACTGGCTGCGTCTCCCCGAGCGGAGCGAGAGACGTTGTCCGCCGAAGCCCGCAAAATCCAGCGCAAGCTTCACCAGACCATCAAACGCGTCAGCGACGATTTCCAGGGCCGCTGGCATTTCAACACCTCGATTGCCGCGATCATGGAACTGGTGAATGAACTTTATGCGGTCGAAGAACGTGTGGCGCGGGCGCCCGCGGATTCATTTCCGCGCCAGTTGCTGTCGGAAGTGCAGCGCGATCTAGTGCTCCTTCTCGCGCCGTTCGCTCCACACGTTGCCCACGAGCTCTGGGAAATGTTAGGCGAGAAGGGAAGTCTGCTTCGCGCGCCATGGCCAAAATATGATCCAGCACTGGCCAAGGAAGAGGAAATTGAAATCCCTGTGCAGATCAACGGAAAGTTGCGCGCCCTGATCGTTGTCCCCGTGGATTCGGCAGAAGAAATGATCCGCGAGCGCGCCTTGTCGACCGAAAAGGTCAAAGCAGCGATTGCCAGCAAACAGGTTGTAAAGGTTATTGTTGTACCCGGCAAACTGGTCAACATCGTAGTCCGCTGAACTTCGGATTCTCACCACCCCCGGTCATCCTGAGCGGAAGCATCGTTCGCGAAGCGAGCGACGCTGAAGTCGAAGGACCCCGAGCCGCTGATGCCAGCATGAAGCCTCAGGGAATTCTGCCGATACGGCGTACTCACTAGTTGCGCTATCCTACTCTTACATGAAACAGCCCTCGCCCACACTCGAAGCCTTCCGCGCCATCCTTCACCGTCCATCCTTTGGACTGGCCGAGATTGCCTGGCGTTGGAGCTTCGGCGCTGCAGCCGCCTCGCTACTGGTGTTTTCCTTCTTTGAATACCTCGACACGCTGCCGGTCAGCAACGCAGATCAACTTCTGCTGCGTACCAGGCAGCCAGTCTTCATCTCTCGCGCAGTGCTGCATATTTTTCGCGGCAGCGCATTTCGCGTGATTGAAACGGCCGTCATGCTGGCGCTGACCTTGGGAGCCGCTTGGATCGTAGTCGCTGCTCTGGGACGGGCCGCCACAGTAAAGGCCTTGCTCGCCTATTTTCGCGACACCGACCTGTCTTTGCCAAATCACAAAGAGAAAAAGAGTTGGCGGTTAAGATCTCTGTTCGGGCTTAATTTTTTTCGCCTCGGCACGACGCTCGCGGCCACCGTCGGATGCCTCGCCGCCATTCTTCTTGGCGGGGCTGTGTCAAGACCTACCAATCCCGCGCCGGGCAGCGTTCTGCTCATCATCTTGACTGTCACCATGCTGGTGTGGCTCGTATGGTCGACACTGAACTGGTTTCTTTCGGTGGCGGCGATATTCGTAGTTGCGGACGGCCAGGATACATTCGGAGCGGTCGGAGCCGCAGTGAATCTGTGCCTTGATCGCCCGGGATCAGTCTGCGCAGCCGGGACGTGGTTCGGTCTGGCGCACATCACAGCATTTGTAGTCGCTAGCTCGGTCGTTGCATTTCCTTTGGGATTCGCCCCAGTCTTGCCGGCGGGCGTGGTTCTGGGCGGCGTGCTTCTGGTAACACTTCTTTATTTTGCCATCGCAGATTTCCTGTATATGGGACGCTTGGCCGCGTACGTGGCCATGATTGAACTCCCGAAAGCGCCTGTCAGTCTTGAGAGGACGCAGCCGCTGTTACCCCACGGAAGCACTTATCCTGAATCCAACATTCAGTCGAGTCCCGCCGTCGATGCAAGCGAACTCATTCTGAGCGATGTACCAGTGAGCAATTAGCTGGCAGACAGAATCTGCCCTTCCACTTTACACTTACTCTCCGATTTGAGACACTCGTCCGTGGAAACCCAATCTATCGTTGTCCTCGACTTCGGAGCGCAATATTCCCAGCTAATTGCGCGCCGCATCCGCGAACAAAATGTTTTTTCAGTGGTACTACCTTGCACCGCAACCCTCGACGAAATCCACAGCTACTCGCCGCTGGGCATCATCCTCTCCGGCGGTCCCTGCTCGGTTTACGATCAAGACGCCCCCAACACCGACCGCCGAGTGTTCGAACTCGGCCTGCCCGTGCTCGGCATCTGCTACGGCCTTCAGTTGATGGTTCACGTGCTGGGCGGTAAGGTGCGCGCAGCCGACAAACGCGAGTACGGTCATGCCAACGTCGAGATCAAAGACGACTCACACCTATTTCGCGGTGTGCCAAAAAAGCTTTCCGTCTGGATGTCGCACGGTGACGAAGCGGTGGAATTGCCCGCCGGTTTCCGCCTGACCGCCAGTTCGACGAACGCAGTTGCTGCAATAGAGAGCCCCGAGAAGAAAATGTGGGCGGTGCAGTTTCATCCCGAAGTGCGCCACACGCAATCCGGCACCGACATCCTGCGCAACTTCGCCCTCGAGATCTGCGGCGCCAAACCAACTTGGACTCCCCAACATTTCATCGATGCGACCATCGCCAATGTGCGACAGACCGTCGGCCAAGGCCGCGCCATTTGTGCCCTCTCAGGGGGCGTAGATTCTGCCGTCGCAGCTACACTCGTTGACCGCGCCTTGCGAGATGGCAAAGCTCCATCGCGCCTGACGTCAGTTTTCGTGAACAACGGCGTGCTGCGCAAAAACGAATTCGAAAAAGTTCAACAGAACCTCCGCGACAAACTCGGCCTGCACGTAGTCGCCGTCGATGCCACCGATCGCTTTCTAAGCAAACTGGCCGGTGTCACCGATCCCGAGACAAAACGCAAAATCATCGGCAACGAATTCATCGCCGTATTCGACGAGCAAGCTCACCGCATCGAAAAAGAAGAAGGCAAGGTCGAATGGCTGGTTCAGGGCACGCTTTATCCCGATGTGATCGAATCCAGATCGGTGCGCGGGCCATCACAAATAATCAAATCGCACCACAATGTCGGCGGTCTACCCGAAAAAATGAAGTTAAAACTAATCGAGCCGCTGAAAGAGTTATTCAAAGACGAAGTCCGCAAAATCGGCCGTGACCTCGGCATGCCCGAAGAAATCCTCCAACGCCAACCATTCCCCGGCCCAGGCCTGGCCGTCCGCATCCTAGGCGAAGTCACGCCCGAGCGTCTAACCATCCTGCGTGAGTGCGACGACATCGTCGTCAGCGAAATCAAGCAAGCCGGCCTCTACCAGAAAATCTGGCAATCATTCGCCGTGCTCCTGCCCGTGATGTCCGTCGGAGTAATGGGCGACCAGCGCACCTACGCCAACACCTGTGCCATCCGCGCCGTCCACTCCGAAGACGGCATGACCGCCGACTGGGTTCCGTTGCCGCATGAGGTCCTGAAAACCATCTCCAGCCGCATCGTCAATGAAGTGAAAGGCGTAAACCGCGTGGTCTACGACATCACCTCAAAACCGCCCGGCACAATCGAGTGGGAGTAGAAGCTTTCAGCTATCAGCTTTAGGCAAGAAGCACGTGGGGACAGCCGCCCTCGCCCGTCCAGCCGAGCAAAGCTCGGCTATGCATGAACAACTCTCATTCCCAACACCTTCTCGAAAACATCGAAATCGCGGTCACGGTGCAGCAGTTCATGGCCCGCTTCCAGGCAAAAAGTGGCAATCAGGCAATCGATCGTTTTACGAACCGTATGGCCGCGGGCTCGCAGGATCTGATAATTCTCGGCCGCCGCGATGGCTAATGCCGTCCCGCCTGCGTGAAACACATGAAACCGCAACAGGTCGTCTCGAATTTCCGCGAGCGTTCTTGGGTCGCGGATGCCCTGCAAAACCTCACAAAGGATCAGATCGGTCAACCCCAGCGACTGCCATTTCAGCTGCCGGACTAGCCAACTGGCCTCAGGATTTTCCGTGCCCCGTAAGTAATCGATCCAGACGGTTGTATCGACGATCACCATTCAATCGATGCGTTAGGTCGCAACCCGGCCCAGACGGGATTGATTAAGGTCGCCTTCCCACTGCACCTTACCGCGATGCCGTGCAATGGCTCCTTGGGAATATGTTCTAACCAATAACTGTAAGGCAGTCTCCACGGCAGCCTTCTTAGTACGGGCGCCACTGCATCGCATCGCTTGCCGCATCAGCCGGTCGTCGATTTCAATGTTGGTTCGCATAAGTTCGCCGATTATCCTGATGTGTAAGAATATCACATTTATGTGTATAAGACAATGAGGCTCACACTACGTACTTTCAGAAGCTTATTCAGCTTTATCGAGCAGCTTGCGCGAAACCGCGGTGACCAGCTTGCGCGGGCTGAATCGCACCGACTCTGCCACCAGCCAATTACGAAATCCCGAGATCACGAGCGTCTTGCCCGCCATCAGTCCACGATAGCCGTCGCGCGCGACTGTCTTCGCATCCATTGGGCGAAGTGTCTTGACCAGCCTGGTGTTTTCCATGCCTGCCCGTTCTTGAAGGTTGGTCGCAGTGGGTCCGGGACATAGGCAGGTCACGGTCACGCCGGATCCCTTTAGTTCATTCGCGAGCGCTTCCGAAAACGAGATGACGTAAGCTTTGGTGGCGTAGTAAACGGCCATCAGAGGACCAGGTTGAAAACCGGCGGTGGAAGCGACGTTCATGATCTTGCCGGAGTGGCGTTCGATCATGGGGCCGAGAAAAAGCTTGGTCAGGTGAGTAAGAGCGGTGACGTTGAGCTGAATCTGGCCGAGATTTTCTTCCAGTGGGACATTCGCAAACTCGCCAAGCACGCCGTAACCTGCGTTGTTTACCAGGATGTCCACGCCAATGCCCTCGCGCTGCAATTGGTCGAAGAGGAATTGCGGAGCAGGCGGAGCGGTGAGGTCGAGCGGGACGGCTTTGGCCGAGACTGCCGAACTGGCGATTCAGTTCGTCGGCAAATTGCTTAAGCTTAGGCGCGCCGCGGGCGACCAGGACCAGGTTGCAATGGTCTTTGGCAAAAAGCTTAGCCAGTTCGTATCCAATTCCGCCGGAAGCGCCGGTGATGAGAGCGGTCTGGTTCATGTCGGTTGATCCGATTGTTTTTTGAAATGCAAAATAAAAAAGGCGTGCCTGCATGACCGGCGCGCCTTGTGATTCCCAACAGACGTAGCCAGCTACGTCTCTACAGCTACACGTGGGCCATGGCTGGTTCGACCTCGTAGATTGAGTACCAGGACGTGGCGGCTTTCAACCGGTCGTTTACGTTGTTGATGTTCTTCACGCCTTCGGTCTGCAGCCATTTGCGGAAGGCTTCGGCGCCTTGCTTGGCGTAGACCGGGATGCCGTCTTTCCAGGTGGCGCGGCCGCAGAGTACTCCGTTGAACTTCACGCCGGACTCGGCAGCCAACTCGAGGGCTTCTGTAAACTCAGCGTTGCTCACTCCTGCCGACAAATAAATAAATGGCTTGGTGACGACTTTTGCCGCTTTCAAAAATAACTCGGCGGCTTCTTTTTTGCTGTAGGCTTTCTGGCCGGCGTAGGACTTTGCGCCTTCGACGAACTTCATATTCACCGGCACTTCAACTTTCAGCACGTCGACGCCGTAGCGGTCTTTGGTGAACTCCCGCATGCTCTCGGTTACGATCTGCGGCTTTTTCTTGGCGTAGTCGAAGCCCTTTTCGTCCGCGCCTTCTTCGTAGCCGACAAACTCCAGAAAAAATGGGATGTCATTGGCGCGGCATTCATCCCCGATGCGTTCCACCCAGGCATGTTTCTTGTCGTTGACTTCCTTGGGATCGAAGGGCGTGTAGTAGAGCAGGATTTTGACGCAGTCCGCCCCGGCCTCTTTCAGGCGGCGCGCCGACCAGTGATCGAGCAGGTCGCCGAGGCGGCCAGGGCCGGTCTTATCGTATCCGGTCTTTTCGTAGGCGAGCAGCAGGCCGGCGTTCTTGGCGCGGCGCTTGGCCGCGGGCAGGCCCCACTCGGGATCGAGCAGGATGGCGCTGGCATGCGGGGTAAGAACTTCAGCGACCAGCGACTTGAATTCTTCCATCAGGGCATCGCCGATTTCGCCACCCTTTTCTTTGGCCAGGGATTTCTGCAGCGAACCGCGTTGGTCCATGGCGGCCGCCGCAATGACGCCGCGTTCGTTGGATACTCTCTTAAGGCCAGCAAGTTTTCCAGGCGTGAGTTTCATAGAATTCCTCCTTGAGGTTGTGCAATCAGGACGATTCAGAGCTCGTGATTCGATGAATTCTTAGATCACACTAATTGTAAACCCAAACATCCCGTTCTTATCCGTCATCCAGAAACGAAGTGAGGGATCCATGCATGGTCGCTCCACCTTGCCGCTTTAGGGAATTTCAACGATCCACGTCGTGAAGCTTTCTGATCTGCTGAGACTTCTCCCGAGAATTTTCGTCTCGCTAAAATAAAGTTTGTTGTCGATCCTGTTTACTTTCCGGTCGCTGGTTACCCCTCCCCCGGTGATCTTTTGGAATGATAGGCTTGCGGCCACACTACCATCGAAATCTTTGAGGAATCAGGACTTATGTGCAAAATATTCCGGACAAAGAAGTTAGAGTCGCTTCGTATTATCTCAAAGCTGAATATACAGTTACAGGATTATCTGGAAGTCTGCCGGGAGTCAAGCGAAGAATCGGGGAAAAGGTTGCAAGGATTCCCGTTTTGGTCCGTGGGACCCATGCTGCGTGGACCAGCGAATTACCAATTCGCGGAATTGGAGCCATACCACACCGTCTCGCTTTGGAAGAACTGGCTAGCCACGGTCAAATGAGTGCAACCGCGATTTTCCCACAGCTACCGTAAGGAGTGCTGCCCGACTCACATTGGCAACAACTTGTGCCTGGCGCACGGGAATTCATTATCCTAGGCGCTTTCGGGCGTGGAAACTACTCGGCTTCGAGCGCAGATTCCTTCCGTCGCCAGATGGAGAGTCCAGGCGTTCCCAATGCCAGTGCTCCGAGCGGGGCGGGTTCGGAAGTCGGCGCGGTGAGAGCTGTAGGATTCGCTTGTCCGATGTTGTCGTCAATCTCGTCCGATCCCTTGGTCTTGCCTGCGACGATGCGCTTGCCAGGGATGGTCTCGTAGGCGTAGCCAGTCAACGTGGCGCTCACCGTATGATTGGGGAAGCTCACGTTAAAGCGCGCCCATCCGTAGTGAAACTTGCCGTTAATCTCGAACTTCAGCCCAAGATAGCGATTCTTGACACCCTTTCCGCCGTTCGCCCAGAGACCGCCGTAGTTAAGCACATGGCCACTATACGTGGCTATCCCAGCCATGAGCGGATCTCCGTGAGTGAACCGGCTGCGGGCCCAGGGTCCAATAACAAATCCAGCATTGAGATCCCTCGGTAGAAGATTCTGGCTTTGGGAGACCAGAACATTGTTCATGGGGTTGTAAATAGCGCTGACGTGCAAAAAACCTTCATGTGCCGAGAAGATGAAAGGTTGGCAGTTAAGGAGAAAATCGGGAATCCCATCCTGGTTCACATCAAGAGGGTAACCTCCGTCTAAGGCAACGTGCGCTGGATGATAGACGATCTTCGCCTCTATAGCCTGAGGCAAAGCCAGACTAGCCACTCCGGCAGCAGTGGCGGCGAGCGCGTACATGTTCAGACGGGAATGCATTGAATCGGAAAGGTGGGTTGTTTTGCGCGGTCGGCGAAAGCGGTTCATAGTTTCCTCCGAAGGCAGTGATTATCCGTCTCCACCGGAGCGAGAGTCAACCCTGAGACTTCGGACTGGGCCCTAACCGCATGATTCCAAGAGATCACAGGGGAGAGGATACCTGGCTTCAGGTAACCAATTCCCGAAACGGTTTTTTGCGGCTTCGCACCTTGAGCCTTGATTCTCAGCATCGCAAATTCCACGCGAATCGAAGTCAAGGCGGTCGACAAGAGTGTCCGCCCCACATTTGACACATTTGCACAGGGCGGCGAGCGCTGGCAGGCCTGCGTGTCACAGACAGCGGGCGGTTCCGTTCACTACGATGGCGATCTGAGAGGGAATTCTGGGTGACGAAGAACGGAAAACAGAGACCTTCCGACAAAGGCCAAAACAGGGATGCCATTCTCATCCCGCTCGCGCTGGTTCTTCTGCTCGCCGTTGGATGCGGTGGTGGGAGCAGCAGTGTGGGATCGATGTCTGGCGCCTATGAATTTGTGGCCACATCCACCACCACCAGCGGATGGACCACTCTCATCGAAGCTGATCTGTCCGCCAATGGATCGCAAAGCAGCGCCAGCGGCCCCAGCCGGGTGCAAACCGCAACTCGCCTCAACGGCGTCTGGTACGTCAACGGGGATGGTCAGTGCCCCTATCCTTCACCAGGGCAGAACAGCATTACCAGCATGGTGTCCGGCAACAACGTGGCCATTACCTTCAACGAGGGTGGGAACGTCTATGTGGGACAGGGGACGGTGAATGGGAACACGATCTCAGGAACGTATTCGGGGACTAATTTGAACTGTTCTGACTCCGGCACATTTATCGGAAAGCAAGTGCCAAATCTGGCAGGCACCTTTGCGGGAACATTAAACTTTCCTTCGGGCGCGGACCAAGTAACGGCCACGCTCACCGAGGGCAATGACAACTCGCTGACAGTGCAAACCATCGTGGCCGGCGCAGACAATGGAGTCTTCAGCTTTACAGGGTTCGCGGTGGGAAACGTGATGTTTGTTTCTGGGTCGGTAAATGGGAATCCGTTTTCGCTGTTTGGGTACTGTGACAGCAGTGGTACTTACACCGGGACAGCCAACTCCATTCAAGTGTTCGACGACAACGCCGCCGACGGCGTCTATGCCAACTATGGGTTGCTGGTCGAACAGTGAGCCGGAAACGGCCGGATTGTTCGGTGGCTGGCCTTAAAACAACCCGAAAAAGCTTTGGGACTTTGTCCTTTCGCAATGGGATATGATCTGCTAGCGTCTATTAGTTCCTTAACAATCGGGAGATCTACTTCATTGCGGTCTCTCCGGAATGCTTGAAGCCGCTAAGTCCTTACTCCGGAAGATTTTGCATATAAGTCCTTATTCCTCAAAGATTTTGAAGCTAGTCCGACCCTAACCGCATGATTCCAAAAGATCACAGGGGGAGGGGGATACCTGGCTTCAGGTAGCCAATTCCCGAAATGTTTTCTTGCGGCTTCGCAGGCTTGGACTCGGTTCTCATCACTCCAATTTCCACACGATCAAGATCAAAGGCGGCGGACATGAGTGTCCGCCCTACACTGGCGCTCGTTGGAAAGGTTGATTGACATTTCTCTGGGGTGAAGTAGAATTCTCGCCGGTTTCGATACCCGCCCGCAAGTGGCCTTCTGGAACGAGTCAGGCCGAAACTACGGAGGACTCCATGAAAAACAGGTTGCACAGTCGGCTTTCAGGGATTGGTGTGTGGGCGACGGCTGGGTTGGAGACGGCGGTTTTGCTGGTGACTCTTGCCGTGCCCTCTGCGCAGGCACAAACGTACCGGGTGCTGTTTCAGTTCAGAGCCGGGTTGGACGGGTCGGCTCCGCTGACAGGGTTGATCTCGGACCCGAGCGGCAACCTTTACGGGACGGCAGACGCGGATGGAGAGTTCGATTCGGGTGTGGTATTCAAGCTCAGTCCGACGGGCAAGGAAACCGTGCTGCACAGCTTCAGCGGAAGCGGCGGGGATGGGGAATATCCGGTCGCCAATCTGGTGCGGGACGCGGCTGGAAATCTGTACGGCACAACCTCGAACGGCGGCGTTTACGCAGGCGAATGCGGCGGGTTCGGCTGCGGAACCGTGTTTAAAGTGGACCGTGCCGGGAGGGAGACGGTGCTCCACGCTTTCACGGGGAGTCCGGATGGGTCCACTCCTTACGCCGGTTTGGTGCGCGATGCGGCGGGGAACCTGTATGGCACAACCTTGTCTGGCGGGACGAACGGGGCGGGAACGGTGTTCAAGGTGGACGCGACCGGCGGCGAGACCGTGCTGTACAGCTTCGATTTTACCAATCAACAGGACGGCTATCTTCCTTACGGAGGTTTGGTTCGAGATTCCGCGGGTAACCTGTACGGCACTACAAACGGAGGCGGGACGTTCGGCGCTGGAATCGTGTTCAAGCTGGACACGACTAACGCGGAAACCGTGCTGTATAACTTTGGCTCTTCAAGTGGAGACGCGCTCTTTCCCACCGGAGGTTTGATACGGGACGCTAAAGGCAATCTGTATGGGACCACGCAAGACGGCGGGACGTTCGGCGTGCGGGACTGTGTTCAAGGTGGACAAGAACGGCACCGAGACCCTGCTGCACAGTTTTGCTGGCGGAACGGCGGATGGGGAGTTTCCCTTCGTCTCAGGTTTATTGCGTGACGCCACAGGAAATCTGTACGGCGTGACTGATGAGGGCGGAGCCTTCAGCTTCGGAGTGGTTTACAAGCTGAACTCAACCGGCAAGGAGACCGTGCTGCATAGCTTCACCGGCAGGGGTGGGAAAATTCCTTATGGAGCTTTGATCCTGGACAAGACAGGGAACCTCTACGGCACCACTAGCGCGGGTGGCGCTTACGGTGGCGGGGTGGTCTACAGACTCACTCCGTAGAATCACGCTGCGAATTCAGGGGCCGAATCTTTCGGCGGCGCGGGCTCTGGCTTTGGCGGCTTCTTCTTCGCGGTTCTTGGGCGGGGCGGCGGTTTCGAGGGAACGGAGCAGACGATTGGAGACGGCGGTTACTTCCTCGATGGCAGTTAGAAATATATGCTCGTTGGCTTTCGAGGGTTTGTTGAAGCCGGTGATTTTTCTCACGAACTGTAGCGAAGCCGCGCGAACTTCTTCCTCCGTGACTGGCGGATCGAAGTTGAACAGGGTTTTGATATTCCGGCACATTCTGATGACCTCAACGATTGGAACTCTTCGGGCGCCGAAGACGCCGGGCGCTCCAAGTTTATCTTAGCAATCCGCTGAAGTTTTTTCTGGAATCGGGACCTGTGTCAACGTACCTCGCCACGCGGGAAGCTTGGACGAACGCCGTGTTTCCGAATGCGACATTGGTGCGCAGCTGATTTATGACGTTATCCATGTCCCACTTCTCTCAAACCTCGCGCCATTCAATTCGGATTACTATTACCAGGGCCTGGCTGCTATCAATGCTCGGCGCTGTCTTTACACGCTTCCATCTGAGGCATAAACAAACGTTGTGAAGTCGAAGAGCAAACGGAGGAAGAATGCTCAGGAGATCGGTCCTGAAGGTACTGATTGCGGTGGCAGTATTGCTGGCTGCCGCGCCGGCTGAAGCGAAAGAGGTCGGGCCAGGTTACGACATCGAAATAAGCCGCATGATTCCGATGCGAGACGGCGTCCAGCTCGAGGCCTGGATTTTCAAACCCTCCCACCTAAAGGCCAAAGCGCCGGCGGTGCTGACCCTGACTCAGTACGATATTGATGGTGGCCGTCGTGGCAACGTCGCCGCTTACACCCGGCGCGGTTATATTTTCGTGCAGGTGTACGTGCGCGGTCGCGGCCGCTCGGGCGGCGTAAAGAGCGACAGTCTGGGCCTGCAGGTTGGGCGCGACGGCTACGACGTGGTGGAGTGGATCGCGGCCCAGCCCTGGAGCGATGGACATGTCGTGATGTTTGGCGGTTCGTTCGTCGGAATGACGCAATGGCGCACCGCCGCCCAGCACCCGCCGCACCTTGCCGCCATCGCGCCTTACGTGCCGATCTATCCGGGATGGGATGTGCCCAACACTAATGGAATTCCGCAGGCGTGGTCGGCTGTGATCCTGGGCTACACATCGGGCCGCTCGCTGAATACGGGGTTCATGGCAAACCAAAACTACTGGGCGGGAAAGATGTTAGAACAGTATGCGGCCTATCGTCCCTTTCGCGAGCTGGACGATGCCATCGGGATTGCTCAGGATGATTGGTGGATGACTGACGATCGCGGCCAAAAACTCTCGTTCATGAAAATGTGGCTCGACCACGTAGGCGACGAACCCTTCAATCTTGCCGCGGAACCCAAACCCCAGGACTATGCTCGCATGGATTTCCCGGTGCTAACCGCAACCGGCTATTTCGATGACGACCAGCCCGGAGCGCTGCGCTACTATCGAGGCCACGTCAATAATGCGCCGGCAGCAGCCGTGAGCCAGCATTATCTCGTGATCGGTCCCTGGGACCACGGTGGCACGCAGAAACCGACTAAGGAGATCGAAGGTTTAGCCATACCCGACGCTGCTGTCATCGACATGGACGCGCTGCACGCTGACTGGTACGACTGGGTGCTGGGGCGTGGGCTCAACCCTTCATTTCTGCATGACCGAGTTGCATACTTCATGATGGGTGCCGACGAGTGGCGATACGCTAAGACCCTGGAAGCCGCATCCTCGGGGAAGAGTTTGAACTTGTATTTGTCCGCCCCGGAGGGAACGCCGCGGGACCTATTCCACTCTGGCTCGCTTTCGAAAAGCCCGACTGGCCAGGAACCGCCAGCCATTGTTGT
The DNA here is from genome assembly GCA_963838765.1 of uncultured Acidobacteriota bacterium. Taxonomy (GTDB): domain Bacteria; phylum Acidobacteriota; class Terriglobia; order Terriglobales; family Acidobacteriaceae; genus JABDBE01. Next base: position 43,863 of record CAWISU010000008.1, on the reverse strand, counting down.
GGATAATCCACACGAGTTACCCGAACTCGAAGTCGCCAAGTACGCTGAAAACGAGGATCTGAAGAGCCAGTTTCGCGGTTTCCAGAAGCGAGCTATCAGCTTTCACTCCGAACCCCTTGAAGGGGATACCGAAGTAGCAGGGCAGATGCGCCTGAAGTTGCAGGTGGAGGCGGACGCGCCCGATTTTGACTTGTGGGCTCAGGTAGCGATGGTTCTGCCGGACGGTTCCACGCTGAGGCTTGGCGAAGACATCCGGCGCGCCCGATTCCGTAACAGTGCGTTCAAGCAGGAACTGTTGAAGCCGAATCAAATCGTGGAGCTACCCTTCGAGTTTTACTGGATGGCGCGAAGGATTCCAGCGGGCGCGCGGTTACGGCTCACCATCGCTCCGCTCAATTCGCCGAACTTCCAGAAGAACTACAACACCGGTGGCAGGATTGGCTACGAGAAGCCGGAGGACATTCGGGTTGCGCACATCAAGGTCTTCCACGATGCCGAACACGCGAGTCAATTAATCCTGCCGCTCGCGGCGCCTGCTCCTTCATCTACAGGCCAATGAGACTGCCTATAAAACGATCGTCGGTTTCGCGTCGTGAATTCCTTCGCCGCGGAGCCGAACTATCTACCGTATTGATCGCACGTAATATGTCATTCCCTTGACACGACTGCCAGGACATCCTAGTATGTCGATTGATATAGTAGGGTTGATACAATGTCTCTCTCGCCAGTCCCCAAGCCACTTCTAAGTTTTCCCGGCCCACCGGTCGTGCCATTTGGCGCAAGGGCGTCTGCCCTGGTGTTTGAAGACGTTAAGTCCAAGACACTACTTGAGAGAATGCATTTGATCGGACCCAGCACTGCAAACGCGCTGGTCACTGGGGAAACGGGTACCGGCAAGGAACTCATTGCCAGACATCTGCATAAGCTGAGTCCACGGGCCGACGGCCCTTTTGTGGCGGTGAATTGCGGGGCTTTTTCTGAAAGCTTGGTAGAAAGCGAACTGTTCGGTCATGAGCGCGGCTCATTCACCGGAGCAACGGTCGCTCGGGCGGGATGGTTTGAAGCGGCTCGGGGCGGAACGCTGTTCCTGGATGAAATCGGAGATTTGCCGTTGACCATGCAAGTGAAGTTGCTTCGAGTGCTGCAAGAGCGCCAAGTAGTTCGGCTGGGTTCGCGAAGTCCGGTTGCTATTGACGTTCGCGTGGTAGCTGCGACCAACGTGAATCTGGAGGATGCGGTTGCCGCGGGACGTTTCCGCGAAGATCTTTATTACCGGCTCCAGGTTGCCACGCTGCATATTCCTCCGTTGCGCGAACGGCCGGGTGACATTCTGCCCTTAGCGCAATACTTTCTCGGAGTTTACGGGGAACGGCTGGGACTGAAGGATCCTGGACTGAGCGCGGAGGCGATCGATGTACTGGTTAGCGGGCACTCTTGGCCAGGCAATACGCGAGAACTGGAAAATGTCATCCATCACGCCCTTCTGGTTTGCCGCGAAAGTATAGTCCGACCGGAAGATTTGAGGCTTTCTCCGCTTGGGCTCCGAATCGCGACAAGTGGTCCAGCCCAGCCCTTCGAAGCGCTGCGTAACTCGCTACTGGCAGTTTTTGAGGATGGCCGTCCCAACCTATACGCGGAGATCGAGACGGCAATCACGAGAACCGCGTATGAATTCTGTCATTCGCAACCAAGTGCAGACCGCGCGGCTGCTCGGCATCAGCCGGAACGTCGTTCGGGCCAAGCTGATGCAATGCGGCGAACTGCCCAACGGCCGAAAACTGACAGCTTCAGTCGATCCTTCCTGATACCTTCGCCAGTTAGAAATTGTTAGGGGCAATAACTGCCATTCCGCCCGGAGCAAACAACTCATCATGGACCGACTTGCGCACTCGGACAAATTCGCGATCCGTGCGGTCGCGGGGCCGTGGCAAACGGACTGGCAAGACATTCCTAATCGTGCCCGGCTGCGGAGACATAATGACAACTCGGTCTGCAAGATATATCGCTTCCTCGATGTCGTGGGTGACGAGCACGACCGTCGTTCGCTCAGCCTCCCAAATCCGCAGGACTTCGTGTTGCAGGCGCATTCGAGTCAGCGCGTCTAGGGATGCGAAGGGTTCGTCCAACAATAGGACTTCAGGATGCCCCACCAGTGCTCGCGCAATGGCCACTCGCTGGGACATGCCGCCGGAAAGCTGGTGAGGTGGACCCGCGCAGAAGACGAATTCGAATGCAGTTCGTGGCTAACTTTGCTGCACTGGCACCGGTGTCGCCGCTGTCGTGCGCGGCTGATATTCATTGGCGACTAGTTCTCCGAACGGGCCAGTGATGTTTCCAACTGATTTTTCCGATCTCGACGAAACCGGTAGATGTGGAAACAGTAAATCAGCCACGCGATACGCCTCTTCAAGGTGCGGATAGCCGGACAGAATGAAGGTTTCAATTCCCAGGTCGGCATACTCCTGCATTCTTTTCGACACAGTGGCTGGATCGCCAACGAGCGCTGTGCCGGCGCCTCCGCGCACCAGGCCCACGCCCGCCCAGAGATTGGGACTTACCTCCAGTTTTTCGCGACCGCCGCGATGCAACTCCGCCATGCGGCGCTGTCCTTCGGAGTCGAACCGTGCGAATGTTTTTTGCGCTCTGGCAATCGTGTCATCGTCAACGTAGCGAATCAGATCGTTCGCTGCGGCCCACGCTTCTTGCTCCGTTTCGCGAACAATGACGTGCAGGCGAATGCCGAACCGAACGGAGCGTCCCTGTTCCTCCGCTAGGCGACGCACGGTCGAGATTTTTTCTTCAACCTGCTGCGGCGGTTCTCCCCAAGTGAGGTAGACGTCGACCTGTCGTGCCGCCAAACCGTAAGCAACCTTGGAAGATCCTCCGAAATAGAGCGGGGGGTGCGGCTTTTGCACGGCCGGATATAAGACCTTCGCGTTCTCAACATGAAGATGCTTGCCATTTAATGAAATCGCTTTACCCGCCACTGCTTCGCGCCAGATCTGAAGAAATTCTTCTGTCACTTCATAGCGCTCATCGTGGGTGAGAAAAACGCCGTCACCGAGCGCCTCGTCGGGATCGCCGCCGGTAACAACGTTGATCAGGAGCCGTCCCTCGGAAAGCCGGTCGAACGTCGCTGCCATTCGTGCGGCGGCCGTCGGCGAAGTGATGCCGGGACGAATCGCGACTAAGAACTTCAGCCTGGTTGTCGCCGGAACCAGAGTTGACGCCACGACCCAAGCGTCTTCACACGACCGGCCGGTGGGTAGTAGCACGCCTTGAAACCCAAGCTGGTCGGTGGCTTGAGCAACCTGCTTCAAATATCCGTGGTTGACGGTTCGCCCCTGTACGGCAGTTCCAAGGAAACGACCATCTCCGTGAGTTGGTAAAAACCAGAACACTTCCATGTTTTCGGTCTCCCATGGAGCTTTGGCAATTGTCTTGCCAACAGAGGGGTACGACTATGTCCATGAATTTCAAGTTTTCACGCGGTTACGGCGAATGTCGGGCGGTTCAGCCAATTGGGGTGTGCTGCTATAGCAACACCAATTCAGCGGAGGTGCTGCTGAAGCAGCAGTGGGCAGCCGCGCGGAGTCTGGGCCCATATGCCTGACGACACGGGAGGACTGTAGTGCTTTCTACGGTGAATCACATCGCAGTGAATGTTCCGCCCCCGCAACATGTGTTCGAGATTGCGGATCAATTGGCCGCGGCATTTGCTCAAACCGCGGTTGAACGCGATAAGCGAGGCGGCACGGCGAAGACCGAGAGAGACTTGTTGCGCGCCAGCGGACTGCTCAACGTGACGATTCCCGCAGACTTGGGCGGCTGGGGAATGGCATGGCCGGACACGATGAAGCTGATACGAGTCTTCGCCCGGGTTGATAGTTCGCTTGCCCATCTGTTCGGATTTCAGCACCTCATGCTGGCTTCTGTGTCGCTCTACGGATCATGGGCACAAACCGAAGAACTCTTTTCCGAAACCGTCCGCAATAAATGGTTCTGGGGCAACGCACTCAATCCGCTCGACAAGCGTACAAGCCTTACGTCCAAGGGTGGTGTGGGATGCCTCATCAACGGGCGCAAGAGTTTTTGTTCCGGCGCGGTTGACTCCGACATGCTGATCGTCTCCGCGATTCGCTCCGTGGACGAAAAGTTCATGGTAGCCGCTATACCTTCTAGCCGGCCAGGGATTCGCATTCTCGATGACTGGGATGCTATGGGACAGCGGCAAACCGACAGCGGAACAGTGGTGTTCTGCGACGTGGCCGCCGGGCAGGAAGAGTTCTTGAAGACACCCGGCCCGCTGGGGAGTATCAGGGCGTCCTTGCGTTCGTGCATTGCCCAGCTGATTCTCAGCAATATTTTTCTGGGAATCGCCGAAGGGGCGTTGGAAGAATCGCGCAACTACACTCTTGCGCAAACCCGGCCGTGGATCGCATCAACCGCGCAGACCGCCACGGGAGATCCATACATCCTGGCGAATTACGGCAGTTTCTTTGTCAGCCTTCAGGCAGCGCAGGTCCTCACAGATATCGCGGGCGAATCTCTGCAGCGAGCCTGGGAGAGCGGGGACGCGATCACTGAAAATCAGCGTGGCAGGTGCGCGCTGGACGTCGCTGCCTCGAAAGTGACCACTAGCAAGGTCGGCCTGGAGATTACCAACCGGATGTTCGAAGTAATGGGAGCGCGTGCTGCCGCCGGTCCCGCGCGGATCGACCGCTACTGGCGCAACCTGCGCACTCACACTTTGCATGATCCCGTCGACTATAAGATTCGCGAGTTGGGAGACTGGGCGTTGAATCGCCAGCTTCCGAAGCCCTCATTCTATTCCTGAACATTACTCGTAGAACAAGATCGACTAAGGACTAAGACTTATGCGCAAATCTCCAACTGCAACGTTTCACCGCACGATCGCGGTAGTTATCTTGGTCCTCATGGCCTTCGCGCCATTCGCTTTGACCCAGAATACCGATAGCGTCCTACGCATCGGATACCAAAAGTACGGCACACCGGTGCTGTTGAAAGCGCGCGGCAGTTTGGAGAAACGGCTGGCGCCGCTGCACGTTGAAGTCAAGTGGACCGAATTTCCGGCCGGCCCGCAATTGCTCGAAGGTTTGAACGTGGGCAGCATCGACTTCGGTATCGCGGGCGAAGCACCACCCATCTTCGCCCAGGCGGCGGGAGCGGACCTCGTCTACGTCGGAAACGAGCCGCCGGCTTCCGCTGGTGAAGCCATTCTCGTTCCCAAGGATTCGCCCATCAAGATGGTGGCCGAACTCAAGGGCAAGAAAGTGGCGCTCAACAAAGGCTCAAACGTTCACTTTCTGCTGGTCAAGCTATTGGAGCGGGCAGGAGTCAACTACAACGATATAGACACCATCTTTCTGACGCCGGCGGATGCGCGAGCCGCCTTCGAGCGTGGCAGTGTGGACGCGTGGGCGATTTGGGAGCCATTTCTGGCCGCGGCTCAAAGGCAAACCGGTGCTCGCATTCTCGCCGATGGCAACGGTGTTGTCAGCAATCACCAGTTCTTTCTTGCTTCCCGACGTTACGCCGCGAAACGGGCAGATGTGGTTGCGATAGTCCTGGAGGAGGTGGCCGCCGTGGATCAGTGGGCAAAAACGAATCCTAAGGAGGCAGCCGCAGCGCTGCAACCGCAGATCGGTTTGGATCAAGCCACGCTTGAGCTGGCGCTGTCGCGGGGCGGCTACGGGGTGACGCCAGTCAACGACGCCGTGCTTGCAGAGCAACAAAGAATCGCGGACGCCTTCTACGACCTCAAGTTGATCCCCAAGCACATTAGTGTCCGCGATGCGACCTTGCAGGGAACGTCGACGGGAACTCAGGCCAAACGCTGAGCGAGGAACTATGAAACAGGAACAGAAAAAATCCACCACGACGACCCAACTTCGGCTGAGTGTTCTGGCGAAGCAAGCGTTGCCGTGGGTCGTGCCCATCTCGCTGTTGATTGTCTGGCAATGGGCATCTTCCCTGGGGATTCTACCCAGCCGCTTTCTGCCCTCGCCACGGGCGGTGGTGAGGTCATTCATCGAACTCAGCGCCTCCGGCGAATTGTGGATGCATGTCCGGGTCAGTACCCTGCGCGCCTTGTCAGGCTTCGTCCTCGGTGGCGGAGTGGGACTCTTGCTCGGGCTGCTCACCGCCTCGATGCACTGGGCTGAAGTTCTGCTCGATACCACCATTCAAATGGTCCGCAACATCCCTCCTCTGGCACTTATTCCTCTGGTAATCCTGTGGTTCGGCATCGACGAATCGGCCAAGCTTTTTCTGGTTGCTCTGGGTGTTTTTTTTCCTGTCTACATCAATACTTTTCACGGGATTCGCTCGGTCGATCGCGGACTTCTGGAGATGGGGCGAACTTATGGACTGTCCGGCTGGCCCTTGTACCGGGAGATCATTCTGCCCGGGGCATTGCCCTCCATTCTGTTAGGCGTGCGCTTCTCTCTCGGGCTGATGTGGGTGATCTTGATCGTCGCTGAAACCCGCGGTGGCACCCGCTTCGCCGCACTTGAAGAACGCATACTTGGCCGCGTGCTTCAACGCCGGCCGGTTGCAGACGAGTGGTGAGGGCGAAGCGAACTAGTGCGGGAGACTTCCCATGAAATGGTTTTGGGAAGCGCACGACTTCAGTCGTGCCGTTGAAGATCGCTAAGAATAGGGCTTTAGCCCCTGAGGCATCTGCCCCGTTATGCGAGACGAGGAGATTTTAATGGCGAAGGACGCGGGTGCACCAATTATTCTCGAAGACGAACAGAAGGTTTGCGAAAATTCCATTCATCCTTTGATTGCGGGTCGGCGAAGCGTTCGGGCCTTCGCCTCAATATCCGTCGAACCAGAAACCTTGGCCAGCTTGATGGAAGCGGCACGATGGGCTCCGTCCTCCATGAACGAGCAGCCGTGGAGTTTCATCGTGGCCACGAAGGCAAGCAAATCCGATTTCGACCGGTTGCTGGGTTGTTTGCTTGAATTCAATGTCCAATGGGCGCAGCACGCCCCGGTGCTTTTGTTGTCCGTTGCGAAGTTGACGTTTGAATCGACAGGGGAACTCAACCGGCACGCATTCCACGACGTTGGTCAGGCAATCGCCAATCTCACGTTTCAGGCAACAGTGTCGGGACTGGTGGTGCATCAGATCGCCGGATTCGATATTGAAAAAGCTCGCCGCGAGTTTTCGATTCCTCAAGATTATGAGCCCGTCGCCGCCGCGGCCATTGGATACCCCGGCAATTCGGCAGAGCTTCCCGATAAATTGCGCAAGAGAGATGCGAGCCCGCGAACGCGAAAGCCGCTTACCAACTTCGTTTTCGAGGGCGGTTGGGCGCATTCGGCTGACTGGGCTCGGAATCTCTAGAAAAGAGCGGTTGACAAATTTGCCGCATCGTAGGGAACTACGATTTGTATTCCGAGTTTATTTCACTCGCTCCCACACCAGCACCCGCTTCTGGATCTCCGGATTGAGAAGACCTCGTGTTGCCGTAATAATTAGCCGGTTGCCTTCGAGACGAAACGGGCGCGGCTGGGCGGAACCGCCAATTACGGACTCGGCTAAGCGGGTGATAATCTGGAAGACGAGTGTACCATGGTTCAGTTTTGAGGATCACATTCGAGACGTTATCATTCCCTAATCGCCCCGCCTTCCCATGAAGAGCGAGGATGTTCGACACTTCCCCGAAGCCGACTTCGGGACAGCATCGCGCCCCCTTATCCGAATTGCGCGTTATAGGCACACTCGGCGGGGGAAATGCAACCGCAAGCGCGGAGGCTACCTAAGGCCGGAATCCCAGGAAACTGAACCGCGGGCCCGGGACGTTGACAATGGTGATTCTGCGACTAAGACCTGCGACCGTCAACACAACGGCGACATACTACATCAAGACTGCCGCTGTTGACGTTCGGAGTGCGATGACGTGGCTGGAACCCACATCGCGGCAGCGGATCGGGTTCAATGTCACAAAATGGGACATTAAACCGAGGGTTTGGAGCCTTTATGATTTAGTAGGGACTTTGCATCTTTCTGTGACCTTTCGTAACTTTCCCGGATCACGTATGCAATACAAAATGAGAAGTTCATCAGTGGACGATCCAATTTTGGCCGCTAAGTCCGGGCCAGATCGGTTCCTCAAGGCTTTGGATCTTGAAATTGAAGGTTTTTTTGTACTAACAGGCGATCTTGATGAAGTGCCGGATTATCGCAGTCCTCGGCACCAGGCCAGAAGCAATCAAGTTGGCGCTGGTGATTCACGAACTACGCCGACGGTCCCAAGAATTTGAGACCGCAGTGGTTTATACGGGTCAGCATCGCACGATGCTGGACCACGCCTTGCAATTTTTCAAGATCAAGCCTGACTTTGATCTGGATGTTATGCGCCCGAATCAGACGCTTAACTCCCTCACTGCACGCGTATTGGACACAGTAGAGAACGCGTGCCACCGCTTTGAGCCCAACATGGTGCTGGTGCAAGGCGATACCACCACTGCCTTTGCCTCTGCCTTGGCTGCTTATTACAGCAAAATTCCCGTGGGCCACGTCGAGGCGGGCCTGCGGAGCCATGATATTTACAACCCGTTTCCGGAAGAAGCCAACCGGCGGCTCGCTTCCGTGCTTACGGAGATTCACTTTGCTCCCACTGCTTTATCGCGGGACAACCTATTAGCCGAGGGCGTATCTGCCGAGAGGATTGTGGTTACAGGCAACACCGTGATTGACACCCTGCGCGCCCTCAGCGCAATTCCGCATTCCTGGGAGAACACCCCTCTTGCCGGCATCCCGGACGACAATTCCCGCCTAGTTCTGGTCACCTCTCACCGGCGGGAATCCTTGGGCACGGATCAGGAAAACATGTGCCTGGCGCTTAAAGATCTTGTCAAACTGCATCCCGACATCCGGGTCGTCTATCCGGTACACATGAATCCCAACGTCCGCACGACGGTGAATTCGCTGCTTCAGAACACGGACAGAATCCACCTGACCGAACCACTCGACTACATCACGTTCGTCAGCCTGCTGCGGCGTTGTTTTCTGGTGCTGACCGATTCCGGTGGCATTCAGGAGGAGGCACCCACGTTCGGAAAGCCGGTGCTGGTACTGCGCAAGCTTACCGAGCGTCCAGAGGCTTCGCAGTTTGGCATGGCAAAAATCATCGGCATGTCGCGAGATGGAATCGTTAACGAGACCAGCCACCTGCTCAACGACGCGGATGCCTATCAGGATATGTCTGAGGGCGAGAATCCTTATGGAGACGGTCACAGTTCGGAGCGGATCGTGGAGGCGGTTGCCCGCTGGCATGCAAAGAAGACTCCATTGTTAGAGGCTGACAAGCAATTCAAGCTAGCCCCCAGGCCGCAGCCTCGTCGCCGGAAGAGCGACGCCGAGGAGAGCGCGCGCAAGGCCGCGGCAGGTAAGGGGTGACCACGCAGAACCTGCATCGCGATTGTGGTTGGGCACCATGATTTATGTTCTTTACCTCATTGTTTCCGTCATCTGCGTCTATACCGGCCGCCACTACTGGTTCACGCTAAATCGGCTGTTTGGCTTCCAAAGGCACCCTTACATCGACATTGACACAGCCGACTGGCCGCCGGTCACCGTGTTGGTAGCCGCTCACAATGAGGAGAAGGTCATCGCGAACATTCTCGACGCCTTGATGACGGTTAAATATCCCACAGACAAAATGCTGATAATTCCGGTGAACGACCGTTCCACGGACCGCACCCGCGAGATTATCGACAAGTTTGTGGAGGACTTTCCTGGGCGCATTCAACCATTTCACCGGGTCACTGGTAAAGGCGGCAAGGCCGCAGCACTGAAAGATGCCATGGCATTGGTGTCCACCGAGGTCATTCTGATTTTCGATGCGGATTACATCCCAGGTGCAGGGCTGATAAAGCAATTGGTGGCGCCCTTCTTTGATCTTGAAGTGGGCGGCGTTATGGGCCGGGTGGTGCCGCTGAATGCCGGCACGAATTTGCTCACGCGACTGCTGGATCTGGAACGCTCGGGCGGCTACCAGGTCGATCAGCAGGCGCGAATGAACCTTCGTCTCGTGCCCCAACATGGTGGCACCGTGGCGGGAGTGAGAGTGAGTGCTTTGCGGGAAATTGGCGGCTGGAATGAAAATTCGCTGACTGAAGACACCGACCTGACCTATCGTCTTTTGCTGAACGGTTGGAAAACCGTCTACCAGAATCGCTCCGAGTGCTACGAGGAAGTTCCCGAAGTTTGGCCGGTTCGCATCAAGCAAATCATGCGCTGGGCCAAGGGTCATAACCAGGCCATGGCGACCTACGGCCTGCGCCTGCTGTTGGGCAAGAATCGCGCCACCCCGAGGGAACGGATTGACGGGACACTGCTGCTGGGCGTCTATGCCATGGCGCCGGTTACACTGGTCGGCTGGGCGCTGGCGGTGGGAGTGTTCTATCAGGGTGTAGCTCCACTGCATGGCGTCATAGCCTTACTTTCCCTGACCGCTTATGCCGCGCTAGGCAATCTTGCCGCTTTCTTCGAAATCGCCGCGGCCGCCCGGCTGGATGGAACGAGAAAACGAATCTGCCTGTTGCCGTTCCTCATTCTGGGCTTTGCGGTAAGCATCTTCTCTGTCTCACGCGCCGCGGTATCGCAAGTCAGCGATCTCGTGACTGGAGCTGAGTTCCATTGGGATAAAACCGAGCGTTTTCGGAAGGTCCTGTGAATCCCTATCTCGCAGTGTCCGCGCTGGTTCTTATGGTCAGCCTGATGTTCATGCTGCCTTTGATCCCTGCCTTGCTGGAATTGCGCCGGAAGTCGGACGCGCGGCCCCTGAACGTAGTTCAACAGAATGCTGGAGAAATCCGCCATTTCGCCAGCAGCTTTCGGGACTATATCAAAGGACTTGAGCCAATCATGCAGCGCTGCTTGGCTGATGGCACCGCGGCTACCGGTACCCTCCCTGACGGCGAGGAATTTGTGGTGCTGGGCCGAGCCGATGAACCGCTGATGCTTGCGCTCGAGCAGCAAGATGCAACTCATCCCGTAATGATGGCGGCAGTCACTGACCTTATCATTCCTCCCGGCACCACGTTTTCAAGGGACATCTATGCGGGCGGCCAATTCATTGGTGGAGACAAGAACAACTACCGGGCGATCCTGGGAGAAATAAATGTACACCTGGGCGCTTCGAGCCGCGTGATGCGCTGGGTTCATGCCGTAGGGGAGTTCACTGCCGACCTCGGCTGCAACCTCTACGGCCGTGTTTCCTCGGATTCGCTTATCCGTTTGCAGGCCCAATGCAGTTTCTTGAGGCTGAACGCTCCCCGGATTGAAACCGGGCGCGAAGCTAATCGCAGGGATGCACCTTCGCCAAACGTGAACATCGCCCCAAACCCAGGGTTGGCAGTAGCTCAGCGTTTCTTACATGACGGCGATTTCGAGATTCTGTCCGCGCAGGTCATCAGCAACAACATCGTAATCCGAGGCAACCTGCACATTGGCTCGGGTGCGCGAATTTGCGGCAGCGTGAAAGGTGCGAAGGACATCGTGCTCGAGGACGGCGTCCACGTGGAAGGAAGCCTGATCAGTGCAAGAAAGATGCGGATTGGCTCACATTGTGTGATTCACGGACCAGTAGTTGCCGAACGCGAGCTCGAAATCGCAACCGGAGTCCGATGCGGCACCGCGGAACAGCCGACAACCGTCAGTGCGCCACACATCGAGGTCGAGGAAGGTGTAGTGGTATTCGGCACATTGTGGGCTCGCGAACATGGTCAGGTGGTGCCCAACCAATGAAGCGTCGCCCAACCATTATCGCAACCAGCAGCATCATTCTTGTGGTCCTGGTCGCATGGTCCTGGGCAACTCACGACCGCTTTCGCTCCACTGCCGACCGCCTACTCCTGCTGGTGCCCGACGGCGTCAGTTTCTCTAATTCGAAAGTCACTATGTGGCTTGACGCCGGCAGCGAAGAGGGACTTCATGTCGTCCCGGTTCACGACTCCGAGTTTCTCCGCCCTCTGTGGGGAGAGTCCAAGTGTGCAGGTGTGATCCTGCCGGACTCCATTCACCAACGGGCGAGTGATCTCTTCGTCGCGACTCTGCACCGATTTGTTGCGAACGGTGGGAAACTCATGCTGGTGTACGATGCCGGCACTTTCTCGCTGAACGGCACGTATGCGGCCGACCGCTCCCGGCTGTCGGACCTGGCGGGGGTCAATTACGCGCGCTATAACGAGCTTGGCGACAAGACGATTCAATGGAGCGAGATCACCAGCACCAATGCAATTGTCAGTCAGCTGGAAATCCCGCCCGGCAAGTACTATCCCTTCCATGCGGAAACCGGCGTCTCCGCTACCAAGGGTGGTCCACCCATTTCTTCTGGTGGAACTTTCGAAGTCGAGCTCCGGCGCTACAAGTATGGCGATCTTCAGTATCCCAGCTTCGTAACCTCGGGCAACTACGCCGGCGAGGTTTTATTTCACTCCAGCAACGGGCTAGTAGCCGGTCAACAGTCTTATCACAAAGGCGCCGTCTTGTTTGTGAACCTGCCTCTTGGATATCTGAAAGGCAGCACCGACGGATTGATGCTGCACACCTTTCTGAAATATTTCGCTGTCCATACGTTGTCCTTACCCTATTTAATGCCCGTCCCGGACGGAGTCGGGGGCTTGGTCCTGAACTGGCATATCGACTCCAATGCCGCTATCAAGCCGCTTCAGGAGATGAGCACGTGGACATTGCTGCAGCAGGGACCGTATTCGATTCACATCACAGCTGGCCCCGATGCCGGGAAAATGGGCGACAGAAAGGGTTTTGACGTTGACCACAATCCCATCAGCCAGGAGTTGATTCGCAAATATATAGGGCTCGGTTACGAAATCGGCAGCCACGGCGGCTGGATTCACGATTACTTCTCGGCTCACGTCGAAACCGACAATCCGAAAGACCTCGAACAGTTCCTCTCCCTGAACAAGAATTCGCTGGAGCGCGTTACCGGGAAAGCGGTTGCGGAATATTCCGCCCCGAATGGCAATCAGCCGCCCTGGGTCACGCACTGGCTGGAGGCGCACGGTTTTGTCGCCTACTACTTCACGGGCGATACCGGGATGGGCCCTACTCAAGGTTATCGCGACGGGGAGCGTGAAGCCCGCGACGTCTGGGCTTTCCCAATCCTGCATTTGGATCGGGCGGCGGGTTTCGAGGAATTGAGTACGGAAGAGTATTCCAACTCCGAAATCTCGCGCTGGCTTGCAGCCATCACGGATTTTACGAGTGACCACCGGTCGGCGAGGCTGGTGTATTTCCATCCTCCCGGGATTCTGCAATACCACAGCCTGGTGGATCAGTGGATGAAACAAACAGCTCGTCTGAAGTCTGCTGGACGATTTCGCTGGTACACCATGACCGAGCTTGCCAACTTCTTGAACTCCCGCAAGCAGGTGAAATGGAAAGTGTCGGACAACGGCGGCCTGATTACGGTTGAAGCAACTCATCCCCAGACTCTTGATCATGAGACGTGGAGGATTCCAGCCAGCAGGTATGCTCAACCGAAAATTGTCGAAGGTTCCGCCATGGTAGTCCGAGATAACGACGTGTGGAGGGTCATTGCGGGTGAGGGGAAAGATCTACGATTTGAGACCGAGACGCTGAAAAAATGAAGATCACTCAACAGATCACTCATCAACGACGGTGCCGATTTGCGTCAGTGGTGTTTCTCTTGGGCCTTGCGATTGTGCCGGGCTCACGAGCGCAGGACAGGGCCGCGTCAGCTGCTGCTTCCCTTAGTCCGCCTTCAGTCAACCCAGCCGCAGTTAGCGCAGCCTTAACCAATCTAGCTTCGGACAATCCTGCGCAGTCCTCTCCCCAGCAGGATGACGCGGATGTTCTGCCCCAAACTGGACCGAAGCAATTGGCGAACTATGTGGAAGCTGGCGGCGACTATCTGGCTCTGACCAACGGCTTCCGATACTGGGCGGGTGGGTACGCACGCGGCGTGGTCACAAAGGAAAACAACATCTGGAATGCCGAGGTCAACGGTCAGCACGAATTCGGCGACGCTGGCGTATACGTCGCTGCGGGAGATACCTATAACTTCAATCCTGACTGGTACGGCTCGCTAACCGCTGGATCCAGCGTTGGAGGATTTTTCTGGCCCCGCTTTCGGGCTGATGGCTTCATCAACAAGAAGTGGATGGCTCACAAGCAGCTGATCACCACGTTCGGTTTCGGTTACTACGCGGCCAAGGACGCACACCGCGATCACAGTTTCTTCGTAGGCAGCACTTATTACTTCACAACGCCTTGGATTCTTGAAGAGGGAATTCGCTTTAACGTCAGCAATCCAGGATCGGTGTTTTCCCCGGCAGGCTTTGTAGCCGTGACGCACGGACGAAACCTGCAACAGTACCTTACGCTTCGTGCTGGTTTTGGGGTGGAGGCGTACCAACTCATCGGGCCCACTGAGGCCCTTACCGATTTCGAAAGTCAGACTTTAACCGTTACCTGGCGCCGGTGGGTGGGTGAAAGCTGGGGCGTAAATCTCGTGGGGGACTACTACCACAGCCCCTTCTACGAAAGAGGCGGAGCTAGCTTTGGATTCTTCCGGGAGTTTTGAGCGCAGTGAGAGATCTGCTGGGGGACGCGATGTCTCGACCTGGCCGGATCCTGTCCGCACCCGTGGACATCGCGGCGGTGTCATCCCGATGCACCGCGCGCTCGCCCACTTCCGCCTCGGTCCCATGAACCTGGTTATTGCCATCTTTCTCTTTGTATTCTTTACCTCCATCTGGTTGGTATTTCTGCCAAAGGTTTGCCGCTTCTGGAATCGTGTTCTCGCGCTTGGGATACGGGCTTTACCTCTACACGCTGAACTCGGTTTGGCGGAGCATCACCTCACGCCTCTCATCCGCTTCGAAATTCCCTACCTTCGGATGGAGCCTGTGTTGCCAAGTTCTCAGGTCTGGTGGCTAACCTGTGCGGCTATGTTGGTACTCTTTGTTGCTACTTTTCTCCTGCCCAGTAGGTTGATCCCTGTGAGGTACCTGGTACGTGGCATCTTGCTCATACCGGCGACGGCCTTATTGTATTTCGCACTTCAGCCGGCGCGTTTTCCTCACACTCCAGACAGCTATATGGAAGGACTCGTCACTGCCGCAATAGCATTGATCTCTACCGTCCCCCTGTTATTCGGGTTGACCTATTACATCTTCGATTTCGGATTGCTGAAGAAGGCTTTCCTCACGGCGATCACAATGGCTCACCTCGCGTTATTCCTGCCCCTGCAAGTTCTTTTGCAAGCTCTGGTTCTGCAAAAAACTGTTCTATTCATGCCGGTCTTGTACATTATCTTCGGGATGCCCATAAACATTCTGATTATCATTGCGTTTTACTCATGGGGCATGACCTGGTTCTTCCGATCACCACAGAAACCATAACGAAGCCACAGCGCGCCGCGAGTCGTCCTCGTCCCTGCGTAGGCCGAGGTCAGCGGATATCTATAAGCCTCGCAGCAGAGCCGAGGGCGGGCTGAATGAAGCGTGCTCAACGAGCCGGCGGAAGCGGCAGTGCTGCCGATGACTGCGATGTCCTGTCTGTGTGCTATCGGATTGCCTCTCTCGAAGCGGCTAACGTCGCGGTCCTAAAGAAGCGAATAACCAGGCAGGCAGCAAGAGAGAAAAGCACACTGCAAACTCGAGGTTTTTCAACAGACACGTGTCTATTGAAAAAGTCCCTCAGTTGATGCTTGTGGCGATGCACTGTTCCCGTCATAAGCAGGCCAGAGTTCCCGATGCTGCTGTTCACCATTAGATTTCGGGGCCTGCTGCCATGATGGGACACAATCCCGCTCGGAGTCGCTGTTCTATTACTTCCGTTACACTCATCGACCTGCACAGCCGATTCTCAAAGAGTGTCATGGCCTGTTCTCGGCAGTTATCTGTGCCTCAGGCTCGGAGTCCCTCACAAAATAGCGATTGGAATGAGTCCAACGAGCCCGCCCCCTAACCAAACCGCCAAAGAACAATGGAAACCGTCGCGATCTCGCAGCAAGGATGCCAGCAAGTAATGCAACCAGGCTTGAACCGAACAGTAGACCGACAGGCTCCAAGGGAGCGGACTCAATGAGACGATTGTGCTGCCGTTAGCTTCAAATCTTCTGCCGATCCACTCAGCAGGTTCCGTAGAACCGCTACCTCCGCCGTGATTCCGGTATGCAGTGCCGGATCAACATCCGGAGCGAACAATGAGGAGTGGTTAGATGGTAGCGTCGTTCCTGCCGCCATGGCTTGCGCATACTTCTCTGGGTCGGCGCCGCCCAGGCTAAAGTAGAAGCCGGGAATACCCTGCTCGATGAAGTACGAGAAATCCTCCGATGCTGTGTGAGGATCTTCCGCCACGACGTTCTCTTTTCCCAACGCGGCCTCCAGCGGGCTTCTCAGCCGCTGCGCCAGCGCGGGATCGTTGTACACGGCGTCGGTTGCTTCATAGCGATCGACCGACGGGGCACGTGGAGCGCCAGCCGCTTCCGCTTCCGCCTTGGTGATGCGAGCGATGGCCGCAAGAACCTGTTTGCGGACGTCAGCTTTGTACGTGCGCACCGTCAATCCCAGTTCCGCTTGGTCGGGGATGATGTTGTTTTTCGTGCCGGCGCGAACGTATCCCACGGTGATTACGACCATTTCCCCAGGCTTCACTTCGCGCGAGGGAATGGTCTGCAGGGAGAGGATGGTTCGGGCGGCGATCACGATCGGATCGACGGTCGTGTGCGGGAGAGCGCCGTGTCCGCCCTTGCCGTAAATTGTAATGCGCAAAGAGTCTGAGTTAGTATCGAATATTCCGGGAGTGATACCCACTTTCCCCGCCGGCAGCAGATTTTCAACATGCATTGCCACGGCCACGTCGGGTCGCGGAAAGCGCATGAACAACCCATCCTTGATCATTCCGTCGGCGCCACCAATGGTTTCCTCAGCGGGTTGGCCGATCAGCACCAGCGTCCCACGCCACGTTTCTTTGCTGTGGGCCATGATCGCGGCTGTAGCCGAGATCGCGGCCATGTGCAGATCGTGTCCGCAAGCGTGCGCTACCGGAACCTCGTTTCCGGCGTCATCCTTCGCGTGCACCTTGCTGGCGTACACGAGATCGGTCTTTTCCTCCACCGGAAGCGCGTCCAGTTCGGTGCGAAGCATGATGGTCGGTCCTGGACCATTGTTGAGGATGGCAACGACCCCGGTGCCGCCGACATGGTCTGTCACTTTATATCCTAGGCTACGCAGCCGGGCCGCCAGCTTGGCCGCAGTCCGCGTTTCGTGCGAAGACAGTTCCGGATTCTGATGCACATCGACGTAGAGCGCGTACGCGTCGGGATAGACAGTTTCAACTTCCATGGAAGTCGGCGGTTTCTGAGCGCAAGCGTAAGCGGCGAGGAAGAGAAAAATTGCGGGTTCTACGAGCTTCATCCGGAATTTCCTTTCTTGACTTCGAAAACGGCAAAGATTGTATACCCAGATCGCCTGCTCGCGACGAGTCGTGGAAAAAACGGGGAGGGCCTATATCCCTCGGATTGTTGAGGAAATATCATCATTACGCGCATTGACCCTTGACTACGCACCCCAAACGAGTCTGCCTGCACGGTAGCAGTTCCGGTCAGGTTTTGTAACGCCGCTGCCGTAAACGATCCAGAAACGCTCTTCGGGGAGATGTCGTCGCTGGATGCCAGCGGAGTGGAGATCGTCGTGGAGATCTCCCCCAAGCCGACTTCGGGACAACTTCACGTCTCGCTGGCCGAAAATCATCGATTCGACCCAGTGTCCGCCTTCGGATAACTTCCGGTTGGCCCGTCATCCGTTCAGAATCTTTAACTAATTCGCGGCTTCCTTGGTAAGCACTCGACAACTTTCGGGGGGTGATCCTAGTGAAGTCCGCTCTCGACGTTTACACCGGACCCGTACCGCCTAATTCACTTTGGCACGACGAGAGCGCCGTTCGTGATAAGTTTCGAATCCACTATGCCGATCTCGACCCGGCGGTTGGCAGCACGCGCCTGTTCGCTGTCGCCGGGAACGCGCGGGTCGGATTTGCCAAAACCCTTGGTGCTCATGATTGCCGAGGAAATTCCGGTCTGCACCAAGAAGTCGCGGACAGCTTCGGCGCGATGCTGTGAGAGTTGCAAGTTGTACGTCTGCGTGCCGATATCGTCCGTATATCCGTAGACAGCAATCGTATATCCCTTAAGCGTCATCAGTATCCCGGCGATGCGATTAAGGATGTCGCGATATTCCGGTTTAATGTTTGCCTTATCAAAGTCGAAGCGAATCGACTTGCTGTCCAGCGTCATCACCAGGCCCATGGCGGTGCGACGCGTTTCGGCGATTTGCCCGAGAGCCTGTTGCAGCTGTGCAAGTTCCGCCTCTCGCTCTTGCCGATATTCCTCAGCCTGCTGTGCGGCTTGATCTGCCTTTTGCTGCTCGGCGGCGGCCTGCTGCCTCGCAAGTTGCGCCTGCGCCTCCGAATTCGATTGATCCTGCTTCGCCACGTCGCGCTGTTGAGCGGCTGCCTGCGCGTTCGCAGCCGCTTGCGAGGCCTGCTGAGCCAACGTCTGCGATTGCTTCTGTGCGCGCACGACCAACTGGCTGAAACCTTCCGTCTGTTGGCTGAGTCGTGCCACCTCGCGCTCCAGGCGACGGACCGAGATTAGATAAACAAACCCAAGAACCGCGCTGAGCGCGATTGCGATCACTCCCAGAGCCAGCGCTAACTTCCCTTGAGACTTGGCAGGTGCATCCCCAAGTTCACGCTCGTATGGCTTCAGCGCCTCGCGTGAAGAGTCCATCATTCGGCAATCTTAGCGTGGAATTCTAGATTGAGGCAAAACCAGATGGCTCCCGGATCGTCGGCAAACCAGAAGTTGGAAATCAGGCCGCGGAGGCTTATTACTGCTGCCGCTTCGCGGCGGCCTCGACCTGCATCAGGAGCTGATCGAGCACCGCCCGATCGAACAACTTGCCGTTCGCCACAACGATGGCGATTTTCCGAGTGTTCCGGATGTCCTCGAGCGGGTTTGCACTCAGCAACACTAAATCGGCGATCTTGCCGGCTTCGACCGACCCAAGGCTCGTTTCCATCCCAAGAAATCTCGCCGGGTTGCTGGTCGCCGTCTGAAGCGATTCCATGGGTGTGAAACCGGCCTCGACAAAATTTGCGAGCTCGTCGTGTAAGCTGAAGCCCGGCACGATATAAACGCCCGGGGCGGTGTCCGTTCCGGCCATGAATGGCACTCCGGCGCGGTGCATTGCGCCGACCATTTGCAGATTGTCGGCGAAATACTCCCGGCGTAGCGCCAGCGGATCGCGTAGAAGATCGGGCATCATTTCATCGGTGAAGCGGCGCCAGGTTACATCGCGCCAGTAGGCAGGAACGTACCTGTCGAGTGGATCGTGCTTCAGGTCGCGCTGGTCGAGAAATGTTCCGCCACGTTGCCAAGCCAGCGTGGGTACCTGCCAGGTCCGGTTCTGCGCGAGCAGTTTGATGAGCGAGTCGCATCTTTGCCGGTCCTGTGTGGTGAGCAGCAGTTTCAGGCTGCCTTCGCCCTTGATGAATCTGTCCTCTTCAGTAGAACAGCCTTCGAAGATGCCCATCAGATGCTCGATACTCTTCTGCCCCGCTTCGACAATTTCCCGAATGCGAACCTTATCAGGAACATGGCCGACGATGGGCAAGCCCTGCTTGTGCGCTTCTGCGGCAGCGGCAAGGTAGGCATCGCGCGAAATGACGGACTGGACCTTGATGAAGTCTACGCCCTGCGCTTTGAGCGAGTCCACGGCAGCAACCGCACTGGCGGGAGTGCTAACAGCGATAGAACTGGGGAAGCGCAGTTTACCGTTCGGCAGATAGGCATCCAGCATGGGGCCGGAGATGACCATGCGCGGGCCAACAATCTGGCCAGACGCAATCTCTTTGCGCCACTCCAAGAGAACTGGAACGTCTCCTCCCATATCGCGCACGCCGGTGACACCGTTGGCGATGAAAAGCGGCAGGATAATGTCGCGTCCGCCGGGAAACCAATCGCCAAAAGCGGAGTGCACATGCATGTCCCAAAGCCCGGGAATAAGATATTGACCGGTGGCGTCGATGACCCGTGCGTTCTTCGGTACCTGGAATTTCGCCGTATCAGAAACAGAGGTGATGCGAACGCCGGTGATGACAACTGTCTGATTTCTCTGAACCGATGACGTACCCGGATTGAGGACAGTCGCGTGCGTGATCACAGTCGGGCCTGGTGCAGGATTGTATTGCGCAGTGCTGACCGGCTTTAGTAGCAGAAAGGACGCAATCGCGACTGAAAGGCAGAAGGTAGTAAGGATGCGCATTGCTCAGAGAGTACTACGAAAACTCGAAAACAGATGGACCGTCCGGAGAAGGTTGTGCGTTCCGAGTCCAGCCGTCCAGCTCCCGGCTAGTCGGCAAACCTGAGACGGGCTTGTGGGAGATCACTATTGATCTCCTACAAGCCGACTTCGGGGGCGTGTCGCGAAGATTCTCTCCAGTTGCAGCCTCTGAGCCCGTCACTCCTAAGCGACCTGAGTCATGCTCTTGATTTGAGGGTTGGGTTTCGCCTCAGCTACGCGGGTATACTCACACCGTCGAACGAGATTACGGCCGTAACACGAACCTGAGGCAGAAAGAGAATGGATGGTGCGGCATATGATACGTTCACCTCAAACGGCGGCCACAAATGATGACGGATGCGAAGCACGAAGTACCGTCGGGATATTCCGGCCTCAATGCCACCGCGGTCCCGCGTGGCACCCGCGCTGAGAAGTATGTGGAGTTCCTCTGGACCACCGACCCGCTCGCTGAGGCCGTGATGGATGAATTTGCCCGCATGCCGGAAAGCGAATGGCGTGCGCTGCTGGATCTGGCGCTGGCGAAGGGTCTCGATGCAGTCCCTCATGCACCAGAGCCGTTGCGAGCGCTGTTCCACCAACTGGAGAGCGTTCCGTTCTGGGTGGATCGCGATCGATGCAACCTGGGTGGAGCAACATTTCTTCGCTGCCGGATGGGCTTCGCTGTGCTTGCGATGCTGGCGTTGCCGATCATCTACAGTTGGCCGGCAGGTAACAAGCCGCTCGCGCTGTCAGGTCAACTGGTGCATCGCGCGTCACAGCGCCTGAAAGACACGACGCGATACGTGTTTGCTGTATGTCAGCCCGACGGCCTGGGCCGGTTTTCCGAAGGGTTTGCCATGACGGTGCGCGTGCGCCTCATCCACGCACAGGTGCGGCGCTTGCTTCTCGACTCCGGTCAATGGCGCTCGGAAGTGTGGGGCGCACCTATCAACCAGTGCCACATGGCTGGCACCAACGTCATGTTTTCGGTGGGCGTACTCGACGGTCTAACGCGGTTCGGCTACCACTTCGAACGAGTCGAACGGGAAGCGCTCGTCCATCTGTGGCGTTACGCGGGATACTTGCTGGGCGTAGATCATGAACTGTTGATTGCCGACGAATTTGAGGGCCATCGACTGCTTGATCTGATCTTTGCCTTCGAACCGCAACCGGATGACGATTCACGAGCATTGGTGGATGCCCTGATGCAGACGTCGTTCACGTATATCGGCAACTTCAAAGCAGGGCGCTTATGCAGCGTAAACCTGTGTTACGGCCTGTCCCGTGCCCTGATTGGGGATGAGCAGGCCGCCGCCCTCGGGTTTCCCGAGACCCGATGGAAGTGGCTGTTGCCTGCGATTCGTCCGGCGACTTGGGTGATAGAAACCGCCCGCCGGTTCAGTACCCGTGTGCAAGCCTTGGCAAGAGTTGCGGGGCCGAAAGCGTTTCGACATTTGTTGAGCGAGCGCGGCCTGAAGGGGCGAGCAGGAGAGTTCGTGATCCCTCGCCGGATCGCGGTGCGCGCTGATCAACCCGACTCCCAGATAGGTCAGGCAAATCCACAATCCGCGAGCGAACGTGCGTCCGACGGAGGGAACCGATGAAAGATCCTGTACGCGTAGTGTGTCTGGGTGGTGGCTGGGTGGCCATCTACCTCGCTCGCGCGTTGCGTTCGCCAGTGCGAAAAGGCGAAGTCAAGCTGACGGTGGTCAGCCGCGATAACTATTCTACTGTTCACGGACTGATTGCGGAAATGCTGACGTGCAAGATACAGCCGCAGCAGATCAATTCGTCTGTCCGGGAAATGATTGCGCCGGCTCACCTGCACAATGCCGAGATTGAGTCGGTGGACGTTAGCAATCAGCGCGTGCTGACACGGAGTTCGCTCGACGGCCGGGCCCACACTCTGCCTTATGACCACTTGGTGGTCGGTGTCGGCTCCGTCGAGGACTTCTCCCGCTACGCTGGAATCGCAGACCACGCCTTTCCTCTGAAGACGTTCGCCGATTGCTACCGTCTACGCAACCATCTGGTCAGCGTTCTTGAGATGGCGTCCATTGAGACGAACCCCGACGAGCGCAAGCGGTTGCTCACCTTTGTTATCGCCGGCGGAAACTACGCGGGAATCGAAGTCGCCTGCGACCTGGTGGACTATTTCCGCTTCCTTTCCCGCACGAGATATCCGGAGTTAAAGTTCCACGAGTTTCGAGTGGCGCTGGTGGAAGTTGGTCCGCGCATTTTACCGGAACTCGGGAAACGTCTTCCGTCCCTTGTGCGTTACGCCGAGAAACGTGTCCTGCAATTGGGCCTGGAGATGCACCTCAATAGTGGCTTGCAGTCCGCCACGGCCGAAGGAGCAGTTCTCAAATCGGGTGAACGTATCCCCACGCATACTCTCATCACCTGCACCGGCATGACCTCGTCTCCCTTACTCGACCAATTTCCATACGAACGCGACAGGCGTCGACGGTTAGTCACCGACCAATTCTGCCGCGTGCCGGGCGCAACCAACATCTGGGCCGGGGGCGATTGCGCCGCTGTTCCGCACCCAGACGGAGGCACCTGCCCTCCACTAGCGCACTATGCACAAAAGGCCGGCTCCAACATCGGCGCAAATATCGTGCGCATAACCGCCAGCAAGCCGCTCAAGCCATATTCCTTCAACGGACTTGGCGAGGCCTGCACGCTCGGACACCGCAGCGCGATCGCGCACATGAAGGGAATCCCCGCCTCCGGTTTCCTGGCGTGGATCGGATGGCGTTTCATCGTACTGACCATGTTCGTGCCCAGTTGGACGCGGCGCGTCCGCCTCATGTTCGACTGGTGGTTGACTTTAATTCTCGGTCGCGATGTCGTGAATCCCCGGATGGACGAACGTGGAGCGATTCGGCACGCCCTGTACGAACCGGGCCAGATTGTCGTCGCCGCAGGCGAGACCCGGCGCTATCACTACCTTGTGGAGTCGGGAGACCTCGACGTAGTCTCGAGCGACGGAAACCGCGAGGCGATCCTTCAGTCGCTGCAGGCAGGCGACTATTTCGGCGAGGGTGCCCGACCCAAACTCGAGTGCTGCATCCGCGCGCGTACGCGAGTCCGGCTGCTGGCCATTGACACCCGTGTGGCGGAGGCACTGAGCGCGGTACGCCCCGACGCAGCCATGTTTCTGAAACAGGGCAAGAGCGGCACCGCAGCAGGACGCACTCTCTGAACATGCTTCTCGATCCGCTCAAAGCCACGCTGTTTGAAGTCCTGCTCAATCGCCGCTCGCGGCGAGTAGGGTTGGGCATGACTATTCCGGCTGGGCCGTTCCAATACACCAGCGAGCGAGCGCCTGTTCCTCTCACCGAAGATGAGGAAGCGGCGCTGGCGTTCGCGGCTTGCGGGGTCACCGGCTATGCACTGGCAGATCTTTCTTATGGGGCAAGGGAAGGCGGCAGTATGTTGGCGGGAAGGCTTGGCCGTACCGTTGCCAGTCCCGATGCGGTAAACGCCGTGTCGGTGCTGGTCACAAACGATCATGGAACCTGGATGCTGAAGCGTCCTCAGGATTTTGCTCCCGCTGAGTTCTTGGAGTTAGTCAGCTTGGCGCGAAAGGGCGCACTCACTGACCTCTATAAACGCTCCCGAATCCGGCTATCCGCCAACCGGACTGCGCCACCGCTAGACCCGGGCCACAATTTCTCGATCAATCGATGGTCGCTCTACGCTCCGGGGACGACTTATTTTCTTCCGATCATCGAGACCACTGCGCTCATGATCAACGCGCTCCTTGAGCTCTTCGGAGAAGACATGGGAGTGTTCTTGCGCGACGAGCGGGCGTGGTTCCGTGCGGCCGGCGTTGGTCGCTTTGCGCGTAGCAAAGGCGGGCACTTGCATGACGAACCGCGCGACCTCCGCTCGGCGACGATTCAAATGATGGAGTCGTCGCTGCTGGAATCGATGGCCACGGAACACGGCATGGCTCTGCAAAACCTCGCGCTCATGACCGAGGCGCTGGGATTGGGCGGCTTCCCGAATTTCGCGCGCCATGAGTTCAGCTGGTTCAAAGCAGCGGGCTTCCGAATGCAATCCATGGGCGCGAGCCGCTACGCCGGTGCTCCGTGGCTGCTGGCTACTCTTTCGAGATGGCTTGGGAAAGATCCTGTGTTGGAATATCCAGTCGGATTGGAGCAGGACAACCAGGTATTGCTGCAGCCATTCTGCCCGCCCTACTACAAATCAATGAACGATGCGGTCCGCGCTTTCATGCAAACGAAGTTCGGGGAAGATGGAACCTACCGAGGTGGAACGCAACAGAGTACCTGGCGTGAATCGGCTTCTTGTGCCGCCAAGATACCAGCGCCGACCGCAGCGGCGGTGCAAGCGACCGTGGCGTATTGCGATTATGTTTTTCGCCGCTACGGTAGATTCCCTGTCTATACGGCGCCGTTTCGGACCGTTATTGGGTTCCAGGTTTGTCGCGTGGACGTCGATTTCTATGACCGCTTTTATGAACCCGGGGCCCTTCCGGATTACGTACGGGCCTGCACGGAGCGCTCTCTTCGGAACTCTTAAGCCGCACGCTCGTTACATTGTTGCGGAATGCGCCCGATCCGGAAGCTGTCCACGAACGCTCATCTGGGAAGTAACGACTTGCGTGCGCTCGAAGAGGCGGAGAGAGGCGGTTTTCCGTGCTTATGAGTGTTCGCTTCCCGGCTTGACTTTGTAGCCCGATAAAATACATTATCGCGTTTCAAACAATGAATTGCCGCGCCCGTGCAGGTAAAGAGAGCGGGATCGGAAGTCGCTGCGAATATGCGCGCGATGTCATGATGTCGTTAGCTCGCAGCAAGATCCGAAAGATCGCATCATTTGTCCCAGCTGGCGAAGAGGACGAAGGCGAGTATGCAGAAGAAAGTGGCGTAGATGGTGTGAAGAGAAGTTGTCGACGACAGCTTGAATCCTGAGGTGAAGTTCTCTGACTTATTTCACGAATACATACGCTGCACCTTGGCTGTAGTTTCCGTTGACCATAGCCTCTGGTGCACCTGCTACGAATCGTCGTTCCTGATACACCGAGTGATGTTCCAAGCTGATCCTTCGGTGCGCCATCTGAAGCAGTAAGTTTGGAATTAAATTTCTTGGTCGTCTTCCAGCCATCCTTTGGCCAGCAAATGTGTCCACAGCTCCTTGTGCCTCATTTGTCCCAACCAGAGCCGAGGGTGATCCGGCGCCAATCGTCATTCCGTTCGCGGTGGGCCCCACTGCTGTCCCTGTTGCTAACCCATCTCGGGCAGCTAACTCAGCGGTCTCGCTCATACTTTTCCAGCTGTCCGTCGGCTTCTCAAAGACGTAGATCGCTCCAACATTCGCATGGTATGGCGCGCCTGCGACAATGGTATTGCTATTCATAGAAACCGAGAAACCAAATTCATCATAGAGTGCTGTATCTGCAGCGATCAAGGCGGCCTCGGGTTTCATTTCTCGCCTCCACCCCGACTTTGGTTTCACGAACACGTAGACTGTGCCCTCGTATATGAAATTGGAGGGTACGCCGACCGCTATTGTGTCCGCGCCGATTCCGATACACAATCCGCAACCGCCGCCTCCGGGAGTGTGAAGCGTCGTTGTGGAATGTGTAACCGTCTTCCAACCTCCGGGGCGCTTGATGAAGACATAATTCTTGTCAGAGTTCGCGGTCGAAGCTGACGCCACAATATCGCCCCTAATCACTCACTACCTCACTCCCATTGCCTTCGCCAGCGGTCAGTCTTGCACTTTCTGTCATGTCCACCCAGCCAGTCGCCGGCTTAACCGATTGCCAGTTGATCGCGAACGTAATCAGTGACGGCTTCCGCGGTCAGGCCGACCGTTCGAATGTGGCCGAAGTCTCGCTTGACACGCTTGATATTGGAAAGGTTTTGCAGACTGTCCTTGCCTCGAAGTTGAAAGTCAGTTTTTAGCGCGTCCATCAGGTCGGCGATGGTGCGCCTGCGGTCACGCTGGGTGATGAAGGGCCTGGGCAGGGTCCAGTTCATGCGCGTGCACTTCTTTCAATTTCGCCCGCAGGTATTTGCGCGCTTTCTCTTCGTCATTCGTTTTGGCTGACTCACGCTGTTCCCTGCCGTCAACGTAGAACGAAATCCACCATTTCTCACCGCGTTTGAAAACTCTTCCGTCGCCTCTCATTGCCGCGTCCCTTTCTTCACAAAAAGGCCACGGTCAATCGCCTGACTGCGACTTTGCGTCAGGGCTATTCATTGGCTGACCTGAACCCGCCCAAGATCGTCAAATTGGACGAGTCGGACAACGTGAGAAGCGGCTTTTTCTCGGAGTCGGAACTTCGGCGAGTGCTCGCTTCCCTGCCCGCCGATCTTGCCGACTTCGCTTTGTTCGGATGGCTGACAGGAATGCGCAAGGGGGAGATTGCATCCTTGCGCTGGGAAGATGTTGACGGCGACGTGATCCGCCTGCGGGCCGAGAACGGCAAAAACGGCAATTCCCGGTTGCTCCCTATGGAAGGCAAATTGTCGGAACTGATCGAACGGCGGAAGGCGGCACGGCAGGTCAAAGTCAAGGGCACGGTTATGCTGTCGGGCTTGATCTTTCATCGCAAGGGCCAACCAATCAAAGAATTTCGGAAGGCATGGGCGACGGCCTGCCGAATGGCGGGCGTGCCTGGCCGACTGTTCCACGACCTGAGAAGATCAGCCGTCAGGCACCTAATCCGCGCGGGAGTCTCGCAGCACGTCGCCCAAAGTATCAGCGGCCACCGTTCGCCCAGCATGTTCAAGAGGTACAACATTACCGATGAGCCGGACCAGCGCGAAGCACTGCGGGCAACGGAGGCTTACCGACAGCAGCAGGCCGCCCAAGCCGAAAAGATTGCGGTCACGCCGCAACAATCGGCAAGAGTCCCGTGAAACACCCACAATTCGCGCACAAAAGCAAAGGGCACCCATCGGCGGGTGCCCTAAGTTATTGAAAAATGGCTCCTCAGGTAGGACTCGAACCTACAACCCTCCGGTTAACAGCCGGATGCTCTGCCATTGAGCTACTGAGGAGTGTGGGTGGGCCCGCCCGAGGGCGGTGCCCTTCGCCTTCGAATCCATAATATCATCGGCAGAGGTTGTTGGGGGTGGGTAAAGTTGCCGCTACGTCATCTCAAATATTTGTGTTTTTGATATTTATACTTACGCTGGAAAACCAGGATCGCGTTTTGGCGTGCGACTATCGGTGAGAGCTGTTTTTGTGACAGGAGGTTGCGGTTTTGCTCTGTGCTCTGGCTTTGCTTTGCCTCTTTTTCTTGCTGAGCGCGGTTTGGGCCGAGGACAGTTCCCCGGTCGTGGCCGCGCCTCCGAAGGCTAAAAAGGAGCTTGTCGAAGAAACGGTTCAAGGACATAAGATCGTCGATCCTTACCGGTGGTTGGAGGACACAGATCATCCGGCGACGCAGGGATATGTTCGCCAGGAACTGGCCTACGCTCGCGGCATTCTCGATCCGCTGCCAGGGCGCGGTCTCATCCATCAGCAACTCACCGAACTGCTTTCCATCGGCACCATCGGCACGCCGCAAGTTGGCGGCAAGTATTACTTTTATATTCGCCGCGAAGGAACGCGGAACCAGCCTGTGCTTTTGGTGCGCGAGGGTGTTCACGGAAAAGACCGCGCACTGGTGGATGTGAATCTGTTGTCGGCGGACGGCACGGTTGCGCTGGACTGGTGGGCGCCCTCGGATGACGGCGGCTATGTCGCGTACGGCACCTCACACGGTGGCTCTGAGGAGAGCACGCTGCGCATCGTTGAGACGGCGAGTGGGAAGTTATTGCCCGACACCATCGATCGGACGCGCCACGCCAGCGTGGCCTGGAAGAAGGACAACTCCGGCTTTTATTACGGACGCACTCCGAAAAAAGGCGACGTGCCTGCCGGTGAAGAGGTTTATCACGTCAAAATTTTCTATCACGCGCTAGGCATCGATCCGGAGAAAGACCCGCTGATCTTTGGTGATCGTCTCGGTCCGCAGGATGTCCCGATGGCGCAGCTTGCCGACGATGACGATCGCTGGTTTCTGATCACCGTATTTGAAGGCTACACGAAGACTGAAATGTTCCTGCAGGACCTGAACGCGGGAACTCCGCCGGTCGAAATCACCAGTGGCAAAGATTTTATTTACAGCGGCGAGATTCTAAGAGATCAGCTTTACATTTTCACCAATGAGGATGCGCCCCGCTATCGCGTCTTGCGAGTAGATGCGCAGAAGCCGGGGCGCGAGTTCTGGCGTGAGATCATCCCCGAATCGGACGCGGTTCTAAAGAATATTTCGGCCGTCCACGGAAACCTCGTCGGCTTATATGAGAAGAACGCTACTTCCCTGCTGAAGATTGTCAGCACGGATGGACACTTGCTCTCCGATGTGAGTCTGCCAGGACTAGGTTCGATCACTGCCATCGGCGGCAAGTGGGACAGCGACGAAGCCTTCTTCGGATTCCAGTCATTCACGATTCCTCCGAGCATCTACACTATCGATTTCAAAGCAAGGCAACGCTCCACAACTCTGGGCCCGCGTCGACGCGCCTTTGATTGATCCTTCGGCCTACGAAGTTAATCAGGTCTGGTTTTCATCAAAGGACGGAACCAGGGTTCCGATGTTCATCTTTCACAAAAAAGGTTTGGTGCTGAACGGAAAGAATCCAACTGTGCTGACGGGTTATGGAGGATTCAATGTCAGCCTGACTCCGAGCTTCGTGGGCGATCGCTATCTGTGGCTGGAGCATGGCGGCGTTTTCGCCGTCGCCAACCTGCGCGGCGGCGCCGAGTTTGGAGAAGACTGGCACCGCGCCGGCATGCTGGATAAAAAGCAAAATGTTTTTGATGACTTCATCGCGGCGGCTGAGTATCTGATT
The DNA here is from genome assembly GCA_963838765.1 of uncultured Acidobacteriota bacterium. Lineage (GTDB taxonomy): Bacteria > Acidobacteriota > Terriglobia > Terriglobales > Acidobacteriaceae > JABDBE01. The sequence continues at coordinate 14,605 of CAWISU010000008.1, read as the reverse complement.
GCGGAGAGATATACCGACAAAGATCATCTCGCAATTCGCGGCGGATCGAATGGCGGATTGCTGGTGGGAGCGGCGTTTACCCAGCGTCCTGATTTGTTTCGCGCCGTAGTCTGCGCGGTGCCGCTGCTCGACATGCTGCGCTACCAGCACTTCCAGATTGCCAAGCTATGGATTCCCGAGTACGGCTCGGCGGACGATCCCCAGCAGTTCGAATGGCTCTACGCTTACTCGCCCTATCACCACGTGAAGCCGGGGACGGAATATCCCGCCATCCTTTTTATGACGGCCGAGAGCGACACCCGCGTCGATCCCATGCACGCCAAGAAAATGGCCGCACGGATGCAGGCCGAAGCAGCAAACGGACAAAGCCGCGAGCGTCCAATTCTATTGCGGATCGAACCCAAGGCCGGGCATGGCGTCGGAAAGCCGATCACCAAACAGATTGAGGAGTTGACGGATGTTTATTCGTTTCTGTTTTGGCAGTTGGGGGTGAAAGAGTAGGGGTGGATCATCTACGAAAACGTCCCTCTTTCCCCTGCTCTCCAAGTACGAAACCTACCGGCTTGATCGAACTTCAGGTTTGGTTCGCACGCTGCGACGGTTAAGTAATACTGGGTATCCCCCTCCCCCTCTGATCTTTCAGAATCATAGGGTTAGCGCCAGACCACCCTCAAAATCTTTGAGAAATAAGGACTTATATGTAAAATATTACGGAATAAGGACTTAGATGCGCAAACAAAGCCATTCTCAGTTCCATTTTGGGTCATCGTCGGCCTGAGGTTGTCACACCCACACGACCAGGGAGCCAGTTTTAGGACATGAAAATGGGTATGGTCCCTCCCGGAGCAGACCGTAGTTTTCAAAGATCGGATCCCCGCCTGCGCGGCCTCCTTAGAGGTATTCGAAGCAAAGGCTAGGCAATCGCTAGCCATTCTCAAATAGCTAACACTATTGTGGAAAATCTTATCTGAACGGAACTACCAGAACAAGGAGAAAGCGTGGTGGTGAGTCAGTTTGAAGTGCGGAATGAGGATCTCAAAACGAGAGTCAAACTGGCCCACTACCCGGGGGTGCAGGGCAAGAGCATTCGCTCTCCGCCGGGGCTTGATCGTCGGGAGCTTTATCGCAGCGCTAAAAGCGCTATTCCACCCGCGATACGAGCGCTATTGTGAAGCCTTGGTGAGGTGATGAGACCAGCGGCTGCCGGCTTTGCTCCGCTGTACAGCGGGGGCGGCTGTCCCCACGTGATTAATCCCTCATAACGCTGAGTCTGATGGTCCGCAGAGAAAGTGCAGAGGAAAAGGCTGGGCCACCCCAGTTGGGTGACCCAGAATCAAGTTGCGGTCGCTTACCGGCCGACTACGAACAGATGGCCGTCGTTCTGGCTGTAGACTTTGCCGTCTTCGCCGATCGACAGCGGAGTATAGGCGGCGCCTAACGCCTCCTTCAGGAAAATCTTCTGGTGCGGTTTGGTGAAGACTCCTTTGTGTCCCTGCGGAAGCGAGTAGACATGGCCATCCTCGCTAGTGACATAAACCAATCCCTTGGAGTCGATGGTAGGCGCGTTCACGCACCACTCATAGCCGTTGGGATGATTCTTGTCGATGGTCGTACTCTTGAATGACCATTCGACATTGAGGTTGGCATCGAGTTGCGACACGTAATAGGGTCCGGGAGGCGTCGGTGTGCAAACCGGATTGTTGAAAGTGCAATACGCGGCTGCCGGATAGTGATTGTCCTTGATGACGACCGAGAAGGTGCCGTCGTGGGCATACACTCCGGGGGTGGAATCCCAGCCAAACGTGTAGGCGTTGACGTAATTGCCGCTGCTGTCGAAGTGAAAAAGGTGACCGCGGCCGTAGTCATAGTTATCGGTCACGCCATAAAGCACGGAGCCGTCGGGAAGCACCGTGGGAGTGGCCGAGGACTCGTCCTCGAGGTCGGCGGAGCCCTTCGCGTTGGTCGTGGGATCGACGCCCGGAGTGGTGCCATAGCGGCAGGAATTGGGCTCATTGTCAACGCCCTGTCCCGCGATTGGCAAGAGGGTCCCGCATCCGTCGGTCAGCCGGTTCTGCATGCTGGAGTCCCACTTAAGCGTGAGATCGGGATTCACTGCAATCATGTAAGTGACCATCATGTCGAAGTGGGCTGTGCTTATGGTGTAGATCGTCCCGTCGGGTGCGACAGCAGGCGCCACATTCAGCGGAGGACGTTGTGCGCCGCACAGCTCCGTGGGAGGTTGCGCAGGTCGCAGTGGGCGGCCAGGGTAGGGACGCGCCTCCATCGCCGAGATTGAAGAACGTTCCCGGACAATTCGTAGAATTCGGGGGCGGCGCATCGGGCACGAGCGTTTTGTAGCTGACTCTGCCGGCTTTGTCATCAGGCGTAACTTTCACCAGCCAGGCGTCGGCCACGTCGTTCTCGTTCCATGGGTTGCCGTCGAGCGTATCCAGTTTGATCACGTTGTAATAAATGCGTCCCTGGTTGTCAGCAGTCAGTGGGCTGGAGACAAAGGTGTTGGTGGCGCCTTCGAATTTGCCAAACGGTTTTACGTGCGCTACTGCTTTGCCGGTAGTTTTGTCGACCTTCCAGATGGTGCCGGCAGCGCCGGGAACGTAGAGATATCCGTTGGCCAGGGCGGGATGAAAAACCGGTTCCCAGCCGATCAATCCAATGAAGCCGTAGCGAAGGTCGGTGACATTAGGCTCAGGTTTCCAATCGGTCCAGAATTTCCAAGCGGGGACGGCCTTGCCATTCTTCCAGTCGTAGCGAACGACATTCCATTGCAGTTTGTCCCAGGCATTGGGGCCGCACTGGTGACCGAAAATCCAGTAGCCAAGGGGATGGCACGAAGGGTATTTGGCGCCGTCTTTTTTCACCATGTAGAAACTGTCGCCGTCGACCAGAGTGGCCTGGTAGTGTACGGTCAGAACAGCTGCTCCTTCGAGCAGCTTGTTTTCGGCCTTTTCTTCATTGACGAAGTCGTCGTACACGATGTCGGCGAGTTTGGTATTCAGCGGCTGAGCGGGAACGTCGACCATCCCCGTGTGTTGCGAGTTGCGGCCCCACTGGGACCAGAAAGCTTGCTCCTGATTGAATCCGGTCAGGAGCAGGAGTGACACCGCCAGAAGTGTGAGGGTAGCAGCCAGGTGGAAACGGTTCATAGCAACCTCCGAAGTGAGTGGCTAGGGGACGGGGTACAAACCGAGCCATTTTAACCCCGTTTTCGCATGCCCGACAAAGTATCGTAGCGTCGGTGGCAGAAGAGAGCTCTGACTGTGGTGCCAGAATCTGGGGTCCGCGCCAGAACTGCAGAGATCTTTCATTGGACTCGCGAGCGAAAAACTCCTCCGCTTTCTCAGGCCTATGGCGGTCCTGGTGTTGGTGACAAATCTGCGGTTCTATCCGGATATTGAGCGCAAGTGCACACGGTGGGGATTGATCGGGATGCCTAGGGATTGATGGGAGGGTCGGGGATATAATCTAGTCCATGATGCAGGAAGCCCAAGAATTGCTTAAGAAGGCTCTCGCTTTATCTGTTAAGGAGCGTGCGGATCTGGCTGGCCGTCTGATCGAAAGTTTGGACGAGACCTTCGATGAAGATGCGGAAGCCGCTTGGCAGGAAGAGATCTCTCGGCGACTGGAAGAGGTTCGATCTGGAAAAGTGAAAACAGTGTCCTGGAACGACGTTCGGCAGAAGGGGCGTTCACTGCTTCATGGCAAGTAAGCCGCTTGAATTGCATCCGCAGGCGGAACAGGAGTATTTGTCAGCATTGGCGTGGTATCGGGAACGTAGTCTGGCTGCGGCGATCAACTTCGAAAGCGCATTCGATCGAGCGATAAGAACAATCAGCGAAGCTCCTCATCGCTGGCCAATCTACCTTGCCGGCTGTAGAAGATACGCTCTTCACCGATTTCCCTTCATTATCGTCTACTCGATTCTTGCTGCTCACATTATCGTTTTGGCAGTGGCCCATGGCCGACGGCGTCCGGGCTACTGGAGGAATCGCATGTGACGCCCTTGGCCAGTGGGTTTACTCCAATGTTGCGTTGGTAAGTCTTTCGCCGATTTCGTCGTCGTGGGCGACACCGTTCTACGCTTGCGAAAACCGGACGGGCGAGACGCCCGTCCGCCATTTAGTTAGGCCGGTTACTAAAGTCCCGAAATGGCACAGAAAAATGCGCTCTGGAGTTTGACGCTGCTCTCCTTCTGTCTTTACACTCATGACTGTACGCTGGTGGTTTGGATGGTCCGAATTGGAATTGGACTTTTGAACCGCCGGTGACCGCGAAAGGCACACGTGAGCCCCACTGAGACTAGCAGCAGCACCAAGCGGGAAATCCAGGTGGAGATCCCGGCGGAGGATGTTGCCCGCGAGACTGAGACTCTCATCCAGAAATACCAGAAGCTTGCCCGGATCCCCGGCTTTCGTACGGGGCATGCGCCCGCCTCCATTATTAAGCAGCGCTTTGCCGAGGGCATCAAGAGCGATGTGGTGGAGGCGCTGGTGCCGCGATATTTCCGCAAGGAGGCTGACAAACTTGGCCTGATGCCGGTATCGCAGCCGCGGGTGTCTGACCTGCATGTGCACGACGGGGAACCCTTGCGCTTCAAGGCCAGCTTTGAAGTGATGCCTGCCATCCGGGTCGATGACTACAAGGAACTGCGGGCGGACAAGCCCGACATTTCGGTCACTGACGAGGAAGTGGAGCAGTCGCTGAAAAATCTGCAGGAGCAGCGGGCGACGTTTACTGCGATTGAGGGAAGTCCACTGGGGGATGGGGATTTTGCGCAGGTTTCGCTGGATGGAAAGCCGAAAGACGCGGAAGTTGCGGCGACACCGGGCCCTACCGGTTCGAATCCCGTACACATGGATGACATCCTGGTCGAGATTGGGGGCCAGGGGACGATGCCGGAGTTCACCGAGAACTTGCGAGGCGCGTCCGCGGGCGATGAGCGGACATTTGATGTGCATTATCCGCAGGATTTCTCCGATCAGCGACTGGCCGGCAAAACGTTTACCTATACCGTGAAAGTGAAGGGCATCAAGCAGAAAAGCTTGCCGGAGTTGAATGACGACTTTGCGAAAGCGTTGGGAGAGTTTGCCGACCTTGCGGACGTGCGGAAGCGAATCCGCGAAGGCATGGAAGCAGAGAAAAAACACAACGCCGAGCGCGAAGCCAAAGACAAGCTGGTGGCGGAGTTGGTGAAGCGCAATGATTTTGAGGTGCCGGAGGCGCTGGTCGAGCACCAGATCGATATTCGTCTTGACCGCGGACTGCGGGCGCTCGCGGCGCAGGGGATGAAGACGGAAGACATGAAGAAGATGGATCTGAACCGGCTCCGCGGCGGGCAGCGGGATCAGGCAGTGCAGGAAGTGAAGGCCGCGCTGTTGCTGGAGAAAATCGCCGAGGAGGAAAAGATCGAGGTTAGCGATGCGGAAATCGATCGCGAAGTCGTAGCATTGGCCGAGCAATCGAAGCAGACGCCGGAGGCTATCCGGTCGCGTTTGACACGCGATGGGGCGCTGGATAGAATCCGGAATAGAATCCGCAACGAGAAGACCCTCGACTTTCTGTATCGTCAGTCCGCGTAAGTCGCTTCCGATCCCCCACAGAAGCCCAAGCAAGCAGGATCAGGAGTGCGAAAGGGAAACAGCTAATGCTAGTTCCGATGGTGATTGAGCAGACCGGACGCGGGGAGCGGGCTTATGACATCTACTCGCGTCTTTTGCGGGACAATATTATTTTCATCGGCACGCCAATTGACGACAACATCGCCAACCTGGTAATTGCGCAAATGCTGTTTCTGGCGCAGGAAGACCCGGAGAAGGATATTCAGTTGTATGTGAATTCGCCGGGCGGGTCGATTACCGCGGGTATGGCGATTTACGACACTATGCAGTACGTCAAGAACGATGTGACCACGATTTGCATCGGCCAGGCAGCTTCCATGGCTGCGCTTTTGCTGGCGGCGGGAGAAAATAAGAAAAGGCTCGCTCTTCCCAATTCGAGAATTTTGATCCACCAACCATCGATGGGGGGCCTTTCGGGTCAGGCTACCGATATTGACATCCACGCCCGCGAAATCCTGCGTATGCGAGAGATTACAAACCAGTTACTGGCGAAACACAGTGGTCAGAAGCTGGATAAGGTGGAGAAGGACGTGGAGCGCGACTTCATTATGAACGCCCAGCAGGCTAAGGAATATGGAATCATAGACGATATCATCTACAAGACCAGATGAAGGGTATGATCGGCATTCGCCGATAACATTTGGGAGGTCTCGGCGCAAAAGATTTCTCCCCGATTGCCCAAGGGCAATGATCGCTAAAGTGCCGGGAGGTTAAAGTAATACTAAGGAGTTGAGCCGAGTGAAAAACCGAACAGGCACTGAGGAGATCCTACGCTGTTCGTTCTGCCATAAATCGCAGGACGCGGTCGCCAAGCTGATTTCATCCCCGAGCGATTATCCCAGGGCCTACATCTGCGATGAGTGCGTAGCCGTCTGTAATTCCATTTTGGAAGACGATCGCGCCGCAACTCCCGCCGCTGCAACGCCCAACACGCTTCCCAAGCCGCAAGAAGTCAAAACCTTCCTCGATGAGTACGTAATCGGCCAGGAACAGACGAAAAAAAAGCTGGCTGTGGCTGTCTACAACCACTACAAGCGCATCTATATGAATCGTCAACGCACAAGTGATGGCATCGAGCTGACCAAGTCGAACATCATGCTGATCGGCACGACAGGGACTGGTAAGACCCTCTTGGCTCAGACACTTGCGCGGATGCTCGACGTGCCCTTCGCCATCGTGGATGCAACCACGCTGACGGAAGCGGGTTATGTCGGCGAGGACGTGGAGAACATTATCCTTAAGCTGCTGCAGGCGGCGGATGGGGACGTCGGACGCGCGCAGACGGGCATTATTTATATCGATGAAGTCGATAAGATCGGGCGCAAGGACGAGAATCCATCCATTACCCGCGATGTTTCCGGGGAGGGCGTGCAGCAGGCGTTGCTGAAGATTCTGGAAGGCACGGTTGCGAATGTTCCGCCGCAAGGTGGACGCAAGCATCCGCATCAGGAATTTACGCCTGTGGATACGACTAACATTTTGTTTATTTGCGGGGGCGCGTTCGTAGGGTTGGAGAAGATTATCGGCCGGCGGGCGGGTAAGAAATCGCTCGGCTTCAAGATGGGCGAAGAGGGTGAAGTCGAGGAGCCGGCGGCGGCGCGTAAGCGTAATTTTGAGTTGCTCAGCGATGTGCAGCCCGAGGACTTGATCAAGTTTGGCCTGATTCCCGAATTTGTCGGACGCCTGCCGGTGGTTGGCGTGCTGGAGGATCTGGACGAGTTCGCGCTGATCGAAATCCTCACCCGGCCGAAGAACGCTATCGTCAAGCAATATCAGCGGTTATTCGAGTTTGAGAATGTTCGCCTGAAGTTCAGCGAGGACGCCCTACGTGCCGTAGCCCGCCAGGCCATGGCCCGCAAAGTAGGCGCACGCGGCTTGCGTATGATTTTGGAAGAATTGATGCTCGATTTGATGTACCATCTGCCCAGCCAGAAGAAGGTGAAAGAATTCGAAGTAACCCAGCAGATGGTGGAGAAGCATACGGCATCGTTCGCAATGATGGAAAAGGCGGGATAGAGCTGGCTCTAGCTACTAGCCTCTGGCTACTAGCTACAGCGGGGCCGTCGATAGCTGGAGTGTTAGCAAGAAGCCAGGAGCTAGAAGCTAGAAGCGATTTTGGGAGATTCAGTGACCACATCCAAGGAAAAATTCGAAACTAAGAAGTTGCCCATGATGCCCATCCGGGATGTGGTCATCTTCCCCTACATGATGACGCCGTTCGTGGTAGGGCGGGAGTCGAGCGTGCACGCGCTCGAAGAAGCGCTGGCCTCCGACAAAAAGATTTTTCTCGCCACCCAGCACGACGCCAGCATGGACGAACCCAAGCCCAACGAAATTTACCAGGTGGGCACGGTCGTAAATATCGTGCAGTCTCTCAAGCTCCCTGACGGCAACATAAAAGTTCTGGTCGAAGGCATTGAACGCGGCAAAATCCTGCAAGTCACCGAGACCGAAGGTTTCATGCAGGCCACGGTTCGACTCGCCCGCTACGCGACCGAAACCAACCCGCAGATCGAAGCCGGCATGCAGCGCGTGACTGGCCTGTTCGAGCAGTACGTGAAGCTCTGCCAGTCGCTGAACTACGAGACCATGATCGCCGCCGTGCGCATGGAAGATCCGGCCAAGCTCACGGACACGATCGCCGCCAACCTGCAGCTTTCCATCGAAGAAAAACAGGAACTGCTTGAGATCTTCGATCCCGCCGAGCGTCTAAGCCGCATCGGCGACGTCCTCGATATCGAAATCGAAAAGCTCAACATGGATCGCACCATTCAGTCGCGAGTGAAGCGGCAGATGGAGCGTGCGCAAAAAGAGTATTACCTCAACGAGAAGATCAAAGCCATCCAGAAGGAACTGGGCCGCGGTGAAAAGAGCGAATTCGACGAACTGAAAAAGAAGATCGACGCCGCCGGCATGCCCAAAGATGTCCGCGACAAGGCTGTTCAGGAACTGAAGAAACTCGAAGCCATGCCGCCCATGTCAGCCGAGTCCACGGTCTCGCGCAATTACTTGGACTGGCTGCTGGCCGTTCCCTGGAAAAAGCGCTCGAAAGAAATCCGCAATATCAGCCGCGCCGAGAAGGTTCTCAACGAAGATCATTATGGCCTGGAGAAAATCAAGGAACGCATCCTTGAATTCCTCGCCGTCCGCCAATTGGTAAAAAATCCCAAAGGCTCCATTCTTTGTTTCGTCGGGCCTCCCGGAGTCGGCAAAACTTCGCTGGGCATGTCGATCGCCAAGGCTACCGGCCGGAAATTCGTCCGCATGTCTTTGGGCGGAGTTCGCGACGAGGCCGAAATCCGCGGCCATCGTCGCACCTATATCGGCGCCTTGCCGGGACAAATCATTCAGATGATGAAAAAGGCGGGCACAAAAAATCCCGTCTTCATGCTCGACGAAGTCGACAAAATGTCCATGGATTTTCGCGGCGACCCCTCCGCCGCGCTGCTCGAAGTCCTCGATCCCGAACAAAATTTCATGTTCGTCGATCACTACCTCGACGTCGAGTACGACCTCTCGCAAGTCTTTTTCATCGCCACCGCAAACGTCATCCACACCATCCCGCCAGCATTGCAGGACCGCATGGAAGTGCTCCGCCTGCACGGCTACACCGAACAGGAAAAGGTGGAGATCGCCAAGCAGTTCCTGGTGAAAAAGCAGATGGCGCAAGCTGGCCTCACCGACAAGAACGTCAAATTCTCTGACGAAGCAATCTCCGGGTTGATCCGCTCCTACACCCGCGAAGCCGGGGTGCGCAATCTCGAACGTGAAATCGGCAACATCTGCCGCAAGATCGCCCGCAAGGTCGTCAAAGAAGGCACCGATTACAACATCGCCATCGCGCAGGACAACGTCAACGATTACCTCGGCGTGATCAAGTTCCGCGATACCCTGGCCCACGAACGCAGCGAAGTGGGTCTGGTTACCGGCTTGGCATGGACTGAAGTCGGCGGCTCAATCCTCAGCACGGAAGCCACAGTCGTCGATGGCAAGGGCAAGCTTACTTTGACTGGCAAACTCGGCGACGTGATGCAGGAGTCAGCCCAGGCTGCGATGTCGTACGTCCGCTCACGCGCCCAGCGACTGGGGTTAGCGCGTGACTTCTACCGCAATATCGACATCCACGTGCACGTTCCCGAAGGCGCGATTCCAAAGGATGGCCCATCCGCCGGCATCACCATCGCCACGGCAATCTCGAGCGCCCTGAGCAAAATTCCAGTCCGCCGCGATCTAGCCATGACCGGCGAAATCACCCTTCGCGGCAAGGTGCTGCCCATCGGCGGCCTAAAAGAAAAACTTCTCGCAGCCCATCGTGCCGGCCTGTTCGAGGTCATACTGCCCCAGGACAACGAGAAAGATCTCGCCGAAGTTCCCGAAAACCTCCGCACCGCAATGAAGATGCACTTCGTCGACACCATGGACCAGGTGCTGGCTGTGGCTTTGGAGCGCCCGCTGCCCGAGCCCGTGCCTCAGGTGGGTGACGGTTCGCAAACGATTGCGCCTCTGCCGCCTCCGGCAGAGGGTTCCACGGCGCATCAGTAAAGTATTACGGGGCATCAGACCTTGACACCGAGCTAGAAACACTCGTAGATTGACAGCACTTTCCAGCCTAGAATGAACCGAGAGGCATGCCGCCTTTCGGGTGCCATCAAGCGACCAGGAGTCTTGAATTATGTCCAGTTCCGACTTGAGGAACGGAGAAGTCGGTTTGTTTCCGGAAATGCCAACCGCGGAAAGCGAAGAACGTACGACGGGCATACTTCCATCGCAGGCCATCCGCGAATTGATTGCCAAGGGACGAATCGTCGGCAACCGCGCCATCACGGAGGAGCAGATCCAGCCCGCGAGTCTCGATCTGCGTCTGGGAGACATCGCGCACCGCGTGCAGGCAAGTTTTCTGCCTGGCCCCGGAGGCAAAGTAGAAGCTAAGGTCAAAGAACTGCGCATGGCGCGCGTGGATCTTACCAGCGCGGCCGTCTTCGAAAAGGGATGCGTCTATATTGTGCCCCTGCTCGAAGAACTCGATTTGCCCCGAGACATCTCCGGAAAAGCGAATCCGAAAAGCACCACCGGCCGCCTCGACGTTTTCATCCGTCTCATCACCGACGATGGCGTGGAATTCGAGCGCGTGCCCCCAGGCTACAAAGGCCGCCTCTACGCGGAAATTGTTTCCCGTACTTTTACCGTCGCCGTGCGAGCTGGAATGCGGCTGAATCAATTACGCTTCGTGCGGGGAAATCCCGTGTCCTCCGACAACCGCATCCGCCGCCTGGATGAAGAACAGCAGCTCATTTATATGGACGAGGAAAGTCCGGTCAAGGCGTCGGTGGATCGAGGATTGCGAATCACGGTCAATCTCGAAGGCTCATCGCCCGATGAAGTCATTGCCTACAAGGCGCGCAAGCACGCTCCTGCGATCGAACTGGAGCGGATCAACTATTACGCGCCTGAGGAATTCTGGGAAGCTCGCCGCCACGGCGCGAATCAGCGGTTGATTCTGGAGCCTGGCGATTTTTATATTCTCGCTTCCAAAGAAAGAGTGCGCGTTCCGCCGGAATTTGCGGCGGAGATGGTGCCATTCGATCCTTCGGTGGGCGAGTTTCGCATTCACTATGCGGGTTTCTTCGATCCTGGATTTGGATACGGTTCGAGCGACATCAAGGGAACACGCGCGGTGCTTGAAGTGCGGGCCCACGAAGTGCCGTTCCTGATCGAACACGAACAGTTTGTCGGTCGCCTAACGTACATGCCACTGCTTTCGAAGCCGGAAAAAATTTACGGGTTGCAGATTGGTTCGTCATATCAGCAACAAGCACTGACGCTGAGCAAGCAGTTTCGCCGCTAGCCTCTGTAGAGACGTTGCTTGCAACGTCTCCTCGCTTGGCGCACAAGCCCTGCGCTGGAAGACCCAGACGTATCATACGTCTTTACAGTAGGCGTTCTAGAATAGGCGTTGTATGGAACCTAACCTTCAGCCCGCCGCGCCCAAAGCCACGTTCAGGGGACCTGCTGGTTTGATCGTTGCCGTCGCCGTGGTCGCGATGGTTCTGATTGCGTTCCCCGCCTACCGCTGGTTTTTCCTGATCAGCGTGGGCATCGGCATCGTGGTGGCGGGGATACTTTTTCTTTGGCATAAGCTCCGGCCCATCCGGGAAGAAGATGTCGATAACAAACGGCCGTTGGGATTGGGATAAGCGCTGAGAATCGGGTACCCTGGTCCTCCGCTTGCAACTTTGCCCATCGAAACTGCACACTGTGGCATGCGCGTTTTGGCTCGATTCATGATGTCAGCGATGGACGCCAGCCACTTCCCTGCTCCGGTGCTGCCTGAAGTTGCGTTCCTGGGCCGGTCCAACGTTGGCAAGTCGAGCGTGATTAATTCGCTACTGGGTGCGAAAGTGGCGAAAACCAGCTCCACGCCGGGGCGGACGCGAAGCATCAATTTTTTCGAGTTGCGCTGGGCGGGGAAACCGCGGCCGGAGTTGATCTTCACCGACTTGCCGGGCTACGGATACGCGAAGATTTCGCGTGAGATTTCCAGCCAGTGGCCCAGCTTTATCGAACCTTACCTGGAACATCGTCGATCGTTGGCGCTGTGCCTGGTGTTGGTGGACATCAACGTGCCTCCGCAAGAAAACGACAGGTTGTTGCTCGATTTTCTTACTTCCAGCGGACGCCCGTTCCTGATTGTTGGCACGAAAAGTGACAAACTCTCCGGAAACCAATTGCGCAACTCTCTGCAGACCCTCACGCGAGATTTTCCTCAGGGCCGGATTCTTCCCTTCTCTGCCAAAAGCAGTGCCGGGCGCGAGGAACTGTGGCAGGAGATCCGGGCTGCGGTTGAGAACCATCGGGCCCCTTGACCATTTCGGCAGTCCGTCCATTACCGACGTTCCGTTTCTCAATCGACGCCCATCCGCTATGATCTAGCAATCTATGTCCACCTATCTGATTACTGGAATTGCGGGATTTATCGGGTCGTCGCTGGCGCGGGCGATTTTGGCGCAGGGCGACAACGTGCGTGGTGTCGACAATTTTTCTACGGGCAAGCGGAATAACATCGCCGAACTGCTCGATCGCATTGATGTTCGAGAGGCCGACTTGCTTGACCTTGAGGCGATGCAGTCGGCTTGCCAGGAGGTCGATTACGTTTTGCATGAAGCGGCGATCCCATCGGTCCCCAGGTCGGTGCTGAATCCTCTGGAGAGCAATCGGGCCAACATTGACGGCACCGTCAACCTGCTGGTTGCGGCTCGCGATGCGAAAGTAAAACGGGTGATTTACGCGGCTTCGTCTTCGGCATACGGAGACACTCCCACGCTGCCCAAGCGCGAAGATATGTCTCCCAATCCGATTTCTCCCTACGCGGTGGCAAAATTGGCCAGCGAGTATTACATGGCTTCTTTTTACCGCTGCTACGGATTGGAGACGGTGGCCTTGCGCTATTTCAACATCTTCGGACCGCGCCAGGATCCAACCTCTCCGTACTCCGGCGTGCTGGCGAAATTCATCACCCAGATGCTGAAAGGAGAACAGCCGACAATTCACGGCGATGGCACTCAAAGCCGCGATTTCACCTACGTTGACAACGTTGTGCATGCGAATTTGCTGGCCTGCAAAGCACCCGCAAGCGAAGTCGCAGGACGGGTGTTCAACGTCGCCACCGGCACGCGCATCGACTTGAATGAAATGTTCCGCGTGCTCAAAAAACTTACCGGATTTCCCGGCGAGGTGAAACACGGTCCGGAGCGCGCCGGAGATGTGAAGCACTCGCTGGCCGATCTGTCGCGGTCGGAAAAACATCTGGGATACAAACCGCAGGTGAACTTCGAAGACGGTCTACGCCGCACCATCGACTGGTACCGAGCCCAGGAAAAGTCAGCGACCGCTTGATGCGGACTGGAACACCAACGCCTGCGCGCGGCAACTGTCGTTTCGTTCTACCTCGGAATCTCGTCGAGCTGTTCTGAATCCGTGACAAGACAACTATCATCCCACCTCCTCTGTGAATAATTTCCCGTACCCGATTCTGTGAGGCAAACCCCTGAAGGCATGGACGTTTGCGTGGCGGACGCTTTACACATCGTTCCAGTATCGTAACGAAAACGCTTTTATTCCGGATTGCTTATGACATTGCGTTAGAGTCTCGACCGCCGCTTGTCTCAGCTAGGTTTCGTATCTCTGGTCTTGTCCATCTCTAAAACCAACGCGAACCCCTCAACCCCAAACAACCATGAAACAAACAGAGAGGAGAACGGAGATGAAAAACAGAGCAACCACTGACTCTGTCAGAACGACCCTCGTGGCCGCGACTGGCGTAACAAAATTAATTGCTACCCTTGTGCTCATGATCGTGTGTGCAACCTGGGTTGCACACGCACAATCACTGACCACCTTCTACGTTGCTACGAACGGCAACGACTCTTGGAATGGGAAGTCGCCGACTCACACTACCGGCAACAACGGACCTTTCGCTTCTTTGGCGAAAGCTCAGCTGGCGGTGGAAGGAGCGTCTGGCACCAGTTCCGTCACCGTCCAAGTGCGAGGAGGAACCTACTATCTTCCTCTGAGTCCTACCAACCCGGGGCGGCTCACATTCGGTACCGCAGATTCAGGAAACGCGACCAACGGCATAATTTGGGAAAATTATGCCACAGAAACTCCTGTGGTTAGCGGTGGAGTTCCTGTAGGAAAAGGTGGGCTAGGACTTACATGGACCGAGACTATTCTCGGAGGCAAGACACTCTGGCAAGTTACGTTACCTTCCACCATCCAGCCCTTCGAGTATCTGTTTTACACCCCCGTAAGCAGCTCAGGCACCAGTGGCGCTCCGCGACGCTTGCGCTCTCGCCTGGAGTCCGCCAATGGCGTGGGCTATTACATGAACGGAACCCAGTGTACCGCCGTCAATCCGCTGGAACCGCCCACCGTTGTCGCTGATTCGTTTTGCAATCTCGGAACATTCTTGC
>CAWISU010000007.1:0-23324 GCA_963838765.1 uncultured Acidobacteriota bacterium | reverse complement strand
CAGACAGCCACGCCAAAAAACCACCATCAGGACCACACATAAAAACCGGGTGCCCCATTCTTCCGCGTACGCTGCGGAACAGTGGGAAGCGAGACCGCCGGCTGTCCCACCCTTTGTCGCGCTCTCCGCGAAAAGCGACGGACGCGACACTCACCCCAAAGCCTAACCCGCAAAGAGGATTGACATCCCGCACATCCAGGAGTACTGTTGCCCCGCCAATTCCTTCCCCCAGAAGGAAGGTGACGAGATTGCCCAGATCTCGAAGCCACTACGCTGGGAGCGTCGGAGGAAATTCCGGCCCAACCTGCCAGCGAATCGAAATCAGCCCCCGCAAGTCGACTTCTACTTCCCGCAGCGTCTTTCCTCTCTGCTCTTTTCCTGATCAGGAAACCCGCGACAGGAGGGAGTTCCAAAGACCCGCAAGCAAAGACGACAGACACTTCGAAAAAACTCTTGTTGTTCTGTGGCTCCCTGATTTTCATGCTTCTCCTGGCGGAAGGTACATTGCGTTTGTTCCCGCTGTTTCGTCCGCTGCCACGCACCTACGTTGGGGAATACGAAAATCGACAGGGACCGAACTGGTGTGTTCCCGATCCAGTGCTGGGCTGGAGAATGCGCCCGTACAAAAACTCGGACCTGTACCAAACCAATTCCCAGGGATTTCGAGCACCCTCCGACTTTCCTCCAAACCAAGCCTGCAAAGCGATTGCTTTTGCCGGCGATTCCATCACCTTCGGCGTGGGTGCCAGATACGAAAAAACATTTGCTTCACTCACTCAGGCTGGAGTTCCAGGCACTTGCGCGTACAACATGGGCATCCCAGGATTTGGGCTCGACCAGATTTGGCTGACGGTCCGAACGCAGGCGATTCCTCTTGATCCGCGGCTGGTCGTCGTCACTTTCATAAGCGGCGACCTGACGCGCAGCGAAGAAGCCTACCGTCCTTCGGAGGGCTACAACAAACCGGTTTTCAAGCTCGTCGACGGCCAGCTGGTTCCGGAAACTGTCGCAGGACCGCCCGAACTTTCGTCGTTCGGCTTTTTGCAGCACCATTCCAGCTTGTGGCGCGTCGCGCGGCTGGCCGACCGCACCCTGGCCCACCGCTATCCGCATGGAGAATGGTGGTATCTGAATGCCGCCATCCTGGACGCAATTCGAAATGATTGCCGCAAGGCCGGAGTGCCCGTGCTGTTTGTCTACATTCCTAGCTCGCGAGGGGGGCCCGTTTCCATCCCTGCGCGCTTACATGTTGCGCAACCAGGCGAATTTCGTAGACCTGTCGCAGGGAGAATTCGCACTCGCACCGGACATGTATATTCCCGGAGACGGCCATCTCAACGATAAGGGTCACCGGCAAGTCGCCGCCGCCATCCAGCGTTGGCTTCAATTAACTACACCGATTCAGGCCCAGCGAACTAAGTCGTGAGGCGCGACATGATCTATGGTACATCGACCGGCGCTGAGGACAAACTGCAACGTTGGTATCGAGCGACCGCCTTTGTAACTTTTAACAGCATCGTGTTCTTCGTGTTCGTCAACCTCATTCTCTACGCGATTCTCTCAGTCCGAAACAAGCCCGACAGTCCACTTGTTCGCTACGGCGAGGACAACATTCTCAGCGCCTATCCCGGTTGGAACGCGGAAGACGTACAAGCTCTGCTCACGGAAACCTACGCAGACCTGAAATTCGAGTACGAACCGTTCACCGGATTTCGCAGTAGACCGTTGCGGGAGAAGTTCATCAACATTGATCCCGCGGGCTTTCGTTTCTCGAAAAATCAGGCACCATGGCCCCCGCACGCGGACGCCTTCAATGTGTTTGTGTTTGGTGGCTCTACTACGTTTGGAATGGGCTTGCCGGACGATGAAACTATCGCTTCTTACCTGCAGATCGACGCCCATCGTCCTATCGCGGTTTACAACTTCGGGCGGATTTTCTACTTGAGCCGACAGGAGGAGATTTTATTCCAGCAGTTGCTACAGGAGGGCCTCGTGCCCCAAGTCGCCATCTTTATCGATGGCTTGAACGACTTCTTTTATCCCGATGGTGAACCCGGGTTTTCCCCGCGATTCCGCCGTTTCATGGCCGGAGAAGCTGAATCGAATCCGCTCGACAATGTACCCGTCGTCAAGGCTGCGCACGGACTCAAAAAATCCGAACCGGTGCAGGATGCCACTCCCGCGACCCTCGAAAACGTTGCAACCCGCTGGCTGGCCAATAAACGAATGATCGAACTGATCGCCGCAGGATTCAATGTGCATCCGGTTTTCGTTTGGCAGCCGGTGCCGGTTTATCACTACGATCTTCGCTACCATTTTCTCTCGCACTCGACCTTCGTCCGAGCACGTGGCGCCAGCATGGATCACGAAGCGCTGCTAGAGAATCTGTGGGTCCACGGCAAGCTCGGCCCGGTGCGGATCAAAAATCTCGCCGACGGTTACGCGCTGACGGAGACCTTACGGGCACAGGGCAGGCTGGGCGCGAATCTTCTGTGGCTGGCAGATATGCAGCAGGACAAAAATCAGAATCTTTACGTCGACGCGGTTCACTACTCGGCTGCATTCTCAAGAGAAATTGCCGAGAGGATCACCGACGCAATAGCGGAATATCGGTAGAGCCCCTACCCTCCCACTTCAGGCACTGTGTATTCGAGAACATGCTCTGGCGCGTCATAAGAGGCTTTCGATCGAACAATCCCAAAAGCCAATTGTGAAAGCGCAACCGATTCGGCAACCTGATCCATCGTTGACTTCCTGCCGCAAACCAGATAACCTTGTACAAGTTACATTATCTGCGAGATAATGCGCTCTTTGACAACCTGATCCGGGCGGCCGTGCCTCAGGAATGGCAGCCCAAAACGGGACAGTCGCCCCCGCCGTAACTCCAATGTTCTCTAGATTTTGCCTGTAACTCGTTTAAACTCAAAGATCTAGCACATAGTCGTAAAATAGGTCTTTTGTTTTCTAGATTTTGCATGGGATCGGGGGAGGGGGGTACCCCAGTACCAAACAGTAAACTCAGGCCCAATACGGGAAAAAGGCCACGTCCCCAACCGCGACATGTCCCGCTCATCGCCTCCGCCAATCTTGGCCCCAATATTGAATCGGAAATCACCCCGCAAGCATCTGATAATGCAGTCCTAAGTATCTCTCTTACTTAGAGTTACATTCGGCAGGAGGGCAAAGCAATGGCGACAATCCCGAGAGCGACTACAGCCGAATACGCGGCCGAGCATCAACTGGCGTTTGACCAGGTAGACGACCTCCTCAAGCTGCAGAAGGCGGCGCAGAAGATCACCTCCATCCTCGATCTCGACCGGCTCATCGACAAGGTCGTCAACGACGTAGCGCGCTCGTTCGGTTGCGTCGAGGCCGATATCTACTTACACGACGAAGAGCGCGGGGAATTGGTTCTGGCTTGCGCGCACGGCTGCGCCGGCTGCGAAGTCTGCGGCACCGGCAACAGCCTGAAGATCGGCAAAGACGGTATGGTCGGCTATGTCGCGGCCACCGGTCAGATGCGCTACGCGCCTGACGTACGAAAAGACCCGTACTACATCGGATGCGAAGAGTGCACTCTCTCCGAGGTTGCAATTCCATTGCACGTGGAGGGAAAGCTGATCGGCGTGTTCACAGCTTCGCATCCCGAGCTGGACGCATTTCCCGCAGAGCAGTTGCGGCTTTTGCAGTCGCTGTGCAGCTATGTGGCAGTCGCGGTTCACAACGCGCGCCGCTACCAGAAGGAACGGCACGCCCGTCAGGAGATGAGCCGCGAAGCCCACGAGGCGCAAAAGATTCAGCAGGCCCTGCTGCCGCGAAGCTCGCCTTACATTCCGGGCTTTGTCATCTCTGGCCAATCGACGCCGGCAGGCGCGGTCGGCGGAGATTGGTATGACTTCATTCCCTTCAACGATAGCCGTTGGGGACTGGTGCTCGCCGACGTGTCGGGCAAGGGAATGGCGGCTGCTCTGCTGATGTCGGCAACGCGCGGCATGCTGCGCTCTTTGGCGGAGGCATCCTGCAGTCCGAGCGAGGTGCTGACCAAGCTGAATCAGTTGCTGGTCAACGACTTTCCGACCGGGCGATTCGTCACTATGCTCTATGCGGTGCTAAATCCCGAGACCCGCACGCTGACCTTCGCCAGCGCCGGGCACCTGCGTCCGCTGCTGATCGAGAACTCCGATGCCCGTTTCCTCGACACGGAGCGGGGCTTGCCGCTGGGAATTGGACCCGGCGATTACTCCGAAGCCCAGGTGCACTTGCCCCAGGGGGCCCGCCTGCTGTTCTACAGCGACGGCATTACCGAAGCCACGAATCCGGAAGAGGAAGAGTACGGCGCGGAGCGGCTCGAAAAACATTTTCGCCAAAGCGACGCTTCGGCGGAGAGCATTCTTCAAGACGTGCGCTCGTTTGCCAATGGAGCTGGTCTGCACGACGATGCAACTGTGATTTTGGTGAAGGCGTAAACTCGTGTTCGTTGCAGCTAGGCAAATCTGCAGCCTATCGTTCGAGCGCCTTTTTCAACGCTGCGCGATTTCGCACCGGCAGATATCTTAGCGCCGCCCGCGCCAATGCCAGATATACATCCCGCGCTTCAGGAAGTTTCCTCAGGACTGTGAGGTGCTTGCGCACAATCTCGGTATCACCGCGGACAAGCGGCCCGCTGAAAGCTCCAGCCGGACCAAGTGCCTGATAGTTCGCGATAGTCTGTCGCACAATCGGGAGCATCTTCTTTCGCGCCTCCGCCGCCGATAGCCCAGCCGCGCGCGCCAATTGTTCCCCGGTCACTAGCGTCGCCACCAGCAACGGCGAAGTAAACGCTCCCCACGCGTGATAAGCGGCCTTATGCTGCCCGCGAATCGTAAAGGCTTCCCCGCCCAAATCGCGCACCACCGTCCTCGCCGCCCTGACCGCACCCGCATCGCCTTCCACAGCAAACGGCACGCCCTTGAGGGATGGCATCGAGCCATGCACAAACGTCATCAGAGGATGAACCGAAGCCACCGCCGCTCCTCGCCGACGAAGCGGATCAAGTTCATCGCTAAGCAATGCGCCGCTGGAGTGGAAGGCACTCTTCCCCCTCCAGTCGACAACCGAAGCCAGTTCTCGCGATGCCGCGGCAATCTCCCGATCGGGTACGCAGAACCAGACGATATCCGCATCGAGACGAGCATTGTGGCAAGTAGAAGCACGCGCCTTAACTTTCCGGGCCAGCAGTCGGGCCTTTCGCTTCGAGGCAGTGCTGTCCCGCGAAACGATCTCGGAGATCATATATCCCGCTCCCCGAAGTTCGAGCGCCAGCGTCCTGCCTAACCTTCCCGGGCCAACCATCGCAACTCTTGGCTTCGTCATCGCGGGCAGCATATCAGGACGATAACTCCCGCGGCAAAATATGTGCGCCGTATCGCTTATATTGTTGTTATGCCGAAATCATCTACCAAAGCCAAAGCTCGCGTGCTTTCTTCCGTCGAAGCCTATCGCGGCCCCGCCTTCTGGGTAACCATCGATCAGGTGCTCGAACCTACAGGCGTAGCAAGGCCGTCGCGACATCGTGCACCACACCGGCTCAGTCGTGATTCTCGCACTCGAGGAAACCCATTCCGAACCGCGGGTCCTGTTAGTTCGTCAATATCGCCACGCCGCCCAGCAGTTCCTCTGGGAACTCTGCGCCGGCCGAATGGACGAGGGCGAAAGCGAATTGACCGCTGCCAAACGCGAACTGCTCGAGGAGACTGGCTACACTGCCGCTCGCTGGAAACGAATCCTCAAGTTCTATGTCAGCCCCGGCTTCGTCGCCGAAACCATGGCCATTTATCTCGCCCGAGGCTTGCGTCCCGGCACGGCGCAGCCAGAAGAGGACGAAGTCATCGAACTCAAGTTCTTTCCCCTCAGCGCGGCTGTCCGCATGGTGACGACCGGGCGCATTCACGACGCCAAAACCATCGCTGGCGTGCTTTGGCTCGATCGCGAACTTCGCACCCGAAAAAGGCCTAAATAGTATTTTTCTCGCTCTCTTCCCTTGACAGCGTTTCCCTGTAGCCGGAAAATGGCAGAAAATCGGGCGGCACGGATTGGGAAATCTGTGCCCAGGGGGCGTAAGTGGAACGTTTGAAAGGTACGGTAAAGTGGTTTAATAATGCCAAAGGGTACGGTTTTATCGGTCGCGAAGACGGCGCGGATGTTTTTGTGCATTACAGCGCAATCACGTCCGAAGGATACAAGAGCCTACAGGAGGGCGATCAGGTTGAATTTGAAATAACCCAAGGCCCTAAAGGACCCCAAGCCTCGAATGTTACAAAGGCTTCATAAGGTAAGAAATTAACCCTGTTGGACGGTCTTCCGCGGTTCGTGCCCATCGTTCCCGGCGGTACGTCTGTCATTTTCGCATCGCCAATTTCCCTGCGATTCTTCCCTGCTCTCCTTGTTACGACTTGGTCCTGAGAATTCTCCTCGATGGCCTGCCGCTCTTCCTGCGTCATTTGACGCGACTGGCTTTTGGGTATATGTGTAATGGCGCACCACATGTCCAGACGAATCATTTTGCTACTGACCGGATTCGCTGCTTTGCTCGCGTCGGCACGCGACAAGACGGAGAATTGGCTGGAAATTCGCAGCCCGCATTTCGTCGTCCTCAGTGACTCCAGCGAAAAGCAAGCCAGACATATCGCCGACCAATTCGAGCGCATGCGGTTAGTTTTTCATACTGTGTTTCCGAAAGCACATGTGGACCCTGGAGCCCCCATTGTAGTTTTGGCCGTTAAAGACAAGAAGGACTTTCAGGCACTTGAGCCGGAAGCCTATCTGGCGAAGGGGCAATTGGATCTCGCCGGAATTTTCCTGCGAGCGCCGGATAAGAATTATGTTCTGCTTCGGCTCGACGCTCAGGGCGAGCATCCCTATGCAACGGTTTATCACGAATACACGCATCTGCTTTCGAGCCGGGCTGAGGAATGGCTGCCGCTCTGGCTTAATGAGGGTTTGGCCGAGTTCTACCAAAACACGGAAATCCGCGATAAGGAAGTGCTGCTAGGGGAACCCAGCCAGGAAAACATCTTTCTCCTCCGCCAAGAGCGTCTTCTGCCGCTTGCAACCCTCTTCACCGTTGACCGCAACTCGCCCTATTACCACGAAGAGAACAAAGGTTCCATCTTCTATGCCGAGTCTTGGGCTCTCACTCACTATCTTCGCATCAGAGACGCGAAGGACAACACACATCGCTTGTCCGATTATGCCGACCTGGTGAGCCAAAAGGTGGACCCCGTCACTGCGGGTGCGCGCGCATTTGGCGACTTGAGGCAGTTGCAGGTGACGCTCGACAAATATGTGATGCAGGGCATCTTCTATCAGTTCAAGGCCCCGATGCCCACCGACGTGGATGACACCGCTTTCAAGGTTCAAGCTCTCAGCCCGGCCCAGGCGGATGCGGTGCGCGCCGACTTCCTGGCCTACGACGAGCGAGTAAAGGATGCACGAACTTTGCTTGACCGCGTGCTCCGTGACGATCCAAGCAATGCTTCCGCGCATGAAACCATGGGGTACCTCGAGTTCCGTCAAGGCAACCTGGGTGAGGCCCGAAAATGGTACGAGCAGGCGGTAAAGCTTGATTCGCAGAGTTTTCTGGCCAATTATTATTTTGCCGTCTTCACCATAAACGGCGGACACCCCAATGCTGAGAGCAACTCGAAGGTTGAAAACAGTCTCCGAGTTGCCATCAGGCTCAACCCTTCCTTCGCTCCAGCCTACGACGGGTTGGCAGTTTTTTTCGGAACCCAGCGCCAGAATCTCGAAGAGGCTCACATGTTCGCAATCAATGCGGTGCAGTTGGATCCCAGTAATCTTCGTTACCGGCTGAACACCGCGAGTATCTTAATGGAAATGACGCGCGGAAAGGATGCCATCGCCGTGCTACAGAAGGCCTCGAGCTTAGCCAAAACTCCCGAGGAGGTTGCCTCGGTTCAAAATCTGTTGGGATCAGCCGAGCAGTACCAGGCGGCCATCGAAGCGGAGCAAGATCGTAAAGCCACTCAGAGAGTTCAATCCACCTATCCCCAAGCAGAAAGCTTAGACCAGCCATCGCCCGGCGATACGAAACCGTCCGATTCAGCTACGCAAACTATCCAGCCCAAGGAAGAACCCCGCGGACCACGCCGCGGGGTAAAGGGTACCATCAAGAATGTACAGTGTTCTGTGCCTGCAATCATGGAACTGAAAGTCGAGGGCAAGGGGCAAACGGTCTCCCTGCGCAGCAATAATTACTTTAAGATCCAGTTCACCGCGGCGAACTATACGCCGGCCGGCGAACTCCATCCCTGCAATGATTTGGAAGGGATGAAAGCACATGTAGAATTTTTCGAGGCCTCGGGCAAATCCGCTGAAGGCCAGATTTTTTCCATCGAACTCAGTAAGTAAGAAGCGCCTTTCAAATGAAATTCTGTTAAATGAACTTCTGGAATTTGTTCTGACTCATCAGCAGAACTCAATTACGACCCTTTGCCAAACACTAGCGCCTGACGCATACCCCCAAAATGAAGCTCAAGGAGGGTTCGCGATCCGTCAGGATTTCTTCTGTAAACATAGGCGTCACGCGGGTACTTAACATCGTGTTTTACCCATCTTCCGTCGGCGGTCGCAACCACGCTATCGTTGCGCACAAATTTCACACTTGCATCGCCGATGTACGATTCCCAGCTGATGGTGTAATCTCCCTCCGGCGTGCGCGCACCGTTTAGCGTCACCGAAGAGATTAACGTGAAGTTCCGCCAGCCCTTTTCGAAAGGTCGAGGCCTAAAACCATCAGAGCGCAGACTGTCCTGAGTTACTTTGGCCTTCTCCTCGTCGGGATAGGGCCCCACCAGTACGTGAAAGGAATTTGTCCAGAGGAAGCCTTTTTGAACCGCGGTTACAGGAAACCCCAGTTGCGCCAGTTTGTCGTTTCGTCGTGAGCCTGAAATACATTCTTGAATTTGCCGACTTCGAAGTATAGCTCCCTGGCCGAGTCAGCATTCTCCGCTCCAGACCCTTCGGTGTGGACACCGGGCTGGTTTGCAGGTTCGATCCTCGCCGCCGTGGGGAGTTTGGCCGATACACTGGAGCCGCTCGCGCCAGCAGTTGTGGACTCAGCGGCTGGCGGGGGAATTGGCGCCATACTTGGCAAAGAGATCATCGGAGCCGCGGACGAGATCGCCGGAGCGGCAACCGCGGCAGGAGCTTTGGGAGCAAAGTCGTCAACAGTGGTGGGCGTAGTCGTAGAAAGCTTTGCGGATTCAAGCTTCGCCGGCTGAGATTTATCTGTATTCGCTGATGGCTGCGGTGGGGCCTTCTCGGGCTGTGGCAGGACTTTCTCGAGCCGCGCAACCGGACTCGGCGGAGGTGCCGCCGATACTGTCGGCGATGCCGGTGGCACCGTCCGCGTCGTTGGCGTCATCCCAGGTGCTGTTGATAACGTCCGAGGCTCTGATGACAAAGGCTGCGCCGTGGGCAGGACCTCCGGTGAAGCTGCCGACACCGTCAAAGTCTGGGCTCGCGGTTTCGCCGCAAATTGTTCTCCCAACCGGATGAGCGACTCGCCAACCTCTCGGCGATAGTTATTAAATGAAAACACCGCCACCACGAGCGCTGAAACCAGAAGCCCAGTTGCCAAACCCCGGGAGAACCCGCTCACACCTGAGACTCCGTTTACTGGTCTCGGCATTTCTGATTCTGGTGAAACCACCGCCAGCGGGGCAGAATAGGCGGCGACAATCTTGGTCTCCCCCTGGGGGCCTGTGAGGCCGGGAGTTGAAGCGGGCTGCGGCCTCGCGACCATGCTGTCACTAAGTGGCGGCACCGCCGGGTGGCCAATCCACTCGCGGAGTTTTTCGCGCGCTTCTGCGGGAACAGCAGTGAATCGCAACCCTCCCTTTTGAGTTTCATCAGACCACACCAGGGTGCCGTCGGCTTCGATTCGCTGGTTGTGGTCGGAGAACCAGAAACGGATCGTCCCGTTTCGCTGAACCGGATCAAAGGAGTGGAAGCAAAGTCCACCATCCGAGACATTCAACACGATGCCGCCGTTATTCGGCTCGATGTTGATATAGGCGTGCCTGTTCATCGTCGTCCTGGGGGTTTGGCGGCGTTCAGGGCCAGTCATCGGCAGCACCAGTAATTAGAAATAGTATTGGATGGTTCGCAACGCACGCAGCAATCGAGTCCGTTCAAG
This sequence comes from uncultured Acidobacteriota bacterium, assembly GCA_963838765.1. Classification (GTDB taxonomy): domain Bacteria; phylum Acidobacteriota; class Terriglobia; order Terriglobales; family Acidobacteriaceae; genus JABDBE01. Next base: position 13,126 of record CAWISU010000007.1, on the reverse strand, counting down.
AAGCGCCGAACTGACCTGCAGCAGGTGACCGCTCGTCGGAGTATCTAGTTCTTTGACTTTCCGACAGAGCGGTAATATACACCGGACCGCTCCAACACACAAATACTTTTGCACCCGTTTCGGTGCAGCAGGTTTCAGCGCCAAACATGAGGCCAAAACACTCAAAGCGCCGTAGTGAGGTCACAAGGACCCAGGATGAAGTGTATCCTGCACAATTGGAGCTGCTCAACCTGGAGGCTTATGGCAAACACATTTGGCACCGATATTTTGATTCAAGCAAAAGACCCGATGAAAGCTGCGAACTTCTACGTCAAAGCACTCGGCTTCGAGATCACGGATAAGAAGCCAAACATGATCAGCCTCCACGGAAAAAACATCAATTTCTTCATTGAACGAGGTCCTGCCCTTGGACCCGTTCTGGAAGTTACAGTCAAGAGCGTTAAGAAAGCCAAAGCGAGTCTCAAGAAAAAGGGTTGCCAAGTAGTCAAGGACGAACCCGACTTTCCCAGATGTTACGTCAAAGATCGAAATGGGTTGATCTATAATCTGACAGAGTAAATGGGCTGTGAATGCACGTCAGCACGAACGCCAAGACTCTTATGCCCGATTCGCAGCTGGATTTTGCGGCGAAGAATCTCAGCTTGATTCGTGTTCGCAACCCGCCGGTTGAAGCAGACGAAGCGCGGGTGCGTGGTTGCCCTGGCGATCCCCGAATGCTGGGCAGCGAAACGCCGTGAAGATCAGCCCTTTGCCGCTTAGATCGTAATCTGTTTCCCCATGGACAATAAAGCTATAGCCGGCATCCTCTTCGAAACCGCCGACCTGCTCGAGATCGACGGCCAGGATTCCTTTCGCATCCGTTCCTACCGCAATGCCGCCGAGGCCATCGAAGCCTTCCCGCAGCAAATCGCAGACCTGATCGGCGAACCGAAAAAAGTTCTAGGCATTCCCGGCATCGGCAAAGGAATGCTGACAAACCTGCAGGAAATGTTCAAAGAAGGCCGTCTCTCGCTGCATGCCGACTTGCTCAAGAAGTATCACCCCTCGATGCTGGACTTACTCAAGATTCAAGGCCTCGGCCCCAAGACCATCGCCCTGATCTGGAGCGCCTATCAGGTCTGCTCTCCCGAGGAAGTCGAGAAGTTGGCGCAGGAAGGCAAGATTCGTGTTCTCCCCCGCATGGGCGAAAAGCACGAGCAGAAACTGCTCAAGGCAATCCAGGATTATCGCCGTATCGCCGGACGCTTTCTCCTCGACAAAGCGGAAGCGCAGGCCGAAAAAATCATCGAGCACCTGCGCAACTATTCCGGCGTGGAAAAAGTGACTCCCGCCGGCTCCTTGCGGCGCGGACGCGAAACCGTAGGCGATCTCGACATTCTGGTAACGGGCAAAGCATGTTGCGATGACGAAGAGCGGCAAAAACTGATTGACCATATCATCAAACTGCCCGGCTTGATGGAGATCATCGCCCGCGGCGAAAACAAGGTAAGCTTTCGCATGCGCGGCGGAATGCAGGTGGATGTCCGTCTGCTCTCCCCCGATTCCTTCGGCGCGGCCATGCAGTACTTCACCGGTAGCAAAGCCCATAACGTGGCCCTGCGCCAACGTGCCCTAAAGATGGGCTACACCCTAAGCGAATACAGCCTGGCGCAACTAGATGACGGAAAGCCCGTCGCCGGAAAAAGCGAAGAAGAAATTTACGCCAAACTGAAGCTGGATTATATTCCCCCAGAACTGCGCGAGAACCTAGGCGAGATTGATGCCGCTGAAAAACACACACTGCCCGCGCTCATCTCGCAATCTGACCTGCAGGGCGATGTCCACATGCATACCGTCGAAACCGACGGCCGCAACACTATCGAGGAAATGGCCGAGGCCGCCCGTACCCACGGCTACCAATACATGGCCATCACCGACCACTCCAAGAACTTGGCTTTCGCCAACGGGCTCGATGACAAGCGCGCCGTCGAACACATCCAACGCATCCGGGCCGCCAACGCCAACCTCGAAGGCATCCGCATCTTCGCTGGAATCGAAGTCGACATTCTCGCCGATGGCACGCTCGATCTCTCCGACTCCGTGCTCGAACAAATGGATCTGGTAATCGCCAGCGTCCATTCCCACTTCAACCAGAGTTCCCAAGAGATGACCGATCGACTACTCCGAGCCGTGGAAAACCCCAACACCTCATTCCTCGGACATCCCACTGGACGCATGCTGCTTCGTCGCGACGCCTACCAGTTCGACATCGACGCCGTCCTGAAAGCTGCGGCTCAACGGAAAGTTGCAATGGAGCTAAACGCTTATCCCGATCGCCTCGACCTCTGCGACCGTCATCTGCGCCTAGCCAAACAGTACGGTGTGAAGATCGTAATCAACACCGACTCCCACCATACCTCGCACCTCGACAAGATCCGCTACGGCATCCTGCAAGCCCGCCGCGCATGGCTCACCAAAGATGATGTGCTCAACACACTTCCGGCCCAGAAGTTCGGTAAGGCCATGAAGCACGCTTGGCCGCTGTAGGCGAGGGGCGACTATGCCCTTGCAACTCCCGCCGATTGCTCGGCGCTGCCGCCCTACTTCGCTTGCAAAGATTCGATGTACTTGGTAAGGTTCGCCACGCGTTGCTGCACTTCGCCCTCATGCCCGTGGCTCATATTCCAGAACAACGAGCCCCACACCGGCATTTCTTTGGATCCGTGCGCCGGCACATCGCCTTCGCCGCGGATGGCGGACGTGACTTTCAGCGCTGGATATTTCCCCCCGTTATTCTTGCTGAGCTGGGTAAGGTCGGTCGGAGGAACCTTCAGCGCGCTGGCTGCGGGTCCTCCGCCCTTGCCGTCCGTGCCATGACAAACGGCACAGTAGGCTGTGTACATTTCCTTACCCGATGCGGGGGACGTGGCCTTGACCGCGGTGTGTTGGATCACTTTTTGGTCTTGGGTTTGGTCCTGCGCGGCGAGTGTGAAGGTGGATACGATTAGGGCAGTAAACATCAAAATCAGTTTCTTTATGGACATCGCACTTTCTCCTTTTGCGCCCAGACTTTCTTTTCTGCAGTCTAAGCACACTTAGAAATCTAAACAGCGACAGTATTGCTATTCCGCTTCGCTACTCTATTGCGCCGATTTTCCAGCCCTGGTCGGTGCGCGCCAGTGCGAGCGTCGATTTTGTGGGATTCCCGTGATAGAAGTCGGCCTCATACTTATTGATCAGGGTTTGACGATCCCAAAGATTGAAGCCTTTCACCAGCGGACCGCCGGCGTCGAACAGGTCCCCCATTTGATTGGGCACCCATTTCCAGGTGTATTCGACGGTCGCGTGGTTCACCCCGATCATGGTTATCCCGGCGATGTTCACCAGTTGCCGCTGAGCCAGGGGAACCTGGTAGGTGAAGGTGCCATCCGCCTCTTTCCATTTTTTGAAACCCGGGATCGCGGTTACCAGGCGTTCTCCTCCTGGTGTGACCGAGATCAATTCGGCTCCATGGGGCGCCTTCGCCAACTTCACAATTCCCGCTTTTTCCAGCAGTCGATAATTAGGATCTCCCGGTTTCTCAGCGACACTGGACACCACCAGGCCGCTGCGGAAGTGGATAACCGCTGCGCCCGGTCCCTGAAGCGCCGCCGCCACTACCCCATTTGCCTCCTGCGCGCTGAGAGGCGTTTTTGCTTTCACTTGAAATACGACGTAGGTCACCATGCCGACGATCGCGGCTACTAGACACACCAACAGTAACATCGGCAGAAACGATGAGCGTTTTTCCATTGCAACTTCGGCTTCAAACATGGCAGCCTCCCTGAACCGGCGCAAATTTCCTCGACCACCCTTTATTCTTAGTCCACCGCTTTTCTGATTGCTGTGACCAAGGGCACCACCCGTTGTGTCAAATATCACCACGAGGTAATACCCTCACGTGTTACTGCCAGTGTGCGCGTGTCACGAGCATCAGTGATTCTTGTCACATCCAGCCGCGCTTCCGCAACCCATAATCACACAAGATTTCGGGGAATGTTCTACCAACCCGAACGTGGAGATCCCGTGGCAAAAGGACGCGTTTCCGTTGTCGTCGAGCGTTGCAAAGCCTGCGGTTTTTGTGTGGAGTTTTGTCCCTCGCACGTGCTTGCGCTCTCTTCCGCTTTCAACTCGAAGGGCTACCATCCACCGCATGCCGTCCATCCGGAAAAGTGCAGCGGATGCGATTTATGCGGAATGTACTGCCCCGACTTCGCCATTTACGCGACGAAGGTTACTCCGGCTGGCGGAGGTGACAAATGAAGGCTGATCCTCGCGGCGTACTCACCGGCACTCACTTCATTGATGGCGACCACGCCTGCTGTGAAGGCGCGCTGGCCGCTGGCGCCCGATTCTCTTCCGGGTACCCGATTACTCCTTCCACCGAAATCGTCGAGCGCTTCGCCGCGCGTGTGCCTACGGTCGGCGGAACTTTTATTCAGATGGAAGACGAACTAGCGGCTTCGATTACCCTGCAAGGCGCAGTCTGGGGCGGAGCCAAGGCATTTACGGTAACTTCCGGCCCCGGTTTTTCTCTGATGATGGAACACATCGGCTACGCCGCCATGACCGAAACTCCATGCGTGTTCGTCGATGTGCAACGCGGAGGACCGTCAACAGGGTTGCCCACCCTCCCCGCCCAAGCCGACATGATGCAGGCGAAGTGGGGATCGCATGGCGACTACGAGATCATCGCCCTCTGCCCCAATTCTCCGCAGGAGTGTTTCGACCTCACCATCAAAGCCTTCAACTTGTCGGAAGAATTTCGCGTGCCCGTGATGTTCATGATGGACGAAGTCGTGGGCCACATGACCGAAAAGGTGGTGATTCCTCCCGCCGACCAGATCGACGTCGTACCGCGCCGCCATACGCGCAAGTCGGTTGATGACTACCTCCCCTATGAAACCAACGGCGACCAGGTTCCGGAAATGGCGCATGCCGGCGAAGGCTACAAATTTCACGTCACCGGCCTGACGCACGACGAACGCGGCTATCCCAACATGACTCCGCCCGTGCAAGACAAGTTGGTTCGCCGTCTGCAAAGCAAAATTCGTGATGCCGCTGATCGCATCGCCCTGTTCGAAGAAGAGCAACTCGAAGGCGCTGATGTGGTCGTCGTCTCGTACGGAATTACTTCCCGGGTGGCGCAACGAGCCATCGAAGCGGCTCGTGAACAAGGTCTATTCGTCGGCAAGTTGCGGTTAATCACCGCCTGGCCGTTCCCGGAGAAGAAGATCCGCGAACTCGCAGCCAGCGTGAAAGCATTCGTCGTCCCCGAACTCAATCTCGGCCAGATGGTGCGAGAGGTAGAACGAGCTGCTGCAGGGCAGGCAAAAACATTCGCCGTGTCGCACGCGGGGGGCGGAGTTCACAACCCAAACGACATTCTCAAAGTAATCCTGGAGGCCAGCCGATGAGCGACAGTTTGATGCCAGGCATTTTGAATAACGACGCCGTCAACCCGGTCGAGCAATTCCTGCGCAGCGATCGCATCCCGCATATCTGGTGCCCGGGATGCGGCATTGGCACCACCGTAAACTCGTTCGCCCGCGCGCTCATCGAATCGAAAATCGATCTGCAATCGCTGGCCCTGGTCTCCGGCATTGGCTGCACCGGCCGCGTGGCCGGCTACGTGCAACTGGATTCTTTCCACACCACGCACGGCCGCGCCATCCCGTTCGCCACCGGATTAAAACTGGCCAATCCGAAGCTGAACGTCGTCGTCTATTCCGGCGACGGCGATCTTTCGGCCATCGGCGGCAATCACCTGATCCACGCCGCGCGCCGCAACATCGACCTGAAAGTCATCTGCGTGAACAATCTGATTTATGCGATGACTGGCGGACAGACCGCGCCCACCACTCCCGACGACTCGATTACTTCGACGAATCCCTACGGCGTGTTCGAGCCATCATTCAATTTGCCGCACCTGGTCGAAGCCGCCGGCGCGGTTTATGTCGCACGCTGGACCACCTTCCACGTGCGCCAATTGGCACGCTCCATCAGTGAAGCTTTCAAGAAGAAAGGCTTCTCGTTTATCGAAGTGATCTCGCCGTGCCCCACCCTTTACCAGCGCCGCAACAAACTTGGGGATGGCCTCGACACCATGAAGTACTACAAAGAAAAAAGCAAAGTCCGGCATGGCGCCCCGACCAGCGAAGTCGGCCTCACCATGACCGGAGAAATCGTCGTGGGTAAATTCGTGGACCGCGACCGCCCCGATTACCAAACTTTGATGCGATCGCGATTCGCCCAATCGCTGGGGGAGCGCTTCGTGGAACAAGCGGAGATGGTATGCAGCTAACCGAAATTCGTATCGCAGGCTTCGGCGGCCAGGGAGTGATCCTCTCGGCCATCGTTCTAGGCAAAGCTGCCTCGATTTTTCAAGGCGCATTTGCCACCATGACCCAGAACTTCGGCCCGGAAGCGCGAGGCGGCGCCTGCAGCGCGCAGCTTGTGCTCTCCGATTCGCCGGTGCTGTACCCGTATGTTACTAAGCCCGACATCCTCGTCGTAATGTCGCAAGAAGCGTATGTTCGCTTCGTGCCCGAACTGAAAGACGGCGGCATCCTCATCGTCGAGCAGGATCTGGTGCGTGTCTGCGACGCCGATAAAAAGTTCCAGGTGTTCAGCGTCCCCGCCACCCGTATCGCCGAAGTGCTCGGCAAGCGCATGGTGCTGAATTCGGTGATGGTAGGATTCTTCACCGCAGTCACAAACCTGCTGGACCCCGACGCCGTGGGCAAAGCAGTTGCCGATTCTGTGCCCGCAAGTTTTCGAGAACTGAACTTGAAGGCTTTCGAAAAAGGACTGGAGTACGGAATCACCGCATTAACCGCAACCGCAAATCCAGCCGACGCCGAACTAGAGGTGCAGTACTCGCCTGAGTGATTGGGGAGAAAGTTCGCCTTGTTACGGATCAATTTGTAAACCGTCCTGTCTGTCCATTGCTCAACACCTATCCGACCTGCCGCTATCTGCAGTACGTCTTGACCCGCGCATTTGCCGATTTCTGCTGGGGCCTGGTCGATTGAAGGAAGTGACCAGTTAACTTCTGCAGCCGTGCCCTGCTAAAGTGCTCCAGTACAATTCTTGAAAACCCCTGGCTGCGATCTTATGACTAATCTAGACTTTCGCGAAGCGGACTCAGTGTGACGAACCCAGCCACGACGGACATGAGACCGCCCAATCGAGATGTACGAATATGACCGAAGCATCATCGCTGCCAGCTAGCTCGGCAAAGTCCACACGGCTTGAGTCGCTCTACCAGCGATTTCTTCCCTTCCGTCCTCGCCCCCAGAATGATGAGAAAAACAGCAAGCGCTTGGCCTTTATCATCGTGACTCTGGCCTTCGCACTCTATTCCGCCGGACTTGCATACTACGCAGCGACGAGGCCCATCGACGCCGATGAAGGTTTCTATGCCACCGCCGCAAGACTCGTCTGGCAAGGGAAGACTCCCTACCGCGACTTCTTCTACCAGCAGGCGCCATTGCTGCCATATTTATATGGTTGGATGTGGGCGGTCCATCCACGCTCGCTGGTTGCCATGCGGCTCATCTCGGCCGCCTGCGGCAGCATTGCAGTTCTTCTTTGGGGCGTCTGCCTGGTCTGCCTGAGACGGTTGCCCACGAACCTGGCGCTCGCAACCTTTGCTACCGTTCTTCTGAATCCCTACTGGATTTCGTGGAACGTGGTGGTGAAGACATACGCGGTCGCGAATCTCTTAATGACCATCGCGACGATTTGTCTCTACGGAGCCTTACATTCGACACGGATGCGCTGGTACTTTGCCGCAGGACTGGCGCTGGGAGCGTGCACATCGGTCCGTGCGCTGTATGGACCTGTTTTGATTGTTGTCGGCCTATGGTTGTTCTACCGGGAGCGTGGAAAATCGAATTATCCCAAGACTCGGACGTTCCTAGCCGGTTCGATCTGCGGCTTGCTGCCGATCATTATCGGATTCGTGCGCGACGCCCATGCATTTGTGTTCAACAACATCCGCTACCACCGGCTCGATGCAGGATACATGCTGTGGAACGGCAAATTTATACGCGGCTATCAGAGCATCCGACATACAACCCTGGTGTACTTCACCAGCATGGTTCGATTATTGGGGGCCCATCCTTATTTCGCCATCAGTATCGTCATATCTCTCGTTGGCGGCGTGAGCCTGTGGAAACTCCGGAAAAACCACGAAGAGCCCTATGATGAGACAGATTACCTATACTTTCAGATCGCACTCTTGATGCTCGCCACCTACACCGTGGTGACACTCATTCTCTTTCCTCCTTATGACCAATTTTTCGATGGCCCGCTGGTTCCGTTTCTATTGCCGTTTATTATTGAAGGCTTGCGCATTACCTGGAGAGCCGGGAAGAAACGCACGATTGCGCTGGCATTGGTAGCCCTCATTCTCTTCGCGGTCGAAATCGATGCGGAAACCGCGGGCCAATCGCAGGATCCCGTTTGGCAAGTTGCGAATTATAGGGAGGTGGCACGCCTCATCGAAGCTAACAGTGGACCCGACGAGGTGGTGCTTTCCTTCTGGCCAGGATATATTTTCGAGTCCGGAAGGCAGTACTTCCCAGGTCTCGAGGACAACTTCGTCTCCCGGATCATGAACCAGACCAGCCCGGCAGAAAAAACCCGCTATCACATTATTTCGCACGACCGGGTCATGAGCGCGATCTCTCGGCGCGAAGTGAATTTGCTGATTGTGTCGCCTTGGATTGGTGAATATGAGAACAGCCTGTCGCCCGATGACAACCGGGCCTTTCATGACACTATTCGGAGCAATTATTCGCTTCTCGGTGGTGTGAAGGGAGTCGCAATCTATCGCCGGCGTTCCGCCGAAACGTTTTAGGACTTTTTCACAGTTACTGTGGCTCGTACAGAGTGTCATCCCGACCGTAGCTACTCACTCCCGAGGGGAACGAGAACCGGAGCGGCGTAACCTGCTGTTTCGTGCACAACAGCAATCCTGAAAACGTTCTAGCGATTGATGCCCTGAGCCAGCAAGACGCCCACGCCCGGCAAACGAGCCCTATTTTTCTGCATAGACCGTCCCGGCAGCATGATAGGGAGGGTCGGAGATCAGGCGGATATAAGCGATCAGCGCCTCGATCTCAGTCTTGCTCAGAGTATAGCCGTAGGGTGGCATCAATGGTGACTTGTTCAGCGCCGGTCCGCCGTGACTGATGATAGCCGTGAGGTCCGCGTCGCTCATCTTGTTGAGCGTGTCGCCCTCGGTGAAGGGATGCGGCTTGACCTCAAGATTATCGTAATTGGAAACGCGCTCCGGCGTGGACTCTGGATTGTGGCAGCGGGAGCAATATTTGTCGTCGAGCCGGGATCCCACTTGCTGCTGATAGCCCAGCGCGATCTCCTCAATCTTTAATTCGACGGGTTTCCGAGCTTTGGTAAGTGTGCGCGCGGTCAGTTGATATCGGCCAGCCATGCCGCCAAGCCGGACATTGGTCGTGAATTGTCCGCTGGTATCGGTGGAACCAATTGCGGGGTCGAAGGTGACGCTAGCCGGACCACTAAAGGTGACCGGTGCGCCCACAACCGCAGTTCCTTGATCGTCATTCACCTGCACGACGACGGGCTGAGCAAGAACCATGCCGGTTGCGCCGATCTGCTTGCCTCCGCTCGACTCAACCAGAGCTGTGCCGAAATTTGTAACCAGCAGCGGCGTTCCTTTGCGAGAGCATCCGCAAAGCATCAACCCCAGCAAGACAATGAGCATGGCTCGCGTTTTCACTTCTTGGCCTCCTGCTTGCCGGAGCCTTTGAGCGTCGTCAGGAATGCGGTGAGTGCGCGGGCATCTTCATCGTTCATGTTGCGGTTCGGCTCGGTGGTTCCAGGACGCATGGTCTGCGGATCTTTCAGCCAGTGGAAAATCCACGCAGCGTTCAGGCGGGAGCCCACTTGCGCGAGCGTCGGCCCGATGTAACCTTTGTCCACTTTCGTATCGACGATGTGGCACGACTGGCAGGCATACTTGGAATAGAAAAGCTGTCTTCCCTGCTCCACCTGCGCAGGCGGATACCCGCTGGCCGGCATCGAGTCGCGATCAAATGCCGGAGTCTGATAAACCGTCATGATGTAGTCGGTGAGTTCTGTGATCTCGCCATCGGAAAGATTAAACCTCGGCATGCGGCGGATCAGCGCCGGGCGCAGCGTGCCCGGATTCTTCAAGAACGCCTGCAGCCAAGGCCGCTGCACCGAACTGCCTTCCCATGTTAGGTCAGGAGCCATGTCTCCGCCACGGCCGTTGATGGCGTGGCAACTGAAGCAGGCCAGGTCGGTCATGAGCTGTCCGGCTTTGCCTGCGGGCTGGTAGTTGGAAGGCGGTTGTGCTGGCACGGTTAATGCCAGCGGCAGATCGTGGGCCCGGTCCGTGAGCGCAAGCAGCGCGGTGGTCAACTCGTCAATTTGCACGGGTGCGAACGTGTACTGCGGCATCTTCAGTGCCGCTCCGAACGAACGCGGCTGCCGGATTTTGGCCGAGATGTAATCCGGAAGCGTGTGCTGCATCCCCGGCAGGAATATAACCTGCGTAAGCGGCTTGCTCCCGATGCGAGTCAATTCCGGGGCGAAGTTGTCCGGCTTCTTGATGCCGCTGATCTCATGGCAGGAAGCGCAACCATTCTCGGTCACCAGAAGTTTGCCGTGGGCAATCTGCTCCGGCGTGGCGGCGTCGAGGTGCACATTAGAGAGCAGATCGGAATCAGTCTTGTTTCCGAGGAAGCCCGTAAGCAGGGAAACTTGCTGATCGGTGAAACGGTAATGCGGCATGGCCGTTCCCGGATCGTAGATGCGCGGGTTACGCACCCATGCCTGCAACCACTGCGGCTTCGCCTTGGAGCCAATCCGGGTTAGTTCGGGGCCAACATCGCCGCCAACGACATTTCCTGCGGCGTTCTGCACGGCGTGGCAGGAGGCGCAGAATGATTCTCCGTACAAGCTCGCTCCGGCCGCTGGATCGGGCGCCTTCTGATCTTTCTTTGCCGGCTCATTATCTCCTGCAACAGGCGTGCTGTTTGCGATCAGGAAGGCCGAAATGTCGCCCGCATCCGCATCGCTCAATTTGAAGTTCGGCATGGTCGCGGTGACAGCGTAGGCCTGCGGATCCTTCAACCACGCATAAATCCACTCCCGCGTGGTTTTGTCAGCGATATGTTCGAGGGACGGCGGATCATCGGTTGGCTTGATGGCTGTACCGTCGGCCAATTTGATGGTGTGACAATGTACACAACCATACCGGCTCAGCAGATTGCGGCCTGCGTCGAGTTGGGGCGTCCCGATCAGAGCCGCGCGATGACATTGCCCGCACGAAGATTGCACATAGCGCGCCGGCAAAATTGGCTGCTCCCAAGCCAAAGTGCTGCTGTGCGCTTCTTTCACGGTAGTTGCAGCACCTTGTCCACAATGACACATCACGCAGCCGAACTGATCGGAGGTATGCGGAATTACCGGATGCGGGCGGAACGGTTGCGTGCTGACATCGGCAAGACTGGTTTCTTTTAATGCGACGTGGCAAGTAGTGCAGCGATCAACGACTCCAAGCTGCGGAAGCCAGATCTGCTGGATCCCGTCGTGGAAGTGCCGCTGCAACGTAACCGCGTCTCCGCGAGTGCGAACCAGCGAGAGATATTGTTTCTGATAGTGACGCCATTCGCTGAAGTGATTCTTCGCCGGAGCGATGGCCAGCGAAATCAATAGCAGCAGGCTGACCACGCCAAAAGCGCGAATCGGCTCACCGAACAACGTCTGCCACAGGGACGTCGTGTTTTGGGAGGAGGATCGCAATTAGCTTCTCCAGGGCAACACCCAGGACCAGCCTGGGCCGCGAAAGAAAGTGCCAACCGCTGTGAGCACGGCCAACTCGAACAGAAACCAGGTCATGATCCAGAAGGAAAGTGGTTTGGTCGCCAGGTAACGCCGGAACGCTGAAGCCGACTGCGGAGAACTTTGTGCAGCCAGTGCCATGAACCCGGCGACGATCAGAGTCGGCACCAGCGCTACGTACACATCGAAAAATAACAAGAACACACAAAGCGCAGCCGCAGCCACGTAGAAAACAAGGACCCGACGCTTGCGATCCTTCAGGAAAACGCCTTCCGCTTCGACGTTGATGTTGAAATACGGAATCACAACCAGCGCAATCACCACCAGAGTTGGAACCAGCACGCCCGCCACTACCGGAGGAAAGTAATGCAGCATTTCCTGCAGTCCGAGAAAGTACCACGGAGCCTTGGCGGGATTGGGCGTGTGCGAGGGATCGGCGATGCCCTCAAGCGGCGCGTTGAACAGAAGTGCCACGCCCACCAATGCAATCGTTAGCACCTCGATGGCGACGATAGCGCGGAAGAGAACTTCCGGGTAGGTCTGAATCTGATCTTCGTCCGTTACCTTGACCTGCGCCGAAGTTCGCCGCGTAACGAAAACCACTCGCCTCGGCGACTTGCGCGCATTCGAGTCCATGCCCGCGACGAAATCTTTCGGATCGCTCATCGTCTATTGAGCTCCCTTCGCAGCCGCCGCAGCCGATTGACCGGCAACTGTTCTTGGCTCACTTTGGTGCGAGTAGAGCCCGCCATCTTTGCGAATGCGCCAGAAATGTATTGCCACAAAAAGCATCGCGACCAGAGGCAGAATCATGCAGTGCAGCACATAAAAACGCAGGAGAGCATTGGCGTTCACCACGTTTCCACCCAGCATCAAGAAGTGAACCTTGTTTCCCATCACTGGAACTGCAGAAGCAATGTTCGAACCCACCGTGATTGCCCAGAACGCCAGTTGATCCCATGGCAGTAGGTATCCGGTGTAACTGAGCAACAGCGTAATCAGCAGCAGGATAACTCCAATGACCCAATTGAACTCGCGGGGCGGACGATAGGCGCCGCGGTAGAAAACCTTGAACATGTGTGCGAATACGAGGAACACCATGGCGTGTGCCGACCAGCGATGCAGGTTGCGCAAAAATAATCCGGACGATACTACGAATTGCATATCCTTGGTATCGGCATAAGCTTGCGGTACCGAGGGATGGTAATAAAACATCAGCGGAATGCCTGTGGCGACTAATAGGCGATCTGGC
>CAWISU010000006.1:0-74655 GCA_963838765.1 uncultured Acidobacteriota bacterium | reverse complement strand
TCATAATGACCCAGTACTTGGCTGATCATGCAAAGCTGAAGCGGCGCGTGTCGGAATGTTATGTCTGGGCACGCACAGTGTCAACTGCACCTTTGGGTGGGTAGCGGGTCACTTTCGCTCTAGTCTGGAGGGGCGTTATTCCGAAGCCAGAGTTTTTCTCAGCGCGGCGGGGCCTGCCCCGATCACAGCCGAGGGGAATTTCGCGTGAAGCGTTTCAACCTGACCACTACCTGGGTTAAAGGATGATCCGGCTCACCTGACCCGCTTCAGCCAGCCTCCCGGATAAAACGTCAGCAGAAACTTCTCGCGACTGCGATCCACCATGAAGTTGTCGTGCGTCCGCAAGAACTCCTGCACCGCCTCGTGAGGACCAGGCCCAAACCCGGGATAAACCGGATTCCCGTTGATGTTGGTGTCCTGCACCACAAGATAACTGCCCGGCGTCACCAGTTTCGAGTAAATCTCCATCTCTTTCAGAACATGCTCACGGGTGTGCAGCGAGTCGAGGGTGATCAGCACCTTTTTGCCCAGAACTTCTTGCGCCACGTGATCGGTCACCTTGGGATCGACCGAGCTGCCGACAATCATTTCCACGCGCTGTTTCCATAAGGGCAGTTTTGACGCCTGCTCCACCCTTGGTTCTATGTCAATCGTGATCACCTTGCCCTGGGGATTCACATACGACAACACGTCGGCGTAGAACAAGGTTGTTCCACCGTACAGCGTTCCAGTTTCGATGATGTAGTCAGGCTGGAGCTCGACAATCAATTGCTGCATGTTCCAGTTGTCCGTGGGCGCCTGTTCCGACGGCACGCCCAACCATTTCGTGCTAACCCAAACCAGCGAGTCGTAGTAGACCTGTTGAAACTTCCGGCCCATCAATGTCGGCGAGGCCAGCTCACGGCGGTAGTGCAGCGCCAGGAGAAGTTCCCCACAAGCCAGCGCCAGCGATACGACGGTCAGAACCTTTAAAAAGGTGGTGGAAGAAGACCGCGTTCCGGGTGTTTGACCCACAGACGTGCTCATTTCGGAGATCTCCTGACGAGTACAGTGTAACCGCCTTTCACGCCGGCAATTCCTACAAATCAAACTGAGTACCAGATCACCATTCAGCGAGGTATGATTGCCGAATCCTGCCGATCTCGTTCACTGCTTTTGACGCCACAGACGTTCGCTATGAATTTTCCTAAAGCTGGAGTGGAGAAATCTGGTGTTCTGCTGGCTCGACCTAAACTGCAAATCAAATGACGATTGTCACTGCATTCCGCAAGGCTCATTAGTCATTGTCAGGCGGCACCGGCTCATTCGCACCATCCTTAGGCGCCGGCAGATCGAGGAAGTAGTTGATGTCCTCCACCGCCGGAATGACCGCCCCGTATGGTTGCGCCGTGCTGGTGAAGAACTCGCGCAGATCATTCGAAGAGCGAGCGTCCGCAAAACCGAGCTGCTGCTCGTGCGCAGGACCAAAGAAAATTCCTTGGATCATGTTCAGAATGCTTCCGAAATCTTCGGGCTGCACCGTGCTCACTAAGCCCGGCGTGGTGTAGGCCGAGATCACGATAAGTGGAACTCGGAATCCATAGCTGTAGTTGCTATAAGGCGGAGCCAGCTTAAACGGCGCTTCGTGATCGAACCATCCGCCCCAATCGTCCCACGCCAACACGATCGCAGTATTGGCCCAGTATCCGCAGGTGTTGTGGAACCCTCCCACGGCGTTCACGATGGCAGCGACCCATGACGGGCCCAAGCCCGTGTTGGCATTGGCGTGATCGGACCATCTTCCATCCGGAATCACCCAGCTCACCGCCGGGAGTTGGCAGTTTTGTAGATCGTTTAAGAAAGGCGCCGCGCCGTAGGTGTTGGTAAACGGCAGAATTACATTAGTGGCCCACTCTTTGCCATCGCATGCCGTGTAGTTAGAATTTGGGCCGCAAATCGCTGAGATCGAATTGGGCGCCGTCCAGATCGAACCCGCTCCCGGAGCATAGTACCTCCACGAAATGCCGGGCGGGTCCAACAGGTTTGCCATGGTAATGTGGTCGAAGCAGAAGTCGCCCAACGCACCGCCAAAAAGCGTTTCCGTTCCGCTCGAATCGATCAGATAGTTCGTCGTGGTCGTAAGCGCCAGACACCCGGCCACCGCTTTCTGCGGCGTAAAATTCTCCGCCACAAATGTCCCCGCCTGATCCTGAGCTCGAGTCGGCGCCGAAGTTCCACCAAAAATAAACTGATGCGCCGGATAGCTCGGACCCTGATTCGTCTGGTACATGTAATTCGACCATCCCCATCGTTTCGCAATCTTGAGGTAGGGATCCAGAATGTGGGTGGTCAACTTATTCCCGTACAAATTCGTGGATACCAGAGGCTGTGCGTTATCCACGTACATAAACTGATTCCAGGTCGAGGCTGCACAGCCGAAGATTGCGGCCTGTGGCATACTGCCGCAACCGGGAACAACTGCGGCGCTCGGAGACGTCGATTCCGCCACGAAATTTCCATGAGTATGGCTGAGATCGAAGTTCGCCGCCAGTCCGACCGGTGCCAGTGGTTTGTGAGTTCCGCCCGAGTTCACCCAATAGTTCTGGATATCATAGGGCACGCCATTCGAACCCTTAAGGCCATACAATCCCTGAAAAATGTTGTCGGGAGTACGGTTTTCCTGGAAGACGATGATCACATGCTGGATTTGCGGGGGGAATTGTGCATGAGCTGCGGCTCCGAGCAGAGCCACGATCAGTAGAACTTGGGCAGAGTGTTTCATCGAAGTCTCCTTCGGATCGCGGATGTGGACCGTGGCGCGGGGCTCACTAGTTTCCTTGGCCAGCATTCTTCTGTCAGGGAGTGAGCAACCCCGGACGAAAGTGACGATATCATCCTCCCGGCCCAGGCGATTGTCAAGCGCGGGATTCTATAAGTGTTGGCAGCACACTTATGTATCCACTTGAATACGGGAATTTATTCCAGCTTGTCATACCGACCGAAGATCTCGTACCCCGAAGGAGATGAAAAGCGGACCTGCTGTTTCGGTTTCACAGGACATCCGGCCTACATTCCCAAGCATCAGGGTCTTTAGCGTTTCTTCATCGATGCAGTCCGCGGCATTTCCGCCGGAGGCTTGTCCGGAGGGAAATCTGTGGTCAGATAATCGATGAAGAAATCTCGATCGGCCGGATCCACCAGGGCGCCCCACTTCATCATTTTGTCGACTTCCTTGGTCCAGGCGGCTTTACTCAGGCGTTGTTGGACGATGATGCCGGCATCGTGACACTCCAAGCATGCGGCGCGGACCTTGGCTTGAGCCGGGCCCGGTGGAAGCTCAGGAGACTGCGCTCGAAGCGCGATTGAGTACATCGATATCAAGACCAACAGCGCTATCGCACTGAGCGGGCGTGAGCGCTGCGACCTGAACGTAGGATCTTCGAGGGATCCTGCCGAGCTTTGCTCGGCCGCCCGGACGAGGGCGTCCGGGCCTACGCGGGCTTCGTGAAATCGCTTTTTCTCAACCAAGCCAGATTGAATCCTTTTCAGCGCTTTTCTGAACTTCCTAGGCTTGAACATGAATCTTCACCTGGTCGACGGCATTGTACAAATAGCCGCTAGGATTCCAAATTGCGGTTTCGGGCTGGGTGCGGCCTTGAGCGTCGGTGGCACGCGCCATGATTGTGTAGTCTCCAGCCTTCGGTGTTTTCCAGACATAGGTCCAGAGCCGCCAGGCGTACTTCGCCTGCTCGCGACCAAGTTGCGCCGGTTTCCAGCTTGCGCCGCCGTCGCAGGAGATTTCGACGCGCACAATATCTGCCTCGCCAGCCCAGGCCACGCCTTGGATGTGCACGGAGCGCGATTTCAGGGTTGAGCCGTTGACCGGTGTGGCGATTACCGATTTCACATTCAAGGCCGTGATTACATGCATGTCGTCGGGATTCACTGGGTCTCCGGGCTTGCCGGCCTGGTTGGGAAATCTGTATCCCGGCTTCATGAAGTTGCCGTCGAATTCCTTGTCGAGTAGTTTGATTTCACTGAGCCATTTGCAGGATGCAGCGCCGATCCAGCCGGGCACGAGAGAACGTGCGGGAGAGCCATGATGTTTGGTGAGCGGGGCGTCGTTCATGTGTGTGGCAATCAAAGTGTCGCCATCGGTCGCTTTCTCGATTGGAATGCTGCGAATGAAAGGAGGCACCTTACCTGGAACTTCGTCCAGGCCGTGAAACATGACATGCTTGCCGGTCGGCTTCACCCCGGCGCGTTGCAAGAGATCGCGCAATCGCGGGCCGCTGAAACGGGCGTTCCCTACGGCTCCCTTTTGCCATTGGATGCCTGGCGTACGAGGTTGCTGAAAGGCGCGTCCGTTGCCTGCACATTCGAGTGTATTGGTTACCGTGTGCTTTTCGAGCTTGGCTAAATCCGCGAGATTCAAGGTTAGAGAGTGATCGACTTCTCCGGTAACCGTCAATCGCCATGTGGCCGGATCCAGCGTGCTGGGCTCGTGCATATGATTGCGCACGAAAAAGTGCGGTACGGGAGTAATCCAGGAATTGAGAAACTCTGGAGGCGTTTCCAAATCCAGGAAGCGGGTCGAGCGTACGATCATGTCTTCTTCGCCCGGAATCTGCACCGCGGAATCAGCAGTTGCCCAGGTCAGCAGTGGAGGAATAACGCCGGCGACCGCAATCGAGGCGGAAACTCGTCTGAGAAAATCGCGTCTTGAAATCATTTTCAGTCTTACCCAGCGAATTCATTATCGCACTCCAACAGCGCCTCCCGTCTGGAGGCCTAGCTTACATTTCATTCTCCTCGCATACTGAAACTGCCCGGCGATGGGTTAATACCACCGGTCCGGCGAAGGAGAGAATTCCGAAACCGGACCGGCGGCGTTTCCGAAGGGATGCGCCCCTCAGAAAATTTGAGTGACCGTCGAACCTGGTGGTCCCGCGTCAAAGGCTGACCCGGGACCATTTTCGGTTTTACGGCAAGTAGTAGCGGAACGAGGTGAAGACCATGTTGTCCAAGCCTTCTGGTGTTCCTGCTCCCGGGCCGACACCAGACCAGGTCTGACGAGTCACGTAAGAGTACTGCGTGCCGAACTGGAACCTGCCCCTGGGGCCGCTGTAGAAGCGGTACCAGAAACCGGCCGTACCCTCGATGAGTGCCCGCGTGTCGCCGGTGCATTTGGAGAGCGATCCGGGATTGAATCCCGCCGTGACGGCAATAGAAGGAGTCGTCTCAGAGTTGCAACCAGAATTATTGAAAAGCGGCGATCCATAGCCGACGTAGGTTTTCGTCGCGGCATCGTAGTCGGAGGTCCGGCTGTCATACTCCGAGCCGGCGTAGAGATAGACATCCAGTTTTTTGCCGTGCCACTCCAGCGAGGCTAAACCTTGCAGGTTCTTAATCACGTCAGGAGTTCCGTTGGCATGAATGGAAAGGTCGGAAAGCTGACCTGCACCGTATCGCCCCACTCCGCTGCCTCCGAAACCGTGCAAACCGAACACGACGTGTTTATCGAAGAAATTCCAGCGGGCGTTGGCTCCGACGCCGCCACCGTTTTTCGAGGCGTTAAAGGCGCCCGATGCGCTGGGACCTGTAACTGCGGGGTCGGTCGGGCAAGGTCCAGACTTGCCGATGGTGAAGTTTGCGCATGGAAAAGCGCGGTCGCGGAACCGGTCATACAGTCCGAAGACCTCGTAGTGCCCAAAACCCGGATCGAACGCAACCTTCGCGATGATGTCCGGCGACGGGTTGAAGGAATAAGTGGCTGCAGGGGTACAAGTAACGTAGTAGACGGGAGTGGTTGCGCCGGTGGGCGTATAGGAGTTGGTAGCGCAACCGGTGATCGCGTCGTTGTAACTGTTGGTCGCGCCTGCCTCGCCGAGCAGAAAGTTGTCTGCGTTGCCGTGAGAGGTAAGCGTGGCTTGAGGGTTTTCCACGGCTACTGCGACCGCTACGGTATGGTTGAAGTCTTTGGTTAGACGAATCCCATACTGGCGCGCGAAACTGAACCCAACGTTATACCCCGGGTCGATGGTCATGGGCCGGGAGTCGTTGGTCTTGCCGATGTCATCGCTGGGGGCGATGCTCTGCTTATTTTCGGTCACCAGACTCCACATCTGGCCGCCGAGGAAACTCCATCCGTTATCGAATTTGGCTTGGCCCCACGCCTGGCGAAGACGGAAGCTGTAACTATTCGTTTGCGTGGCGGAGGAGGTGTCGGCTGCGGACAGAAAGTCACCGGATACATAGCTGGAGAGCTCTACATTCCCCAGACGCCCGTCGACGTACACCGTAGGCCGAGACTGGCGGGCGGAGCCGAAGAACTCTGACAGCTGACTCTGCGAAGCGCCCGGCAGGGTCAGCGAATTGAAGGGAGTGGGCAGGTCTGCTCCGAGGGCTCTCGACCGCCGCACGAATGCAGCTTCCGCGAACCCGCCTGGGGTAATGGAGATTCCTTTGAAGTGAATGGATATGACGGGGCTCTCCAAGGGATTCGTAGGGGTCTGCGGCGTCGTCTCCTGCAAGTTAAGTCCGGCGCTCGGCGCAGCGGTTTGCTGAACCGCAGAAACGTTACTAACTTCCGCCAACTGTTGCGGAACGGCTTGAGTTTGGGCTGCGTCGGTCTTGCCCGCAGCTTCCGGCGCCGGTTGCTGCGACTGCCACGGCCTGCTGGATGCTCTGCAGTTGCAGCGTAAGCCGCTCGATTTGTTGCTGCTGCGCGGCCAGAGCATCTTTCAAAGCCTGGACATCGGCAGCGGTTATTGGCGGCGGCGCAGGCGCTGCGGCGGTCTCTTTAGTCGCCGGTGCTCCTGATGCCGGGTTTTCTGCCCAAACGCTCGTAGTCAGAACCGCAAGCGTGAGGGCGGTGAGAAACAGGGTCTTAGTTGATTTCATGGAATTTCAATTCTCTCCTTTTTGAGTTTTGGGTCGAACAACATTACCGGGGGAGGAAAAGCGGAGGCGCCGATTTGGGCGCTACGAATTTTTGTGAACTGCATAATATTAATTATCATAATCAACATAATAGACATAAACCGACGGTTCCATCCTGATTTCTGTCGAGGCTCCTAAGTGTCTTAGACTCCCCCTGGAAGACGCGCACTTAAGACCACAGAATCTGGGGACGGAAATACGCACCCCTGACCGGGCACTGGACTACAACTACCGTCGGCACTCAATTTCCTAGTCAGTCTTGCCGCGGCTCGGATTCCCGTGGACCACCATGGGCAGAATGCTCGACGGCTCACCCTTTTTCTTCCGCCGCTTCCCTGCCCTCGAGGCGTCCCCGCCCGTGCTGTTCATGATGTCGGCCAAAGTCGTGTGCTCAAGGATTTTGGCGGCGGCATCCCTCACCGCGAGGAAAACCTGATAGAGAGCACGATGTTCGGCATCGCGGTCAATCAAAGTGCGCAACTGATCGGCATCTCCGAAGGGCGCCAGCGGGCCATCAATCAGCCGGATTATCTCGCTGAGATGGATCTCAGCAGGAGGCCGGCGCAACTGGTATCCGCCCTTGGCACCGCGCACGCTTTCGACCATGCGCGCATTCTTCAGTTCCAACAGAATCAGTTCCAGAAACTTTTCGGGTAAGGTTTCTTCATAGGCAATATCGCGGATGCGGATCGCGCCCTGGTTATAGTGGCGGGCCAGCATCATCATCGCCTGTAACGCATACAAACCCTTTTGCGAGATTTTCATAAGTTCGACAGTATGCCACAAACTCTATGGTTTTAATCGAGTTTATTGACATCGGGGAGATTAGCAACTCTGATGCCAGCTCTGCGCCGGGTCCAACAGCTGGCTAAGCCGTTTGCGATTAGTAGCTTACGTGGATTTTACTCCCGTGGCTCCAAGGCCTAGGCGTGCATTGAATTGCAGTTTGACAGCAGTTCTGACGACATTCCAGACACCAACACGGGACTCCAAATGCTTGCACAAGTCTCACCTGCACTTGGCAACGATCAGCGTCATATCGTCGGACTGCTCATGCGGGCTGAACTTCTTGACCTCATCCACAATCGAAGCAAGCAGGACCGGTGAAGACTCCTCACAATGTCGTCGCAATGAATCGATCAGGCGTGGCTCTCCGAATTCGTCGCCTGCAACGTTGAACGCTTCGGTTATGCCGTCGGTGTAGAGCGCGAATGTGTCTCCGCACGAGAGCGGACATTCCGCGGTTGAGCAATCCCACTCTTTAAAGAGTCCCAGCACGGTGCAGGTCGAGCGAAGGCGTTCCAGAGTGCCGTTATGACGGAGCACAAGCGCGCAGAGATGCCCGCAATTTACATAGCGCAAGCGTCGTGCTCGGTCGTCGTACTCGGCAAAGAACAGGGTGGCGTAGGCACTGTCAGTCGAATTCTCGTAGAACAAGTGATTTACCAATTGCAGAAAGCGCTGCGGTTCATCCGACGCGATTGCGCATTGGCTGCGCAGGTTGGCTTGCAGACTGGCCATCAAAAGAGCAGCTGCGATTCCTTTCCCTGAAATGTCACCGACCACCAGGCCGAGCCTCTCCCGGCCTAGATCGAGAAAATCGTAATAATCGCCGCCGATCTGGCGAGCTTGGACGCAAATCCCTGAGTAGTCGAGCGTGGTAAGGGGCGGAATCGTCTGAGGAAAGAGCCTGGTCTGCACCTGCTTGGCGATTTCCATTTCCTGGGCAGCGCGACGCTCCGATTCCAACTTCGCCGCCGCCGCGCGGCGCTGCGCCTCGACCGCCCGGCTCTCCTCGTCCAGGCTGACCAGCGCGAAAGAGTTTCCGTCGGGATCTTTGAAGTGGGTGAACACTCCGCCCCAGATTGGCGCCTGCTCGCCCGGCGATCGCGACTGATCAGTGGCATCCGCGGCCGGTCGCTCATACTTGATGCGCTTCAGGCGCGGTGTATATTGAAATCGAACTCCCCGCTTGCGCCACTCCTCGAACTTGGCCAATACATCTTCGGTAACAAAGACCACCTGCGTAGACCGGCCGATGAGCGAGCACTCCTTGGAGTCGGGTTTGGGTGCGACCAGCGAAAGCACGGCACTACCGTCCGGAGGCGCAACCGCTACCCAGCGTTGACCGGATCCAAAGCGGACATCGCCCACCAGGCTGAACCCCAGTTGGTCCACATAAAATCGCAGGCTCTGATCCTGATCGCGAACGAAGATATTAATCGCGTGGATGCGGAGATGGGGTTGTTGCACGTCTGGAGGAAGTGCAGACTGGTCTGCGCAAAGATCTGAAGGAGAGCTGCCCATCCGCGTGATTATAGCGTCCAAAGACCATCCCTCGGTCGGGAGATATGTGGCTCAGCCGGCCTTTCATTTCGATTCGAGCCGCACCGCTACAGCTCCGCTTTCCTCAGGCGCAACGAATTGGTGATCACAGACACGGAACTGAAACTCATAGCCGCGGCCGCAAGGATCGGACTGAGCAGCCAGCCAAAGAATGGATAGAGCACGCCGGCTGCAATCGGCACGCCCAGCAAGTTGTAGATGAAAGCGAAGAATAGGTTTTGGCGAATGTTGCGCATCGTCGCCTGGCTGAGTTTGCGAGCGCGAACGATGCCAGCTAGATCGCCTTTCACTAAAGTTATGCCGGCACTTTCCATCGCGACATCGGTTCCCGTACCCATGGCGATGCCTACATCAGCTTGAGCTAGAGCAGGCGCATCATTGATGCCGTCTCCGGCCATAGCAACAATGCGACCCTCTTCCTGCAAACGGCGCACTACCTCGGACTTTTTGTCAGGCAAGATTTCAGCTTCGAAATTGTCGATGCCAAGTTGATTGGCGACGGCTTTCGCTGTGCTGAGGCTATCGCCGGTGAGCATGACTATGCGCAGGCCCGCGGCTTTGAGATTGCGAATCGCTTGCTGGGAAGATGGCTTAATGGGATCGGCAATGCCAATCAATCCCGCTGGTCGGCCATCGATCGCGACAAAAATAACCGTCTGGCCTTTGCGACGCAGATCTTCTGCTTGCTGCTGCAGTACGTTCATGGGCAGCCGCAGTTGCTGAAAGAGCCTTTCATTTCCGGCGGACACATTCTTTCCCTGCACCTCACCCCTGATCCCCAGTCCGGTGTGAGATTGAATGTCCGTTGCGGTAGCCAAAGGTAGGTTGTTGCCCCTGGCGGCATCGACGATTGCAGCACCGAGAGGATGCTCACTTCCCTGCTCAAGGCTTGCTACCAGGCGAATCAGTTCCGTCTCATCACCCAAGCCCACCGCGACAACGGATTCGACGTTGGGCTTGCCTTCCGTCAAGGTTCCGGTTTTGTCAAACACCAGCGTATTTACTTTTTCGAGGACTTCCAACGCTTCAGCGTTTTTGATGAGCACGCCAGCCTTGGCTCCACGTCCGGTGCCGACCATGATAGCCATCGGCGTAGCCAATCCCAGCGCGCACGGGCAGGCAATGATGAGCACGGCCACGGCATTTACCAAGGCGTGCGCCAGCCGCGGTTCGGGACCGACTAAACTCCACACGACAAATGTGACCACGGCGATCGCAATCACCGCCGGGACAAACCAGGCGGCGACCCGGTCGGCTAAGCGTTGAATCGGAGCCCGGCTGCGCTGCGCCTGGCTGACCATCTGAACGATGCGAGCCAGCAGGGTTTCGCTGCCGACATGCTCGGCCCGCATCACGAATGACCCCGTGGCATTTACAGTCGCCCCGATCACTCGACTGCCGGGCTCTTTCGCAACCGGCATCGACTCGCCGGTGATCATGGCTTCGTCAACTGAGCTTGTGCCTTCGAGAACCAGGCCGTCCGTCGGAATCTTCTCGCCGGGACGCACTCGCAGGCGGTCGCCTGGTTTTACTTGATCCAGAGGAATGTCCTGTTCGCTGCCATCGCGAAGAATGCGCGCAGTCTTGGGACTGAGGTCGAGCAGCGAGCGAATGGCCGTGCCGGTGCGGCTGCGGGCGCGAAGTTCGAGCACCTGACCCAGAAGCACCAGGGTCACGATGGCGGCGGCCGCTTCGAAGTAGACCGGCGGCGCGCCGTTCATACCTCCGTTCACCGCTCCGAATGATGCGGGAAACATTCCGGGGAAGACGGTGGCCGTCAGACTGAAAAGGTAGGCCACCCCCGTCCCCATGGCGATCAGGGTGAACATGTTGGTGGAGCGGTTGACGATGGAAGTCCAGCCTCGCTGAAAGAAAGGCCAGCCTCCCCAGAGCACGACGGGCGTGGCGAGGAACAACTCAATCCACGGTAACCAGCCACCGGACAAAGCGTGCTCTACCGGCATGCCGGGCAACATGTCGGACATTGCGATTGCCAGCAGCGGAACGGTAAGAGTCAAGCTAACCCAGAAGCGGCGCGTCATGTCGCGCAGCTCTGGATTTTGCTCTTCGATTGCGCTGATGGTGCGGGGCTCAAGTGCCATGCCGCAGATGGGGCATGAGCCCGGGCTGGGCCTAATAATTCCCGGATGCATCGGGCACGTATACTCGGTGCGCCTGGCGGCTTGCGGCATTTCGGGCTCCAGCGCCATGCCGCAACTGGGACAGGGCCCGGGCTCGCTGGCACGAATCTCCGGGCACATGGGGCATACGTAGTAGTTCGCTTGATCTGCTTTTGACGGCTGTGCGGACAACGCGATCAGCGGGACGGGAGCGGGATGAACCGCTGCCCCGCCGAGGGTTACCAGACTGGAAGCAGCAGGAGCCAGATATTTTTCGGGATCGGCTTTGAATTTTTCAGCGCAGCCGCCACAACAGAAGTAATAAGATTTCCCAGCGTGTTCGAGGCGGTGCTTCGCAGTCGCCGGATCCACATTCATGCCGCAAACCGGATCCTTCGCTAGCGTTCCGGATTTGGAAAGAGCATCCGTCATATCGAGACTCGCTTTGAACTAAACTCAGCCGCGCCCACGTCTTAGATTCCCGTCACCGGAATCTCGATTCTTGCGACCTCAGTTCGTCGCTTGTCCGGTTGTTGTATCTTAAAGGCAGCAGCGAATCATCGCAGGAGCGAACCATCCATGACTCAATCGGAAGTCGCCTACCGCTACAGCACCGCGCCAGGCGAAGCGGAGATGCGCGCTCTGGACAGCGTGCGTGAAATCTATGGCATCCGCGGGATGCGGTTTGATTCCAAGCAGAGAATTGTGCAGGTGGAGTTTGACGCCTCGCGTTTGAAAGAGCCGGTGATTGCGGGATTGCTGCGACAGGCCGGACTGGATGTTCTGGAGAAACTCGGGTCAGACTGAGATTTCATCGGCCAACGGTGAGCTTTGGGGGAGGTCTGCCGTCGGCCAGATGAAACTAAAAGAAGGGAAAATGCAAGGGGCGTCCAAGAAAACCTCTGGCCGAAGTTTATCTTCAAGGGCGCCCCGTTGCGCGCCACTTCGTCTGCAACTAGTGATTGCATCCGATCTGCCAATTCCAAACCCATGAAAATACAGGGTAAGTGGTGGCGTGGTACAGAGTAGGATTTGCCTGTGGGTGCGCAAGATTTACGTTGGCACTTGCCGCGTGCATGAACAGTGCCAGACGGGTGTTGAAATCCTGAAAAAGAATAATGTTAGGACGGTAGCTCGGGGAGCACCTTCATCATCGACGGAGTTTCCGCTATAATCGAAATTCGGCGGCCTGTATCAGATTGCGCCCGTAGCTCAGCTGGATAGAGCATCTGGCTACGAACCAGAGGGTCGGGAGTTCGAATCTCTCCGGGCGCACCATCTTTCAACAACTTAGGGCACCCACCTTCCTGTGCTATGTTTGCCGGGTTATCTACAGTTTCGACCGCAACAGGCTGATCACATCGTCCGAAGTAATCACTCCGGTTAGTTTATTGTGATCGTCGATCACTGGCAGGGTGAGCAGGTTGTACTTGTCGAAGAGTTCCGCAAATGCCATCTCGCTGGCATTCTCACGGCACGAGATCAGCGGTTCCTGAGTGAGGGAGAGCAAAGGGGTTTCTGGGGAGGCCAGCACCAACTTAGCCAGGGGTACGGCGCCGGCCAGAGTGCCGTGGGAATCGATGAGGTAAACGGTGCTCACGATTTCGATGCCGCCTTCGAAATGGCGCAAAGCTTCGACCGCAGCGTGAACGGTCGCGCCCACGGTCAACGCCAGGAAATCGGTGTTCATGCGACCGGCGGCAGTGTTCTCTTTGAACTCGAGGAGCTCCTGCATTTCCTGACGGTCTTGCGGGGCCATTTCCTGCAAGATGTCGGCAGAAGTCTCCTCGGGCAAGTCGGCGAGCAGGTCGGCGGCTGCGTCGGGATCCATTTCCTCGACGATGTCGGCGGCGCGATCGGAATCGAGCGACTCGACAATCGCCTTCTGCACCTTGGGATCGACCTCTTCCAAGGCCTCGGCGGCGACGTCGTCGTCCAGGGTCTCAAACACGGCTTCGCGTTCGTCGGGTGCGAGGTCTTCTACGATGTCGGCAATGTCGGCAGGATGCAGGCGCGCCAACCGCTCGTGGGAAATCTTGAGCTTCACCCGCCGCGCGGGGTCAGTCTCGATGAGATCGACAAAATCCCAGGGAATAGGGCGCTCGGGAATCTGGCGGAGCAGCGCCTTGAGGGCTGTGATCGGAACCACGCCTTTCAGCAAACGGCGGACTGCGCCCCGTGCGCCTACATCCACGGAACCCACTCGGAGCAGTGGGCGCTTGCTGCCGGAGTCCTGGTGCAGTTCCACGTCATTGACACGAACCACCTTGCGTCCGTGGACGTCGATGATCTGCTGGTCGAGCAGATCCCGCGCCAGCAGAAACAGTCCTTCCGACCCATCCGCAACCGGCCACGTCGCGCATGCGCTGTCAATGCGCAAGCCGCCATTGATCGAGTTCACCGCACTAAATGGCAGTACCCGATCGCCCGATTTGGTGCGCACAATTAACACCGCAATCCGCGCACGGTCTTCCTGGGGCGCAACCGCTAGTTCGCGTACACGGCCGCATTGGCCGCCAGCCGGTTCAAATACCGGCTGTCCCAACAATTCGGTAAGCGCCACGGTGGACATTGCTCTGTGAGAATACCCAACTGCGGGACAGGAAGCCAGAAACGTTTTACTTGTTTTTTCGAAGCCAAGGAATGCCCACGCAGATCGGACGCCTCGTCCGGGCAAGCCGGATCAAACTCGGCACGCATTTATATCGAGATAACCAGTCACTGAAGTAACAAATTCAGTCATTCCGCAGCCTGTTAAGATTGACCGTTCCACAATTGATAGTTCGCTGATATCGATGCTGCCAACCTCGCCCATCTGCGCATCAAGCCGCCCGCGCTTCAGCCCGGCGACACCATCGGAATCGTTGCCCCCGCCAGCAACATAAAGCAAGAGTTGCTCCAAGCCGGGTGCGATGCCCTGCAGCGCGCTGGGATACAAACCTTTCTATCTCAATTCCATTTTCGAGAAAGATCTCTATTTTGCCGGTTCCGCGGAACGCAGGGCGCGCGAACTGGACGAAATGTTCATCCGGGATGAAGTACGCGCCATCATTTGCGCCCGCGGAGGATACGGCGCAAACTATCTTCTCGATACCATCGATCTGGAGAAGATCAAAGCGCACCCTAAAATTCTTGTGGGCTACAGCGATGTCACAACCCTGCTCACCTACATCCTGGACTCAACCGGCCTCGTGACTTTCCACGGTCCCATGGTCACGAAAGATTTCGCTCATTCCGACGGCGTGGATTTCAGCTCCTGGGACGCCGCGATCACCGGGGCTTCTGATTGGACGGTGAACTTTGGACCTGAATCAGGTGCGAAACCTCTGCTAGCCGGTTCCGCCGAAGGAGTTCTCTATGGCGGCTGTCTGTCCATGTTGGTTGCTTCTTTGGGCACGCCTTATGAAATCCACACCGCGGGCACGATATTGTTTATCGAGGACGTGTCCGCCAAGCCTTATCAGATCGACCGCATGTTGATGCAGTTGAAATTGGCGGGGAAGTTCGCAGACGTGCGCGGGATTGTATTCGGCGAGATGCTGGACTGCCGTCAGAATCAGAATAAAGACCAGAGCTATTCCTTGGAAGAGGTTGTATTGCGGGTGATCGGAGATTTGGGGGTTCCAGTGGCTTATGGATTGCGATCTGGCCACGTCTCCCGCGGCAACATTACGCTTCCTTTCGGCGTGCGTGCCGCGCTCAATTTGAGCGAGAGGGGAGGAAGCCTTCGGATTCAGGAATCCGCGTCAGTGGCTAGGAACGCTAACCATGGCCGAGAATAAACACATTCACCTAATCGGGATCTGCGGCACCGCAATGGCATCGCTGGCCGGCATGCTGCAGCGGCGGGGTTTTCGCTTGACCGGGTCCGATGCAGCCGCGTACCCCCCTATGTCGGACTTTCTGGGGTCACTCGGTATTCCCGTCGCGCAACCCTTTGCGGCGGAGAATCTGCGGCCGCAGCCCGATTTGGTGATCGTCGGGAATGCTATCTCGCGCGGCAATCTGGAACTGGAGTATGTGCTCGATCAGCGCATCCCATTCGCGTCCCTGCCGCAGATTCTGCACGACGAGTTTCTCCGCGGCAAAGAAGTGCTGGTAGTTGCGGGGACCCATGGCAAGACTACGACCACGTCCATGCTGGCGTGGATATTTCACACGGCGGGGTTGCAGCCGTCGTTCCTGATTGGTGGTATTGCGGAGAACTTCAGCAGCAGCTTTCAACTGGGGCAGGGCAAGCACTTCATCCTCGAAGGCGATGAGTACGATACGGCCTTCTTCGACAAGGGCCCGAAGTTCCTGCATTACTTTCCCGACTCCGTCATTCTGACCTCGGTGGAGTTTGATCATGCCGATATCTACAAAGATCTAGATGCGGTGGAAACCGCATTCAAGCGTTTGGTAAACCTGGTTCCTCGCCGCGGACGCATCATCGCTTTCGACACCGGAGAGAGCATCGAGCGTTGTCTCGCTCGCGCGTTTTGTCCAGTGGAGCGATATGGCTCCAGCGTGAACGCGAACTGGCGGATCACGGATCTACATTTGGAACCAGGACGCACTGCTTGGTCAGTTGTACGCGAGGGAAAGCCGTGGGCGGAGTTCGAATATGCTGTGGCGGGCGAGTACAACGTGTGGAATGCAACCGCCGCTGCCGCATTGGCCGCTGGATGCGGTATTCCCAAGGAAGAGATCTCAGCGGCCCTGAAGACCTTCAAGAGCGTGAAGCGTCGCCTCGAGGTTCGCGCCAAGGTAAATGGCGTAACCATTGTCGATGACTTTGCGCATCATCCTACGGCAATCGCGGGTACGCTCACTGCGTTGCGGTCGAATTATCCTGGAGCACGTTTGTGGGCAATCCTGGAGCCGCGGTCGAATACTCTGCGGCGTAACGTGCTGCAGAACGAGTTGGCAAACAGTTTGGCGCTCGCCGACGAAGTCGTCGTAGCCAACGTATTCAAGTCGGAAGCGATCCCGGAAGCCGAGCGTCTAGACCTGGCTTCGGTCGCGGCGCAGATCCTGAAGCATGGACGACGGGCGCGTATCGTACCGACCGTTGACGGCATCGTGCAGCTGGTTGCGCCGGAGTTGCGATCGGGGGATGTGGTCGCCATTCTCTCCAACGGAGGCTTTGGGGGTATTTACGAGAAGCTGCCGGCGCGCCTGAAATCGCTGGGCGCAGGCGATCCGCAAAGTTCGGGTGCCGAGAACAAGGTGATGTTGAGCTGAACGACGTGGACAAACTCAGGCTAACGCATTGCGGTGTCGCCTCGTCCTATGGCGAACTTCAGTCGTGCAGAGAGGCGCGCGCATGATCCGCACGCTGGTGATGCTGGGTTTCTGGGCTGCGCTGCTTCCGGTTGCGGCCCTGATTGGTTTTCCCTGGACGCTCATTACCGGAGACATCCGATTTCTGTATCGCGTGACCATGTGGGGCGCGTGGACTGGGGTTCGGCTCGCTGGAATTCGCGTGGAGACGGTTGGCTTGGACAAGCTCGATACCTCGCGTACTTATATCTTCATGTCCAATCACGTTTCCAATGTTGATCCGCCAATCCTGATGCCGCTGATTCCGCGGCGCATGTCGATCATGGTCAAGAAGGAGTTGTTCCGCGTTCCGGTATTAGCAAGGCTCATGCGATTCGGTTCGCTTGTGCCGGTGGATCGCGGAAACCGTGAATCGGGCATCGCCGCAGTTCGCGCTGCGGCGGAAGTAATTCGGCAAGGCGTCAACATGACGGTCTATGTTGAAGGACATCGCTCTTTTGACGGCAAGCTTCTTCCCTTCAAGAAGGGACCGTTTTATTTGGCCGAGGAATGTAATGTGCCGATTGTGCCGGTGACCATCGTGGGTTCGCACTACGTTATGCCGAAGAGGAGATTTGCGATTAAGTCTGGGACTGTGACTGTGATCTTTCACGAGCCCATCGAGCCGAAAGATTTTGGCAGCCGCGACTGTTTGATGTCGAAAGTTCGGAAAGCCATCGAGAGCGGATTGCCCGCCGAACTTCGAGAGTCAATCCCGATAACCACAAAGGACACTAAGGTCCACGAAGGAAAAGCGACGGCTTGAATTTTTTTCTTGGAAGCTTTGTGCCTTTGTGGTTCATGGCTTTGGCTTTGTCCTGACTGCCTTTGCGATTTCGGGCAGGCGGCTCAGCAGTGCTGAGACTTTCAGCCACAATTTGTGATCGATGGCGGGAGCGCCGCTGACGATCGCTCCGGCGGGAATGTCGCCGGCTACGCCGCTTTGCGGGGTGACGATGGCCCCGTCCCCTACCTTGCAGTGACCGACCACGCCCACTTGTCCGGTGAGAATCACGTGGTTGCCAACCTCGGTTGAGCCTGCGAGGCCGACCTGCGCGGCCAATAGTGAATGCTCTCCGATGTGGGAGCCGTGGCCGACCTGTACCAGATTGTCGATCTTGGTGCCTTGGGCAATATGGGTTTCGCCGACACTGGCGCGGTCGATGCAGGAGTTGGCCTGGATTTCAACGTTGTCTTCAATGACTACTGGCATTGGCTGGGGAATCTTGTGCCAATGGCCTAGATCGTCTTTGGCGAATCCGAAGCCGTCGGCGCCGATGACCACACCGTTCTGCAGGAGCACATTATTGCCGGTGCGGCAGTACTCGCGGATCACGGCGTGAGCGTGGGCCAGAAAGTTGTCGCCGATTTTGACTCCGCGATAGATGACTACATGCGCCAGCAGCACCGCGTGCTTTCCGATCTCGACGTCTTCGCTGATTACCACGTACGGTCCGACGTGGGCGCCTTCCCCGATCCTGGCGGAAGGATGAATCGCCGCGGTGGGATGAATTCCGGGTGCGTACTTGGCTGGGGGGTGGAACAGAGCGATGGCGCGGGCGAAAGTCAGATACGGATTCTTGCTGCGCAACATCGCAGTCTCGAGGACAGGAAAGTCGTGGGCGACGATTACGGCCGATGCTTTCGTCTTTTTGGCTGCGGCTCCGTATTTTGGATTGGCCACGAAGGTGAGGTCGCCGGGGCCGGCCTGCTCGATTCCAGCGACGCCTGCGATCTCAGTATCCGGCGAGCCGTTTTCGAGGTGGGCGTCGAGCGCAGCGGCAATCTGTGCAAGTCTCATTTAGTTGTCCAGGAACGAGGGTGATTGTAATCGAGGCGCAGGTTCAACCGTCCGATTCGATTTCCCGATGCGGGAAACGGGGTATCCC
The DNA here is from genome assembly GCA_963838765.1 of uncultured Acidobacteriota bacterium. Taxonomy (GTDB): domain Bacteria; phylum Acidobacteriota; class Terriglobia; order Terriglobales; family Acidobacteriaceae; genus JABDBE01. The sequence continues at coordinate 56,075 of CAWISU010000006.1, read as the reverse complement.
CCCTCCCCCCTTTGATCTTTTGGAATCATGGGGTTAGGGCCAGACCACCATCAAAATCTTTGAGGAATAAGGACTTATACGTAAAATCTTGCTGCATAAGGACTTGGCCTGCTCGATTCCCCAATTGGCCTCGCTTCTTTGTTCGCTTATTGTCAATGAGCTAATGTCTTCCAAGACAGAATATCCGATTGCGACAGAGAAGTACAGGCCCGGGACGTCGGGTAGTTAGAGCTTTCGCTTTCAAGACTGATGCGGAACGTGCAAAAAATCTCGCATCGCAAGCTGTCGCCTGTTCGGCAACAATTAACTTCGCTCTAAATGTGAGCCAGAGTCGGGGGATAACGCCGATGGCCGATGCCGCACCATATCAGGATTTGCTTGGTGCCAAATATGCAAGGGCCGCACAGCGGCTTGAAGGAACGAGTTCCCGTATTCAAGTGACCGATCTGAGCTTCGCTATATTCGATCAGCTCTGTGCCTGCGGAACGTGTCGCCCCGTTGTCGTACGGGGACATTGTCAACTATCGAAAAGCAAGCGAGAAACCAAGAGAAGCCTTCCTTGAGCACCTGAGTACCTTGCAAACGAAGCAAGGTGACGTAGGGAAAGATGGTGATTACAGCGGAGCGATAACGGACATCATCAATACCGACATTCTTCCAGCAGCACGTACCTTCAAGGCCGGCATTGATTCCGCTGTACGACAGATTGTATGGAGAGGAGCCACTGATGCGGCGATGGTGTTGTACGAATTGGACACGACGGGTGTCCAAAACTTTTCGTACCACGCCTCGTTCGCCTGATGGATGACTAATAGCGATCCGACGATTGTCTCGGCGTTCATAGCGGCGGGTTCCTGAGCCGAACGTAGTTCGGGATGTCCAACTCTCTAAAAGCAAGTTTCAGGATCATATCTGACCAAGGTCGAGTCGGAGACAGATCAGGAACAGGCTGGGCTAGTCGCACATCCCTTTCCAACACTTTCCTAATCTCATCGCGAAACTCCGGAGTAGACTCCATTTCGGCAAGCTTTTTATTCAGAGCCAAAAATACCCCCTGTGCTTCACCGAATTCTTCGACGAATTTCATATTCCAAACCGCCTCCCAGCCAGAGACAAACCTAGCCGGGTCATTCGTCATGTGGAAAGTGATTGTGCCGCCGTACTTCCTGAGCGTCGTCTCAAAGGGTTTGATCCTCTCCCATACGGCAACGATCTCGTCCGCGAGAGTTGGATGCAACGCCTTCCACATATCGAAGACGTTGATGGAGTCCCCATTGGAATCGAACAGGCTGTAGAACAGCCCAAATTGCAAGTTCCGCAGGGCATCTTTTGTGTCAATCAGGTTGATCGGGACATAGAAATCCTCAACTGTGTCCATGAAGACGTTCGAGTAATTGATAAATTCGAAAAGCCGAATCTTGTACATTGGGTATTCGCGTAGGGCTTCGTCACGGGTTAACTTGCGATTTCTCAATGCAGCCTTCCCGGTTGATGGGAATGTTTATAGGATTGTACGCCCGCGATCCACCGTCGAGGCCGCTGCGCGCTTGCAGAGCTGCCAAGGATTCCTGCTGGGTGTTGTAATCCGGTTACAGGTCAGGATGAGATGGCGCTGGGGAAGCGGGTCTGGAAGTCGAGTAGACCGACCCATTCGGGGGTGACCGTGATGCGCACCATGTTGGAGGTCAAAGTCCGATACTGTTTTATCCAGGCCTGGCCCTGTTCGCGTCCGAAGTAACGCTCGGCGGCTTGGGCGTACTCGGGTACGATCCCGTCGACGGTTTGCAGGTGGGCGGTGCCGCGGATCAGAAGGACTTTGTGGGGGAAAACGTTGTCGTCGATGGTGAGGGAGACTTTCGGGTTCTTGGCCAGGGCTTTCAGCTTGGGGGCTGTGGTTGGGGTTGCCAGTATGAGATCGCGTCCGTTCCAGTGGAACCAGATGGGGATTACTCTGGGCGTCCCATCGGTCCAGACGTAGGCTAAGCGGGCGGGAATTTTCGATTCCAGGAGTTCCTTGGACGCGGGATGCTGCAGGAGATCGAGGCCTCCCTGTTTGACTTTGGCTGGCATAGTTCGCTCCTTTGGTTGGCTGTGAGCCAATCTGGTCGGCAATCAACGACAAGTTATTCGAGAAGGATTGTGCGCCTGCTCCTGACGGAGGTCAAGCGCGGGGGTGTGGCTCAACGGGACGGATTGTGCCGATATCGGCGGCCATCACGATCGACGCGCCCGCTTAAGAAGGATACAACGGCCGGCGGAGCTTCGCTCCCCTGCACGGGCGAGGACGCTCGCGCCTACACTAGCGCGTCTGCGTGTTTCGCGGCGTAGTGGGAATCTACGTACTCGTCCAGAATCTTGATGAACTCGGCTACGATGTGGTCGCCCTTTAGCGTGGTGAACAGGCGGCCGTCGACGTAGACCGGGGCTTTGGGTTCTTCGAAGGTGCCGGGTAGGGAGATGCCCAGGCTGGCGTGTTTTGATTCGCCGGGGCCGTTGACTACGCATCCCATGACTGCGACTTTCATTTCTTCGACGCCGGTGTAGCGGTCTTTCCAGGTGGGCATTTGCTCGCGCAGGTAGGATTGAATTTGTTCGGCCATTTCCTGGAAGAAGGTGCTGGTGGTGCGGCCGCATCCGGGGCAGGCCGTGACTTGCGGGGTGAAGCTGCGGATTCCGAGGGATTGGAGAATCTGCTGGGCTACGCGGACTTCTTCGGTGCGATCGCCGCCGGGGGCGGGGGTTAGAGAGACGCGGATGGTGTCGCCGATACCTTCCTGCAGGAGAACTCCGAGGGCGGCGCTGGAGGCGACTATGCCTTTGGCTCCCATGCCGGCTTCGGTCAGCCCTAGGTGCAGCGGGTAGTTGCAGCGCGCGGCCAGGGAGCGATAAACGTCGATCAAATCCTGCACGCCGCTGACCTTGGCGCTGAGGATGATTTGGTCGGGGCGCAGGCCGTACTTCTCGGCTAGCGCGGCGGAATTCAGCGCGCTTACGACCATGGCTTCCATGGTGACTTCGCGGGCGTCTTTGGGTTCGGCGAGGCGCGAGTTCTCGTCCATCATGCGAGTTAGCAGGGCTTGATCGAGCGAGCCCCAGTTCACGCCGATGCGAACTGGCTTCTGATTCTCGGCGGCAACTTCGATCATGGTGCGGAAGTTGGCGTCGTCTTTGCGGCCGATGCCGACGTTGCCGGGATTGATGCGGTACTTGGCCAGAGCGCGGGCGCAGTCGGGGTATTTCTTGAGCAGTTGGTGTCCGTTGTAATGGAAGTCGCCGACGATGGGGACGCTGATGCCCTGCTTGTCGAGTTGCTCGACGATGGGGGCGACGGCGGCCGCGGCGTCATCGTTATTGACCGTGACGCGAACCAGTTCGGAGCCTGCGCGCGCCAGGGCTGCGACTTGCTGGACGGTCGAGGGGATGTCGGCGGTGTCGGTGTTGGTCATCGATTGCACCACAACCGGTGCATCGCTGCCTACGCGGACGCCGTTGATGGAGCAGGTTACGGTTTTTCTGCGCTGAATGTTTGCCATGTTTACTCTAGTTTAGACCATTTGCTTGGAAGTAAGAAACCTGACCTAGCCAAAGAGTTCGCTGTGGGAGCCAAGTCGGACAAGTTGCAATACTTCAGGGTTCGGCTTGCGGTAAATCAGAAGCAAGTCAGGTTTGAGGTGGCATTCGCGGTGGTCTCGCCATTCGCCGCCAAGAGCATGATCGCGGTTCTTCTCCGGCAGTGGCTTGTCCTCCGCTAAGAGCGAAATCGTGGTGGAAACCAGTATGTCCAAGTCACGTTTGTGCTGTCCGGATTTCTCACGTTTGAAGTCACGCCTTGAAAATGTTGGTGCGCTCAATTGTCCGCATTCAGGTCGGCCATCAGGTCGGAGACTTTGCGGAACGACGGCAATTTGCCGGTGCGGGCCTCCCGGATCGCCGCAATCGTCGTAGCATTGGGAACCTTTACATCGAAGGGCAAGGCCTTTTCGGCGGCAACTCGAGTTAAGAGCACGCGGACCGCGTCGGAGACCGACAGTCCCATGCTGGCCAGCGTTTTCGCTGCCTTCGTCTTGATGCGCTTGTCAATGCGGACATGAACCATTTCTGTGGCCGACATGCTTATCTCCTAGTGAGATACATTGTATCTCATTAGCATGAACGAAGCAAATGGATGCGGACGGTCTGCCTGACAATAGTTGTGCCGGCGAGCACGCCCCGGCGTCCATTGCATCTCGGCAGGCTGGCGTCGTTGCTCTTCAAATCACCGCTTGCGATCTGAAAAGGAAAGCAATGTCGCCAGAATCCCATCCGCGAGTTGGCCACTTCGCGCCAACAGTTCGAGTTTTCGGTATACATCCTCCGCCGCGCGGGAAGAGTGCTTGCCGATAGCTGCAATCGCAACGATCTCCAGGTCTTCGTACAACTTGAAGATTACTCGATACTTGCCAGAGTGGAAACTGCGCCAGCCGGCGAGTGGTGGGCGCAATTGCTCGGAGCACCCGGTTGGATTGGATGCCAGCTTGGTTTTCAGCTCTTTGGCGAGAGAATTCTTGACGCTCTTGGGCAGAGCTTTCGCATCTTTCAGGCCGTCCTTCGTGAACTCAATGCGATACGCCAACTAGTCGTCCCCAAACGCCTCCTCGAAGGAGTGTAACTTTCCGAATCGTGCATCCCCATCGATGGTGTCGGCGGCGCGTAGGATTTGGGCAAAGAGCTTAGGGTCCATTGTTATTTCCAAGGTCTCGACCGTTGCCCGAAGCTTCTGGAGGAGATCATCAAAATAGCGCTTGTCGACGACATACTTCTCATCTTCCTCACTCCAACCCGTGACCTGGATGATGGTCCGACCCTTGGCTCGGCGGAAAATTCTGCTCTGATTCCTGCGTAACTCAGAGCGGTTGACCTTTACTCTTTCTGGTCCAATGGAGCGTTGGGTTGACATGTTAGATGGCCTCGAGTCAGGTACAAAATGTACAGCAGTTATGTACATATTACCACAGTTGCGAGCGGGCAGGCGAATGGCAGGAGCAACCCAAGAACTTCAGGAGCAAGGCACAGAGTCTCTGACTGCATAGTGGAAAGATGCAACCAACTCCCGCAGCAGCGGGACGCCTAGTCTCGATTGGGTTTCGCGGGCGAGGGCGCCCGCGCCACATTGGTTACGGCAGACGCTGCATCATTCCTGGGAGCGTCTTCGCAAGATCGTTGTAGATGACCATTACTGCGAACAGGACCAGGAAGACGAATGCGGCCTGGTAGATTCGTTCTTTGATCTGCAGGCTGATGTCGCGTCGCATGATGCTTTCTACGAAGAGCAGCAGAATTACGCCGCCGTCGAGGATGGGAATTGGCAACAGGTTGAAGATGCCGAGGTTGAGACTGATGGCGGCGGTTAGTGCCATCAGCGGGGTCCAGCCTTTTTCGGTAGCGGCTTCTCCGGCGGCGCGGCCGATCCCGATCGGGCCTTCGATGGTGCGGATCGAGATTTTGCGTTGGATCATTTTCTGCACGAGTTCGAGGATCAGGAGTGAGCCTTCTTTGTTTTGCTCGATCGATTTGCGGAAGGCAGCGGTCAAAGGCAAGGCGCTGACTTTCATCGGCGTGCTGCCGAGCCCGACGCGATAGCGCTTCTCTTGCTGGCCGGAGATATCGGTTAACACCGGCTGCATGGTGAAGGTCTTCTCCTGGCCGTCGCGCCGAACCGTAATTTCGACCGGCTTGTCCTTGGTGCGCTTCAGCATTTCGATCATGGCTTCGATGGCCGGGATCGGTTGGCCGTCGACGGTGAGGATTTCATCGCCGATCTTGATGCCAGCCTTTTCCGCGGGCATGCCCTTTTCGAGATCGGTGACGGCAACGCTCGGTTCCTTGGGATCCCATCCCACAAATCCCATCTGGTTTACGCCGTAGGCTTCGGGCACGATGGTTTTATCGAAATACTTTCCACCGCGCTCGATGGTGACGTCGAGAGGCTGATTGGGGCTGAGGGCTTCTTTCGGGTCGACTTGCTTCCAGGTGGGATCTTGAATGCCGTCGAGGCGGGCGATGCGATCGCCAATTTGAATGCCGGCTCTCGCTGCGGGAGTGTCCGGCAATACCCAGCCGATGACTGCGGGTTCGTCGAGGACAGCGGGGTACTCGTAGTGCACCATGTAGACGAACGTCATCAGGCCAATGGCGAGCAGAATATTCATGGATGGGCCGGCGATGGCGATGAGGAAGCGATGCCAGCGCGGGTGCGAGAGGAACTCGCCCGGGTCTCCGGTGCGCTCGTCCATGGGATTCTCGCCGCTCATTTTCACGTAGCCGCCGAGAGGGATGGCGGCGATGCGATAATCGGTGTCGCCACGGCGGAAACCGAGCAGGCGTTTGCCAAATCCGATGGAGAAAACTTCGACGCGCACACCCAGCAACTTCGCGACCGCGTAGTGGCCGAACTCGTGGATCAGAATCATGAATCCGAGGACCACAGCAACCGCGAGTACAGCTACAAAGAATCCCGACATAAAGTTTTTATTTATTCCCCTCGAAAAGTGAAGAAGCCGAACGCGCCGGCGCAGAATAGCCCAACTGCTCTACCTTTTCGTGGGCGATCCGGCGGGCTTCGGCGTCTGCCGCGAGCACTCTTTCTATAGATTCCAATTTCGCAACTTTAGTTTCTGCAAGCACCATCTTAATTATGGCAGGAATCTCGGTGAAACGGATACAACCATCCAGAAAGGCGGCCACCGCGACCTCGTCGGCGGCGTTGAGTGCTACCGTTTTTGCACCTCCATCCTCTGCCGGCTTCATAGGCCAGACCCAGGCAAGGGAATTTTCCCATGTCAGGAGGCTCGAAATCGAGATGTCGTAAGTCCATGACCGGGAAGCGCATATCGGATTCAATGCGTTCCGGATAGGTGAGGGCGTAGAGGATTGGCAGGCGCATGTCCGTGACCGAGAATTGAGCAAGTATGCTGCCATCCACGAATTCGACCATGGAATGGATGGTGGACTGGGGATGGACGATCACCTGCACGCGGTTGGGAGGCAGATTGAACAATCGGCAGGCTTCGATGACTTCGAAACCTTTGTTCATCAAGGTGGCGGAATCGATGGTGATACGGCGGCCCATCTTCCAGGTGGGATGGTTTAAGGCTTGATCGACCGTGATTGAGGAAAACTGCGACTTGGGAGTGTGCAGGAAAGGTCCGCCAGAGGCGGTTAGCCAGATTTGTTGAACCTCGCTCATGCGTCCGCCGCGTAGACATTGATGGATGGCGTTATGTTCGCTGTCGATGGGCAGCAGGGGTTTGCCTTGACGGCGGGCTTCGGCGGTGATCAGTTCTCCGGCGGCGACTAAGCATTCTTTGTTGGCGAGACCAACGGTTTTGCCAGCGCGTACGGCTTCGTAGGTGGCTTCGAGTCCGGCTACGCCGACGATGGCACTGACTACGAAGTCGGATTGTGGATGGGTGGCTACTTGTACGGTTCCCGCGGAGCCGTGAACGACTTCGACTGCGTTTGCTCCTGCAGCTTTCAGGCGAGCGCGAAGGATGTCGGCGTCTTGTTCGGCAGCTACTGATATTAGCTGCGGCTTCCAGCGCTGGGCCTGTTCGAAGGCTGCGTCGATGTTGTGGCCTGCGGCCAGAGCAATGACCTGGAAACGTTCTGGATAGGATTCAACTACGCTCAGTGTGCTGCGGCCGATGGAGCCGGTCGAACCCAGGATGGAAATACGTTTCATCAGGAAACCGTCGTCGGTCGTTGGTCACTTGGTCGTCACGGCATTCCTGTTGCGTCATCGCCAACGACGCACGACGAACGGCCAACGACGTTTCTCGAGCTACTGCATGACGCGCCAAGCCGCATAGTACCACAGCACTGGAGCGGCGAAGAGCAGGGCGTCGATGCGGTCCAGCATGCCTCCGTGGCCGGGCAGAATTGTCCCTGAATCTTTCACTCCGGCGCCGCGCTTGATCAGCGATTCGACCAGATCGCCCAATTGGGCGGCGATGTTGATGGCCGCCGAAAGCAGTAGCGCGGGTCCCAGCGGCGGCTTTTGCAGGGCGAAGAAACCGTCGCGCCGTTCGATGAGATGAGCATTCAGCAGAGCCGTGCTGATGGGCAGGGCATAGTTGTACAGCAACATTCCTACGACCAGACTTGCCAGCAGAGATGCCAGCGCTCCCTCCCAGGTTTTCTTGGGACTGATGCGTGGCGACATGAGATGACGGCCCAGGGAGCGCCCGACGAAATAGGCGAAGATGTCGCCGGCCCACACCAGCAGCAGCAGATACAGAAGTAAGAACGCTCCCGACCATTGCTCGCGCAACTGTACCAGAAATCCGAGCGGCAACGCGACGTAGGCGAATGCAAAAACCGAAACCATGGCCGCCGGAAACGAAGTGCTGAGGTTCACCCTCCGCATGGCAATGGTGAGAAAAACGAAGGGAGCGATGGCGGCGGCGAATCCCGCGCTGTAGACGAAAATCGCGGTCGAGAGCAGGGGCTTGGCGTTTCCCGGATTGATGGCCAGGAGCAAGAAGAGTAGGCCGACGAAAACGTAGGTTGGCCAGCGCAGGGGCCGGATGCCATAAGCCTCGGCCAGTTTGAGCAATTCCTGAACGGTGAGCAACGCTACCAAAGCCGCAACCAGCGCTAGCACGGGCACGGGCGCGCGCAGCACCAGCAGCAGAACAATGGGAATCAATACGACTGCGGTGAGGATTCGTTTGAGCAGATGCAAGAGCCTTAGCTCCTGCCCGTTTTTGCAGTGTGTGATCCGGCAGCGTGCGGGGCGGATACTCTGGTCCGCGAATGTTCCGAGGCATGAACCGGCGCGCCATCCCCTGCCAGACCTCCGTAGCGGCGCTCGCGTTTCTGGTATTCCGCAATGCCTTCGAGCAGATGCACTCCGCGGAACTCAGGCCACAGGGTGGGAGTTACGTAGATTTCGGCGTAGGCCAGTTGCCAGAGCAGAAAGTTGCTGAGCCGCATTTCACCGCTGGTGCGGACCACCAGGTCGGGGTCGGGCAAATGCCGGGTGTAGAGATGGCGGGAGACGGCGTCTTCGTCGATCTCCAGATGATCCAGACCGCCGTTGCGCGCGGCGGCGTCCACAATCGAGCGGAAGGCATCCACCAGTTCGGTGCGCGCGCTGTAGTTGAGCGCGAGAGTCAGGACCATGCCGGTGTTATGTGCGGTGGCCTCGCGCGCCCATTGCATTTTCTGCTGCACCGATGGCGGAAGTTCGTGCTGGCGGCCGATGTATTCGAGGCGGATATTGTTCTTGTTCAGGGTGGGCACTTCCGCCTTCAGATAGCGGCAGAGCAGGCCCATGAGAAAGTCGACTTCACTCTGGGGACGCTTCTTCCAATTCTCTTCGGAGAACGCGTAAAGCGTAAGCGCGGGGATACCGATGCGAGCTGCAGTTTCGACGGTTGAACGCACGGACGAGACTCCGGCGCGGTGTCCGGCGATGCGCGGCAGATGGCGGCGACGCGCCCATCGGCCGTTGCCGTCCATGATAATGGCGATGTGTTTTGGGAGCCGCTTCGGATCGAGCCGCAGATAAACTTCCGCTTCTTTGCGGTCCAGCCCGGCGGGAACTGTTGCTTGCAATCTAACCTCTGCTGTTTGTTGAAGCTAACACACGAGAGAAGGTGGGCGCAATGACACGGAAGTGGCACGTGCATTGTCGCGCTAGTGGAGGCGGGAGGAGACACCGTTATCCGCTACTGCTTTACGACGAATGAAGAGTGCGGCCGTCTGACAATGACAAGGAAAACTAGAGACGGCTGCTACAAGGCACAATTGTGACGCAAGGACTGAGTGCGTCGTTGCTTTTCCGGAACAGGTTCTTATGCCGGCTACTTCGTTTCCAGCTTCTTTCGGATTCGCCGAAGTTCCATGAAACAAAGTGCGGAAGTCGTACAAAGAACACAGCCCATCATGATGATCACCTTTATGTCCATTGGCGCGGGCTCCTGTCCCGCCTGTGCCCTGCAACTGCATCAAACTTATACACCAAGCGCAAGTAGTCTAATCGAAAGATACAGCAAAAGACTGGCCAGCGCTGTTGCCATTCTAGTTTCGTAACAAGCCCGATTGGGTTGCAGGATAGAAGCGCAAAATCGCCCCGGCGCAGGCTATAATGGTTTTTCATGCCCAGATATTCTATCGTTGTCCCCCTGCACAACGAGCAGGAGAACGTCACCGATCTCTATGATCGCCTGAAAGCAGTCATGGAGGTGCACGGTGAGAGCTTCGAGATTGTGCTGGTGGACGATGGTTCGCGTGACCGAACCTTCCATCTGTTGCGCGAGATTGCGGCAGTCGACAGCCGGGTGACGGTGGTGAAACTGCGGCGTAACTTTGGGCAGACATCGGCTCTGGCTGCCGGTTTCGACCACTCCCGCGGAGAGTACATTATCGCTATGGATGGCGATCTGCAGCACGACCCCGCCGATATCCCGCTGTTCCTGGAGAAAATCGCCGAGGGTTACGACATCGTCAGCGGATGGCGGAAGGCCCGCATTGACAACTTGTGGCTGCGCCGCATTCCTTCACGCTGCGCGAATTGGTTGATGGCCAAGCTGAGCGGGGTGAAGATTCACGATTTCGGAACTACGTTCAAAGCTTATCGGCGCGAGGTTTTAGAGCAGGTGCCGCTTTATGGAGAGATGCACCGCTTTATTCCGGCGCTGGCTTCGTGGTATGGAGCTTCGATCGTTGAAGTTCCGATTCGCAATGTTAATCGCGAGCGCGGAGCGTCGCATTATGGAATTTCTCGCACCTTTCGCGTGTTTTTCGACTTGATCACGATTCGCTTTTTGTTGCGGTACCTGGCGCGCCCGTTGCACTTTTTCGGCACGCTGGGAATGTTGAGTATCCTCGGGGGCGGAGGCGTTGCAGGCTGGCTGCTGGTGGAGAAATTCCTGCATCACGCCGACGTCATGACCCAGCATGGGCCACTCATGATCTTCGCCGCTGTACTGTTGCTGGCGGGGTTGAACCTGCTGGCGGTCGGGTTGTTAGGTGAGATGCAGGTGCGGCACTATCACGAACCTACCCGCCGCGCGCCCTATTCCGTCGACCGGTTGCTTCGCGCGCAGAGCAGCGAAGAACATACTATCTCGGAGTAATCCAAGATCCAGTAATGGAGGATGGGCATCTGGCCCGTTTGTCCGATTTCCGAAATTTTGTTTTCCCGGACGGGCGAGACGCCCGTCCTCCATCAACCACCTACTTACCAAAAGCTTCTTTATTTACCACGTAAGGCATTTTCGTTATATCGCCGCCGTAATTCCCCTCCAAGACATCAATCAGACCCTGCGCGCAGCGGCCGGCCATACCTTTAGTCGGATCAGTGGACAAGCGGGTGATGCGGGCTGCGCTGGCGAAATGCGGATACAACCGCAAACGGTCGGCAATCGCTGGATCACGCAATAGCGATTCGGCGGGCAGAGGTTCTTGTTCATACACATCGAGAGCCGCGCCCGCAATCCAATTCTCACGAAGCGCTTTCACCAACGCTTTTTCATCCACCACGGGGCCACGCGAATCGTTCACCAGATAGGCCGTCGGTTTCATCATGCGCAACGTGCGCTCGTTGAACAGATGATAAGTTGGCGTTGAACTCTCGCCCTCGCGCAAAAGCGGCACATGGACGCTGACGAAGTCGGCTTGGCGCAGAGCTTCTTCGAACTCCACATACTTGATCCAGGTCTTTTCCCTCGAGATGCCGCGGGCGTGGCGCAGGTCCATGGTTTCCTGAATGGCCTTGACGAATTCATGGTTCTGATAGGCCGTGTCGTAGCACAGGATGTTCATGTCGAAGCCGGCGCACTTCTTGATCAGGGCGAGCCCAATGCGGCCGGTGCCAATGACGGCAATCGTCTTGCCGGTGACTTCATCGCCCAAGAATGGCAAGTAGGGATGCCAGTATCCCCATTTGTTTTCCCGCAAGAGATGCTCGGCCGGCCACATTTTGCGAGCCAGCACGCCCAGCATCAAGAAGGCGAATTCGGCTGTGGCCTCGGTGAGCACATCGGCAGTGTGGGTGAAGGGAATCTTGTAACGGTTGGCATCGGCGCGGTTGATGTTGTCAAAGCCGACAGCGTACTGCGCCACCACCTTGAGATGTCCCTTGCCAGCGTCGAATACTTCGGCGTCGATTTTGTCGCGGAGGGTGGTTATCAAGCCATCGATGCCGGATTTCACGTTCTCGATAATTACGCTTTTGGGCGGCGCTTCAGGATTGGGATAAACCTCGACGTCATATCCCCGTTTGCGCAGCAGATCGATGGATTCCCCAATATCACAAGTGGCAAAAACGCGGAATTTTGCAGTCATCGTGCTCTCTTGGGCGCTGTTTGGAAGTCTTGCAGACGGCTGACTCGTCCTCACCGGGACTTAGCCGCAGATCATCTTACTCTATTGAATCAGCGAATGGGGCTTAGGGTTATCGATTCACGATGTCGACCAATTGGCCATTCAGCCGGTCCAAAGCATCCTGAGCGAGGCCGAAGGATTTGGCCAGGGAAAGCGAGGCGCGGTATTCCTGAGCCGCGGCCGATTTGTTGCCCTGCTGCTCGAGCGCCGTCCCCAGCAGGTAGTGCGCTTTGAATGCCGGCGCGGCTTCGACGGTGGCACTGGACGACAGATAGCGGCGGAGCAATTCGGTGGCTTGCGGAAGATCGCGCTTGGAGCGAAGCAGCATGGCGGCGCTCTCCATGAGCACCTCGGGTTGAGTCATCGGTGCTGCACTTGCATGCCGGATGGCATCTTCCATGAGGTCCAGGCGCCCGGTGTGCCGATAGAAGAAAGCCAAATTCAACCAAGCGAGCGCTGCGCCGTGGCTGGCTCGGATGGCGGCGCGATATTCATTTTCGGCGGAGGTCACATCCTTATTTTTTTCGGCGAGACGTCCCTTGACCCAACCGGCTTTGATCGGGTCCATGTTCGCGAGTTGTTGGGCCTGGGCTTCGGCCTTGTCGCGGCCGCCGCCGACGATCGCCGGGGCTTCCAAATAGAACTCAGCCAGATCGGTGCGCGCCTCTGCGCTATTTGGATTCAGACGCACGGCGGTTTCAAATTCATTGCGAACCTTCTTAGCCAAGCCTGCTGCAGCTAGGAAGTGGGCGTGCTCGGCTTTTTCCCCATAGCTTCGCCCGAGCCAGAGATGATATTGAGCATTCTGAGGATCCAGGGACACGGCCTTCTCGCAGGCGGAAACACCTTCGTCCCAATCGCTGAGCGTGAGGTAGGCGCGACATAACAGGTTGTAGGATTCGGCGTCTTTTGGAGCGTAGCTGAGTCTGTGTTGCAGCGAAGCGATAGCATCGTCTACGCGGCCTTCGGCTAGCAACTTGCTGTCCGCAGAGTCCGCGGCAGCAAGAGAAGGAAGAAGTGCCAACAGAAAAATAATCGCGAGTTTCTTAACTGAAAACATCGTTTAATGAACCACCTTTACAGATAAACCGTTGCGCAATGGCTTGGAATTAGTGGGGCCGAGGGCGACCAGAGCGTTTTCCGCAAGCCCCCCGGTAATTTCAACCTGCGTCAGATTTGAGATGGAAGCCTGTACGTAGCGACGTTGCAGTTCGTTGTTGACGACCTCATAGACGTAAGTTTTGCTGTCCTCCTGACGAACCGCCTCGCGGGGCACGGTGAGGACGTCGCGATGCTCCGCGGTGACAATTGTGACGCCGACATTGACGTTGGGGAGAAGCTTGAAGTCATGATTGTCGACGATGCAAGTGGTTTCTCCAACATTGCGGGTACCGTGCAGTTTTATGACGGCTGGAATTACGCTGACAGTGCCTTCCCAGGTTCGTTCCGGCATTGCGTCCCAGGTTACTTCGATTTTGTCCCCGGCGGCGAGGCGTCCGATATCGGGTTCGTCCACGAAAGCTCGCACGCGGACTTTGGAGAGATCCGCCTCCTGCAGAACCAGGTCGCCGGGATTGAGGTAAGCGCCCTGCGGGACCGGCAGCGAATAGACGACCCCGTCGAACGGAGCGTGAATGTTCAACTGATTGAGCACATCTTCAGCCGCGGCGTAGGCGGCCTCGCCCTCCGCTTTCTGAGCGTCAACGCGGTTAATTTCAGGTTGCGAGTAACGGTTCTTCTGCTTTTGGAGAAGAAGACTGAGATCTGCGTTGGCGCGTTTTAACTGATCCTCCGCGCCAGTTACCTCGCCGGAGGAAGCTGCGCCTTGCTCCCGTAGACGCCGCAATGCGTCCAAATTGTGCTGCGCCGTGTCGCTAGCAGTACGCGCTTTCACGATTTGTGATTCGAGGGTCAAGACTTCCTCGCGGTTTCCACCGCTCCTTATACCGCTGAAATCGGCATCGGCGGCCAGAACTTGAGCCTTGGCCTGGGCGGCTTGGCTGCGGGCCTTGGCGTCGTTCAATTGCACCAGGAGCTGACCTTGCTTGACATGGTCACCCTCCCGCACCAGCAGTTTTTTCACCGTGGTGCCGACTGGCGCGTGGGCCTCGAAGTTTTGCAGAGGTTCGACCTTTCCGTTGGTGGAGACGACGCTCCGAATGGTGCCGCGCTGCGCGGTCACAGCGCGCACGGGCACGGCTGGATCGCGAGACAACGATGCGAACAACACCACGGCGGCGGTGATTGCGATTATCGCCGTAATCCAGCGATGCCGGGTTACAAAGCTGCTGTCGTTGTTCGGCATTCTGTGTTGTTAACGGGCATGCAAATGGGTGATGCATTAAATGTATCACCTGCTGCCTTTGGAATCTGTAGCCGGAACCTAGGCAATTAGATGCGCGAGCCGGGCGATTTGACCCGCAAATCGTTGGGGAATTTGGTGGTTTGGTCTGGTTGCTGGTTACAATAGTGACGTGCCTAAACCGCCTCGCTATACGCCGGAACATGCCCAGGCCGGACTGGACGCCGAGTTTCCAGAGATCGAGACCTGGCCGAATCAGTTTGCGGGATACGAAATCGTGGTGGATGACCCGGAGTTTACTTCGGTTTGCCCGAAAACCGGACTGCCTGATTTTGGCGTGCTGACGATCCGCTACATGCCGGACAAACATTGCCTGGAGTTGAAGTCGTTGAAGGAGTATTTGCAGGCTTACCGGAATCTGGGAATTTTTCAGGAGAATATTGTGAACCGGGTTTTGGATGATGTGGTGCGGTGGGCGCGTCCGGTGTGGGCCGAGGTTAAGGGGGATTTTCGGCCGCGGGGTGGGATTTCTACGGTGATCGTGGCGCGGTGGCCTCGACCGAAGGGGAAAGTTGGAAAGTCAAAAGCTTATCGCAGAGATCGCTGAGAACAGCCGCAGGGATCGCAGAGAAAACCTCTTCTTTTGGTCTCGGTCTTTAGCGGCGTGATATATTCCTTCGCCAAGTGACCCCGACGAAACTTTATCCCTGGACCGCGCTGGTCTTGCTCACGGCGCTGAACCTGCTCAACTACATTGACCGGTCGGTTTTGTTTGCGGTGCAGCCGCTGGTGCAGAGCGAATTCCATCTGAGCAATACGCAGGTGGGATATCTTACCAGCGCTTTTCTCGGCTTTTACATGATTGCCGCGCCGTTTGCCGGGCCGCTTGCTGACCGGTATTCGCGCAAGATGATCATCATTTTGGGAGCGGTCTTTTGGAGCGGACTTACGCTGCTCACCGCGGTGACGCACACCTATTGGGAGTTGCTGGTTCGCCATACGCTGGTTGGGGTGGGGGAAGCGACGTTCGTTACCATCGCTCCGACTTTCGTTGCCGATCTTTTTCCGGAGAACGAACGCGGCCGCATCTTTGGGGTGTTTTATCTCGCGATTCCGGTGGGCACGGCTGCCGGTTATCTGCTGGGGGGCAAGCTCGGTCCTCACTTCGGGTGGCGGTTCCCTTTCTATATCGCGGCATTTCCCGGATTTTTACTTGCGCTTTCTTTATTGTTTATTCCGGAGCCGCCGCGTGGTCAGTTTGACTCATTGCAGGAGACGCCGGACCGCGGAACCATCCGAGGTTTGGCGCGCAATCCGGCGTTCTGGATGGTCACCCTGGGTATGTCCGCGGGTACATTTTCGTTGGGCGGAGTGCAGGTGTGGATGCCGACCTTTCTGTCCCGGGTCCGCGGCTACAGTCTGGAGTCGGCGAATTTGATGTTTGGGAAGATTGTCGTGGTCGATGGCATTCTTGCGTCTTTGGCTGGAGGCTGGCTCGGCGACCGCTTGCTTCCCCGAATGCGGAGTTCGTACTATTTTGTTTCCGCACTCAGTATGGGCCTAGGCGTGCCCGTGATGATCGTTGCCCTGTTCAGCAAGGGGCCATTGATGGTGCCGGCCATCGCGGTGGCGGCGTTTCTTTTGTTGTTCAACACCTCGCCTCTGAACACGGCTTTGGTTAATTCGGTCGGCGCACACATCCGCGCCACCGCGATCGCGGTCAATATTTTCATCTTCCATCTATTGGGCGACGTTCCTTCGCCGACACTGATGGGATACGTGGCCGACCGGCGCTCGCTGCAAGCTGCGTTCATTCTGCCAATCGTCGCGATGGCGGTTTCTTCTGCCATACTGTTTTACGGTATGCGATTCGCTCCTCCGGTACGCGTCGACAACCAGCCTGGATCCGTCGGCGGATGACTTACTTTCATTGGGCCATTTTTCATTGGATTGCCGGCGGTGTTCTCGCGCTGGTCTGGTTTTCACGCCTGCTTGACGCCGCGCTGGGCATGCGCAAGGTGGCGGACATCTCGCGGCCGGAATGGGATCGGAAGCCGGCCACTGCCAACGGGAATCCACGCGTCAGCATCATTGTTCCCGCTCGCAATGAAGAAGAACACATCGGTGCCGCTCTCGCTACGCTGCTCCGACTCGATTACGACAACTACGAGGTGATTGCGGTCGATGATCGGTCTATCGATCGCACGGGCGAAGTCATGGATCGGATGGCTTCTGCCAGCGGGCGGCTGAAAATCATTCACGTTGCCGAGTTGCCTCCGGGTTGGTTGGGCAAGGCTCATGCGATGTGGAGCGCGGCGAAGCAGGCGACTGGCGACTGGCTGCTATTTACCGATGCCGACGTGCATTTCCGGGCTGACGTGTTGAGCCGAGCCTTGGCCTATGCGGAGGCTGAGAGGGCAGACCATCTGGTGCTATTTCCTCGCATGATCATGAGGAGTGCGGGCGAGACGATGATGATTGCTTTCTTCCAGACGCTGTTTGTCTTCGGCCATCGACCGTGGAAAGTGGCTGATCCGAAAACGAAAGACCATATGGGAGTGGGTGCGTTCAACCTGATCCGGCGGCGGGTTTACGATGCTGTCGGCGGCTATCGGGCGCTTCGCTTCGAAGTGGTGGATGATATGAAGTTGGGAAAAGTCGTGAAGAACGCGGGGTACCGCCAGCGCAATGTTTATGGGGCCGACCTGATTTCTTTGCGTTGGGTGCAGGGCGCGATGGGCATGGTCAACAATCTCACCAAGAATTCTTTCGCGATTATGTCGTTTCAGTGGTGGCGCGCGCTGCTTTCCGCATTTGCGCTGGCGTTCCTGAACCTGATGCCCTTCTTAGGAATCTGGCTCGCTCACGGATGGGCACGTCTGCCTTATGGTGTGGCGCTCGCATCTATATTTGGGATTTATGTTGGAATGTCATGGGAGTCCGATATTCCGGCGTATTATTTTGTTTTGCATCCCATTGGCGCGGCTTTATTCGTTTACATCATGCTGCGTTCGATGGTGCTGACGATTTCGCGAGGTGGAGTGGTTTGGCGCGGTACGTTCTATTCGTTGGAGGAGTTGAGAAGGGGAATGGTGTAAACGGCGTGGGCCCTGACGATGTCAGCGGCAGCGGTCATAGACAGGAATACCGCGTCGTGTCGCAAGGGCAGTACACTGGGGAGCGTAATACTACGCTGCCAAGGGATCAAAGGGAACGTTCGAGGACTCAATCTCTGTGTCCTGGTCATCATCCGGCACAGAAACGAGGCCGAGACAGCGTGCACAACTTGCGCCATCCTGCAGAAGGTGCTCTTCGTCGCACTGACAGCATCTGCCGTAACCGAAGTTATCCATGACCAACTCCTGGCTCGCGGATCGATTCGAACATCGCCGCCGTCTGAAAGTTTGCCAGACCGATTTTATGAACTCGTGATTGTCGATTGGCAGTCTTTCCGAGCAAGCTTAAGCGGCCGGAACCTGTTGAGCCGCGACCGCCGTCACACAGTCGTGTGAGGAGAGTCACACAGAGAAACCTGCCTGCGGCGAGCGACAAAACCGCTGAGTCGCGCATCCCGCCAAACTGGACTTTCTTCTCTTGACACCCCTTTGCCGCTGGGAGGAGAATTGGCGCTCGTTCGCTCCCCACGGTTGTCTCCGCCGAGTCTGCGCAACGTAGCCGGGTGCTGGTTTAGTTATTCTTTTTCGGGACTGCGTTCTTCGCGGTTTGTGCGAAAGGGGTTTGAGGGCGGGGCGTTGCAGAAACGGTTGGGCTGGAAGACCAGCACTGAATTGTACCGGCCGGGCCCACTTCGGGGCGACGGTCCCTACGCGACTCCGCCAGAAGGGATTCAGTTATGCCACCCAAGCGACTCTTTTTCGAATTGAGTGCGACAATGGCGATTTGTGCCGTTACCTTGTTCGCGACCAGCACGTTTTTCAGAGAGAAAATTCTGTATGGCTTTGCGAGCTACAGCGGGGACGGGGCCTATCCGCAAGCCGGCTTGGTCGTCGATCCAGCCGGCAATCTCTTCGGCACGACCAACCTGGGCGGCGCTTATAACGACGGAACTGTGTTCGAGTTGATACGCAAAGCGGGCGGGAGGTGGACGGAGAAAATTCTTTATGGCTTCAGCGACAGCGCGGACGGGGCTTTCCCTACGGCGGGTGTGATCCTCGATACCGCCGGCGATCTCTACGGCACGACTAACGCAGGTGGAAGCAACGGCCAGGGTACCGTATTCGAGTTGACGCCCAAAGCGGGTGGAGTGTGGACGGAGAAAGTGCTGCATAGCTTCGGCGATGGCAAGGACGGGGAACGTCCTTACGCAGGGCTGGTCTTGGATGGCGACGGTAATCTTTACGGCACGACCTACGCAGGCGGAGCTGATGGTTTGGGCACAGTGTTTGAGCTGACGCCCAAAGCAGGTGGAAAATGGGCGGAGAAGGTGTTGCATAGCTTTGGCCATGGTATGGATGGAGCCTCTCCCTACGCAAGCCTGATCATTGATGCCGCCGGTGACCTTTACGGCACGACCTACGACGGCGGCGCTGGCGGCTTGGGTACGGTATTCGAGTTGACCCGCTCAGGTGCGAAATGGCCGGAGAAGGTGTTGCACAGCTTCAACGGTACGGACGGGGAAGAAGCCACCGCCAGTTTGATCTTTGATCACTCCGGCAATCTCTATGGCTCGACCGCGACCACGATATTCGAGTTGACGCGCAAAGCGGGTGGAGGCTGGATGGAAAAGGTGCTGAATAACTCAGGTACGCAGAACAACCTGATCTTCGGTAATGGCGGCAATCTCTACGGCACGACCTACCTGGGTGGCCTTCACGACGAAGGGACCGTGTTCGAGTTGGCGCACAAGGCGGGGGGGAAATGGATGTATTTGAGTTTGTATGACTTTCTCGGCGGCGCGGACGGGGCCAATCCCCTCGCCGGCCTAGCCCTCGACCGCTCAGGCAATATGTACGGCACCACCTACATGGGTGGCCCGGATGACAAAGGCACCGTGTTCGAGATCACTCATTAGTTGAGTCGCCAGGCGTCGCAGAGATCGCGCGTAGAAAATTTGCAGGCCCGGGTTACTGAGGTGGCCCCGGGCTTTCCACCGAATCAGTGTCAGCCGGAACATCTATCGGAATCTTGGCCGGCTGCTTTTTCGGGTAAGTCTTATAGGCAGCCTTCGGCTGGCTAAACGTCCCTGCGCTGTAGTGGCCCTTATTTTCCACGTCGTAATTCTTGGGAAGAGGCGGAATCCGCAGACCCTCGCCGCCGAGTTGCCGCAGTTGCTGGAGAACAATTTCGGCGCGTCCGTCGTACTCTTTTACCGGGCCGTGGACCTCGATCACTTGATTCTGTAGCATGCTGACGTTCCCAATGCGTTTCAGGTCGTGAGGAAATACTACTACGGTGAACGGGCAGACCATGGAGTCCTTACAGAAATCGAATAGGGTGACGCCCCTCCCGGCGTGTTTTACACGGATCACTTTGCCGGTGACGCATTGGTCTTCGCCGATGTGCTGGCGAGCCTCAGTGATGGGAATGCAGTCGCCAGCAGCGGATAGGGTATGGAAGAGCAAAGCCAGCAGTAGTGGCAGGAGCCCGTCAACCAACACTATGTGGAATCTGCGGCGAAGCTGCGGCGGAAAAATGGGCACGGAAACCGGAGTGAGCGAAAGCGTCTGCTACACAACTATTGTATGGCGGGCGGTGCGACCGACGAGGGAACGGGCGGGAATAAATACTCTGGTTTCCCGAAACAGAAAAAGACGGACTAAGGGCCGGTCTCCAGTGAGCCAGCCCCTGGTCTACAGAAAAAGTAGAAATCTCTAGCTGAACGCCTTGACCGCTCCGGCCTCGTCGTCCCTCACGTCGAAGACGGTGTAGAGCTTGGTGATCTGCAGCAGATCGTGAACTTTCTTGGTCAGGTTCAGCAGTTTGAGTTCTCCGCCCTGGTTGCGCACCGTGGTAAAGGCGCTCACCAGCTCACCAATGCCCGAACTGTCAATGTACGTTACCTCGCCAAGGTTGAGCAGAATCTTTTTCTGGCCCTTCGAAAGCAACTCCCGCACTGTGTCCCGGAGGATCACGCTGCCTTCACCGAGGGTGATACGGCCACTGCAATCCACGATGGCGACGCCATCTACCTGACGAGTACTGGTCTTCATGGTCACTGAGAAGCCTCCTTAACGTCCCCGGATGGTCCGTGGACGTGCTTTACGAGTTTAATTTCGGTGCCCGTCTGGGAGGGGTGAATTTGCACCTCGTCCATGAACGAGCGAATGAGAAAAATTCCGCGTCCCGAAGTCTTCAATAGATTTTCGGGAGCCAGAGGATCGGGAATCTTGTCCATGTCCAAGCCTTTGCCCTGATCGCGAATGGTGATCACCAGGTCGTTGCTGGTCCGCTCGAAGTCGAGTTTCACCTTCTTCTCCGGATCATAAGCATTGCCGTGAAGCACAGCGTTCACTGCGGCTTCGCGCACGGCCATGGAGATCTGCATGACCTGATCTTCGTCAAATCCGGTTTCAGCCGCGATTCGGCTGGCGGTTTGCTCGGCGCTATCGACGGTCTCCAGCGTCGAATCAAGCGTGTAGGAGACCCGCAGTTCGGTCATGGCAAAGATTTGTGAACCAGCCCGCAGACCCGAAACATCCGCCAACCCGGCTGGGCTGGAGCCGCGCGTTCGATTCGCGCAAGCAAAAAGCCGCCGATCAGCGGATTGGGTAGTTTGCCCTGCTCTTGTGGAAAAGTCAACGCGGGGATTTGAGCGGTGTGATAGCACAGTAGAAGTGTCCCCGTTTTGAATCGTATCGAGCTTCGCTCGATGCCCGGACGAGGCGTCCGGCCTACGTGTAGGTTTGCTTGTCAGACGAAAAATTCTCCCCGGCAGACGAGTCGGGCCGTGCCTCGAAGAAACACCTCCTGCTGCCAGCGCACCGTCTGCACCCCGCCTGGCGCATGCACTCGTAGCGGGGACTCGGCCTTTTTAGCGACGATGGCGGCGACTGCGGCGGCGCATGAACCAGTCCCCGAGGAGCGGGTCTCCCCAACTCCACGCTCAAAGAACCTGGCATCGATATTTCTTTTATCTATTGGAATAACCAGTTCAATGTTAATCCCATACTTGAAGTTATTATGGCGTCCGATCTCGGCTGCCTCTGCCTGCCAGCCCGGCGCAAACTCCTTTACCAGGACCACATAATGCGGGTTGCCCATGGAAACCGGGATTCCTCGGACTTCGCGAGAAGCCAGCTTGATCAAGAGCTCATCACCGACCTGGGGTTCACCCATGGCGATCTCGAACTCGTACTGAGTGTCGCTGCGGGAGGTTAGCTTGCAGGTCTTCAGACCAGCGCCTGTACGAACCACGATTTTCTCTTTTTCCTGTTCGGAGCAGATATAGGCGGCGACGCAACGAGTGCCATTGCCAGAAATTTCCGCTTCAGATCCATCGGCATTGAACAGGCGAGCCTGCACATCTGCATCCTGCGCGGGAAACAGCCACTCGACACCGTCTGCGCCTACGCCCTCATGCCGGTCGCAAATACGCCGGCTGAAGGCGGCCAAGTCGGCGGGGGCGAGCATGCCATCGATGATCAGGAAATCGTTTCCACAAGCGCTCGCCTTGATGAAGGGGATAGCGGTACGAGGCGCAGTCATTCAAGGTGCACCGGGCCCAGCAAAATCGCACTCTCAAAAACCGGGGACTGCTTCAGGCCGCGCAGAACATCGTCTTGATCCTTGCGCGTTCCTTCTAACTGAAACTGAACCCGCACATGCTGTGGAGTCGCGGCAATCTGCAAGTTGTCCGCCATGCCGTGGACACTTTCGAGAACGCGATTGATCTCCAGGGTGATGCGGTCCGCACTCTGCCCGGCAACTTCGTAAGCATGGACCGCCGCTTTCAATCCGAATCGCTCTTCCGCGCGTCCCAACAAAAACAGGCAAAGCAAAATGAGGCCGGTGGCAAAAATTGACGTGAGATAGAGCCCTCCACCGACGGCCATGCCCACCGAAGCTACCACGAAGATTGTGGCCGCTGTGGTCAATCCCGTAACCAGTTTGTCTTTGGCATGAAGGATGGAACCGGCGCCGATAAAGCCGATTCCGGGAATGATCTGGGCGGCAATGCGAGTGTGATCTCCGATGTGCTCAACCGCGAGCTCATCAGAAAGCAGCGTGTACATGGCTGCGCCGAGGCAGATGAACAGATTGGTGCGCAATCCGGCAGGTCGATGCTTCAGTTGACGCTCCAGCCCGATGACACCACCCAAGATTGTCGCGAGGATAAGGCGCACGATCGAAACTCCGACAATGGACGTCATCTCGCTTTGGAGAACGTCGTAGATGTGCTGCGTTGCGGGCATGAGCGCGTAAGTTGGTTGAAGTTTACCATTTGAAAGCGCTGCTTTAACGCGTGCCCGATGTGCAACGTTAACGGGCCTGATTACCGCGATGCGTCCAATAAATAGTGACCGCGGGCTGTCCAACAGTATGGATCAGCAGCATGGAAGACAGGCCTTGTTTTTGCACGCCGAGAGCAACGGGGTCGCCCTCAGCCGCTACTACAAAGTCGACATATTGCGCAGGGTTTGCCAGCGCACGCTCCCACAGGCCTTCTTGATCCGACGGCGCTTTCCAGGGGCGATGATTGCCTTCATTAATCGTTCTGCGAAGTGGAATCCCGGCTCGCTGCAGAGCGCCCACGTGATCGCCTAAGTACATCAGCAAGGACGAGTCATGGGGCAGTTTTGTCAGATTCGATGCCAGTTCGGTTTCCAGAGCAATGCGGGTTCGAGAGTTCACCCAGGCTTCGCGGAAACAGACCGGCTGCGCCCGCCACACGGATACGTAACTTGCGGCCAGCAGGATCAGCACTGAGGAAATAACCGCGGCCTTCGCTGTTTTGTTTCGGGCAAGACTGAGCAGGAAATAAGTTCCGACTGCGGCTGCCACGGCGAATAGGGGAAGAAGCTGCAGGCCGTAGCGTACGTTGTAAAACGAGAAGGGCCACCAAACGGGCAGGAAAATCGGAACGCCGCTATAGGCAATCGAAAGCATGTAGAACGGAAGCGGCACAAACAGCAAAAGAAGCGGCCACAGCCGGCGGTCGAGAATCAGAATCGCGAGGGTGCCTAGCAGAAGCAACATAACCCACGGTTTCTGCCAGTTTCCTTCCGCCATATTCAGCTCGGCCGATTTCAGGAAATAACTGAAAGCCACAGGTAAATCGTGGGCCCCGGGATGCGACGGTGATCCCGCAGTTGCGCTCTTCTGTTCGATGGCGCGGGCGGAATATGGTCCATTGGCGAACTCCAGCGGGTTTCGATAAATGATTGCGTTATAAGCAAGCCACAGCGCGGGGGCCGAGGCCGCGAGTAAAACGAATTTCGCAAAACTGCGCCGCAGAATTTGATCATTGGCTTTGGCCTGGAGCACCACAGTGAACGCTGCCAAGCACATTGCAGCCGCGAGAAACCATCCGTCGTAGCGTGTGAGGCAGGCGGCCGCAAGACAGAGACCACACTTCATCAACGATGAAGAAGCCGTACCCTCTGCCTCAGACGACTCCTTCACAAATTCGCTGAAATGCACCGCAGCCCAAATGAAGAGCGCGAGGTACAGTGACTCGGTCATCGATGTGACCTGCAAGTAAATCAGATTTGGGTTCGCTGCATAGATGATTGCGCCCAGCCATGCAGCAATTCTTGCGTTGGCAGTGGGCTGCGAGTTAACACTCAATGCACTCCGCACCAGGCGGAAAATACCAGCCGTGCCCAAAGCATAGGCGACCATGGAAGGGATGGAACCGCCAATTCCCGATTGCCAAGCCGAGTCGGAAAGCAGAAACGGAATCATCAGCAGATGCGGCAGCGGCAGCCACACGGTGCCGAGCTGCAACAAGCCAGGAGTACGCGAATCGAATACCCGGCGCGCGATATTGATGTGCGCCACGGCATCGCCGTAGAGAAGCAACTCGTTATGCTGGAAATAATAGGCGAACGATATAAAGGAAACGCAAGCGGCGAACTGGGCTACCAACGCGGTTTCCCGATCCCAGCGACGCGCGGGCTGGACTTGCATTGGCTGAGCTTTCATTCCAGATGCGTCAGTTCGCGAAAGACCTGGAAACGGGCATCGATTTCTTCACGGGTAAGAGATTGCAGGCGTTCGGTTCCAAAACGCTCCACGGCAAACGATCCCATCACGCCTCCATAGAATAGCCCGCGCTTCAGGACTTCGCGGTTCAACTCTTCTTGCGAGGCGATGTATCCCATGAATCCGCCGGCGAACGAGTCGCCCGCGCCGGTGGGATCTTTGACTTCCTCGATGGGCAAAGCGGGGGCGCGAAAGGGATGGCGACCGATGCCGAATGCGCCTTCTCGAAAGAAAATCGTGGCGCCATATTCACCATGCTTGATGACCAGCGCCTGTGGTCCCATGGCAAGAACTTTCTGGGCGGCCCGAAGCAAGTTGGGTTCCCCGGCGAGCATTTTGGCTTCGGCATCGTTGATCAGCAGCACGTTGACCAGCTTCAGGGTCTCGAGCAAGTCCGGGCGGGTTCCTTTGATCCAGTAATTCATGGTGTCGCCGCCGGTGAGGCGGACTCCGTCCATCTTGTGCCGCACCGCGGTTTGCAAAGTAGGATGAATGTTGCCGAGGAACAGGAACTTTGAATCGGCGTACTCCGGCGGTATACGCGGCTGAAAGCGCTCGAACACGTTCAATTCGGTGAAATCCGTTTTGGCTTCATTCAAGTTATCGAGATACTGCCCGCCCCAGCGGAAGGTTTTGCCTTTGGCATGTTCGATGCCTCGGGTATCGATCTTTCTTTCTTTGAGAACATTTTCATGCTCGGCAGTAAAGTCATCGCCCACGACGGCGACGATGCGAACATCGGTGAAGTAGCTGGCTGCTAGCGCAAAGAATGTACAGGAACCGCCCAATACATTTTCCACGCGACCCGAAGGCGTGGCAATGGAGTCGAAGGCAATCGAACCTACGGCGAGGATGCTCATTATGTGGTTTTGGTCTCCAGATATTTTTCCAGGATCAGTTTGAGTTTCTCACGAGTAGCGGGAGGAATCTTGTCGCGGTCGGTGAGGATTGCGTGGGCCAAGGCCGCACCACACTTGCAGTTTCGATTGGCCGGCATCGAGGCCACGGTCTGGCGCACGACCTGGCAGGCGTTCTCGGCATTCTTCAGCAGCACGGCGACGATTTGATCGACGGTGACGGAGTCGTGATGCGGATGCCAGCAATCGTAATCGGTCACCATGGCCACGGTCACGTAGCAAATCTCGGCTTCGCGCGCCAGCTTGGCTTCCTGCAGGTTGGTCATGCCGATCACATCCATGCCCCAACTGCGGTACACGTTCGATTCCGCTTTGGTCGAGAACTGCGGCCCTTCCATACAAAGGTAAGTTCCGCCGCGCTTGCCGGTCACTCCTGACTTCTTGCAGGCGGCGTCCACGACTTGAGCGAGTTCGGGACAGACAGGGTCGGCAAAGGCGATATGGGCCACGATGCCCTCGCCGAAAAAAGTATCCACGCGATGGCGAGTGCGATCGAAGAACTGATCGGGAATCACGAAATCAAGCGGTTTGTGTTCTTCCTTCAACGACCCGACTGCGGAAACGGAGACGATGCGCTCGACGCCAAGTTGCTTGAATCCGTAAATATTGGCGCGGAAATTCAATTCCGTAGGCAGAATGCGGTGTCCGCGTCCATGCCGCGCCAGAAATGCAACCTTGCGGCCTTCGAGCTTGCCCAAAACATAAGCGTCTGAAGGTTCCCCGAAAGGAGTTTGCTGCCGAAGTTCTCGCGCGCCGGTGAGGCCGGGCATGGAATAAAGCCCGCTGCCGCCGATGATGCCGATTTCTGCTTGCGACAAAAATCCCCCAAAAGTTGGCTATTGTTCCAGCGAAGGGTGATTATACAAAAGTAAAAGGGAAGAAACGCTTTAGCGGTATGCTTCCCTGCGATGTGCGACCCTTAAAACGTGTATCAGACCCGCTGCATCCTCGAGGTGGCAGATCAACCGGTAGTCGCCAACTCTGTAGCGCCACAACCCTGCCCGGTCGCCCGACATCGCTTTTCCCAAATCTCGAGGATCCGTCCTGCGAAGAACCCGCTCTTGGAGAAACTTGATGATACGCCGCTGCGCGATTCGGTCTAGCGCCTCCAGTTCCTTCAACGCGCGAGGATCGAAACTAATGGTCCAAGCCAAGCCGCTTAACCACCTTGCTGAGAGGAATTGCCGGCAACTGATCCTCGAGACGAGATACAGCGATCAAATAGTCTTCCTGTTCATCTAGGAACTCGGCGATGGCTTGTTTGGCATAGTACGACTTCGGGCGACCTGTCCGTTTCGCCAGTTTGTTCAATCTTGCTTCCAACTTCGGAGAAAGTCTGACGGTCAACATCTTCGACTCCCGTAATACATGTCATACATCGTAGCAGTTTGTGAGTTAATCTACAAACAGACTATTTCCCAGTTGCGACGAAAGCGCCGAACAATTCATGCTCCAGTTGCTCCGTGGTCGGTTGGTCCAGACTCTCCGTGATCAGCACGCTATCCGCTTTAACATCGATCACGACTGGTCCCTCCTCGGTCAGCCAGGTGTGGGTTCCGCTCAGCGATTCGAGTTTCTGCAGATCATCGGAAGTATCCTTGCCCTCTTGGGCAACCGCGTGCACGTGCTTGTATCGTTTGTCCAGCGATTGAGCGTAAATGGCGGCAAATGCGGCCGCCTTCTCGCGACTAGCCCAGCGTGAAACATAGAGCAGGGCTAGGGGTGCCGACGGGTCTCCTTTCGGCCGAGCCGCGTAGTAATAGCCGCCGCGCCAGTGTGGATAAAAATTGTGCGAAGCCTCCGTGCCCGCGTATTGGTCGACCAGGATGGCCACGTCGAACTCGCCGATGGCTCCGACATCGAAGCGTTCGTAATTCTTGAAATCCCGCTCGAAGTCGGGAAGACGCATGGGTTCGAGCGACTCGCCTGAAAGATATGTCTTTGGCTCCATGATCTGGCGCGTCGTCCGCGGTGGATTGCCAAGCGTTGCAGCAAAAGCTTTCTCCTTGCCACCGCTGCGCAGCAGTTCAGTCTCAAAGTCGAGGCCATAGCGATAAGGAAACGTCAACTCCTCTTTGAGAAAAACGGGAGCATCCTTGAATTCCGGCGAATCCGCCGTACCCACAAGCATGCCTTCTTTCAGGGCATTGACGATTTGAGGCGAAGCGAGAAGCGATTGCCCGGTGGGCGCCAGCATATAGTCAACCAGCACAACCATGGCCTGACCTTCGACCACGGCCTGGCGAGCTTCGCTGATCTCGTCGTTCTCGATGTCCATGCCCGTGGGCTGTTTCTTGTTCTCAAGATCGTTGTCGCCTTCTTTCATCCATTTTTCCAGCCCAAAAGACTGGTCCTGGAGGGCGTGCGTGAGTTCGTGCGCCAGCACCGGCCGCTGCTGCTCGATGTCGATCCAGTCCAGCAGGTTCACGGTTTTGGTCTTCATATCGTAATAACCGGCCACTTGCTCGCGCAGTAAGGCGACAAGAAAAGTTTGCAGATCGAAATCCCGAGGCAGAAGTCCGAACTTCTTCAACACCAGTTCGGAGCGGCGCAAGCGCTGCGCGTCCTTGTCCTCCGCCATGGTTTTCTCCAGATAGGCAACGACTTCATCGCGGCTGGTGAGGCGTCGTTTGACCTCTTTCTTGATGGGTAAGCCGCTATCCTTGCTGGCGAACCGAAGAATGTCATCAACGTCGCGGAAGAGTTCTTCGGCTTCCTTGGACGAGATTTTTTGTTCCTGTGTGCTCGCGTTTCCTGTGGCCGTCTTCTGATCGTGCTCCGGTTGTGAAGCACCAGGTTTGGTTGCTGCGTCTGTTTGTGGTGGTTGCGCCGGCGCTTGTGTCCAGGCCCACGACGCCGAAATCAATAGCAGTCCTGCAATCGCGGGCAGAGACGATAATTTTCGATACAATTTCTTCAGTTGAGTCATTCAAGTCCATTATGTCCGAAGATGATCCTCGTCGAATCGCGGCTGAACACTTTCAAAAGGCGTATGAGCTGCAGATGCAAGGCGAGTACCAGCAAGCCATTGAGTACTATAGCCGTTCCATCGACACCTTTGCGACTGCCGAGGCCTACACCTTCCGCGGCTGGACATATTCGTTCCTCGGCGATTACGACCGTGCCATCGCCGAGTGCCTGCAGGCGATCAACCTGGATCCGGAGTTCGGCAATCCTTACAACGATATCGGGGCTTACCTGATTGAACAAGAGAAATGGGATGAAGCAATTCCGTGGTTTCAAAAAGCGATGATCGCGCCACGCTACGAGGCTCGTCCTTATCCCCATTTCAATTTAGGACGCGTTTATGAACACAAGCGAGATTGGGAAAAAGCGAAAGAGTGTTACGCCACGGCTTTTTCGATGGACAAAAGGTATGTGGCCGCCCTGGCGGCGCTACAGAGATTGCGAGCTGCGTTCAATTGAGAACTCGTCGGCCGCCGATCTGCGCGGTTCAGCACGGATAGATCCCAGCACATAGAGCGGGACTTCATCCGCGGCTAACCCGCTTCGCGACCCACTCGCCCGCTTCGCTCGTGAGCAGCGCACCGCCTACGTCCTGCGTGGTTCGCTTCTGCTGTATGGCCTCGAGCACAGCGGCTTCGATTTTGTTTGCTTCTTCGGTCAGGCCCAAGTGCGCTAGCATCATGGCCGCAGTCAGGATTGCGCCAAACGGATTGGCCACGTTCTTCCCTGCAATCGTCGGCGCGGAGCCGTGCACGGGCTCGAACATCGACGTCTTTCCGGGATGGATATTGCCGCTGGCAGCCATGCCAAGTCCGCCCTGCAGGCCAGCTGCGAGATCGGTGATGATATCGCCGAACATATTGTTGGTGACGATGACCTCGAACTGGCGCGGGTCGCGCACCATCTGCATGCAGAGCGCATCCACGTACATATGCTCGGGTTTGAGTTGCGGATACTCGCCGCTCACTTCTTTGAAAACGCGCTGCCACAGGCCGCCGGCGTGGGTCATCGCGTTGGACTTGTCGCACATCAGCACGCGCTTGCGCGGGCCGCCGTCGAGCTTTGGATGGCGTTCGGCATACTCGAATGCGTAGCGGATTATGCGTTCTACGCCTTTGCGGGTGTTGATGTCCTCCTGCACTGCGATTTCATCTGGCGTGCCCTGTTTGAATACTCCTCCGGCGTCGGTGTAGACGCCTTCAGTATTTTCCCGGATCACAACGAAGTCGATGTGCCTGGGCTCGATGCCTTTGAGCGGGCACAGGGCGGCATCGAGCAGGCGCACCGGGCGCACGTTGGCGTAGAGATCCATTTTGAAGCGCATACCCAGCAGAATTTCTTTGGCGTGAATGTTCGAGCGGACACGCGGATCGCCAAAGGCGCCAACCAGGATTGCGTCGAAGTCGCGCTCCAGCATCGCGAAGCCGTTGGGCGGGACGGTGACGCCGTCGGCCAGATAGCGGTCGGCGCCCCAGTCAAACTGAGAAATTTCGACTTCAGCGCCAGACGCAGTAATGACTTTGACGGCTTCGGGGATGACCTCTTTTCCGATGCCGTCCCCGGGAATAATGGCGATTCGTTTCTTCGAGCTCACGGCAGGAAAGGTAACACAGTCCGTGCGTGATTTGCCTGAGAGCGTTTAATCGCAGAGGTTGCGGAGAAAGGCCGCGGAGGCCGCTGAGAACTCTTTTGGAGTGCGACTGACCTGGTTAGGTATCGCCGAGCGCAAGAACCGCCGGATTCGCAGCTCCCGAGCTCGGCGTTAGCCTATCTGACAAGCGGATTTTGGGAATACAGCGACCAGTTATTTGCTGTCGCCGTCGTGGTTTTTGTCTGCGGAGACTGCCTGTGGAGTACGGGCTTGCGCCTGCACCTGCGTCTGCGCCTGGGGACTCAAGGTTACTTTGTCCTGTGGGACAGACGACTGCTGCGGTGCCGCATTCTGTTTTGGCGCCGACCTCACCGCCGCTTCATTCTGTGCTGCAGGCGTACTCTGAACTGGATTGGTATGCATTCGTTATCTCCTCTTCACACTACCTATCGGCTAGCCGGGAAGAAACTTTAGGTCGTACCAGCCCAGTCGGTGGGAAGCGGAAAAAATACCCTTTGCGTACCTTCGAGTCCTTTGCGGTTGAGGCTTTTCAAGGCATCAGCCACAAAGGTCGACAAAGGAAAGCCCGCTAAGATGAAGAATCTACAAGGGAGTCGGACGCCTGCCTGCGAATCCTGATCCCTCCTGCCGCCTTGTATAATCAAAGGTTAACGTATGACCTCCACGGTAATCCATGGCAACCCGGTTACCCCGGCTGCGGACTTCGGCGACGTGCGCGCTGAATTTGGCGCACTGCTCTCGGGTTGCGGCATCTATGACCTGAACAAGAGAGCCAAGATCGCGCTCACGGGGGGCGATCGAGTGCGCTGGCTTAATGGCATGGTCACGAATAATATCCGCGACCTCGCGTCAGAGCAGGGCGCCTATGCTTTTCTGCTGAATCCGCAGGGCCACATTCTGGGCGACTTGTACGCCTACAACCGTGGCGATTCTCTGGTCATCGATAGCGATCAGTTTCAGTTGGAAAAACTTCTGGCTACCTTCGATCACTACATCATTATGGACGATGTGGAGCTCGCGAACCTCAGCGAGAAGGTGACGGCAATCGGTCTTGCAGGGCCAAAGGCACGTGAAGTACTGCGTGCGGCGGGGTTTGAGATATCGGAATTGAAGCCGCTGCAATTCGCGGATGTGACTTGGCGGAGCGTGACCGTAACGGTTGTGCGAGGAGACACCCCGAGCGTGGAAGCTTATGAGTTGTGGCTTTCGCCCGATCAGGCGACGCTTGTTCGGGATGCACTCACGAAGGCGGGGGCCACGCCAGTGGGCACGACTGCACTCGAACTGTTGCGCATCGCGGAGGGGATTCCGCTTTACGGGCAGGACATCCGGGAGCGTGATTTACCGCAGGAGACCGAACAGCAGCGCGCTCTGCATTTCAGCAAGGGATGTTATATCGGGCAGGAGATCGTGGAGCGCATTCGCTCCCGCGGCAACGTGCATCGCAAGTTCACTGGTTTCGAGGTTGAGGGTGCGTTGCCTGGGGTGGGTACCAAGATTCAAGCAGACGGAAGAGATGTTGGTGAAATTACCAGCGTCGCTTCCCTGCCCCTGCCGGTGGCGAGCGCGCCTGTAGCGCTGGGGTATATCCGGCGTGAAATCGCGACTCCGGGAAAACAATTTCAATCAGGCAGCTCTCAGCTTTCAGTCGCGACTCTGCCGTTTGCGAAAATATTCCAGCGCGACAACCTGTAATCATTGAAGGGACAATCTATGGCTGAAAAGAAGCAGGAAAGTTTTACCGTGACCGACCGGCGCTTGTTTACGCCGGAGGGCGACATTCGCCAAGAAGTTTCTCCAGAGGAAGTGTCGAGCGCGGCACCCACTCCGCCACCCGCTCAGCAAGCTCGGCCGGACGTTGCTCCGCCGCAGCATGAACATGAAGGAGACGCGCCGCCCGCTCCCACCGCGGCTGAACAGAAGGAGCAGGCAGATGCCTATCGCAAGTCGGCGAAGGATATGGACGCACACGTGGAGCTCAGCGGACATTCCAGCAAAGAACTGGAGATGACGTTTGAGCGCTTCATGGCTTCGCTCTACATGTCGGCGATGCTGCAACTCGGCCTGATGCACGAACAAGGCGGGCAGCCGCGGGTGGATTTGATCGGAGCGCGGCAGACCATCGACACGCTAAGCCTTCTGTCTGAAAAAACCAAAGGCAACCTCACCAGCGTCGAGGAGAACTTCCTGCAAAATTGTCTTTACGAACTTCGCATGGCGTACGTGGAAGTGACCAACGCGCTGGCACGTCCGCCGCAAACTCCGGCGGCGAGCGGCGCAGCCACAAAACGATGAAGGCCACGCTCACGGTGCTGGGCAGCGGTACCTCGATGGGAGTGCCCACCATTGGGTGCGACTGCGCCGTGTGCCGCTCCTCCGATCCGCATGACCGTCGTACCCGGCCCTCTATTCTGGTGGAGTACGGCGGCAGAAGCGTGCTCATCGATTCCACTCCCGACTTCCGCGAACAGGCGATTCGCGAACATATTCGCAAGCTTGACGCTGTGCTGTTCACGCACAGCCACGCCGACCACATTCTGGGGCTTGATGATTTGCGTCCGCTCAGCTATCGCCACAAGCCCAACAAGCTCCCGCTCTATGCCCGGCCGGAAGCAGCCGATTTTATTCGTAGTACGTTCCGCTACATTTTCGACGCGGACTACAAGTTCGGGGGACTGGCGCAAGTGGAACTGAAATCGTTTCAGGGGCCGGTCGATTTGTTCGGCGCGTGCTTTGAACCCGTCCCGGTAATTCACGGCGAGGTCGAGATTGATGGCTTTCGCTTTGGCAGTGCGGCTTATCTCACGGATCACAGCAGCGTCCCCGAGGCTTCGATGGCAAAACTGCAGAATCTCGACATTTTATTTCTGGATGCGCTACGACACATACCGCATCCCACGCATTCCACCGTCGAAAATTCCCTGCGCATCGTGGAACGACTGCAACCGAAGCGCGCCTTTTTTACGCATATTTGCCACGACTTGCCGCACGAGGCGACCAATGCGGCGTTGCCGCCAAACGTGCGGCTTTCCTACGACGGGATGAAGCTGGAGTTTGAGATTTAGATTTATATGTGGCGCGGGCGAGGTTGCCCGCACTGCACATGCTAATGCAAATTTTTCGCAAACTCGCAGAGATCCCCGCCGGCTTTGGACGCACGCTGTTGAGCGTGGGCAACTTTGACGGCGTGCATCGCGCTCATACTCAAGTCCTCGGCAACATCGTGTCCCGGGCGCGGGAGCAAGGGCTTAAGGCGGTGGCAGTCACCTTCGAACCGCATCCCATACGGATCCTCAGGCCTGATTCCGGACTGAAGCTGCTCACGCCCACTCCCGAAAAACTTCGCCTGCTGGAGGCCACTGGCCTGGACGCGGTTCTTCTACTTCCTTTCACACGCGATCTGTCTCTCATGACCCCGCATGGGTTCGCGCATGACATCCTGAAAAAAGGCTTGCAAGCGCGCGAGGTGCACGAGGGCTACAACTTTCATTTTGGCAACAAGGCAGCGGGCGACGTGAACCTGCTGGCGAAGTTCGGCCTCGAGATGGGTTTCGAGGTGAAGCTTTATCCCGAGATGCGACTGCGGGGAGAACCGGTGTCGAGCACGCACATCCGCAAGTTGCTTGCTAGTGGACACGCGAGCCGCGGACGACATCTGCTGGCACGCCCATTCAGTATTCTAGCGACTGCAGGCCGCGGTCGGGGATACGGCGCAAAATACACCGTTCCCACCATCAACCTGAGCCGCTACGAAGAGCTTGTTCCTATGGACGGGGTTTACGTTACTCGCACCCGCGTGGGCGAGGAGTGCTTCGACTCAGTGACCAACGTGGGCAATCGTCCCACGTTTGGAACTGAGTCTTTTGCCATCGAAACTCATTTGCTCAACTTTCACCCCATCGAACTGAATCCGGAAACCGAAGTAGAAATTCATTTTCTGCAGAGGCTGCGGCACGAAATCAAATTCCCATCCGTGGAAGCATTGCGCGAACAGATTGGCAAGGATGTGAGGAAGGCTCGACGTTATTTTCGGTTGTTGCGCTTGCGGGATCGCGCGAACCCAGCCTGAAGAAAACCTCTGTCATCCCGAGCACCGCGAGGGATCTCGGTCCTTGGCGGCACCACAAGCAACACCCAGATCTCTCGCGGTGCTCGGGATGACAATGGAATCAAGAATGCTTTAGTGCGGCAAATAGCCATCTTCCATGGGAAGCTTGCCGTCGACCCTGACCACATTGACCTGGTCGTTGATGGAGCGGACATCGACCAAGCCCACCGCGCCCGGAGTCGTCTCCACCAACTTGAGCACATCGTCGTCGGAATCAACCGTCGTGATCGACGCCTGGTGGGCTGCGATGAACGACTTCAGTTCGCTGGACGACATCTTGCCCAGGCGTTCCAGCGTGGCCATTTCTCCGCTGGAATTCTTGTGGAGGACGAGAATTACATCCTTGCCATCGTGCCACTTCTTCACTTCCAGGCGAA
This sequence comes from uncultured Acidobacteriota bacterium, assembly GCA_963838765.1. GTDB lineage: Bacteria > Acidobacteriota > Terriglobia > Terriglobales > Acidobacteriaceae > JABDBE01. Next base: position 21,259 of record CAWISU010000006.1, on the reverse strand, counting down.
AAATCTTGGCCAGATGAGCGGAACCGACCTCGCCCACATTGTTGTCCTTGTTGACCACCACCGCCATGTGATGCGCGAAGCAAGGAAGCAACGAGCACATCATGAAAGCAAACAGACAGCCGATGCGAGAACACTTCATAGCAACACTCCACCCGAGATGCCTGATCAAAGCATCCCGCTTCTGCCTGCAAAAACCTAGTGGAAAACTCTGGCTGTTGTTACCTTGGTGACGTTACAAACTTCACTACTCCATCGGCTCAACCAGCGTAATCTCTTCCTCCAACCTTCGATCCGGCAATTGCACCACGACAATGGCCACTAACACGAGCACGATCCCCACCGTCTGCAGCGGTCGCATCACCTCACCCAAGACGGCGGCGGCAATCACAATCGAGAAGACTGGCTCCAGACAGCTCACCACGATGGCGCGAGTCGGCTCCAGATGCTGCAATCCGGCAAAATAAAGCGCAAAGGGCGCGAGCACCGAGATCAACGAAAACGCCAGTAAAAATAACCACTGCGCGCCGGAATAGCGGGCTGCCACAATTTTCCACGGCGGGTTCACGATGATCCAAAATAAAGATGCACTCAAAATGACGTACAAAAGCACGGTCCAGCGATCGTAGCGGGCAAGGATGCTATGGCCGCCGAGGTTATAAAAAGCGAAAGAAAATGCGGCTCCGAGAGCTGCCATCACTCCAATCGCATCCAGGCGGAACCCTCCTGAGCCGAATATTCCGATGACCAATGCAATTCCGGTTACCGCCAGCCCCACCGCCGCCACTCGCTGCGGGGTTGGCTTCTGCAGCCCGCGCGCGACCGTGTAGAGCAAAACCCAGACCGGCGCGGTGTACTGCAGAATGATGGCGGTGGCTACGTTGGTTCGCTGAATCGCGAGGTAATAGAGGTAATTGGACGCAGCCACGCCCAGAATGCCCAGCACGAACATCCGTCGCAGATCGGCCGCGGGCAGCCGCAATCGCTTCCATCCGCGAAGCAGCACCAGGACGAACAGAAGAACAACGAAAGAAAACGTCGCGCGGCTTTGAGACAGGATCAGCGGATCGATGGGGCGAAGGGTTTGTCCTTTGGGAAGCAGCCGCCCGGTAAATGCAGCTCTACCCAGAGTGGCCGCCACACCCCACAAGAACGTGGCGCTGGCGATGTACAGATATCCGCGGAGAGATTTGCGAATTCTTATTTGCAATTGCGGATTGCCGATCCTTAGGTAGCGGCCTGACGCACAAACCCCAACTCTGCCAAGCTTCGCTCGGCCGGACAGCCGAGGGCGGGCTGTGCCCGCGTGGGTTTTTATATGTACTCGATCATGTAGGTTATCTTAGCCGCCTTTTGCAGCATCGCGGAAACCGAACAATATTTTTCTTCGGAAAGCCGTACCGCATCTTCAACCGCTTTGTGCGAAACGTTTCCTCCGACCCGATAAACCAGCCGGATCTCCGTGTAGACCGTGGGCGGAGCGGCGGCCCGTTCGCCTTCGGCTCGCACCTCGAGGCTGGTGAAGGGCTCGCGTTTCTTACCCAGGATGCTGGCGACATCGTAGCCGGTGCACCCGCACAATGCGATTAATACAAGCTCCATGGGACTGCTGCCGGTTTTGCTGGCGCCATCGACGACAATGCCGTGACTGCTGCTGGCCTGCCCTAAGAAACGCTGGTTATCGGTCCAGATCACCTTCGCTTCAATCATGCCCTCTCCTCTATCGCCGATTATCCGTCTGCGGCTCCGGATGAATCAATACGCGAAATAACTCTGGTGCTTTCTGCTTGAATTGAAGTTCCAGCTCGGTCGAAATATCGTGTACGCGCGCGAGCGGCAGGTCATCGGAAAACGTGCAGTGGCACGACACATAGAGGCGCCCGCGCACGTGTTTGACCTCGACCTCGTGCACATCCAGAACCTCCGGAAAATGCGCGACCACCGACTTCAGTTTTTTCTCCAACAGAGCATCGCGCACCACCTCATCGCCGGTTTCAATGGTCGCCGGTTCGCTTTCGATGTGAGTTAGGATGGTGGAAATCTCCGGCACCTCTTGGCGAATGTCCGCTTCGAGCCGGGTCACCTGATCGTGGGCCTGCTTCAAGCTCAACTGCTCATCCAGTTCAAGATGCTGTTCGACGTGCAAACGTCCGCTCAGATCCTGCACACTTATGTCGTGCACATTGAAATTGTTGCGCGTGGCTACAGCGCGAACGCGATCGAAAATGTTCTCTCGCCGCGCCGGCCGCGCCACCGAACGAACCACCACATCAGCATCGGGGAGAACGCGTTGGACGGCCGAAGTCACGGCGTCGGCGACTTGCTCCGAGCGCTGAAAGGTTACGTTGCGCGCCAGGCCGATGGAAAGATCGGCGAAATACCGGTTCCCCGCGCGCCGGATGCGCACGCGATCCACCTCGAGCAATCCATCCACTTTGTTGACTGCCGCTACGATGTTGGCACGCACACCCGCTGGTGCGGCGTCGAGCAGGGCGTCGACGGTTCTGCGCGCCAGCCTTGAACTCACGTACACCACGACCCCGGCGACGAAAAGCGCAGCTACGGGATCGGCAGCGCGCAGTCTCTCCACTCCGTACAAGCGGCCAAGCAGCACCAGCGCCAGTCCCACGACCACCACCCCACTGGACCAGATGTCGGTGGAAAAATGCAGGGCATCGGCTTCGAGGGCCTGGCTGTCATACTTCTTCGCAATTCTTCCCAGCGCACGCGAGCGCCAGAAATCCACGACCATGGAAATGAACATAACGGCAAAGGCCGCGATGCTGGGTTCAATCTCCACATGGCGAAAGAACAGCCGCTTCGCGGCCTCGTAGATGATCCACACGCAAGTCACAAGCAGTAGACCAGTCTCGATGAAAGCGGAGAAATTCTCCACCTTGCCATGCCCGTACTGATGATCGGCGTCGGCGGGTTTGTCGGAAACCCGAACGGAAAGGAATGTGACTATTGCGGCAATGAGATCAAGCCCGGAGTGCGCAGCCTCGGATAAAATGCCCAAGCTCCCAGTGGTAAACCCGACGACAATCTTCAGAGTAGTGATGGCGATCGCCGCCAGCACGGAATTTCCTGCCACTGCGCGTTTTTCCGCCCGCATGGATGCTGGGCTGTGAATCGCTGCCGAACCGGGCATGACAGCATTATCGCCGCTTACGACTCACTCCGCCAAATCCCAGATCTCGAACGCATTATGCCCCACGCCGACAGCAGCCAAACTCTGTGCTAGGATTTTCATTGACCTTTTTCGAACCATCTGGAGGAATCATTAAAATGACGCAAATCGGGTTAGTTTGTCTGCTGCTTTCAGCCATGGCCTGGGGGCAAGCGGCACCCCCAACATCCACGCCCGCAACCCCGCAAACGGGTGCGCCCAGCGCTGCTGGGAACCCCGCCGAGAGTAAAGAAGCCGACGCCGCAAAAGTTCCGCCCGATGCCCCCGTGATCACGATCAACGGATTATGCGACAACCCGCCCGCCGACAAAGCCGCTGACCCGAACTGTAAAACCGTAATTACGCGGGCCGAATTCGAAAAAATACTGGAGACGGTACAGCCGAATATGCCCCCGCGAGTCCGCCGGCAATTTGCCACACGTTATGCCATGGCTCTGGTTATGGCCCAAAAAGCACACGAAATGGGCTTGGATCAGGGACCCAAGTTCGACGACCGCATGAAGCTGATGCGTCTCCAAGTCTTATCCCAGGCATACAATCAGGCGGTGCAAGAGAAAGCCGGACAGATCTCGGACAAGGACATCGAAGATTATTACCAGAGCCACTCTGCGGACTATGCAGAAGCTGACCTGCAGCGCATATTTGTTCCACGCTCTCAGCAACTGCCTGCCTCGAAGGTCAAGCTCAGCAGCGCGGCCGAAGAAAAACGCCGGAAAGACGCCGAAGAGGTGATGCAGAAAGAAGCCGACAAACTTCGCGCCCGTGCCGTCGCCGGAGAAGGCTTCAGCAAACTGCAAGAGGAGGCCACGCAGCTTGCGGGAACCAAAATTAAGGCGCCCAGCACGAAAATGGACGACGCGCGCCGCAACAGCCTGCCTCCAGCCCAAGCTTCCGTGATGGACTTGAAGACTGGTGAGGTTTCGCCCGTGATCTCCGACCCAAGCGGATATTACATTTACAAGGTTGGCAAGAAGGAAGTCGAGCCTCTGGATAAGGTGAAGGAGGAAATCCGCGCAACGTTGCGCAACCAGCGCATGCAGGAACAGATGCAGTCGGCTCAGCAGTCTGCTACTCCTACCCTGGATGAAAGCTATTTCGGCCCGGAAATGCCTCCAACTCACGGGATGCCGTTGCCCCCACCGACCGGTGGCCCGTCCGCCAAACCACCTTCTCCTGGCCCCAAGTAATGGGTGATGAGAAGCCAAGGGTCGTTGTAACCGGGATTGCTGGCAATCTGGGTCTGCGGCTGTTGCCGCTTTTAGCGAATTGTCAGGTCATCGGAATCGATCTGAATCCGCCCCAGACCAGCGATCCCTTGCGCTTCGTTCGCATGGACCTTGGCCTGGAGGAATCCTGCCGCGAGTTGTTTCTTTTGCTGCGCGAAACTCGCCCGGTCGCAGTAATTCATCTGGCTTTCGTGCTCGATCCGGTCCGCACTGGCGTGCTCGACCTCGACCGGATGTGGCAGATCAACGTGGCCGGTACGGCGCGAGTGATCGAGGCGATCACCGAGGCCAATCGTGATGATGCCATCGTAGGCAGGTTTATTTTCCCCAGTAGCGTTTCCGCGTACGGTTCAGACCTGCCGGAACCGGTGACCGAGGATTTTCCGCTGGGAGCGCACACTCTGCCTTATGCGATTCACAAGATGGAGGCTGACAAAGTCGTGCAACAACGCGCACCCGCGCTGCGAAGCTGCAGCGTCTACATGCTGCGTCCGCATATTTTTGCTGGCGCCAGCGTGGAGAACTATATGCTCGGCGCGTTTCGCGGCACGCCCAACGGCCGAGCCAAGCGCGCCTCCAGAATGCGGGACCGGGGCAAGCGGCTTCCTTGTATGTTGCCCTATGGCGAACAGTACCTTGAAAACCGCCTTCAGTTTGTCCATGTGGACGACATGGCCCGACTGTTGGCGCACATTGTTCGCCAGACGGAACCCGAATCCCAGCGCCTCACCCTACTGAACGTTGCCGGTCGCGGCGAGCCTTTGACATTTGCCCGTTGTATCGAGATGGCCCGCGCCGACCTCAAGCGCGTTCCCGGAAAGTGGTCCATGCGCATGGTCCTGGAACTATTGTGGAAGTTGGGTATTTCCGCCATTCCGCCGGAAGCCATGCCTTACATGACCGGCGAGTATCTCATGAACACGGATCGTCTCCGCAAATTCCTGGGCCAGGATTACGAGAGTGTAATCCGCTACACCATCGCAGATGCGTTTGCCGATTCCTTCGCTGTGGGCGCTCCCAGTTCGACCCAACCGTCCGCCGCTGCACAACAAGCCTAGCCGCAAGTTTCTCGTTATTTCCGATTGTCATGGAATAAATTCTCCGGTTCCTGGTTTACCTTATTGAGGTGGCGGAAGAGCGTTTGACGACGGCGACATTTGAAGAGCTGGCCATGCCCCTCTTCGATCAGCTGTACAATTTCGCGCACTGGCTCGCCCAGGACCGGACAGAAGCGGAAGACCTGGTGCAGGAGACCTACGTCAAAGCACTAAAAGGATTTTCGTCGTTCCAGCCAGGCACGAACTTCCGAGCATGGATGTATCGTATTTTGCGAAACACGTTTTTGACATCGCGCACTGGATTGAAGGCAACCGCAACCGTCGCGCTTGATTCTGACGACAGCCCAGAATTGCCAGCAGGGCCGGAAACGCCTGAAACCATCCTCATCGAGCACTCCCAGCACCAACTCCTGCAAGCCTCAATCGAAGCATTGCCGGTACATTTTCGCGAGGTACTGTTACTGTGCGAGGCCGAGGAAATGTCTTACCAGGAAATTGCGGAAACGCTTTCTATTCCGATTGGAACTGTAATGTCGCGCCTTTCGCGCGCCCGGAAAGCCCTTCGTTTTAGCCTCCAGCAGAAACTGGTGAGGTCGTAGAATGGTCGACCATTGGACCGCGAAACTCGATACGTACCTCGACGGAGAGCTCTCCGCGAACGAGATGCGAGATCTGGACGCTCACCTGCGCGGTTGCCCGTCCTGTGCCGCCGATGTCCTCAACCGGCTCCAGATCAAGCGGGCGGTGCACTCCGCCGGCACGCGTTACCGGCCGACTGCTGAATTTCGCGAGCGGATACGAAAGCGCATCGCGGCGAAGCCTCGGCGCTCGCCAATAGGGCTGTGGCTCGCGGCAACCGCCGCAGTCGCACTCGTTGTTGATTGCCGGATTTGTCACTTTGTCCGTCAGACAACAGCAACGGCAACAGGTTTTCAGCGAACTTGCCGATCTGCACGTCGCCACCCTTGCCAGCCCCAACCCGGTGGACGTCATTTCAACCGACCGGCATACTGTCAAGCCCTGGTTTCAGGGAAAAATTCCGTTCACCTTCAACCTGCCTGAGTTGCAAAACTCGGAATTCACATTGCTGGGCGGCCGTGTCACCTATCTCGGGCAAACTCCCGGAGCGGAGTTGATCTACCAAATTCGCAAACACCAGATTTCGGTCTTTATCTTCCCAGATCGCGCCATCGGCCACGAGTTAGGATCAAGTTCTAAGTCCGAGAAAGAATTGTCGTTCAACATCGAAAGCTGGGATCAAGACGGCTTGCGTTACTTCGTGATCGGCGACGCCAGCAGCAACGATATCCACAATCTCGCGGAGTTGCTAAAGAAAGCTTCGTAGAGACGCGACTTGCTGCGTCTCAGATTGCTCCCTTGTTGTTATCCCGAGCGAAGCGAGGGATCTGCAGTTCTCGGTTTTGACCTATTTCTTCCCTCGATACAATCCCGCAATCCCGAACGTATACGGAGTCCATGAAGCTTCCCGAAATCCCGCCCGGCGCATCCGCACCAGCATCTCCTCAGGAGATGGAAAGCGCTCCACCGACGCGGGCAGGTATGCATACGGCCCACGAACACCGGAGATGAGGGTCCCGACTGCGGGAAGCACGCGTCTGAAGTAAACCCGATACAACTTTCCCATTAGGCCGCGAGGCTCGCCAAAATCGAGGATGCCGCATTCGCCATCCGGCCGCAGCAACCGTGCTATTTCCCGCAGCCCCGCGTCGTAGTCCGCCAGATTGCGAAAACCAAACGCCGCCGTAATCAAATCGAATTGCTGGTCTGGGAAGGGCAGGCAAAGCGCGTCCGCTTCCACCCAACGCAGAGATTTTCCTATCCCCTTCTGGTTCGCTCGCTGCAACATCGCATGCGAAAAGTCGACGCCAAGAATCTTCGCTGCGGATCTCGCGGCCTGTCGACGCAAAGCAAAAGTCATGTCGCCCGTGCCGCAGCACAGATCCAGCACGCGTGCGTCCTGCCGCCGCAAAATGGAAGCAAAGCTTCGCGCCGTCTTCCACCACCACAACCGGTCCACGTTGAACGAAAGCACATGATTCAGCAGATCGTACCGCGGCGCGATCGAGGTAAACATCTCCCGAACCGCGCGCGCAGCTGAGGCAGGATCGCTCGTTCCATCAGGAACAGCGCCAATGACCGTCGCTTTGGATGAATCACTCACAGGCCACCCGCAACATTCAGCTCAATCGGAATTTGGAAATCGGCAATTGGAAATGCTCTCCGCGCCTCTCACGACTTCGACAGGCGCCGCAATTCATTCAAGGCAACCACCACCACCTTCTCTGGCACATCGTCCACGATCTCAACTTTACCGACCTCGCGCGGAAGCACAAAGTGTATAACGCCGTCGCGCGTCTTCTTATCGCTCTGCAACAAGCGAACGATCTCCTGGCTTCGAGCCTCGACTGTTGGCAACTTGCCAAGACCAAGCACGGCGTTGGAAATTCGGACCGCAGCGTTCTTATCGATACGGCCAGTCATGGCCGCGATGTGCGTAGCCGCAATCATTCCCCACGCCACCGCCTCGCCGTGAAGAAAGCGCCGATAGCCGGACTCGGCCTCGATCGCGTGCCCAATGGTGTGACCGAAATTCAACACCCGCCTTAACCCGCTCTCCCGCTCATCGGATGAGACCACTTCAGCCTTCAGGCGCACCGATTCCGCAATCACCCATTCCAGTGCCGCAGCATCGCGCCGTAACTCGTCCACTTGAACTTTTTCGAGGCAGTCAAACAGCGCAGGATTTCCAATCACTCCGCACTTCAGCGCCTCGTACAGCCCAGCGCGAAATTCACGCTCCGGCAAAGTGGATAATACCGTGGGATCAATCAGTACCAGCCGTGGCTGATAAAAAGTCCCAAGCAGGTTCTTACCGGTGCGGAGATTTACGCCCGTCTTGCCGCCTATGGCGGCATCCAACTGCGCCTGCACCGTGGTGGGAATCTGCACCACGTCCACGCCTCGCATATAAAGCGACGCCAGCAGGCTGGCGACATCGCCCACCACCCCGCCGCCGAACGCTACAATCACCGCATCGCGATCCGCACCCAACCGGGTCAACTGCTCGGCTAATGCTTCGACCGTTGCCAGCTTCTTTGAGCGCTCGCCGTTGGGCATCTCAAGCAGTCGCGGTTTGAATCCCGCACTCGCAAACGAGGTCATCAACTTCTTACCCCACCTGCGGCGCACCGGCGGCACAGTCACTACGAAGAGGGCTCGGCGATTCCCAACCGCACCGCGCAACTGTTTTCCCGCCCGCTCCAGCAAGCCCTCCTCGATGATGGCATCGTAGGGACGGGCCTGCACCGCAATCGTCACTCGGGTCATGGAATCTCATCATAGCGTAGGTGTCGGCACGACTGCCGACGAGATCGAGACGACAAGGACAAAGGCGACTCGTATTTCATTTGGTCATTTTCTTGGTGTACGGCCGTGGCCATTGCGGTTACTGGGTTTGACTTCGCGGATGCAACAACGATGCCGAGACAGAAACAAGCAACACTCCCGCAACTACTCCCAAGGCTACGCCGGTTGGAATCTGGTAATAGTGAGACGCGACCATCTTCGCCCCAATGAAAATCAAAACGACCGAGAGTCCATAGTGCAAGTAGTGGAAAAGTTCCATCATGCCTGCCAGCACGAAGTACAGCGCACGCAGACCCAAAACCGCAAACACGTTGGAAGTGTAAACAATAAAAGTTTTCAGCGTGATGGCCAGCACCGCCGGAATCGAATCCGTGGCAAACAGCAAATCGGTCGTCTCAACCACGACGAGCACGGCTAACAGGGGCGTGGCGTACAGGCGCATCCGCCGGACTACAAACTTGTCGCCCTCGTAGTCCTCGGTCAGTGGTACGTAGCGGCGAAACAAACGCAGCACGGGATTGTTTTCCGGCTCGATTCCAACATCATCCTGGCGAAACAGCTTGATTCCGCTGTACACCAGCAGCGCCCCGAAGATGTAGGTTATCCAATGAAACCTGCGAATCAACCCGATGCCCACCACGATGAAGATGCCGCGCATCACCAGGGCACCCACGATTCCCCAGAAGAGCACCTTATGCTGGTTATCCGGAGCCACGCGAAAGTAACGGAAGATCAGGAGAAAGATGAAGAGATTGTCGACGCTGAGCGAGAGTTCAATCACGTAGCCGGTGACGAATTCCACTGCGGTCGCGCGTCCAAGTCGAAAGTAAATGACCGCGGCGAACGCGCAGGCCAGTGCGATCCAGGTGGCGCTCCAAGCCAGCGCCTCGCGAAATTTCACCGGGTGTGCCGGGCGCTGCAAGAAGCCCAGGTCGAGGACCAGCATGCCCAGCACGAAAAGGTTAAAGAGAATCCAGAACAATAGCTCGTTCAATAGATTTCCAACGTTGAAATTTGCGATTGCAGCTGCTAGCTTCTAGCTCCTGGCTTCTAGCTAGCAGCTAGAAGCTGAAAGTCAGTTCAATCGGGTCTTCCCCATTTGCCCTCCTGCCAGGGCTGCCATATGCCGAACGTCTTCATCAGTTCATCGAGGTGAGTCTCGATCATGGTCTGTTCGATTTGTGCATGATGGAGGCGGGGGCCGATGCGTTCCGGAGCGTAGGCGATGCCGAATGTGAGCGCAGCGGCCTCCGCTACGTGTTTCTTCAGTTGCGCCAGATCGACCTTATCGAAAGTATCGGACATGGCGTGATAGTTGATCAGATAATTCGCTTCTTCCTGTTCCGCCACGAACGTTGGCACGCCTTCCAACATGAAATCGAAGTGGTCCGTGCCCCACTCGGCGGTAGTGAGGAGTGTGGCCGCGCCAAACTGCTTTAGAGGAGCAACCAGATTGTTTGCGGCATCGACCACGTCTTTGCGCCCGCCGAGAGAAAACCCGGTGACGCGGCCAGTTCCGGAGTCGAAGATTACCACCCCGGCGGCCTTATCCAATTCCTTGCGATGCGCGTCGGCGTAGGCGTGCGATCCCACTAAACCCTCCTCCTCGCCGGAGAACAGGATGAAGCGAATACTGCGGCGCGGCCGCAGACCCGCCGTTTTGATGGCACGAAGCGCGTCGATCACCAAAGCTGCGTTGCATCCATTGTCGAGCGCTCCCGTGCCCAGCTCCCACGAATCGAGATGCGCTCCGAGGATCACAAACTCGTTTGGCTTTTCACTCCCGCGTAGCTCGGCAACCACGTTGGCCGCCGTGATTGGCCCGCCAACGCGATTGGGAATTGCCAGGTCGGCACGAAGCTTCTGTCCCGAAGCCAGCAGGCGCGCGATGCGACCGGCGTCCTCTCGCGCCACGACCAGCATCGGAATGCCTACAATTTCACCTTGTTGAGAGTCGGTGTGGCGATAGAGCAAGTCGTTCGGACGCGTGGATTGGAAGGCGATGGCCAGAGCCTTGGCTTGCATGGCACGAAGAATAATGCCGGGAGCCCTAAGATACTCAGCGAACAAGTCGTCCCAAGTCGCCATTTCCTGCGAATGCACGAGCAACAAGGCGCCAGAAACATTGCCGGCTTTATTAAAATCCTCGACCTTGCCATCGCCTACGTCGATGACCGGGACGTCTTGATGGGCCGCCAGGGCAGGAGCCCATGCTTTCGAAACCACTCGCACATCAAAGTGTTCCGGCGCCGAGATACTCATTCTGGTGAAGCCCTCCGCCCAGGACGCCGGAATGGTGAAGTTTTCCGTATGGACATTGTCGCCGCCGGCGGCTTTGAGGGCCGCGACACCCCAGTCGACGGCTTGTCGCATGGCCAGCGTGCCCGGCACCCGGCCTCCGATCTCGTCGGTGAGGCGCTGCAGGTTGGTTTCGAGCGGGGACGGCTTCAGAGCTTCGGAGACAACCTGGTCAACAGGACTCTGCGCCGAGGCCATTGCTGCCAGAAATACAAGCGATAAAAACAAGTTTGAGATTCGCATAAGGTTGGAATTAGAAATCAAATCGCGAAAAAGCGAAAGCGGCGCTGCCTTCCCGTTTTGGGACCGAGTTTACCGTTTAGTACTGGGGCCCCCCTCCCCCCTCGTCGTCTGCAAAATCTAGAGAAGAAAGCACTTACATTTTGACTATGTGCTAGATCTTTGAGTTTACAGGACTTACACGCAAAATCCAGAGAACATGGGAGTTAGAGTTCAGGCGTGGGAGGGCACGGTGCCCATTTTGGAATGGGAAGATGAGGCGGTCGGCCAGAGCGTGTGATCTGGGAGGTTACACTTTTGCCCGGATCAACTTGTCGCGTCCGTAGTTTTCAAAGATCGACCCCGCCCACGCGGCGTCCCTGGAGGTATTTTTGAAGCAAGATCGAACATTATCCCATAGATAATGTTGTATGACATTAGGTTATCTGATTAAGAGTACGCGGTCAACGGTGAATTCGTTAAGACGTCTGGGGCTGTTTCCCTGAAACTCGATTTGGGTTCAGCTGTGCCCGTGCCGCCGCTTCTACGGAGCGAGGTCAACTTGCCGGGTCCGGCACAACGTTTCTTAACGAAGCAATCAGATGGTCTGAGACCTCATCGGACTTCGAGAGAACGTCTTTGATACCAGCGGCCTGAGCATCCTTGGCCAAGCTCTCGCAGTTGTGCATCGTGAGCATCACCATGGCGGTGTTGGGGGCAAGCCGAGCGATCTGCCGAGCGGCCTCAATGCCATTCATCACGGGCATTTGGTAATCCAGGATCACCACGTCGGGACGGAGTTCCTTGACCTTTTCGACCGCAACCTCGCCGTTCTCTGCCTCGCCGCACACTCGCCAACTGCGATGTGGCTCGATATAGGACCGAATTAAACTGCGGATGAGGGTACTATCGTCGACAATAAGAATGGAATAGGGCAAAACAGCCTCCGTTTACCCTTGAAGGCTGCTGGCCGGGCCACGTCGGACAGGTCGACGGACGGCGACGAGGAAGGGACAATTCAGTTTCTACCACCCCACCTGGCGCGGTCAATACGGTGAACACCGTAGGCACGAAACGTGACAACGGCTGTCACTGATCATGACAATCAGGAGTTCAGCACGGCTATCCGGAAGGCGGAAGGGATTTCGCACCCCGGCGTGGGTGGAATGATCAGAATCGGCGTTTTGCATTACGTTTCGCACAATGCGTTGGTGCCGCGAGAAAAGCACACAGATCCTTCGCGTTGCTCAGGATGACACCGCGGACTTCTGACGCGAACTTGCGGGGCACCATCCTAGGTCCAGCGAAACCAGCGCAGGGCGAGCGCGAACGAAATCCCACCCCAGAGCACAAGTACGAGCAGGCGCCCAGCCTGGGTTGTGAGCGGAGCTCCCTCCAGAACAGTGGCGCGCAAGGCATCATTGAGCGCGGTCAGAGGGAGCGCCTTGATGAAAGGGTGGATGATCGCCGGAAATCGCTCGTAGGAAAAGAAGACGCCGGAGAAAATCCACATCGGCATCATGATCAGGTTGATGAGCCCGCTGACGCTTTCAATCTTCTGAGCACGGCTGGCGGTTAGCAAACCCAATCCGGAGAATCCCAGCGCGCCGATCGCTCCAATCGAAAGAATGGCCGCAACCGAGCCGAGCACGCGCAGGTGGAACACCAGCGCGCCGAAGCCGAGAAGCACCGCGGTCTCAATCACCATGAACAACAACCGGCTGCTGGCCAAAGCGAGGAGGAAGTCGCTGCGGCGCATGGGTGTGGCGACGAAGCGCTTGAGCAGCTTGCGCTGGCGCATATCGACCAGGGCAAATCCAACGCCCCACATGGCGGCATTCATGACGTTCATTCCGATTAGTCCGGGGATAAGGAAATCGATGTAGCGCGATCCTGGCTCGCTCGAAACCACAGCGGACGTGGGTAGAGTGTTCTGACGACCGGATGCGGCTTGCAGAGCGTCGTCCACCTCGGCCCGCGAGAGCACACTTTCGGGACGCGCTGGATCGTAGAAATACTGCAAGCCTCCCTTGCCGTCGCTTTCGACTACAAGATCATACTTGCCGAGGTGGAATCCGCGGTGCGCTTGTGGCGCGTCCAGCAGTTCAGCGCGAATCGAAGATTTCTGTGGCGAGCGCTGGAGAAGCGCCAGGGTGTGCTGCGCCTCTGGTCCCGCGACAATGGCAATCGAAGTAACATCCGCGGGCTTGTTGCGGAAGGCAAGTCCTAGGCCTAAGGCCAGCAGCAGGGGAAACCCGAACACCCAGAAAACCACCTCGGGCTCACGCAGGAGTTCCCTCACACGCGCCATCAGCAGATGCTTGTAACCCGCCCAGCGGCCATTGCGCAAAACCTTTGGCGAAGAGGAGGGTCTAGCCAGAGTTTGTTGAGCGATAGTCATGGTCAGTGCTCCATGCGCTTGTTACTGTTCCCTCAAGTGGCGGCCGGTCAGGTTGACAAACACATCCTCGAGACTCGCTTGTCGCGTGGTGAGGTGGAGAAGTTGTGAGCCCCGCTTTTCGACGGCATCGAGCAACGCGGGAATGGTCAGGTGCGGTTCGCGCACGGTAAGGCTGACCAGGCCATCGTCATGGCGGACGGATTCCACGCCGGGTAGCGCTCGCCATGCATCCAGAGACCTGCCGTCGCCGGACTTGCCGCTGGCCTCGAATTCCACCACGTGATGCCCGCCGAGGCGCTCAATCAGATCGGAAGGCGTGCCTTCGGCGATGACTTGGCCGTGATCGACGATCGCCAGACGATCGCACAAACGTTCGGCCTCGTCCATATAATGCGTGGTGAGCAGAACGGTGCCGCCTCCCCGCTGAAAGATTCGGATAATGTCCCAGAGTTGGCGGCGGCTCTGCGGATCGAGTCCAGTCGTGGGTTCGTCGAGGAAGAGAATTTTGGGATTTCCCACCAGCGCCGTGGCCACTGCTAACCGTTGGCGTTGTCCTCCGGAAAGCTTGCCCACAAAGGCGTCTGCCTTCTCGCCGAGTTGCAGGTCGTCGAGCACTTCGTCGGCGGAACGGGGTTGACGATAAAAGCTGGCGAACAATTCAATAGTTTCGCGAACCGTCAATTTCTCGGAAAGCCGAGTCTCCTGTAGAGAAATGCCCAGCCACTCGCGCATTTCGCGCGAATCTTCCTGCCAGGCGTGACCGAGGATCCTGACCTCCCCTGAAGTCGGAGCGAGCAGCCCTTCCAGAATTTCGATGGTCGTGGTCTTCCCTGCTCCATTCGGCCCCAACAGGCCGAAGCACTCTCCGCCCTCGATTTCGAGGCTCAGCCCGCGTACGGCTTCGACTTTGCCGTCGTAGGTCTTGCGCAGTTCGCGGCATTGGATGGCGGCAGGCATGCGACGATTCTAACTTATGCGTGATAAGTTTTTGTCGCCTTGCTTTTCAACAGAGGGGACAGTTGCGCTGGTTTAGAATACGAATCTGCCTGCTGAGCCTAGGATTCCCTTGATGCCTGTGCCACAACGCGGCTTTACCTGATGGTGCCACTCCTGAACGCCCGTGTGTCGTTTGCCATTGAACAGTCTGCTCGATTGACGAAAGGAATCTGCTTATGTTTAAAAAGATCTGGCCTCGGCTGCCTTTCCTCTTATTTTTGTTGCCGCAATTGCCTCGGCGCAGGAAACGCGCCATTTCACATTTCATTACGGTTTTACCGTGAAGGATGTCGCCGCGGGCGAGAAGGTGCGCATCTGGATTCCGCAGGCTCATTCGGATGCGTTTCAAACAGTGAAGGTCGTCTCCGCAACCGGCGATCTTCCGCTGAAAAAAACCCATGAGTCCAAGTACGGAAACGAGATGTACTACGCCGAGGCTTCGAAAGCCAAGCAACCGGAACTCCATTTCGAGGTTGTTTATGACGTCGTCCGCCATGAGCGCCTTACGCTGGGCATTTATTCTCCACATCTCGAGGCTGTGAAGCTTAGTGACCGCGAACGAAAACAATATCTGGCGCCGGATGCGCTGGTGCCCACGACTGGCCTTCCGGCGGAATTGGCGGTGAAGGTTACCGAGGGCAAGAGCGTGCCTATCGACAAAGCGCGGGCTATTTACGATTACGTGTTCACGACCATGCGCTACGACAAGAGCGGCACCGGTTGGGGGCGCGGTGATGTGCTGTACGCTTGTGATGCCAAGAAGGGCAACTGCACGGACTTCCATTCTTTGTTCATTGCGATGGCGCGTTCGCAGGGGATTCCAGCGCGGTTCGAAATAGGATTTCCCCTGCCGCCCGACAAGCACTCAGCCGAAATCGCTGGATACCACTGCTGGGCTGATTTCTTTGAACCGCAGCACGGATGGATTCCGGTCGACATTTCTGAGGCGTGGAAGCATCCGGAGAAAAAGGATTACTTCTTCGGTGCGCACGATGCCAATCGCGTGGAGTTTACCATGGGACGGGATTTGGAATTGAGTCCGAAGCAGGATGGGAAGCCGTTGAATTATTTTGTGTATCCGTACGTGGAAGTAGGGGGAAAAGAGTATCCCAATGTTTCGACGGCGTTCTCGTTTGCTGACGTGGACGCGGGAACGGCGGCCAAGCGCTGAACATGCAGAGGCGGTGCCTTGCTCGCTTTGCTCGCTGCCCGGACGAGGCGTCCGGGCCTACGTGGTTTATGGCTCCGGAATCATTCGTCGTCTGGGTTCTTATCGCTCAACATTGTGTGCTGCGCTGCCGGCATTGGTTGATCTCCCTTGCGATCGCGCCACAAGATTGCATTCAGCACCGCCGGATTCGCCGCGTCTGGGTGGGAAAAATCCATCTCAGCGGATTCCGCTGCACCCTGACCTTTTGCTGGATTTGTCTGATAGATCAGTCCGTTTTCGCGATTGCGCCAGTCCGCTGTAAAGGCTGCTTGATTGCCCGGGCCTGAAAACAGCGGCGCCATCACAGGCGCGTATCCGTCGTTTTGATTCATCGGTGGAAGACCCAGCAATGTTTCTATGGTGTGAATCATGCTCACCGTGGTGTAGAAATGGTGGTCCACGAAAGGATGATCGGCGGAGCCGGGCGAATATTTGCTGATTACGAAAGCGATGGAACGGTGAGCGTCGACGTGATCGGCGCCATCCTGGGCGTCGTCTTCGAGAATGAAAATAGCCGTGTCATCCCAGTAAGAACTGTGCGAGACCGCTTCGACGACGCGTCCCACCGCGAGGTCGTTATCGGCCACACTGGCGGCTGGGCGCGGCTTTCCGGGTGTTGTGCCGTGGGTGTGGTCGTTTGGCAAATACAACAGGGTGAAAGCTGGCAGCTCGGCTCCCTTGCCTTCCTTGCGGGCGCGCACAAAACCGTCGAACTCGTTGAGGAATTCGTCAGCGCGGAGCTGGTCGGGATATTCGGTGTTGAAGTCGGGAAATAGCGGATCGAAGTGATCGCGCAGCACAGCCTTGGTCGGCTTGGTGGTTTTCAGCATCGGAATCGGCCACGGCCACGGACTGGGCGAGCCGTGAGGCTGGCCAATATTTGGCGGCAACGGCTGTCCTTTATTTATCGTGTTCGCTGGGCAGGTTGAACTCGGCGGCGGTGTGCCCTCGTGTACCGCCATCTTGTTTTCCGTGGCCTTGCACCACACGCCATAGATGAACTCTCCGTAATCGCGATAGGTGAGGCCGTGACTGGCCGCGTTATCCCAAATGTAGCCCGTGCCCGGCTCGTTCACGTCGGGCTCGTTTTGGTCGAGCGGAATTTCGTCGGTCACGCTGCCTTGAAAGTCGTAGGTGCGCTCCTTGCCGCGATAGTTAATTTGCCAGACTTGCTCGTTGTAATCGCTGGTGATAGCCGCGGTCGACCAATCATGACCATCGCCAGAGACTTCGCCGCTGTCGTAAAAATTGTCGAGCACTCCGAACTGGAGAGCCAGTTTGTGCTGGTTGGGGGTTACGTCGGCGCCGTACATGGTGAGCGACGGATCACCGTCGCCGGCTTTTAAATCGCCGAGGATCTGATCGTACGTGCGATTCTCTTTGATGATGTAGATCACGTGATGAATGGGATTGGAATTCTGCGCGAATTGGATTTGACCGGGGCTGGAATGTAGAAGATTGCTTTCCTCGGCAGCGCGCGTGAGCTCCGGAAGTTGTTTTTCAATATCGTCGATTTTGACGCGAGCAATCGATCCGTAGAGCAACGTTGGAATGTATGGATGGTCGCGATGCCGTCGCTCGTTTCTTAAATTGTTCGGGCCGCTGTTGGGGCCGGTTCCCTGGCCTTTGGAAGTTGCGATCAAAAGATCATTGCCCACTGTGCTTAAAGCGGAGGGATACCACTCCGTGGGAATAAAGCCCATAGCGCTTGTCATACTCAACAGATCGGGAGCTGCGTTGCCGACGCCCAAGCGGGAGCTATCGAAAACGGCAATCGCATCGAGCGATGCACAAGCGGCAAATAATCGCTTGCCGTCCTTCGATTGTGCAAGCGCGACGGGATAGGTTCCGTGAGGCATCTCGGCGTTGGGCAAAGTCGCCAGGGCCCACTTAAGTAATCCGGTTTCGGTTTCGATCACGCCCACGTTGTCGGAATTTGACAATGCTACGTAGAGCAGCCTTTCATCCGGACTCAACAGCATCGCCGTCGGATGCGAGCCTGCCGAGGCCGGATCCCTCGGTTCAAGCAGCGGAGTCCAGCGCGCGATAGTTCCCTTCTCCAAGTCAAGTTCCGCCACTCGTGAAGCGTTCCACAGGCTGCACCAGGCGCGGCGGCCATCGCGTGACGCGACTACGCCGTACGGAAACGAAAATGGAATCATTTCGTGCGTGCTGAGGTCGAATTGCTTGAGCACGCGGCCGCTTTTCGAGTCGATGAGAACGACGTTGTCGGAAAGATTATTGGCAACGAGCAGTTTGTCGGGTCCGTGGCCGGAGATTACCGCGAGTCCGGCAGGATAAGGGATGACGGTTCCATCGGCGGCCTTACGTGCGCCTTGTGCGACTTTTTTCCCGGCTGCGATCGCTTGCGGCGGAATTCTTATAAAGCGATCCCACGACAGCTTGCGCTTATGAAAGCGATAAACCGCGATTCCGTTTCCGGTGTCGCCCGGCTTTTCTCCGATGGGATCCGTGAGAGAACCGATTGAAGCATAAAGATGCTTGCCATCGGAGCTGAACGCAAGGCCAAGAAAATAACTCTGATGAGCATCTGTAGACAGGCGATCTTCCGGGAAATCGGTGAGTTGATTGGTGCCCAGATCGAGAATGGCAATGGATTGGTGTGCCTGGTTTTGCTGTGTGCCGTAACCGTCGTTCAGAATCGCTGCATAGCGGCCATCGGGACTCACAGCCATGGCTGCCGCGAATCCGTTCAGCGATCCCAAGAGCACCTGGCGTAGGGACGGTCAAGGATTTGCTCGTGGGCAGCGAAATCTGCCGCGGCTCTTTAGGGTTTTGCGCCATCAGCAGACTCATTGAGAGAACGGCGCAGAAAATAAAATCAAGCGAATAGAAGATTCTGCTCAAGCATTGGCTCCTTAGCGGAAGAATGTTTAGAGTTTGTTTCATAAATTTCTTTAGCGTCGGGAGTTTGAAGGGGCGAGGCTTCCAGCCGCGCCGTGACTACCTTTCGAACGACTTACGGCACAGCTGAAGCCGTGCCCCTTCAAAACACAACGCCGGAGGGGCTTTTCGCACGCTGCTAAGCCGTGCCTTCCCGCAAGCGACTTACGAAACAGGCTCTGGCGTATTACGAAAAACAAGACCGGTCAGGCAATCTGACCGGTCTCCGACCTGCTATATATAGAGCAAACCCGGTAACGCTTCAATGAGTGTCTGTACTGGCCTGATGAACTTGTGCTTCTGAAGCAACGTTATGACGAACATCTGCTCCGCGGACCCAGAAGATCACATCTTCGGCGATGTTCGTGGCGTGATCGGCGACGCGCTCCAAATTGCGGGCGACCAGCAGTGCATCGAGTGCCTGGCGCGTGACCTCGGGCCGCTCGTTCATAGTTTTAACCAGTGTGATGAAGGCTTCGTCTTTCATGCGATCAACCACGTTGTCCATCTCGAGTACCGCTTGGGCAAGCTCGGCTTTGCCTTCGATGAAGGACTCCAGCGAACGCCGCACCATGGCTGAAACCGCGGCGGCCATGCGCGGAATGTCTACCGGGAGATCCGCCTTGGGTAGCTCGACCAGGTCCATAGCCCGCTCGGCGATGTTGACCGCCTGGTCGCCGACTCGCTCCAAGTCTGAATTGATCTTCGTAACAGCAAGGATGAAGCGCAGGTCCACCGCGATGGGTTGCTGCAGCGCGAGCAGATCGAATGCCAGTTCATCAATTTCCCGCTCGGCTACGTTGATCTGGAATTCGCCTTCGAGCACCATGTGGCAGCGGGCCAGGTCGCGGTCAATATACGCTTGGCAGGCGCGATCCACGGCCTGCTCGGCCAATCCGCCCATGCGAAGCAAACGGGCGCGAAGATCGTCCAGTCCTTGTTGAAAGCGGGTGCGCATTATCCAAACCTGCCTGTAATGTAATCCTCCGTCCGCTTGTCGGACGGAGTCGTGAAAATCTTCTCAGTCTTGTCGAGTTCGATCAGCTTGCCCAAAAGGAAAAAGCCGGTGAACTCGGCCACGCGGGACGCCTGCTGCATATTGTGCGTCACAATAACGATTGTAAACTTTTCTTTGAGCTGAAAGATCAGTTCTTCGATCTTGCCGGTAGAAATAGGATCGAGAGCTGAGCAGGGCTCGTCCATGAGCAACACCTGCGGCTCGACCGCCAGCGCGCGGGCAATGCAGAGGCGCTGTTGCTGTCCACCTGACAGGCTGGCGCCGGACTTCTTGCGCAGAGAATCTTTCACCTCGTCCCACAGGGCCGAAAGTTTTAACGAGCGCTCCACAATCTCATTGAGCCGCGCGTGATCGTGAAAACCGTTAAGCTTTAAGCCGGCAGCCACGTTGTCATAGATCGACATGGTGGGAAAGGGATTGGGCTTCTGAAACACCATCCCGATACGCCGGCGAATCTGCACCGCCGAGGTGCCGTTATACACGTCAAGCTCGCCAATGCGAACTCTGCCGGCAGCGCGAGCGTCAGGAACGGTCTCATGCATGCGATTAAGGCAACGCACGAAGGTGGACTTGCCGCATCCGGAGGGTCCAATGATGGCGGTCGCGTGGTTGGCGGGCGCCTCCATGGTGATGTCATAGAGGGCCTGAGTATTACCGAACCAGGCATTCAGCTTCTCTACTTTGATCCCGACTCCCATAATTCAGCTTGTTCCCTTGAGCATTCCTCGACTGGCAACGATGCGGATCGCGCTCACCGCGACCACGATAAGAACGATCAAAATGAGCGCCCCGGCCCAGGCCTGGCGATGCCATTCATCGAAAGGCGAAATCGCATAAGTGAAAATCTGCAACGACAGCGCGGCGGTCGGCTGATTGATTTTCCAGTTCCAGTACTGGTTGCCGAATGCGGTAAACAATAGCGGTGCCGTCTCGCCCGCCACGCGCGCAAAAGCCAGCATAACACCGGTGATCACACCTGAGGTGGCTGTGCGCAAAGTAATCGACAGCGTGGTGCGCCAGCGGGAGACGCCCAAACCGTACGCCGCTTCCCGCACCGCGTTGGGCACGAGCAAAAGCATTTCTTCGGTGGTGCGCGTGATGGTGGGAATCATCATGATGGCCAGCGCCACTCCGCCAGCCAATGCGGAAAAATGCTTCTGGGTTAACACAACAATGGCATAAGCCACGATGCCTACGACGATGGAAGGCACTCCGTTCAATACGTCCGCAGTGAAGCGGATTACATTTCCAAGCTGGTTGCGTCCGTATTCTGCGAGATAAATTCCTCCGCCGATTCCGATAGGGACACCGATAGCGCTGGCTATGGCTTCCTCGCGCGACGGCCGCCGATGCCA
>CAWISU010000005.1:0-50239 GCA_963838765.1 uncultured Acidobacteriota bacterium | reverse complement strand
AACGTATCGCGATGATCGCTTCCCCATCGCTCACGTAGGCCACACAGTTTCTTACTTTTTTCCTATGGCCGGATTGGAGGAATCGCTTGAGCACTCCTCCCTGGATTCCCTCATGCTTGTTTCGAGTAGTTATTCTGATAATTCCCTTGTGTGTGCAAGGCGGGTAGTTACGATGATTGAAGTCAGTGTCGACGGTGATTAGCACACAATTCTGTTCGTCAGCGTACTTTAGTAGCGGAGGGTCCTTGGTTCCTTGGAATCCAGGCATGTCACAAACATAGGCAACGCTCAATAAACCGGAGAAACCAGAGACGGCATTCGCTAGAATGCCACTTATGTCCTCATCTAGTAGAACTTTCAACTTTGTAGTCAACTGGATGCTCCGTCACCGCAGAGGCGAAACTTACAGCATCTTTAACTTGCTCGATCGTCAGCTTCGGATAGGATTCTAAGGCTCCCGCCAAAGTGCCGCGGTACTCCACCGCGTCCAGAATCATGAACACCGGTATCCGCGTGCCGGCAATATGTGGCGTACCACCCAAGACGTTGTAGTCAATCGCCACCGACGGTCGGCCCTGTAGAGAACGCTCAAACACATCGGAGATCGGAACATCGAAATCCTTAAAGCCAAATTCCTTCTCGCCCCGAGGGTATCTTTCATGTCTCCCAGCCTGGATCGTCCGTGCCTCTGCAAGGAAACCCGTGCGAGGGGCGGCAAAATTGTTTGGGACCCGCATGGCTCATGATTTAACCTCCGTAAGACTATCTATTACCGACGACAAATCCTTAATGTCGTCAGAAACAGTGAAGCTGCCGAAAACGACCCGCCTGTCCGCGAATAGTTGAGCAGAAAGCTTACCGTCCTTGCGCTGCACGATCCAAAGCTGTGAGACTCCAGAAGGAGCTTCGCTCAACCTTAATCCAATCGCATCAATCTCCGCTTTGCAAGCACCTATTGTGGTTCTCAAAGGCAGTGGAAACCTGCTCTGCTTCCCAGACTCGAACTCAAAGTCCGCGTGAATATGGGCTTGGGTATGTTCATTCGTGAAAAACTGCCCCAGATACGTCATGCACTCTTCCGCATAAACAATGTTCTTGGGAATCAAGGACGCCTCAGTTTCGTCTGTGTAGTGGCCTATTTGCAATCTAATCAGCGTTTCTTCGTCCTTCCACACGATGTGGACATGGTAATCAGCGTCCCTGGAAGGACACACGACATCGCCCCACTCTCCCGGCTTGGGGGATTGACCAAGAGCTTTCGTAAATGCGGGATAATCAAACTTGTCATGAGTGATCTTTATGCGATACAGAATCTCTTCGCAATGCAAGTCCCTGAACAATTGTTCCCTCTTGGGCCTGGCACGGGGGGGCTCCTTGCCCGTGTTGCTCGCCGGCTCATGTCCCCTACGGGGCTGGACCATGCCTTTTTCTGCTACCACGCCGCTCCTCCGGCGGCCCGAAGCCTAAGCCCACAGGGCCGCCCGTATCTCGCCAGTCCATAATAAGAGACGAGGACATAAGTGTACAGAGCTTCGCTCGACTGGACAGCCGAGGGCGGCTGTCCCCACGTGATTATTGAATCAGCGTGCCTCCGTTGGTTGGTTCTTCTTCTGGCGGGATCACTACCGCTGCGGCTACTCTGTCTCCGGCTTCGATGTTCAGCAGGCGGACGCCTTGGGCTGATCTTCCCGACTCGCGGATGAATTTGGATTCGATGCGGATGATTTTGCCGTATTGGCTGATCAGCATGACCTCGGCGTCTTCGGTTACCTGGGCTATGCCTACTACTTTGCCGTTGCGTTCGGTGGTTTTTACGTTGATTACGCCTTTGCCGCCGCGGTTGGTTAGGCGGTATTCGTCGGCGGCGGTGCGCTTGCCGTATCCGTTTTCGGTGACGGAGAGGATTAGGGAGCCGCGCTTGCCGAGGTCTTCGACCTCAGGGGCTGAAGCCCCGGAATCTTCTTTGCCCTTTTTCGCAGGGCTGAAGCCCTGCGCTTCCACGGTGCTTCCAGGGCTTGGCTGCCCGGGCGAGTCCCCCGCTGCCATGCACTCGCACTTGGCTTGGCTTGGACTTCTGCTCCTGGCTTGACCGTGGTGGCCATGCCTACTATGTAGTCTTTTTCGCCGAGGTTCATGCCGCGGACTCCGGTGGCGTTGCGGCCCATGGAGCGGACGTCGGTCTCTTCGAAGCGGATGGCTTGGCCGTCGTGCGAGGCGAGGAAGACGATTTGCACGCCGTCGGTCAGGCGGGCGGCTACCAGTTCGTCGCCCTTTTCGATGTTGATGGCGATGATGCCTCCGTTGCGGACGTGGGAGAAATCTTTCAGGTCGGTCTTTTTGACCGTGCCGTTGCGCGTGGCGAAGAAGACGTACTTGCCTTCTTCTTCCAGATTGCGGACGGCGAGCATGGTGCGAACTGTCTCGCCGGGTTGCAACGAGACCAGACTGCCTACGTGCTTGCCTTTGCCGGCTGCGCCTACGTCGGGGATTTCGTAGACCTTGAGCCAGTAGACGCGTCCGGTGTTGGTGAAGATGAGAATGTAGGCGTGGGTGGAGGCGATGAAGAGATGTTCGACGAAATCCTCGTCGCGCGTCTTCATGCCCATGCGGCCCTGGCCTCCGCGGCGCTGGTTGCGGTAGGTGGAGATGGCGGTGCGCTTCATGTAGCCGCTGTGGCTTACCGTTACGGCCATTTGCTCGTCGGCGATCAGGTCTTCGAGATGGATTTCGGCGGCTTCGTCTTCGATGACGGTGCGGCGTTCGTCGCCGTAGAGCTTTTTGACTTCTTCGAGCTCTTTTACGATTACGCTGCGGAGTTTTTTCTCTGAGCCCAGGATCGCTTCGTAGTCGGCGATGTTGTCGCGGGTTTGCTTCAGCTCTTTGTTGATTTCGTCGATGGAGAGCTTGGTCAGGCGATGCAGTTGCAGTTCGAGGATGGCGTCGGCCTGAATTCCGGTGAAGGGCTTTTCGGGATCTAGTTTGGGCGCGCGGCCGGTGATGTTGATTTCGATCTTTCTTGCCGCCGAAGTAGGCGACCAGGTTTTCGCGGGCGTCGGCGCGGTTGGCGCTGGCACGAATGATGACAATCACGTTGTCGAGGTGATCGAGCGCGGTCAGGTAGCCTTCGAGGATGTGCTCGCGGTCTTTGGCTTTGGCCAGCAGGAACGCGGTGCGGCGGCGGACTACGTCTACGCGATGATCGATGAAATGCTTGATGGCCTGGATCAGGCCCATTTCTTTGGGCTGGCCATTCACCACGGCCAGGAAGATCATGCTGAAACCTTCCTGCATCGAGGTGTGCTTGAACAGCTGGTTGAGCACGATTTGGGGTTCGCCGCCGCGCTTTAGTTCGACTACGATGCGCATGCCGTCGCGGTCGCTTTCGTCGCGAATGTCGGAGATGTCGTCGATGATTTTGTCGTTGACCAATTGCGCCATGCGTTCGATTAGGCGCTTTTTGCTGACCTGATAGGGGATTTCGGTGACGACGATGGCCTGGCGATCTTTGTTGAAAGTTTCGATGCCGGCTTTGGCGCGCATCATGAAGCGGCCGCGGCCGGTTTTGTAGGCTTCGTAGATTCCGGCTTTGCCGTGGATGATGCCGTAAGTCGGGAAGTCGGGGCCTTTGACGATGTTTAGAATTTCGGGGAGCTGCGTGGCTGGATTGTTCACCAGCAGGATCGTGGCTTCGACGATTTCCGTCAGATTGTGCGGCGGGATATTGGTGGCCATGCCAACCGCGATTCCGTTCGATCCGTTGACCAGAAGATTGGGGATGCGCGTGGGTAGGACCGTGGGTTGCGTGTTGGAGTCGTCGTACGTGGGCTCGAAGTCCACCGTGTCTTTGTCGATGTCGGCGTTGAGATCTTCTGCCATGCGGGCGAGGCGGCACTCGGTGTATCGCATGGCCGCGGGTGGGTCATCGTCGACGGAACCGAAATTTCCTTGACCATCGATCAGCGGATAACGCAACGAGAATGGTTGCGCCATGCGAACCAGCGCGTCGTACAGCGCGGTGTCGCCGTGGGGATGGTATTTACCCATGGTCTCGCCGACTACCCTGGCGCACTTCACGTACCTGCGATTGTGCAGCAGGCCGGAGTCGAACATGTGGTAGAGAATGCGGCGGTGCACGGGCTTCAATCCGTCACGCACGTCGGGGAGAGCGCGGCCGATGATCACCGACATCGAATAGTCGAGATACGAGCGGCGCATCTCCTCTTCGATATTTACCGGTTGAATGTTGAGGGCGCCGGGATTGCCGCCTTCGCCGGGCGGGGGTGGGGTCAAGGGTAGTTCGGGATTTTGATCGTCGGGCATAAGGACGCTTCTGGCTCCTAGCTCTTAGCTTTGAGCTCTCAGTTGTCAGCTTTCAGCTCTGCGTAAACTGTTGCATTCACAGGAGCTTAATGACTATTCGGATACTTTGAATTATATCATGCCCGGAGGGATTTATGGAGTGCTGGGCGTTGCTGTTTAGGGTCCCTGTTGCATCGAGCAGAAACCAGGCATCAGCGGCGCTGGCGACGGCGAGTGCGGCGCAGATCAGCATTACCAGGCGGAAACCGTGAAGGAACGCATCGGCAACTGAAGCCTTGGCTTCAGCGAAGGTTTGGGGGTCAAGCGTCGGTGGAATTTCGAGGGCGGCAAGTTTGATGTAGTTCGCTTCGAGGTATTTCATTGCCTCGGGCGGGATTGGGAGGTGTGCGAGGGAGCGATCGAGACTGGTGCCGAATGAGCGAACCATTACGGCGCCGAGAACTGCGATGGCAAGCAGGCTGGCGACGCGGGCAACCGCGTTGTTGATGCCGGATGCGGTGCCGGCGCGATCCTGATTCACGGAGTTCATGACTACCGTGGTGAGAGGAGCGACGCTGATCGCCATCCCCAAGCCGAGCACGACAAACGCGGGGAAGAATGTGCTCCAGTAGCTGCCGCCGACGGAGGGTATGGCGAAAAGAATGAAACCGGTTGCTGTGATGAGAGGACCGACGATCAATGGCAGCCTGGGCCCGTAACGCGTCACCAAGCCTCCGGACCAGCGGGACAGGAAAAACAGCAGCAGGATGGTGGGCAGGGCGGCAGCACCGGCAGCAGTTGCGGAATAGCCTTGCACCTGAATAAGGTTCAAGGGATAGAGAAAGAAAAAGATTCCGCTGGCGGCATAGAGGAAGAGGGTTAACAGGTTCGCGCCGCTGAAGGATCGCGAGTGGAACAATTCCAGTGGAACCATGGGTGCGGCGACCCTGGCCTCGACGAAAGGGAAAAGCAGCAAACATGCTGCGCCGATGATCAGTGGTGCAGAGACCAGCGGGTTACTCCAACCTAGAGGGGCCGATTCGACGAGAGCGAAAACCAAGCCGCCTAAGCCGACGGTAACGATGACGGCTCCCAACCAGTCGACGCCCTTCTTGGATGTGCTTCGGCTTTCGGGGACATGCCTTAACGAAATCGCGATCGCGGCGGCGGCGAGTGGAAGGTTGATGAAAAATGCCCATCGCCAGGAAGCATGCTGGATCAGCCAACCGCCGAGAACCGGACCGATGGCCGTGGTGATGGCACTAGCGCCGGACCAGGTGCCAATGGCTCGACCACGTTCCGACTCGTCAAAGGAGGCGCTGATAATTGCGAGGCTTCCTGGCACCAGGAAGGCCGCTCCTACTCCCTGGACGGCGCGGGCGATAACCAACTGATGAATGCTTGGGGCCAACCCGCACCAGGCTGACGCAATTGCGAATGTGGTAACGCCCGCCACAAAGATTCGGCGGCGTCCCAACAAATCGCCAACAGAACCGCCGACCAGAATGAGTGCTCCGAGGAACAGGCCGTAGGACTCAACCACCCACTGCGCGTCAATCACGGTTGCACCCAGGCTGGATTGGAGCGCTGGCAGCGCGACATTCACGACCGTGCTGTCGATAAACGCCATGCTTGTCCCGAGAATTGCGGCGGTGAGGATCCACGTTCTCCGCGCGGGCTGGCACGGAGCGATTGTGGGGAGGGAGCGGATTACGGCCTCATCGCACGGGGGTTTCATGAGCGGTATGATCGTAGGGTCATACGAGGCGATTCACCTAATTGAGGGGAAAACATAACACAGAGGTGAGCGCCGCAGGGGGAGTCAACGTAGCTCGTGCCGCCGAACGCTAGACTCTTCTGATAATGATCGGGGCACCCCGGTAATCTTGCCGCGAAAGTTCGACATGCACGAGAGAGTGAACAGCATCAGCGTTCGTTACCGACCGATGCCTGCGTGCTGTCCCAATCTTCACGCAGAATGCAGCTTTTATCACCAGCGGGACCGGTGATAACGGTCAACAATCGGCCATTGACCGCGACTTTCACTTCCTGCACTTGGTCAGAGGTGGCGCCGAACTTCGGATTCGCAGATTTTCCCAACGCTGGAGCAGCGATGATTTGTTCGATGATGAGGTGCGGTAAATTAACCCCTGCTTTGGGGCTGCGACTGCAATCTGACAGACTAGTTACGCCAGGCGACTCAGTCCGGTTCTGGCAGACACCTAGCTGCGCAAACGAGGCGACGAGAACAAGAACTCCAGCGTTGAATAAGAGAGTGTTTTTCACGTGGCCCGGTGCTCCAATACACCGAATGGTAATCTCGTTCGGACAAAAGTACTACAGGAAAATCTTGGAGTGTCCGACGTACCGCGGCACAGCGTTCTTAGGTCGACACCTGCCTGCGGCGACATCTGGCTCCTGTGGACGGTGCGTGACATTGCTGACACTGGTGGAGAGAGCCGTTGCAACGTCTCTACAGCTAGGGTCTGGTGACGACCTCGTTTGGGGCTGACGGGAGCGTGAATCGGATGCCGGCTTGGTGATTGGCCTGGATGGTGGCGGGGATATTGAGCGCGGAGAGTTGGATGTTTTTTGTCCACTGGCCGCTTTGCCAGTAATTTCCCGAGGCGTAGAGAGTGCTGCCTACGATCGCGTATTCGGGGACCTGTTCGCGATGGCCGTCGCGGAAGACTAATACTGCCGGCGGAAGTTCGGCTTGCGCTGAGTGAGCTGGGGTAGATGGGGAATTGCTTGTTTGAGTTTCGGCGTAGTCGGGCACCGCATTGACTCCGCGTTCTGCGGATTGTTGCGTTCCGCCGTAGCGCACGTAGCGGTTGCCTTGCAACTCAATCATTAACGGTTCGGATTTTATTTCTGCAGGGGCGTCGGCGGTGGTTCGGGTTTGCGCGACTACGTATTTAGAGGGGATGGTTAGTGGGGCAAGCGGATAGTCTGCATAAAAAGGGTCGCCGAAAAAAATTGCGTCGGCGCCGAACCAGCGGGAATGTGACCGTCCGTTAAATGAGCCGCCGAAAGCACGGCCGAAGCCGGAGGATCCTCTGGGGCCTGACATACTCAGGCCAGAACCGCGCTGGGCCATCGAGACCGGTGCGAAAACTCCGGCTCCCAGGACTGCGCAGATCAGGGCGATGATCAGCGGCTTGGGCATACGCTAGTTCGCTTCAGCAGAGGCGGGAACCTGGAAGTCGATGCCGCGATCGTCGTTTTGCTTCGCCGTTGCGGTCAGGTCCAGTTCAGCTAGAGCGATCTTCTGGTGATGTCCGCCAGTCAAGTCGTACAACGTGCTTCCGACAATTGCATAGTTCGCAACTTCGAGTTGATGACCGTCTTTAAACACGAGCACAGTTTGAGGCTCGTCGGAAGCACTGGCTTCAGTTTGTCCCGCCGGGTCAGACGCCGAATCCGGTTGGGAGCTGTTGCTGCGAGCGCGGCTGGGATATGGCGCCGAAGCCGGTGGTGCGGTTGACCCCGGACCGCGACGGTCAAAAATTGTCGGTCCGCCGTTGTATTGGTCACCCGATGGGTCATCGGCTGAGCTGCCGGAATCGTAGTACCCGTAATACGGCGCGGCGTAAACGCCACCCCACGGCAGGGTTCGGTCGTGGTGAGAGTGGTTAAAGTTCGAATTCGGGTTTGTCGCGACAGGCGGTCTCCCGACGGAGGTACCTCTGAAGCAGCAGGTTGGGGAATTTGGCGTGTAGCCGCGCGATCCGAGAGAGGTGACGCTGGGCGCGACTCCATTGACCTGGCGGCCGCCAAATCCGGGTGACGTGACCGAAGCAGGCATGCCGTTAACCTGGGCATTCGCTGTCGTGGTCAGCATCAATCCAAGAATGACGAGCGCGAACAGTGCCGATGTACAACCCGCTCCAGTAGCTCGATTCAGCCGTTGCACGGAGAAATCATACTCCAGTTTGCGATGCATGGCGCACTCCCCCTGTAAATATTAGAACATGAGAGGCCGCCGGTAGTTGCGTGCCTAAAGAGAATTACTTTCGTGCTGGACCCGGTCCGATTTGCAACCTCGCTAAGTGGCTGAGAATGCAAGCTTGTTAGGAACACGACCACTAAAGTGCAACCGTGGCGGTTACTTCAGGCCTTCGACGAGGTAGAGATCAGAGAGGGTTCGGATGTAGCCGTAGACGTAAGCCTTGGCGTCCGGGGTTATGGTGATTCCGCGGATGGTGTCGATCCCGGCCGCATCGGCGGGAACTAATTCCTTCCACAGCTTTCTCTTTCCGGTGGATAACTCGAGCTGAAACACTTTGGCTGGAATCTCTCCAAAACGGAAGACGTAGAGGAATCGGCCGTCGGCGGAAAAACCGGTCGGCGCTTCTTCGGGCTCGGTGCCAGAGACGAGCACGGGTTCGCCGCCGTCGACGGGATAAAGATAAACTTTGTGATCCGGACCGACGCTGGCAACAAAGTCGCCTTTCGGAGAAATCACGACGGATGGGTTTACACCTTCTGGGCTAATCGGACGCGGCTTGCTGTCGGCGGGAGACTCGACATAGAGACGAAATCCGTGTCCGGGCTCGTTGCCCGAGAACACCAGTCGTTTTGCGTCGGGAAGCCAATGGCCCCAGAGATGATTGATTGAATCGTTGGTGAAGGGCTTCGCTTCACCGACACCGGTCGGCAGCAGAAGCAATGGCGACGGAGTGATGTTGGGTCGTGCTAGAGCCCATTTCCCGTCGGGAGATAATGCCAGGCCAATGCCTTCGCTGAGACGAATGGCCGGCGAACCATCGGTTTTGCGCAGGTAGACAGCATACTTTGGTCCTCCACCCTCTCCGGTTTCGGCGAAAAGGACGGTTCGGCCATCGGCTGATAAATCGCCGGGTGAAGACCAGTCGAGCCAGGACAAGTCGCGTTCTTTCGTCTCGCCGGGAGGCAAGCCGATGATTCCGGCCCGGTCGTTGCCGCGGGTTAATAGAACATTGCCTTCCCGGCCAACATCGAGCAGAGTTAATTCACCTGGAACGCGCGCGAGCAGCCGAATGGTTCCCGCGAGGTTGACGGCGTAGAGAGAGCGGTCGCCGCCGGTTCGAGTGGCGGTAAACCAGATCTCGTCTCCGCCGGTCGACCATGCGATGCCTTGAATGCTGTCCCAGCCGGTGGAAAGAGTCGTCTTCTTTCCGGCGAGATCAACCATTGCAACCGCGCCCCCGTCGTCGCCCAGCTGCGGGTGGTCAATAAAGGCGACGGCATCTGCTTTCGGGGAAATGCGAACGTGACCAATCCATCCATCGGCCTGGTAGAGCACCTTGCCGAGGGGGAACTCGAGGCGGTGACGGCCTTGCTCTTGCCGCACAATTGCCAGATTGGTTCCATCGGGAGACCAATCGGCCCATTCGACATTCTCCAAAATTTCTCGCGGAGCGCCGCCGACCAAGGGTACGCGTGCGAGTGTGCCGGAGTAGAGAAATTGCGCGGCCGGATGACTGCCCAGAGAAAGCGCCATTTCGCCTAAGGACGAGACGGCCAGGACGTCGGCTCCGGCTGGCTCCAGTTCATGCGACTCAGGGCTTTCTGGCCGCGTGGTAAAAAGCTGTAGAGATTTTCCTTCCCACGCGGCACTGTAGATGATCGTTTTGCCGTCAGGAGCAAAGCGTGCGGCGTGAACCATACCTCGACGGAATGTGAGCGGATGGTAGACCGGCAGCGAGGCTTGCACCGGGCGTTGCAACAAAAACCTTCCCGCGGCAAGGCCGGCGATGAGCGCGATGGCAACGGCTGCCAATGCGGCGATCGGCAAGCGCCTTCGCGGCATGGCAGACTCAACCACCGGGGTTGCAGCTGTTGCTGGGGAAGCGACGGCTGGGATTCCTGCCCGCACGCGTGACGTGTCCATTGAGCGCTTGATTCGCTTCAAATCTCCGCGCAGCTCTGCGGCCGTTTGATAGCGGAACTCGCGCTCCTTCTCGAGCGCCTTGAAAATTAATTCCTCGAGCTTCGGCGGGATTGAAGGATTGACGCCCGACGGACTGGGCGGAGTGCGGTTCAGAATGGCCTCGGAAATTACGCCGGTGCTGCTTCCGGAAAATGCCAAACCTCCGGTGGACATTTCATAGAGCACCGACCCGAAAGCGAACAAGTCGGTGCGGGCGTCAAGTTCGTCAGCGCGAACCTGCTCTGGCGACATGTACGCCACGGTTCCAACCGTGGAGCCGGGCGTGGTCATCAGTGCCCCGTTGGTTGCCGTCTGCAGCACGGATTCCGAATCGCCTCGGCGATTTTCTGGGGCCAGCTTTGCTAGACCGAAGTCCAGCAGCTTAGCCTGTCCGCGCTTGGTGACGAAAATGTTGGCTGGCTTGATATCGCGATGAATGATTCCTTTCGAATGGGCGGCGTCAAGGGCGTCGGCAATTTCAATTGCCAGATTCAGCAGCGTTTCAGTGTCCATCGGGCGCCCTGCGATCCGGTGTTTGAGGGTCTGCCCTTCGAGGAACTCCATGACGATGAAGCCCTGGCCGTTTTCTTCGTCAATCTCGTGGATGGTGCAGATGTTGGGATGGTTCAGTGCCGATGCAGCGCGCGCCTCGCGTTGAAAGCGATCGAGGGCTTGGCGATCTCTGGCGAGTTCTTCGGGGAGAAACTTGAGCGCGACGAAGCGGCCCAGTTTGATGTCTTCGGCCCGGTAGACGACACCCATGCCGCCGCCGCCCAACTTTTCGATGATGCGGTAATGCGAGATGGTTTTGCCGATCATTGCGGAAATGACTGGTTCCTGAGTCGCCTTATATTACGGATGCGGCATCGGGTAGTCAACGAATACGGCTTACGAAATGAGACGATGGCGAGTGCTGACGCAACGCACAGGTCTGGTCCGTCATCTCGGGGCTGGCAGCCTCTCCCGCGCTGGGGTAGCTGGTTCGACCTGCAGGGCTCGACGGTTGCACCGTTCATCCCACCGCGTAGTGCGAAGCTAGTTCTCACGCGCACACTATAACGGCTTTCCGACGCGCGCTAGTTCTGCGAGATTCCAGAGTGCATTTGCCAGCAGGAGTCCCCACACGCAGGCGTTTACCAGATCATGGTGGCGGGTTTCGAGCAGGTCGGCGGCGACTCCAGCGACAAAGACAAACAAGAATGGCACTGCCATGAGTTGAAATCCGAATCCCGGATAATGGGGCGTGCCCAGGCCGAGGAGGAGGAACAATGCTGCGATCAGCAACGGCGCGGTGTTGCCGAAATATCTGGGACGGCGCCACGCGAAATACGCGATCAGAGCTGTAGGGAGTGCAACCAACAGCGCTGGGCCACTCTGGCCGATTTGCGCGAGAATGCGCACGTAGGTTGCAGGCATGAGAAACGCCTGCCATGTAATTCCGAAGAAAGTGGCATGGCGCATGCCTTGCCAAAGAACGCGAGGACGGAATAAATAGGAGGCGAATAGGAGCAGCCATGCGGTTCCACATGCTGCGGCCCAAATTGCCAGGGCTGCTCGCCGCCGGGACGGCGCCAGATATAGCATGAACGCAAGCGCGATGGGGATCAGGATGATGAGCGAAAACTGTGATCCGATGGCTAATGCCAGCGAGAGTCCGAGTAGTAAAATGCGCCGCCAGTTCCAGACTACGACCTCGCGCGGAGCATACAAAGTGTGGGCCACCGCGACGGCCGTAAAGATGGCCCCAAAGGCGCCCCACGCCGCGCCCATCTCCGGGGGCGCAGAATATAGCGCGCTGCTGCGGAGGATTGCCGGGGAGAAGCAGTACAAGGCCAACGCAATGTAGCCGCCGGCGTTTCCGTAGAGTCTGCGTGCCACGTACCACAAGGACGCGCCTAGCAGGAAGCCGAAGACTAAATAAGGCGCGCGCGCCAGCCATCCCCAGTAGTGAAATGATCCGGCTTCCGCTGTGCCGGTCCAGCCCAGCAGCGGGAGGGACGCCAACAGATACCAGAGCGGTGAGTGATTGGGATCGAAGCCGTCGTTGTGATCGATTTCGGGGGGAGTTGGAGTGCCGGCTTCGAGACGCTCTACGGAGGGGGTTCCGGCAACCGAGTCTCCGCTCCACTGTTGCAGGCCTTCGACCACGCGGAATAACTGGGAAGAATCTATTTCGCGTGGCTCGGTGCCGCGCACGAGCAACCATGCGCATTGGGCGAGGAAGGCGAGCAGAAGACATCCGGCGAGAACCTGAGGTCGGCCAAAGCGTTCGCGCGTGAGAAATTTACCCATGAAGGGACGGCGAGTGTTTTACCATGTCCGGGGGCAATTGGGGAAACTTCCGCCATGGACGAAGTAGAAAGCTCGCCGGACGAACGTCCCAATCCGCCTGATCCGGAATTAATCATTCCACCACAACTGTCATCGGTTGAGCCGATAGAGACAATTTTTTTTGGCCCGCAAGGGTTGCGAGTGGGATGGCGGCTTCTGCTCTACGTAGTCATGTGGAGAGGGCTGCGGATGGTCCTGGGCATTCTGCTGCAGGACATTGATCCGCTGATCGCGATCAAAGTCTGGCTCGAACTGATTGCGGAGGTCGGGGTCGTTGGTCACGGTAGCCGTCCCTGCGGTTGTTATGGGATGGATCGAGAAACGTCCATTCGGGGACTACGGGTTGCCGCGGCGAGGGGCGTTCGGCAAATCGTTTTGGGTTGGCATGCTTTGGGGCATTGTGGCGATCACGGCTCTCGTCGTGGCGATCGGGGGCGTTGGCGATTTCTCTTTGGGAAGACTCGCGCTGCACGGCGGGCGTATTTTGAAATTCGCGGTTTTCTGGGGCGTGTTTTTTTTGGCGGTTGGCTTGTTCGAAGAGTTTCTGCTGCGCGGCTATACTCAGTTCGCTCTAACGCAGGGTATTGGTTTCTGGCCTGCGGCCTTGCTGCTTTCTTGCAGTTTCGCGGCTTTGCATTTCTGGAATCCGGGAGAAACCTGGATTGGTTTGATCGCCGTGGCGGTGATTGGACTTTTTTTCTGCCTGACGCTTCGCCGTACGGGGAACTTGTGGTTCGCGGTCGGCTTTCATGCTTCGTGGGACTGGGGCGAAAGCTATCTCTACTCCGTGCCGGACAGCGGCGGCATGGTGACTGGTCACCTCTTGCGTTCCGCTTTCCACGGCTCGCGGTGGATCACGGGTGGGACGGTTGGGCCGGAGGGCAGCGTTTTGGTGTTTGTCGTGATCGGGTTGACTTGGGTGGTGTTTGACCGGGTTTATCCGGAGCTGAAGTATCGAGTGTGACGGAAGATTTGTCGAAGTTATTCCGGCGATTCATTCCGGCGCGGCGGCTCAGGTATTTGCTGCCGATGCTCCGGCGACGAAAAGCAGGCGGGCGGCCCAGCGCAGAACGCGCCAGGCGATGGCGGCGCCGACGAGAATCGTTGCCAACCACAGGGCGATTGCGGGTAGGTAGAAGAAAAAGAGAGCACGGAGGTGGAATAGTCAATTAATCCTTCCAGTCCCAGTCGCGCTGCCAACTTAACTTCGTAGAGTGGACGCCATGGCAGCCCGAATACCTGGGCTTCAGTTTCCTTTCGGAGAGAAACTGTGATGGCGACCAGTTCCACCTGCTTGGAGAGAGTATTGAATTCGGATTGCTGCCGTTCAATCTCGCCGCGGACCTCATTCAGCTTGTCGCTGACTTCGAGCGTATCTTTAACGGTGCGCGCCTGCCTGAGAATTGCCAGGTATTGGGCTTCCTGGGCGCGGAGATTGCGCAGACGTGCCTGGTCATCGACGTATAGTGTGGACACGTCCTCCGTTTCTACGCGCTCGCTCTCAACCCGCTGCGCAAGCTTGCGAATTGCAGTTCGCGTTGATTCGAATTCCGCGAGGGGCACACGGATCATCAAAGACGCGTTGGTTGCCTCCTGATCGCCGTTGGCTTGCCAGTTCATCAGGAATCCTCCGGCGGCTTCCGCGAGCTGCTGAACTTTTCCGGCGGCATCGGCGGGCTTTTCAACGATCAGCGCAATCGAACTTGTGCGGACAATTTTGCGGTCATTGTCGTCCGCCAGCCGGGTAACAGCGCTTCCCTGGTTTGCGGCGCTTGCAGGCACGCCCCCGACCACTCCTTCGGCCTGGCGCTCTTCTTGAACTGCCAGCATGCTTGGCTGGAACCAATGCTGGTGACGGCTTCCCTCGATGGACGCGAGGGCTGACGAGCGTTGCATCGCAACCCCGCGAAAGTCCTGCCTGGGCTGAATCGCGCCGTAGTAGATGGCGACGGTTGCCGCGGCGATAAGCCACAGCTTCTTGAGCTGACTTCGTTGTTTCCACCAAAGAGGAGGCCAAGCGATCGTCATGTGAGTTCCTCCAGCTTTTGAGTTAGACCCGGCGACGGGGAATTTTGTTCCTGCGTCGTCATTTGACGAAAGAATTTGATTGCGAGACGGGGTGCTGAGGATACGCAATCTTTAAGGGCGGCCACGGCGAAGTTGCGCTTCGGCCTGGACGGACGAGGGGCGTCCGCCCTACGCAGTCAGGGTCAACGGCGGTGGACAAGGAGTGTCCGCCCCACACGATCAGATATCCAATTTCTTTACGTCGAGCGTGTTGTCAAGGAGGGCACTCGGGGCGAGGTGCTGCGTCTCTTCCATATTTATGGCATACGTGAAATAATCGGGTCATGAAACAGGAATGTGTTCGTACCACGGTTGACATTCCGGCGCCCCTGTACCGGAAACTTAAAGAGCAGGCGGCCGCGCGAGGCCACTCCATCCGCGAATTGGTTTTGGCGGGGGTTCGAGGCGTCCTGCTTCAAGGCCAGCGGCCGCGGCCTAAGAGAGTGAAATTTCCGCTCATCGTTTCTGAGGGTCCAAAAGTGGACGTGAGCAACGAACAGATTTATGAACACGTTGAATTTCCTTGATGCGAACGTCTGGCTGGCGCTGCTGTGGAGCCGCCACATTCACTCTGAGAGGGCCAGAAGGTGGTTTGAGTCGGCCAGCGAAGAGCAGTTCTTTTTCTGCCGCTTCACACAACTCACAATTCTACGGCTCCTGACCACTGAGGGGATCATGGGGGAGGACACGAAAACCATGTCAGAGGCTTGGCGCGTGTGGGATCGAGTTTGGGCCGATACGCGGATAGCCTTCCTTCCCGAGCCTAATGATCTCGAGAAAGA
Organism: uncultured Acidobacteriota bacterium; assembly: GCA_963838765.1. Taxonomy (GTDB): domain Bacteria; phylum Acidobacteriota; class Terriglobia; order Terriglobales; family Acidobacteriaceae; genus JABDBE01. Next base: position 34,846 of record CAWISU010000005.1, on the reverse strand, counting down.
ATTCCGTTCACGCTCGCGGTTGTCCAGCCGGTCGCCGAAGGTTTGGGCCGACGCTTACCTTCTGGCCTTCGCCTCGGTGGCAGGATTGAAGTTTGTGACTTTTGACCGCGCGCTCAACGCGCATGGTGCGAACCTGCTTGTGCTCTGATCCCACTGCCGAGCTTCGCTTCGCTGGGCTTGGCCAGGTCTGAGACCCGGCCCCACATAGACACGATTAGATATCCAGGTTCTTTACGTCGAGGGCGTTGTCTTCGATGAACTTGCGGCGGGCTTCTACGTCTTCGCCCATGAGCGTGGTGAAGATGGTTTCGCACTCGGCGATGTCTTCGAGCTTTACCGACAACAGGGTGCGGCGCTCGGGGTCCATGGTGGTTTCCCACAATTGCTGCGAGGTCATTTCGCCGAGACCTTTGTATCGTTGGACGATGTAATCCTTGCGGCCTTCGGCGAGTACGTACTCGAAGAGATCGCGGGCTGTGGCTTTTTCGACCAGTTGAGGTTCGGGCTTCTTCTTCGCGGCAGCTTTTGCGGGGGCGTCTGCTGCGGCTTTCTTCTCGGCTCCGCCATCCTCGGGCTCGGTGTCGTTCACTTCTTCGCTTTTACTAGCTTTAGCAATGGTCTCGATGACGAATGGCGGCTCCATGTACGGTTCGATTTGCTTGAATTTTGAGAGCAGTTGGCGGTACTCGGCGGTGGAAGCCAGTTCCCAGTTGATCAGGTGTTCGGCGCCCTGCGAGTTCAGGTAGCGGACCTCCCAGAGATTGTGTTCTTCGTCGAAGCGGCTTTCCACCTCTTTGAAGCTGCGTTCTTTTTGCAGCTTCTTCAGTTCTCGTTCCAGCTTTTCGATTTTCTTGGGGGCGGCTTTTTTGTCGCCTTCGAAATCGACTCGCTTGGAGAGATCGAGCTTGGGCAGAATTTCGGTTACGCGTTCATCGCGCAAGCGTTTGTCGACTTTGTCGAAGAGCTTCAGGTACTCGTCGAGAACGTTCATGAAGCGCGACAGGTTCGCGCCTTCGAGCTTGGCTGCGCCCTCGCCGTAGCGGACGACCAGACCTTCCGAGGCGCGCTTGACCAGAACTTTGACGTATTCGCGGTCGTCTTTGATGTACTGCTGCGACTTGCCCTTTTTGATCGAGTACAGCGGCGGCTGCGCGATGAACACGTTACCGCGCTTGATCAGTTCCTGCATGTGGCGGAAAAAGAATGTGAGCAGGAGGGTGCGGATGTGGCTTCCGTCCACGTCGGCGTCGGTCATTAGAATGACTTTGCCGTAGCGCAGCTTGCTGGCGTCGAAATCTTCTTTCGAAATGCCGGTGCCGAGCGCGGTGATCATGGCGCGAATTTCTTCATGCGCCAGCATCTTGTCGTAGCGGGCTTTTTCGACGTTTAGGATTTTTCCCTTTAGCGGCAGGATGGCTTGGAAACGGCGGTCGCGTCCTTGTTTCGCGGTGCCGCCGGCGGATTCGCCTTCGACCAGGAATAGTTCGCAACGCTCGGGTTGTTTCTCGGAGCAATCGGCGAGTTTGCCGGGTAAGCCTCCACCGTCGAGCGCGCCCTTACGGCGGGTTAGGTCGCGGGCTTTTCTGGCGGCTTCGCGGGCTCGGGCTGCGTCGATGGCTTTGTTGATGATCTTTCGTCCGACTGTCGGGTTCTGCTCGAGGTACGCACCTAAGCGTTCGTTGACGAAGGCTTGCACTACGCCTGCGATGTCGGAGTTCAGCTTGCCCTTGGTCTGGCCTTCGAACTGGGGTTGCGGGAGCTTCACGCTGATTACGGCGACCAGGCCTTCGCGGACGTCGTCGCCGGTTAGATTTTCTTTTACGTCTTTGAACAGGCCCATCTGCTGTCCGGCGTAATTGATTGTGCGGGTCAGCGAGGTGCGGAAGCCGGAGAGGTGGGTGCCGCCGTCGACGGTGTTGATGTTGTTGGCGAAACTGAAAACGGTTTCGGAGTAGCCGTCGTTGTATTGCAGGCCGATCTCCATGGCTACGCCGTCGCGGTCGGCTTCCATGTAAATGGGTTTGTCGTGCAGCACCTGTTTGCCGCGATTGAGGTGCTTGATGAATTCGGCGATGCCGCCGTTGTACTTGAAGTCCGCGGTTTTGGGCTCTCCCGTTTTCGCGTCGGTGGTGCGTTCGTCGGTGAGCGTGATCAGCAGGCCCTTGTTCAGGAAGGCGAGTTCACGCAGACGCTGCGCCAGCGTATCGAAGTTGTATTCGGTTACGGTAAGGATGCTCTTGTCTGGCAAGAAGTGGACTTTGGTCCCGCGCTTTTTGGTTGCGCCGGCTTTTTTCAGTTTGCTGGTTGGCTCGCCCTTGGAATAGGTCTGCTCCCAGGTGAAGCCATCGCGCCAGATTTCGAGGTCGAGTTCTTCGCTGAGGGCGTTCACGCAGGAGACGCCGACGCCGTGCAATCCGCCGGAAACTTTGTAGGAGGAGGCGTCGAATTTGCCGCCGGCGTGCAGCGTGGTCATGACGACTTGCGCGGCGGGAACTTTTTCGCCGTCGATGTCCATGGAATCGACGGGAATGCCGCGGCCGTTGTCGACGACGGTGATGGAGTTGTCGAGGTGAATGGCGACTTCGATTTTGTCGGCGTATCCGGCGAGGGCTTCGTCGACGGAGTTGTCGACGACTTCGTAGACGAGATGATGAAGTCCGATTTCGCCGGTCGAGCCGATGTACATCGCGGGACGCATGCGAACGGCTTCCATGCCGCCCAACACTTTGATGGAATCGGCGGTGTAGTCGCCGTTGCCGTTGACGGGGTTGGGTCCGCCGGCTCGATTCTTGGTGTCGACGATTGCTGTTGTGTTGACTTCTTTTGTCGCCATTCAGCTCCGGTGAGAAGGCCAGAAGTGAACTCTGGTCGGCGCGCATTTCCTGTGCCCCTAAAATGAGGTCAAATGACTGAAATTATTAACACTTACGGACACAGGATTTATAAGAAATTATACCATAGTGCGGTTCATTCTCCGACCAGAATCGACCCGATAACTGGCGATATTTGTGTCATTTAGGGAGGTACTCTAAAAGGCACTGCGGTGATGCCCATTTGAGCGTCTTCGTACACTCACTTGTGTGCACCGGGCGCTTCTTTACCGCCAAATTTTAAACCTTCCAGAAGGTCGTCCACTTCATCCTCGGTGCCGCCGATGAAGGTGAACGAGATTACGTAACTCTTCTCGATCACGGCCAACGTGCTTTGGTGCATGGTGAGATTGCCCAGCGGTTTGCTGAAGTCGCCGCGCACCAGTTGCATGGTTCCCACTTGGAATTCGTATGGCTCGTTGACAACGGCGAGGCCCTTGGACTTGGTTACGGCGGTGAGCGGATCAAAATACTGTTCGGCGGTGCGCAGGCCGGGGTAGGAAGATGTGGGCTCCGCTGCTATTACGACGGCGGAGTTTATCGAGTCGCCGGTGGCCTCGGGGGGACGCTCAAACGTGGCTAGGAGGAGGGATGATTTCGGGGGATCGGTTGAATCGTGTTCAGCCATCTCCTTGGTGCGATCCACCCAGCCAAAGGGGATTTTGTATGTGAATCCGAAAGTGGGGTTGCGGTAAACGCTGTTGCTGACGGCACCTGGGTCGGCTACAGATATTTGCGGCGATCCAGATTTAGGCTTGGCTGAAGATGAAGAAGATTGCGGCATCCCGCCCGCATGAACCGGAGCGACCACGACCATCAGTAGAAATATGCCACAGTGCCGAAGACGACCGATGTCCATAACGTCATGTTAATTGAGACGGGCTAGTCTAGTTTCCTGAAAGGACGAAGTTCAACTGAAACTGGGTCTCCACTTCGACCGGGTTGCCGTTCAAAAGATAGGGCCTGTATTTCCATTGCTTCGCCGCTTCGATCGCGGACTCAGTAAGCATCGGGTCTCCGGAAACCACGGATACCTCCGCAACGTCTCCTTGCTGGCTAATTACCACGTGTAAAATGACTGTCCCTTGAATGTGCTTCTTGCGCGCTTCTGGTGGATATTCCGGGGGAACCTTCTTAATGAGGAGAGTCGCCATAACTCCCTGCGAGACCCGTACTCGTGTCGGCAATTGCCGTTGCTGGCTTGGGGGAGCCTGCTGTTCTGGTTGGGACCTAGGCTGCGTACCGGATTCCTGGCCGTACAGCGAGGTCCCGAAGCAGAGCAAGATCGCGCAAGCCGCAAGGACCAGGAGTTTCACCTTAGCTCACCATGAGCGCGCTCATGCCGCCATTCCGACGCTGACTGGCTGAGAGCAATGAGCACAGCGCTTGGCGTCGATGGGAATTTCGCTGAGACACTCTGGGCACTTTTTCGTGGTGGGATCGGCGGGTGCGGGTGCTTTGCGCATGCGCGCGACCAGGAGATTTACCGGGGTGACTACAAAGAAATACACGGCCGCCGCTACCAGCACGAAAGAGACCGCGGCATTGACGAACTCGCCGATGGCGAACATGCTGCCGTTGATAGTGAACTTGATGGCGGAAAAATCGGGCTTGCCGACTATAGCGGCGATCAGCGGAGTGAGGAGATCCTTGGTAAACGCCGAGACTACCGAGGCGAAGGCTGCGCCGATGACGACGCCGACTGCCATATCGATTACGTTGCCGCGAAGAATGAACTGCTTGAATCCGCTGAGCATGGTGTCCCTCCTACCTTAGGTGGCGATCACTCTACGGCGAATAGCGGTCGGCGTCAAGCGCATCGTGGCGTTCCGCGGTCGCGGGTGCGATATTGGTCCAATCGGTTGAATTTGTGGTGCGGGCGGGAACCGCATGCGGTGTGGCGGGATGGGCGAGGACGCCCGTCCTCCATCGTCCGTCAAATCCTCATGGGCATTACTATGTAGCGGTATTTGTACTCTTCGCCTTCGGCGGGGCGCATCTGGCCGGCGGATTGGGAATCTTTGAATTCTAGTTTCACTTCGCCGCTGCCGGTGGCTTTGAGGAAGTCGAGGAGATATTGCGCGTTGAAGCCGATCTGGATCATGTCGCCGTTGTAGTCGATTTCGAGCGAATCTTCGGACTCGCCGGTTTCAGTGGAGGACGCGGAGAGTTTCAGCTCGCCTTTTTCGAGGCGCATTTTTACGGCTCGCGAGCGCTCGTCGGCGAATTGGGCTACGCGGGAGATCGCCGCGGTCAACTCCTCGCCGTGGACGGTGATGCTTTTGTTGTTGTCCTTTGGCAGCACGGCTTCGAAGTTGGGGAATTGGCCGGTGAGTTGGCGCGAGGTCAGGAGTCTTTGGCCGATACGGAAAAATAAAGTGGACTCGTCTTTGGCGAACTCGATTTCCTCGGCGTCGGTGGAATCGAGCAGGGACTTGAGCTCGTCCATTGCTTTCTTGGGGACGAGAGTTTTCATCTCGCCGGAAACGCCTGCGAACTTGTCGCCAGTGCGTTCGATGTGCGACAGGCGGTGTCCGTCGGTGGCGACCATGGTGATCGATTCGGGCTTCAGCACCATCAATGCGCCGTTCAGGGTGTAGCGCGATTCTTCGCTGGCAATGGCGAAACCGGTTTTGGCTATCATCGACCGCAGAACTTGCGCGGGGATTTTTACTACGCCGGCGGTCGGGAATGTAGGCAGGGTGGGAAAGTTTGACTTGGCCATGCCGACCATTTTTGTATTCGAGCGGCCGCAGCGGATGCTGACCCAGTGATTCTCGAGCAGCTTAATCGTGATGTCGGCGTCGGGCAACAGTTTCACGTAGTCGTGCAGCTTGCGCGCGGGGATGGTGCAGGCGCCTTCTTTTTTCACCTTGGCTATGCACGACGTGCGCAGACTAAGATCCAAATCCGTGGCGGTGAGCGAAAGCTTGTCGCCAGCGGCTTCAAACAAATAGTTGGACAGGATGGGGATGGTGGTCTTGCGTTCGACCACACCTTGCGTGGCCGTGAGCTCTCGCAAGAGTTCGAACTTGCTGACCGTAATCTCCATGGTGGTGGTTCCCGCCGCGGATGCGATTGCTTCTACCGGCATAACCTGAAGTCCCCCGGCCCAGTGGCGCTACTTTGAATACATCCCTTATACCAAAAGGAAAAGCTGCAAAACCAGCGGTAACAGCGGGAAAGCTGAAAAAAGTAGATTTGCGGCCCAGTTCCCGCTTTATCCGCCTAACTGCTCGGTTAATTTATTGAGCAGGCGATTCAAATCCTTGTCGGTCTTGCGCACGGCGTCGATTTTCTCGACCGAGTGCAATACGGTCGTATGGTGCTTGCCGCCAAACTGGCGTCCGATCTCGGGCAGCGATGCTTCGGTCAGATGCTTGGCCAAATACATGGCAATTTGCCGGGGATAGACGATGGCGCGGGAGTTGTTCTTCGCCTTGATTTCGACCAGGCGCAACCCGAACTGCTCGGCGACCGATTTCTGGATCGACTCAATGGTGACCTTGCGGGCCTGGGAGTCGATGAAATTCTTCAGCACCTGCTGGGTATACGGGAGGGTGATCTCGGCCCCAATCAGCGAAGAGTGGGCGACTAGCCGGATGAGAGCGCCTTCCAGTTCACGGACGTTGGAGCGGATGTTGGAGGCGATGTACAGAGCCACGTCGGTCGGAAGCGTGACTTTTTCCTGCTCCGACTTTTTTTGCAGGATGGCCACCTTGGTCTCCAAGTCGGGCGGTTGGATGTCGGCGATCAGACCCCACTCGAAACGACTGCGCAGGCGGTCTTCGATCTCGGCAAGCTCTTTGGGCGAGCGATCGCTGGCAATCACGATCTGCTTCATGGACTCGTGCAGCGCGTTGAAGGTGTGGAAGAATTCTTCCTGCGTGCGTTCTTTCTGGGCGAGGAACTGGATGTCGTCCACGAGCAACACGTCGACGTTGCGGAACTTGTCGCGGAAGCTGGTCATCTTGTCGTAGCGCAGCGAGTTGATCATCTCGTTGGTGAACTTCTCGCTGGATACGTAGCAGATGGCGAGCTGCGGTTGCCGTTTGCTTACCTCGTGGCCGATGGCCTGCATCAGGTGAGTCTTGCCCATGCCGACGCCACCGTAGAGGAAGAGCGGGTTGTAGGCCTTCGAGGGACGTTCCGCAACCGCCTGACACGCGGCGTGGGCGAACTGGTTTCCGCTGCCGATGACGAACGCGTCGAAGGTGTAGCGCGGATTGAGTTGAGCGGCACCATCCCAATCGAAGCGCGCCTGCGACGGATGCGTGGCGGGAGCCGGAAAGGCCGAAAGTCCTCCGTTGTGGCGGACGGGAGTCTCGGCGGGATCGTCTCCTGGAGGAACGAACTTTACCTCCTGATACTCGAGGCCGAGATTGTCGAGCGCCTCCTGGATGAGGTCGGCGTACTTATCGCCAACCTGGCAGAATTCGGGTTTGGGAACCCACACGAAAAGCGTGCCTCCGCTGGAGTGACTGTAACGAGTGGGCTTCAACCAGGTATCGTAAGAAGTCCGGTTGATCTTTTTTTCCAGCGCGTCGAGGATGCGCAACCACGGATTAGGAGCAAGAGTTGAAGTTGAAACCGACATAAGAAATTCTTAGATGATGCTGCCGCTCAAAAGAGCGGTCTGAAACCAATGATTGCCGTATGAAAGCTGCCCATTTTCCAGCCCGCACGGCGAACCGGTTTGCTGAAGTGAGAAAAATTTTCAATGAGCAGGAACGGTCCGCATACTAGCACAAAAAAAATGTATTTGTGGAAAAGTTCGACAAAGATTTTCTTCCAGTTCTGCAATTCAAAACGCGAAAAAAAGAGTCTGTCAAGTGGCGACTTTGTAACTGCCGCGAGCATGGTGCACCGAGCAGCGAATTGAAATCGTTCTACAGCCCGACTTTCGCGTGCAGGCCGGTTTGCCCGTCTGGCTTGGACCATTTATACTTCTCATTCGTCCTACAGCTATTATTGCACCGACTAACTGAATCAGGAGCAACGAAGTTTCATGCCCAAGCGCACATTCCAACCTAACCGACGTCACCGCTCGAAGACGCACGGATTTCGTACCCGGATGAAAACCAAGAGCGGCCAAGCGGTGATCTCGCGCCGGCGCGCCAAGGGACGCAAGCGGGTGTCGGTAAAGCCCGGCTTCCGTGAGTAGTCGATTTCCTTTTCCGGAATTGACGGCAATTCCGCAACCTGAGTCTGGATCGTGAGTACCGTGAGCGGTCTCGCTCCGAACCGTGGTCTCAACTTGTCTGTCCCCGGCACCCGGGCCAGATTTACCAGTGGAATGCGCCTGCTCCGGCACGGCGACTTCGATCGGGTATACAAGAAGGGGCGGCGTCACTTTGCCGCTCACATGACCGTGTTCTATCTGCTGCGCGAGCAGGGCGAAGGGCTGCGCGTCGGGTTCACGGTGGGGAGGGTGTTGGGCGGGGCGGTCGAGCGCAATCGCATGAAACGTAGATTGCGCGAGTCGGTTCGTTTGCATTGGCCGGGGATTGCTGTTCCGGTGGATGTGGTGATCAATCCGAAGAAGTCGGTGCTTAAAGTTGAGTTTGCCGAATTGGGGGATGAGATCGCGCGGGCTTTTGAAGTTATTCAGAAGTCGTTGGGGAAAAGGCCACGTAGTTTCGCTGTTGTCATGCCGAGCAGAGCGAGGGATCTGGGTTCTTCGCCGGGCTGGCGAGAACCCAGATTCCTCGTCGCTTCGCTCCTCGGAATGACAGGGGAGGTATTATGGGTATGGAAAACCGGATGAAACAAATTCCCAAAGCCGTCGCGCTGTTCTTGCTCCGAGGATACAAATGGGGACTGTCGCCGCTGTTTTTGCCGGCTTGCCGATACGTGCCGACTTGCTCTGAATACGCCATGGAGGCGGTGGAGCGCTACGGAGTAGTAAAGGGAGGTCTGATGGCGGCCTGGCGGGTGTTGCGATGCCATCCCTTGGCGAAGGGTGGGCTTGATCCCGTGGTCAGACAACGAAATGGATAGGTCGAAAGTCGCCGAATCGAAAAGTTGCAGCGTGCCGGTTCAGGGCAGTCGCGACAACGAGCTTTGCAGTCATTGAGAAAGTAAATTTGGCAGAATTCCAAAATCCTCAGCAAGAACCGGGCATGGAGCGGCGGCTGCTCCTTGTCTTCGCCTTGACGTTTCTGGTCATCGTATTGTTCCAACCGATTCTCAAGAAGTATCTTCCGCAGGCACAGGCGCCAGCGACTCCCGCGCCGCAAACCCAGGGCCAGACTCAGGCAGTTCCGCAGGCTGCTGCGATCAACCAAGCTCCGGCGGCGCGAGCGGCGGTTCCGGCGCTCAACGCGGGCGCCACCAAGCAGGCGGCTTCGGAATCGGAAACTGTGGTTGAGAACGATCTATACCGCATTACGTTTACCAATCGCGGAGCACAGGTCAAGTCGTGGGTGCTGAAAAAATATGATGACGACAAAGGGCAGCCGCTCGATCTGGTCAACAACCTCGCGGCGGAAAAATACGGTTACCCGCTCTCGCTGTGGACGTACGATGAAACTCAACGAAACAAGTTGAATTCTGCGCTTTATTTCGCATCCAAGTCGGGCTCCGTGAAATCTCCCGTCGAAATCACCTTTGAATACGCCGATGGCGATGTGGCTGTGCGCAAGAGTTTCCGCTTCGACCACACCTACGTGGTGCACGTCGAAACCTCGGTGGTGTCTAAGGGAAGTCAAGTTGCGGCGTATCCCGCATGGCCTGCGGGCTTCGGGGACGAATCCTCTCTCGCCTCTTACGCCGCCAGTCAAATTCAGTATCAGTACAACGGCAACACTGAACGGCTGGCTATCAAGAAGGTCAGCGGCGGCAACACTCTCCGCATACCGTTCAACTGGGCGGGAGTGACCGATCAGTACTTCGCGGCGGTTTTTCTTCCGGATGATTCGCAGAACTCGGCTTTGGTCACGCTGCGCAACTCGCTCAACGTTCCCAAGAATCCGAAAAACCCGAACCCGCAGGATACCGCTCCCCGCGGAAGTGCTGGGAGCAGCGGTGGGCAACCCAGCCGGCTCGACGAATGCGCGCATGTATGTTGGACCGAAGGCGCTGAAGACGCTGGAATCCGTGCCCGTGCCGACCATCGTCGGGGCCGACCCGGACCTGCGCTCGCTCATCAACTTCGGTTTCTTTGGCGTGATTGCGCGCCCGCTTTTTTTGTGGCTGCGCTGGACCTATGACTTCATCCACAACTGGGGCTGGGCCATTTGCCTGCAAACTTTGATCATCAATCTGGCGCTGATGCCGCTGCGCATCTCCAGCATGAAATCGGCGTTGAAGATGCAGAAGATTCAGCCGCAGATGAATTCGATCAAGGAGAAATACAAGAAGTACGGCATGCGCGATCCCCGCAGGCAGGAAATGAACACGGAAATCGGCGAGTTGATGAAAAAAGAAGGCGTGAGCCCGGTCGGCGGCTGTCTGCCGCTGGTCATCCAGATGCCGTTCCTGTTCGCCTACTACAGCATGCTGGGCTCGGCGCTCGACCTTCGGCATGCCCCCTGGTTGTGGATCCACGATCTGTCGTCGGCCGATCCCTGTTATATTCTGCCCATCGGCATCTTCATTACTATGCTGTTCATGCAGCGCATGACGCCGCAAGCCGGAATGGATCCATCCCAGCAGAAACTGATGAATGTAATGATGCCGGTAATGATGGGGTTTCTCAGCTGGAATTTCGCCTCCGGCTTGTGCCTGTACTGGGCCGAAGGAAACTTCATCGCCATCGCGCAACAGCTGGTCATGAACCGCACCAGCCTGGGCCGCGAGATGCGCGAGATGGCGGCGAAGAGAGCTAGGAAGAAAGACAAATAGCTCCTAGCTTCTGGCTTCTGGCTTGGGTCTAACGTTTGAAGTCATAGGTTGGGGGCAGAAGCTAGCAGCTAGGAGCAAGAAGCCAGTGCCTATTCCTGACAAAATCGCAGCCGCAAAGAAAATCGACGCACTGCTGCGCGTCGTCGTCACCCACGGCGGTCTCCACCTGAAATACCGCATCACCGTCGATCCGCCGTTTCCCGAGGAGCGCGATTGGGAGCGGCCAGAAATTCTGGTCGAACTCTCCGGTCCCGATTCCACGCTGGTGCTGGAGCGCGGCGGCGAACTGCTGCGCGCCATCGAAACGCTTGCGATTGAAATGCTGCGTTTGCCCGGCAATGAGCACGAAAAAATCAGCTTCGACTGCATGAATCAGCGCGCCCTTCGTCTTGAAGAGCTTCGGCTGGCCGCGGGCGTGGCGGCGGAGAGAGTCCGCAAGACGAACATGCCTTACGAATTCGCGCCTATGTCTTCGCGGGAACGGCGGATCGTTCATCTGGCATTGCGAGATCACGGCGATCTGCACACCGAGAGCCAGGGCGAAGGCGGGCGGCGTTGTCTCGTGGTCTATCCCAAGAACTACAAGCCGACAAGCAAGGCCACACCGAGGAGCCTGCCGTAATCCATAAAGCGGCTCCCTGGGAATAACTCGCTACAATCTTCCGATGAACCTCGACGACACGATCGTCGCCATCGCCACTCCTCCGGGGCGCGGGGGCATCGGGGTGATTCGTCTGGCTGGCCCGGAAGCCAAGAAAATTGCCTTGCCAATGCTGCGCCTGAAACACGATCTTCACCCCGGACGCGCAGTGTTTGGAGAACTGGTCGACCCCGATGACGCTTGTGTAGAGACGAGTTTTCTGCCCGTCCAGGCCGAGCAAAGTTCGGCAGGCCGCATCGACGAAGTCGTCGTCACCTACTTCGCCAAGCCTCATTCCTACACCACCGACGACATCGTAGAAATCTCCGCCCACGGATCGCCCGTAGTCCTGCACCACGTAGTCGAACTCGCTCTGGCTCGCGGCGCGCGCCTCGCCGAACCCGGTGAATTCACCATGCGCGCCTTTCTCAACGGACGAATCGATCTTACGCAGGCGGAAGCCGTCCGCGATCTCATCGACTCGCAAACTCTGTACCAGGCCAAGATTGCGGCTCAACAGCTCGAAGGTGCACTGTCGCGCCGGCTGCAGCCGATCAAACAAAAGCTGGTTGAGCTGATCGCGACGCTCGAAGCCGGGATCGACTTCGCCGAAGATGACATCTCGATTCTGCCCGCGGATCAGATTCTTCAGCGCATCGCCGTAGTCTGCGCTCCGCTTGAAGAGCTTGCCGCCTCGTTCGCGTACGGAAAGATCGTTCACGAAGGTCTGACGCTGGCCATCGTGGGCCGGCCCAACGTCGGCAAATCGAGTTTGTTTAATTGCCTGGTCGAGCGCGAGCGTGCCATCGTAACCGCGACTCCGGGCACTACTCGTGATCTGGTTAGCGAAACCGTCGCTATTGGCGGTATCCCGATCAAATTGGTCGACACAGCCGGCATTCGCCGGGCCCTCGATGAGGCGGAAAGCATCGGTATCCGAAAATCCATGGAAGCTCTCGCAGACGCGGATCTCGTCCTCGTCGTATTGGATTCTTCGCAGCCGCTCGCTAATGAAGACAGGGAACTATTAGACCAAGTGGCAGGACGGCCAGCGATTGCAGTCGAGAACAAGTGCGACCTCGCAGGCAAGCATCACGAGGGGACAGCGTCCCTCGGCTGTTCTGGCGAGCAAAGCTCGGCAGATGTGAAAGGCCAAGACCCACGCGGGACGAACCCAGCACCGCGAGTGCGAACTTCCGCAACGACTGGAGAAGGGATTGCCGAGCTGCGAAATGAGATTCTGCGTTACGTCGGCGGCGAAGCGGCCGTCCAGACCGAAACTGGATTCCTTACCAACTTGCGCCATCAAGAACGGGTCCGAGAATCGCTAACGGCGCTTGCCACGGCCCGGCTGGCGGTTGAGAGCAAAGTCCCGCATGAAATGCTGCTGCTCGATCTCTACAACGCCTTGCGGCCGCTCGATGAAATCACGGGAGCGACTACTACAGACGACATCCTGAATCTCATCTTCAGCACGTTTTGTATTGGAAAGTAACAATACATTCCTTGGACCTGGGGAGGAATGTAATGATCGCGGACCTCCGCGATTCCGTGAATTTGCTGTTTACGAGTTCAACCTAGGGCCACCGGTTTTCTCTTCGTCAAATTTCTCGCCTGCTCAAACGCGAACGCCATCTGTAGCACTCCCCAATCGTCGTGATTCCGCCCTACAATTTGTATCCCGATTGGCAGGCCGCTCTTCGAGTAGGCGCAGGGCACCGACGCGGCTGGATTTCCTGTTGCCGTGATGTAGCAGGCGGATTTCATCCAGGCGAGATAGTTCTCCATCTTCACGCCATTAATTTCCGTCGGATAATGTTTTGTCACGTCAAAGGGCAACACCTGATTTACGGGCAGGATGAAGAATTCGTATTTGTCCATGAACTCGCGCACGCGTTGATACAGCGCGGAGCGCTTGATCTCGACTCGCGACAAATACGGGCCGGTCAATTTGCGGCCTTCCTCCACGTGCCAATGTACGTACTCATTTAGCTGGTCGCCCTGGGTGGCAATAAGATCGCCAAATCTGGATTCCATCGTCCAATGCCGCCAGGCGAGGAAACATTCATTGGCATCGCGAAAATCGGGCTCGGCTTCTTCTACGATGCACCCGAGCGATTCGAAGACCTTGCCTTGAGCGCGCACGGACTCCTTCACTTCCGGCTCCCAGGGCAACCCCATGTCGCGGAACATCGCTACACGCACTCCTTTAAAACTTCGACCACCCAGCGACTGCGCAAACCGGCTTCCTGGCTGCTCGATGGAGATCGGTATCTGCTCGTCTGGTCCTGCCAGGACGCTCATAAAATATGCGAGATCCGTCACGTTGCGGGCCACGCCTCCGGAAACGGAGAATGGTTGCCACGCCAGATCCGCTGGTGTATTCGGTACTCGTCCCGGCGAAGGCCGAAGTCCGACCACGCCGCAAAAATTGGGAGGATTCCGCAGCGATCCGCCGTAGTCGCTGCCATCGGCGAGCGGCACCATGCCACACGCGGCCGCTACCGCCCCGCCGCCCGTGCTTCCTCCGCACGTCTTCGTGAGGTCGTACGGATTGCGCGTCGCCCCGAATACAGCGTTGAAGGTTTGCGATCCCAGGCCGAACTCTGGAACATTCGTCTTTCCAATCACGATTCCGCCCGCTTTTCTTTCCCGTTCCACCAACAAGCAATCAGCCTCAGGAATAAAGTCCTTGTGAAGCGGGGATCCAAAGGTGGTTCGAATTCCCTTGGTGGCGTTTAAATCCTTAACGCCGATCGGCAGGCCATGCAGAGGCCCGAGCCAGTTTCTTTTGGCGAGGGCATCGTCGGCCGCTTGCGCTTCAGCCAGCAGATGTTCCTCTTCGACGAGGGTTACGATGGCATTAACTCTTGAGTTCACCCGCGCAATCTGGCTGAGGTGCGCCTTCATTACCTCGACGGAGGAGACTTTCCGGGTTCGGAGCAGTTCCACAAGCGCAGTCGCTTCCATAAAGCAGATTTCCTCGGCCGGTGCTTGTACCACCTCGGGCTTCTTCACGTTGTTCTCCTCGTTGTCGCGTTGCGCACTTGCCAGCAAAGGATTAAGAATCGCGGTCACCGCCGCTGTAGAACCGGCCTTCAATACTTGCCGTCGCGTAAGGGTCGTCATCAATTCTCCGTATCGCGCAGTGAACTTTTTATCATACGACCTTGACGCTGCTCCGGGTGCTTCGGGCTGAGGACAAACAGAATGTCCTCTTGAGATGTTGACAACCACACCCGCCTAAAGTAAAAAGTTCGGGCTTGAGCTTTGCCTCCAAAATTCCCTGCACTCGCCGGACCCCTAGGCCGAACCTTTTCGGGGAATGTCAGACCGAATTTCGAAACAGATAGCACAATCGAAAGGAGTGACAACCGGTGAGTGAAAAAGAATTGGAACGATGGCGGTCCTACGTATCGCGCAGACACTTTTTACAGACCCTGAGCATGGCGGGGATGGCTGGTCTGGCGGCGCCTCTGCTAATCGGTTCGGCCGAGCCGGCGAAAGCCGAGGAGGCATTGCCAGACCCAACCTCCGGCATTCGAAACATCATCGTTTCGTGTCAGGAAAACCATTCATTAGACCATTATTATGGCTACTATTCGGGCATCGAAAACTATGGCGTTCCTCCGGGGTGGACGGATCGCATTAAGCCTTACCATTTCAAGACGCTTGATCCTCCGGACCCATCGCACACCTGGGGGGCGACCCATACGGAGTGGGATCAAGGCAAGATGGATGGATTTTATAAAGCGAACGGGAAAAATTGCTTAGGTTACTATCTGCGGCAGGATCTGCCCGATTATTATTCGCTGCTGCCCCGGTTCACGTTGTGCGTCAATTATTTTTGCGGAGTCCTCAGTTGCACCTCTCCGAACCGCCTGGTGCTCTACGCTGGCACCTGCGGCGGCAGTACCTCCAACGATATAAAGAATGGGGAACTGAACTATCCCTGCGTCGCCGATTTGCTGCAAGAGCACGAAATCTCGTTCAAGAACTACAACTGCCATTGCCCGGACAACTATACCAAGATCGCCCTATTCCAGAAGTGGAACGGCAACCCTGAACTGAATCAGAGCCAGGAGCAGTTCTTTAGCGATTGCAAGAATGGCACGCTGCCTCAAGTGTCGTTTATCTCGACGGCCTCGCCTTATGATGAACATCCGAGCTCGGACATCCAAACGGGCATGAAGCTGCAGATGCAACTGATCCATGCGGTCATGAATTCTCCGCTGTGGAACAATACGGTCTTCTTGCTGACTTATGACGAAGGTGGTGGCTTCTTCGATCACGTTGCGCCGCCGGTCATCGACGCTTATGGTTCCGGAATCCGGGTGCCGATGCTGGTGATTTCGCCGCTGGCCAAGCGAGGATATTTGGACGCTACAACCTATGATCATGGATCCGTGTTGAAGCTCATCGAAAAGGCGTTCAAGCTCCCGACCCTGGCGTCGATCAATCATCGGTTCGACCACCACACGCCCGGCCATCCTCCCGGAGGGAACGACGCGGCCCATGGTAAGAAATATGGGCCGCCGGCGCCCCCGCGCGATGGCAGCAAGGTGACCGGGGACTTGAGCAATGCGTTCGTTTGAACGACGAACGTGACCCCGGCCTGATCTTCTGGCTCCTACCGGCACGTTCTGCATTGGTAAATAGTAGAGGTGTCTCCAATAGGTACACTTGCCAAAGACTTGAGGACCGCAATCGCGGGAGCGATTCGGCCTTTCAGTGCACTTAGGAACTTAAGAACGAAAAACCAGGGGTGAGGGCGCTGCTAAAGCTTCTTGCGACCGTTCTCTTCTTGAGTGCGATTGGTAGCGCTCAGGTAGCGCCGTATGCGGGTGGCGGAATCGGCGTTAACGGCCTGGGTTTTCAATCGCCATACTACAACGGCGATGTTGGCGTCGACTGGGGCGATCTTCGTCCTACATTCTTCGAAGCCGAGGTGGGCGCCGATACCGCGAACCCAAATGGCCTCGACAATGGCGTCACCTTTCGTGGCCACGGAGTCGTGTTGTGGCGGGCGACTCCTCACTGGCGTCTCGGGGGCGGGCTTCATTTCAGCGATTTGTTCAGCTCTAGCTACGACAAGCGTTACATTTGGCCTACCCTGGGGGCCATGTTCGAGAAGGACTGGTTTCGGCTGAATGCGCAGTTTCTTATACCCACCAGTCCCGACGGTCTGGTCGGCCCCCTGTTCGATATGCGAATGCATTTGAGAAAAAGATTTTATTTTCGGGAACGGGTTGGGATTTATTGGTATGTGGGTGATGAGCCGAATCCTTCTCGTCATGCGAGCGCGGTTGCGGACTTCGGCGTTTTGTATGTGTTTCGTGGATGTGGAGAGAAGTGCCAGTAAGCTGGAGCAGCGCTCCGGGGACGGGTCAAAGACACTTCCTCACACGATTTGGGTTTCTTGTGATTTTCAGTTGGACAGCGTTTTCTCGATGGCGGTGCGGAGCTCTTCGTATTGCATTAGGCCGGGATGATACAGGGCGACGCGGCTTTGGCGGTCGACCAGGACCAGAGTCGGCGTTGTGCTGGCGCCATAATTGGTGAAGTTGGTTTTGCTGATGGGAACGGGAACGCTTTGCAGTCCCGGATAGAAGTGTTGCCAGACCTGTCCGATGTAGGCGATCTCATCTTTGGGCTTCGCATCCTCTCCCTTGGCAGCGTACCCGTAGAGTTGGGTGGGAGCGAGAACGGTCAATCCTTTTGAAGCAAATTCAGAACTGAGGCGGGAAATGATGGGACCCTCGTACTTGCAGTCTCCGCACCAGTGAGCCCAGAAAAATAGAAGCACAGGCGAGCCTTTGAGTTGGCTCAGCGGAACCGGGCGTGCGCCGAGGTACTCGGACATACTGAGCGGCGGCGCGGGCTGCTTAGTGAGGCTGAGCAAGTTCAGGTTCTTGTGCAGGCGCGGGCTGATCGAAGTGTTTCCGTAGGTCACTAGCGCGCGACGGAGCAAGGCGGTAGCTTGGACGTTCAGGCCATGAGCGGCCAGTACTTGGGCTTCGACTTCGATGGCAGCGCCGAGAGCGATCGGCAAGTGCGGTTCGGCGTCGAGGGTGCGCTTCCCGAGGAGTTGGCGGGCTAGCGTTTCGGTCTGCTTGGCTGCGGCGTCAGCCTCTTGGAGTTGGTTGGTGTCTAAGGCGGCGCGCGCCTTCCAGGAAAGAGCTTCGAGGTATGCCGGATCGACGCCATGTTGGGCGCGGTAAGTCTGCAGTTGGGCATCGGCAGCGGCGAAATCTCTTTGAGCGAGTGCGGTGCGAACGTCATCGACAATGTCAGCGAAGGCGAAAGACGAGAGTAAGAGCAGGATTGCAAAACGGCGGAGAAGCATGTATCCATGATGCCGCGAAGTCGGAAAAGTTTCCAGCGAAGACAATCCAGTTCCCGAAGGGAGCTGTAACACATTGAAAAACTTACACTTATGACGCAGGCGTTGGAATAGCTTGGCAATTACAGGAACATCTGAGGTACAATCCTGCTGCGTTTGACTTTGCAGTTTTCAGCAACTCCCGCGATAGCGTGACCTGCCTGATGTAGTTCTGCGATGGACACAGCGCATATCTAACAAAAAGGAATCGAGCAACACCATGGAAACAGGAACAGTAAAGTGGTTTAACGATGCCAAAGGCTACGGTTTTATCAGCCGCCAGAGTGGCGAGGACGTTTTTGTACACTTTTCGGCGATTCAGGCGGGCGGATTCCGCAGTCTGCAGGAAGGCCAGCAGGTGCAGTTTGACGTGGTAAAGGGCCCCAAGGGGTGGCAAGCCGAGAATGTGAAGCCGGTATAAACCACTTACAAAACTTTGAGGATGGGCGGCTCACCCAAGCCGCCCTTCGTTTTTGGTAGGACTTTCTTCTCCCGTAGCACGACACCATTGACAGGGTTGTCCGTCTGTAATACGTTCTGAATCGCGCCAGGGAACTGGCGTGTGGCGCGTTGCCCTCCCCTTATTTTCAACGCCTGCCTGTTTGATTCTCCTGATTGTGCTGGAGCGGAACAGTGTTATGTCCCGGCTCCCGTATGAATCCGCCGGCAACTAAGCACGGGCGAGAACTGCCGTTGCCTACATCGCCGGAAGCAGAATCGAAACAGAATCAAGGCGCGATCCAGTGAGGGGGATATGAAACGTTTGTTAAGACCACGGTGGCTGCTTTCTTGGGTCGGCATATTTGCCTTGTGTGCCGGTAACGCGCTTGCCCAACAATACATTTTCACCAATAACAATGTGGCCAATGCTGAAAACAGCACGACCGCCATGACCGTGAGCGCCAAGGGTGTGCCGAGAGTGCTCAAGACCTACCCGACCGGCGGGAAGAGTGCGGGCAGCGGTTACTTCGCGCTATCGCCGATAACATCTGCCAGAACCAGGCTGGGAACGTGCCTGTTCGTTTCCAATGGCGGGGACAGCACGATTGCAGCGTTTCAGATCGATCTGTTCGACGGAGCCTTAACGGCGGTTCACGGTTCTCCTTTCTCGGATGGAGTGACTGGCGCGCAGCATCTGGGCGTGGGGTTAGCGGCTGGGAGCTCTCTTCTGTTTGCGGGCAACACCAACAACAATAGCGTCTCGGTATTGCGAATCACCTCCGGTTGTTCTTTGAGAGTTCTAAAGCAGATTACGGTTCGCGGTTCGCCGGCGGGAATGAAAGTCACACCCAATGGGGCCTTCTTGATCGTTGCCTACATCGGGCAGGTCGATTCTTTCAAGATTGATGCCAGCACCGGAGATCTCACTGAACTCGGCCCATTTACTCCGAAAGGGTCCGCGGCCGGCGTCGATATCAGTTGCGATAGCAGCACGGCGTACTTTGGTGATGCGGCGTCTCACACGCAAGTGGAAGCGTTCAGCATTAGCTCAACTGGAGAGCTGAAGGAGTTGAACAATTTCACGAATGACAACGGCGACAGTTCTAACAACGTAATCCTCAGCGTCGACGGAACGCATTTGTATGTGAGCAACACGATGTCGAACCAGATCACGACTCTTTCTGTGGGTTCCAACGGCGCTCTGACCTACGACGGCACGCTTAAGTTGAACAAGCCCGGCGAGTATGCACTGGGGTTGTCGACGGGGACGAGCGGGCTGAATCTTTTCGTGTCAGAGGAGAATAACCCGGAGTCGATCGGGGTTCTGGCGACGAATGGCGGTAGCTTGAAGGAAATCCCTGGTTCCCCGTTCGCGGTGATCAAGAACGGCTCCGATCCGGCTGGGCTGACCGCGGTGCCGAAGGGCTGCAACTGAGGAGGTCATTGGTTAGGGCAATTCAGGATTTTTGTCGCGGGTCCGAAAGAGCAGGTCCCTCGACTCCGCTTCTCATTCCCTTCGGGACCATGAGAAGGTCCGGTTGTGAT
The DNA here is from genome assembly GCA_963838765.1 of uncultured Acidobacteriota bacterium. Taxonomy (GTDB): domain Bacteria; phylum Acidobacteriota; class Terriglobia; order Terriglobales; family Acidobacteriaceae; genus JABDBE01. Next base: position 15,123 of record CAWISU010000005.1, on the reverse strand, counting down.
GACAATCTGTAACTTAACTGCGTTACGGTTGAACGTCGCGAATGAGCACGACATCCGAATCCGTATGGCCGCGGATCACGCCCACCTTGCTGCCGTCGAATGACCAGTGAAAGTCGAGGATGTGTTCCGACTTGAAATCCGTGATTTGTTTTCCGGGAGAGCCGTCGAGCGGCTGCCAACACAGGTCGTCAACTCCTGCATGGCGATAAGGATAGACGACGGCTTTGGCGTCGCGCGAGAAACGGATGGGACCGCTGCGCGGGTGCTCGAAAGGCAGACTCTTGAGGATCTGGTTGGAATCCGTCGACAGCAGGGTAAGCGTTTCTATATGCTCACCGAGATGGCCGAAAGCTGCAAACGCGATGATTTTCGAGTCGGGAGAGATATCGAAGCCCCCGGCCGCGAGTTCGTCCGAAATCTGTTCGGATTTCCCGCCGTCAATCGGCACTTTCATTAAGCGGCCCCCATTGACGGAGTCTTGATAAAGGACCCAGTGGCCATCCGGGGAGCACACCGGATTTTGGTCAACTTTTCCGTCGGAGAGTTGCTTTAGGTTTCCTCCTGACCCGTCGATGCGCCAGATATTCAAGGCTTTGTTTCCCTGGCTGAATACGGTGCTGAATACCACGTAGCGGCCGTCGGCGCATGCGGAGGGAGTGTCGCCGCGAGCGCCCGCCTGCGCAAATAGCGGTGTCTTGCTGCCTGATTCAGGATTGAGCAAAACGAGACCTGAATCTGAGTCTGAGACCATGGCCACCCGACCGTCGCGCGTCCAACTGAAACTGGGGATAGGCGCCCCCGAGGTTACCTGCCGGGCGGGGCCACTATTCAAAGACGCTGCCGGCATGGTGAACAGGTTGTAATGAGCCTGGCTCAAGACGCTGACCAAAGTGCGTCCGTCCGCGGCCAAGCTAGGCGCGGAATAGCTGTTCGTATCGCGGGTCACGTTGTGCAACTTTCCGTCGGGATAAGAAATGAAAACGATTTGCCGGTGATCCAGGCTGGACTGGGCAAGCAGGCCGCTCCGATCCGGCATCCACACCGGACGTTGAATGATGTCCGATGCGGAACTAAAGAACAAGTTCTGCTTTCCGCTGGCGACATCCAGCGTCACCAGGCCGCTCAAAGCATTTCCGGGCTGAAGCACCATGCAGGCGATCGTCTTGCCGTCGGGAGACCATGCGGGATCCTGCAATCCACCGTTAATCGGACGGCTGTCTAAAACCTTCTCGTCGCCACCGTCAACCGGAAGGAGCAACAGGCGCTCTTTGCCAGGCTCGGGATTGTTGTCGCGAAAATAGGCGATCTGCCGCCCATCGGGAGAGAAAGTAATGTTGGAGTCAATGTCGGTGACCAGCTTCTGCGGCGTACCCCCGAGCACTGGAGCGCGATAAAGATATTTCAACTCTTCGCTACCGGGTTCGCTGCGTGCGAAATAGAGGTAGTTGCCGTCGGGAGAAAAGCGCAAGTTGACGTACTTCACCTCCGCTGGCGGAATCACCTGAGTGTCGCTGTTGGTAGGAAGGTTGCGCAGCCACAGGCTTTCCTGGCCAGCGTCCCGGACCACGTTCAGAATGTATTTGCCGTCGGGAGAGATGGCGACCAGCGCGGCCTTGCCAGTTTCCGTAACTTTGGTGATGGAGATGTTCTCGAAGGGAACCGGACCATTGCGATGGAGCAGAGCGTACACTCCGTAGCCCGCAGCGGCAATGAGCATGACCACAATCAAGGTGGCGACTCCCGCCCCCAGTTTGTGCTCGCGGGCAGCCGCGACCACGGCTGAACCACTCGACGGTTGCCGAGAAGACGAGATTGGCGGAGTCGCCACGGGAACGGACGGGTTAGAAACCGGTTGCGCTATCTTGCGTCCGGATTCGGTGTCGCGCTTCAGGCGTTTCAGATCCCCGCGCAAATCAGCCGCAGATTGGTAACGCAAATCGCGATCTTTCTCCAGTAGCTTGTCGATCAATTCCTGAAGCTTAGTTGGAAGTTGGGGATTCAGTTGGACCGCAGGCACTGGATCGCGTTCCAGAATGGCGTTGAAGATCAGAGCTGAGGTGTTGCCGGGAAAAGGCTGACGTCCGGTGGCCATCTGATAGATTACGGTCCCCAGAGAGAAAAGATCGGTGCGGGCATCAAGTGCTTCGCCGCGAGCCTGCTCCGGCGACATGTACGCGATGGTGCCGACGGTGCTGCCCGGGCTGGTGAGACTGGCCGTGCGCATACTCTCCTGGGTGTTGCCAATCGTTTCAGCAGCCTCGGCTCGCACGCGTGAGCTTGGCGAGGCCGAAGTCCAGAATCTTCACTTGGCCCCGCTGGGTGATGAAGATGTTCGCCGGCTTGATGTCGCGATGAATGATGCCCTTGGCGTGCGCAGCATCGAGCGCGTCTGCCAGTTGAATGCTCACGTCGAGTAAACGGTCGAGCGAGAGCGGTCCAACATTCAGTCCGACGTCGAGGCTCTGGCCCTCGAGCAGTTCCATGGCCATAAAAGATTGGTCGGCGTCCTTCTCCACTGCATAAATCGTGCAGATGTTGGGATGATTCAAGGCTGAGGCGGCGCGAGCTTCCAGCAGGAAGCGGTCCAGAGCAGAGTTATCGCGGGCAAGTTCCGGGGGAAGAAACTTCAGAGCCACGCGGCGGCCAAGAGTGAGATCCTGGGCTTCGTAAACGACACCCATCCCCCCGCTGCCCAAGCGTCCGGTGATGCGGTAGTGCGAGATGGTCTGGCCGATCATAGCAAGAGGAACCGAAAATTTTGCCGTAAATGATCTTAGGTTGCGTGCGCGAGTGAGTCAAACGCGAGGCAGAGCGATACACACGTGGCCCCGGACGTCTCGTCCCGGCCACCGAGCAAAGCTTGTTCTCAGATGCGCAGCAGGACTCGACTAGCCGGCGTTTTCAACCTCGGCCATAGTAGTGAAGAAGCGGAAGAAGTGCTCTACGCGTGTGACCTGCAGGGCATGGTGTATGCGATCGCTCACGCCAACGAGATAGAGACGGCGTCCGTCTTTCTGGTGGGTCACGTAGGCGCCCACGAGCGCGCCGATGCCGGCCGAATCCACGTAGGGGACGTTGGTGAAGTCGATGATGAGGGTTGGAAAATTGCTCGCACGCACTTTGGCCTGAAAGTCGAATAGCGTCGAGATTACGAGTGGACCGCTAAGGCGTAGGACGCGTTGTCCATCCTTGGGGCCAGGGATATCCTCAATGACAAGGGGCTCTTGTGGCATGGCCTGATAGTAGTGTGGGCGTCGCGAGTCGATTGTTAAACGAATGTAAATTCTCGCGGCGATGCCACCGTAGTGGCGCTCGATCCTTCGCTGCTCCATAATGCTAAGACGCATTTTTGTGGAGGAACAGGTACATGGCATTGAAGGTTGGCGATCTGGCACCGGACTTTGAACTGCCAGCAGTCGAAGGTGAGCATCGTTTAAGGGTTAAGCTCAGCGATTTTCGCGGGAAGAAACATGTGCTGGTGACCTTTCATCCGCTGAATTGGACTCCGACTTGAGGGGAACAGTTGCCGGCGTTCGACTCGGATCGCGAGAAGTTCGCCGCGCTCGATGCCCAGGTCCTGGACATAAGCACAGATTCGGTTTACAGCCATCTTGCCTGGCAGAAGCATGCCATTGGAACCATGCATTTCCCCATGTGTTCGGATTTTTATCCCCATGCCAAGGTAACGCAAGCATACGGAATTATGCGGGAAGGGCCGCCACTCTCAGGGATCAGCGAGCGGGCAGTATTCATTGTAGACAAGGCCGGGAAGATTGTTTTCGCCAAAGTGTATCCGCTCGACCGGACTCCGGACAATACGGAATTGCTGGCGGCATTAAAGTTTGCAATCGGAACCTCTAACATGCGCTGAAGATTTTGGGTTGGCTGCGCAGAACTTTCTAGCCATCCGCTGAGGCTCAGGTAGATTCGCCCGTAGTCGACCGGCCTAAAATAATTTGCTCACTTGGTTGGATTCGTCGCAGGGGCTTTTTGTGCGAGCACAATATTTTCCAGATATGCTCCGTCGTTCGCCATTACGATTTCTGCTTTGATCCGATCCCCGGGGGACAACTTATCGAGCGCGGCAGCGTCCTTCACCTGGTAGGGCATGGTCATCGCGGCCATGAATCCGGGAATCTCGTCCCCATCGACATTGATCGAGCGAGTCGACTTGTCGATGGATACTACTTTCCCGGTCAAGTTGTAGCGCTTCGCCGTCGTGTCTTTTGCATCCGTCGCGACCCTTGCATCCGTAGCTTTGGTACTGCTGGACGGCCCGCAAGCGCCAAGCAGGCAGAGGCAGGCTAGAACCATTGCGCCCGCGACGGGCGTCCACGTTCGCCGCTGTGTGTCAAATAGATGGCGCACTGTTCTTCTCCTTTGCTGTTTTGGGCGAGTCGCCCGCAACCGCATGATCCCTTGGTTAGTAATGAAAGCGGTAGCGGAATTCGGCATAAATTTCTCTGGAATTGTTCCAGTGAAATCCGCCGAAGGTCACGCTATTATCGAGTTCCACGCGACGGTTGGCGACATTCAAACCGTTCAGCGAGATCGAATACCGTTCGCCGAAATCTTTGCCGAGGGACAGATCAAAAGTTGTGTGTTGCGGCAGATATCTGCCGGGGTACGGCTGGCCGGGAAACGCATTGCTGAAGCCGGAGCCGTAATAAATGTTGGTCGAGGCGTAGCTGCGCCAGGGAAGGCTGACATCGCCTCCCACGTTCAACGTGTTGCGTTGATCGTGATCGAGCGGAGATAAACCCGCAGGCAGTGAAAAGTTGGTCAGGCCCCCCGTAATGGCGCCGCCGCCCTCGGCGATTTGATTGGAGTATGCCAAGTGCATCTGGCCCCGATGCGCAATGCGCGGCGAGCGCAGAGTGAGTTCCCACCCACGAATCACTGCCTCGCCGATGGTGATAGGGAAAAAGAGATTCGATTCCCCAATATTGTTGTGGTCGAAAAAATTCACGACGTTGCTTCGAAAGTTGTCGGCGTCGACGGTCCAGCCACGATAGGGAATGGTGACTCCGAACTGATGCTCTTCGTCGCGTTCGCCATGCAGCGGGATGAATCCCAGGTTGCTGGTTTGAGCGAAATTGAGCAGCGGACCGGAGGCTGTAATCAGAGGGGGCGCCTGGTAATAGTGCCCGTAGAAAGCGCGGAGGACCCAATGCAAACGCGGAATGACAGCCGACACTCCAAAACGCGGGCTGATCGCATTTTCTGAAACGCCTCCCGAGAAACGCGTCGGCCGCATTCCAGCAGTCAGCGTCAGCCAGGAAACTGGCGTGAATTTGTCGTCAATGAAGAACGCTTCCAGATTACCGCTCGGGTGCTCAGTATCAGTAAAAGGCGCGCCGCTGCCATCGTTGAAGACTGCGCCAAAAAGCTCGTTGTCTTGCTGGTAGAAGCTGTACAAACCCACCTGCAAATTGTTTTTCGCCACGTTCGCCGCAAGACTTACCTGGCCGCCACCGTACGTCGATCCGCGATTCTGTGTGGTCGCTACAGAAAAATCCTGCGGAGAGCTTGAATAGTCAGCCCGGTTGTAATGAAAAAAAGGTGAGACCGTCAGCAGTACCTGGGAATTAAAAGTGTGCACCCAGGAGAAATTCACGATGGCGTCGGATTCATGATCGCCGTCACGAAGGCCGATGCTAGGATACTGCGCCACAAATCCGTTGGCCGCGATCGGCGCATTCTCGATGTCGTTCGGGAACGGATCATAAGGAATCTGATAGTAATCTTTGCGCAGAGAAGTCACCAGGCGCAGTTGGTTGGATGGATCGACGTTGAAGATGAACGAGCCGAACCCTCCATAGCCGTTTTCCGCGTCGTGAACTACCTGCGGAACCGGGGTCTGAATGCCGAGATCACTGCGATTCGCATTCACGCTGGCATAATAAGCAAAGCGCTCGGTGTGGCTGCCAAAGTTGAATTGATCATTCGTCTGATAGAAATTGCCCGCGCTCAGGATCAGCTCGGCTTCATTGTTGCGTTCAAATCCGGTGCGCGGGGCAATGTTAAATACTCCGTAGGTACGATCCCCGAATGCCGCGCTGTAGCTTCCCCGCTGCACTTCGAGGTAGTCGATATCCTTGGGATCGAACTGTGCGCCGAGGTTGGAGGCGATGTTCGTGTTGGGCACGGGCACGCCATCGATCAGCCAACTGGTTTGATGGCCTCCGCGGATGTGCAGTTGATCGTGGGTGAAATACGCGCCAGGAACGTAATCCGTAATCATCGCCAGGCTGTTGGTGCGGTCCGCACCAGGCGTGCGCTGGATATCGCTTCGGCTCACGGTCGTGGTTGGAGTAACCGAGTCCGTCGGCGCAACCGCTGGCTGGGCGGACACGTTGACGGTCTCATTGGCGACGGCCACACTTAACTGCAGATGCACGACGGGCTCAGTGCCGGATTCGACCCGAACCGCCAGTGTGCTTTGCACAAAGCCGGGGCTGGCTACGGTGATCGCGTAATCGCCCAATGGCACCGCGTTGAACTCGAAGTTGCCATTGGCATCGGTGTTTGTGCTCTTCGACCACTCGGATGATTTTGCTTTCAGCATCACCATCGCACCTTGAATCGGCCGGTGTTGCGGGTCATGGATGATCCCGCGCACTGAGCCAAAGATCGTGGCACTGACGGTGACCGCCAGAAAAATCAACCCCGCGACATAGAAAATACGCGTTGAGCGCATAAGGTCTCCATGTACCAATTGAAGCCTGACCAATTCCCGCGCGTCCGCGAAGAAAACCACTCAACGGAAGCCTGAGGTCGGCACGCAGAACTCGGAGGGCACGAGTTTACTTGTGCCACTAAGTGCTGAAAAAAACGCCGGACCCAAATGAAAAACCCTGCCGATTTTTCAGCAGCGTTTGGAGCTAGGCGATGGAGAATTGCGGAGGGGCGCGACCTGAGTGTGCGTGGTTGACCGATAAGGCGAAGCGAATTGGTTGTCGCTCGGAACGCAAAACTGTGGACGCCGGCGACATTAGGGCGCACGTTTTGGTAGTGAGATGTGCCGCGCGAGAAACGGTCAGGGTACGGCAACAGTCGTGTTGGCAGCATCCCGGCGGAGCCTGAAACTGAGCATCGTGCGAAGGACGACCGTGCATCGGCTTGCGCAGGCAACACGCGTGCGGGGGCGCGGCCGAAATTGCCAGAGCTACCGGAGCGAACACCCCTACCAGCAGCAGAACCAGCAACAATCTGGCGGTCGCACGATGCATGAGCTTCAAATCCCTGCTTAGACGGTCCGAGGAGAAATCGGTTTCAGCCCGAGCAACATTTTACAAGCATAGGCAGAAAACAGAGATCATTTAATTGTCAAATTTTTGGTGAATCCTATCGCCCTGGGATTGGCGGGACACATCCGCTATTTCATCAACACCCAACGGCCGCTGGGGAAAACATCAGACCTGAGTTGATGGTTAAAGGAAGACGGAGCCTGCCGCAACCAGCCGAGATTTCTCACGCCTTGCCGTGAATCTTGGCCCACCACCAGCGCACCCCGACAAACAAAAAACGCCAGTCGTGAAAAAACTCAGGCTCTTTGCGCTCGAACGCGTGGCCGATGAATTGGAGCGTCCATCCCACAAGGAAAAGCACGAGTCCATATAGCCACAACCGGTGAATGAAGATGCTTCCGAGGAATAGCGCCAGCGAAATCAGAATTACCGGTATGCCGAGGGTATGGCATATCCGGTTCACCGGATGCTGGTGGCTCCCGGCATATTGCGCGATCCATTGTTCGTTAGTGCGGCTGCCCAGCATGGCGATTTGATGATACACGGCTAGACGGAAAAAAAGGCAAGATCCCATGCCGGGTTGAGAGGCTGAGCACAGGCGTGTTAGCATCCTAGGTTTTGGGCAAGGTGCTTGACGTTGGCCTATAGGGTGTCCTCTAATTTTCTATGTGGGCCCGCCGTAGTCAAAGATTCGCAGATCATAAAAAAGTTGTTGAGTTCTGCTCGATCGGACAGCCGTAATCGTCCGTACCAAACATTGATCCCGGTTGAAGGAGTAATTCGGTGAAAGTTTACGAAGGCGCAAATATCCGCAACGTCGCTGTGGTCGGGCACGGACATGCGGGAAAAACCTCTCTGGTATCAGCCATGCTCTACACCTCAGGCGCAACTCCGCGGCTGGGCCGGGTCGACGATGGTTCCGCAACCACCGATTGGGACGACGAGGAAATCGCCCGCAAGATGTCGATCTCCGCGGGCCTGGCTTATGTCGAGTGGGGCAAAACCAAAATCAATATCGTCGACACCCCCGGCTTCAACATGTTCGTCCACGAAGCCAAGATGGTGCTGCCGGTGGTCGACGCGGCAATCGTCGTCGTGGATGGCGTGGCGGGAGTTGAAGTCGTTACCCAGCGGGTCTGGAACTATTGCGAAGAGTTCAAGACGCCAAGATTGATCGTTGCCAGCCGCATGGACCGCGAGCGCGCCGACGCCGAACGCGTTCTGGAATCGCTGACCAGCGCATTCGGGCGCGCGGTCATTCCTTTGGAACTGCCCATCGGCAAGGAAAAGAATTTCAACGGCGTGGTCGACCTGGTCCAGATGAAGGCTTACACCTACGAACTCGGCGGCAATGGCAAAGGCAAGGAAACCGAAATCCCCGCTAACTTGAAAGACCAGGCCCAGGAAGCGCACGAGAAGTTGGTCGAACTGATCGCCGAGGGCGACGACAAGCTGATGGAAGAGTTCTTCGAGAAAGGGACGATCCCGGTCGAGGACTCTGATTCCAGCGCTGCACAACGCCATTCGCGAAGACAAAATCTTCCCGGTAATCTTTGGGTCCGGCCTGGGCAACGTCGGCGCCGACCGGGTGATGGACTTCATCGTCGACTACACCCCCGCGCCCTCCGAGCACGAATGGGTCCAGGGCGAAGCCGCGGCATCAGGAAATGGCGAACCGCCGAAGCGCCATGAGACCGACGCCGAGCCGGTTTCGCTGTACGTCTTCAAAACCATTTCGGATGCCTTCGCCGGACGAATTTCCTACTTCAAGGTATTCTCCGGAGTTCTGAAAAACGACGCCACAGTGCAGAACTTCACCCGCAACTCGCCGGAGAAGCTGGCCCACATCTCGATTATGCAAGGCAAAACCGCCGTGCCCGTAACCGAGTTGCACGCCGGAGACATCGGTGCTGTCTCTAAACTCAAAGACACGCTTACGGGAGACACGCTTGGTGACAAGAGCGCGCCCATTCAATATCCGAAAGTGCATCTGCCCGAGCCGGCCATCACCTTCGCGATTGAGCCTAAGAGCCGCGCTGACGAAGACAAGCTTGGCCCCGGCATCCACAAGCTCATGGAGGAAGATGCCATGCTGCGCTTCTTCCGCGATCCTCAGACCAAAGAATTCCTGATTGCTGGGACCGGCCAGCAGCACATCGAAGTCGTGGTCTCGAAGATGAAGAAGCGCTATCACACCGAGGTGATCCTGAAAGCGCCGAAGGTACCGTACCGCGAGACCATCCGAGGCAAAGCCGACGTGCAGGGCCGCCACAAAAAGCAAACCGGCGGACACGGCCAGTATGGCGATTGCAAAATCAAGATGGAGCCACTTCCCCGCGGCGGCGAGTTCGAATTCGTCAACGACATTTTCGGCGGCGCAATCCCCAAGAACTACATTCCCGCCATCGAAAAAGGGATCAAGGACGCCGCCTCCCGCGGCTATCTGGCAGGATATCCAGTGGTCGATTTCAGAGTCATCCTCTACGATGGCTCGTATCACGATGTAGATTCGAACGACATGTCGTTCCAAATGGCGGGGCGGATCGCCTTCAAGAAAGCCATGGAACAAGCCAAGCCCACGCTGCTAGAGCCGGTAATGTCCGCTGAAATCACGGTTCCGGACGAGTTTGCCGGCAGCATCATGGGCGACCTCAACAGCCGTCGCGGCCGCATCCAGGGCATGGACAACAAAGGCGGCAACACGGTAGTAAAGGCTGAGGTGCCGATGTCCGAGATGCTAACCTACGGCGTCGACCTGACCTCAATGACCCAGGGCCGGGGCAGCTTCAACATGGAAATGCACCACTACGACGCCGTGCCCGGGTTGCTGCAGGAAAAGATCATCGAGAAGGCAAAAGCCGCGCGGGGGGATGTGAAGGAAGAAGAAGAGTAATGTGGGCGCGGGCGTCCTCGTCGTGCAAGCCTCTACATAGAGTACTAACTCTTCAGGCCCGCAGCCTTGGCTAATTTGGCTTGCCGTTCGTCGAATGTCCAGAATCGTTCAGCCTTCAGTTCCATCGCACAGGCGACATGCAGCGTATCGAGCGTCCGCGTACCGAATTTCGGGCCGTAGCGACGGGTGAGATCGGCGCACAGTTCGAAAGCGTTCTCCGGCAGCGGCGCCTGACGCCAAAGGCTGGCGGCCTCATCCGAGACCAATTGTGAATTCGCGCGTCGGGCAGCCTCTGCCGTCATGGTTCCACGAAATTGATGCTGGCCGAGAGCGTGGGCCCACTCGGCACGATGTAGCGAAGTCAGGATCATGGGCGGTGCGCCCTGAACCCGACGCCGAGCCTCGGGGGAATGAACATCTGTCAGGTACAAAGAGACAACGAAGCTGGAATCGGCGTAAACGCTCAATAACGTCCCCGATCCTCAAGGACGACATTCGGGAGAACGCGGCCTCCCAATACTTCCCTGGCGCGGGCCTCGAAATCTGGCCACTTCCCCGGTTTTTCTTCCGTTTCTGCCGGAACAATGCGGGCGATGACGCGATCACGCTCCCGCAGCTCCACCGTCTTGCCCGCCCGCAGCCAGCTCTTGAGGCGCTTAGTGTCCCGAAGCTCGCGCATGTTAACGGAATGCATGCTGATAATGTGACACAAAATGTGTCACGTGTTAAAGGCTAACCCTTAGGCAAGGGGAAAGACCTCGATGTCGGTTTTAGCAAATTCCCCTCCCTTCGCCAGCAATGGTTCACCAGAAAACTTGGCCAGAGCGTACGCGAAACAGTCACCGAAGTTGAGGCCCGCTGGGTGACGGCCTTTCCCGTACTTGCGCCATGCCGAACGCGCAATCTCGACCTGTTCGCCGTCGACCGAAACAATCTCAAGATTCGCGCGCACTACAAATAGGTCGAACTCCCGCCCCGCGGCTTCACCCCGTCTGGCCTCCAAAACAATGCCAGTTTCGAGCAGATTGGCCGCGGAGATCAGCCTCGTGCCAGTCGCGAGGATGAGGTCGAGAAATGGCTTGCGCTCCGGCTCCGCAAGGAAAATAGCGACCAGTGCTGACGTGTCGATAACCATCTAGCGTGGCGCACCGTGTTCGTCGTAGCCCAGAATTTCGTCCTCGGGACGCGTGTCCAGGGTAGGCATCGAATCCATCCGCCGCAGAAGGTCTTCGATCTGACCAGCTAATACACCGCCGCGACGTTTCGCTCTTAGCTGCTGCCAGCGCTCTTGCAACGCTTTATGAATGGCTTCGGTCAGAGACTCCCCAGTCGCATTCGCCACCTGGCGCGCCAGTCGCTCCGTGGCCTCGTTTTTGATACTGAGTGGCACTAAGCTTCTCCCGTTAATTATAGATTATATACTATGTTATACTATTCTACCACGCTCGAGTTTAAGTATAAGATTACGAGAAATATATTAACCATAAGAAAGCCATGAAACCACTCGCCTCGGTCCTACTCGTTCCCGGCCTTTCTAACTCCGGCCCCGAGCACTGGCAGAGCCTTTGGCAAGCCAGGCACCCCGAATACCATCGTGCTCAGCAAGCAGACTGGGAAACGCCGCGCTGCCAAGACTGGGTCCGAACCCTGCATGCCTACATACTTCAGATCGAAAGCCCGGTCGTGCTCGCCGGTCACAGCCTGGCCTGCGCGACCATCGCTCACTACGCCGCGAAGCACGCCGACGCCGAAGGCCGAGTGGCCGCGGCCTTCTTAGTAGCCCCGAGCGACGTCGAAGCGCCGACGTATCCGCCCGGATCAACTGGATTCGATCCCATGCCATTGCGCAAGTTGCCTTTTCGTTCGGTCGTCGTTGCCAGCACGGATGATCCCTACGTGATGTTAGAACGGGCCGAACTCTTCGCCAGTTCCTGGGGCAGCCGCGTCATCAAGATCGCCAACGCCGGACACATCAACACCGCCTCCGGACATGGCTTGTGGCCAGAAGGCGAACAATGGCTCGAGCAACTGCGCGAGCTTCAAACCTAGCGTGTGACAATCTGGCATCGAACATCTGAGAACTGGTAACATCCGTCCAGTGGCCACGCTGAGGAACGTCCCCAAAATTCCGCAAGACCGCGAACGCATCGTGTCGGCTGCGCCGGTTGAGGATGATTCTTCCTTTGAACTAAAGCTGCGTCCACAGCGGCTGGCCGAGTTCATCGGACAAGCCAAAGTCAAAGAGAATCTGGCTGTTGCCATCGAAGCCACACGCTCGCGCGGCGAAGCTCTCGATCACGTTTTGCTTTACGGTCCTCCGGGGCTGGGCAAGACAACACTGGCAACAATCATTGCTAACGAACTCGGCGTACCTTTTCAGCAGACATCAGGTCCCACGCTTCAGATTAAAGGTGATTTGACGGCGATCCTGACTAACCTCCGCGCCAAGCAAGTTTTGTTCATCGATGAAGTCCACCGGCTGCAGCCCACGCTTGAGGAGTTGCTATACTCCGCGCTCGAAGACTACAAACTGGACATCATTATTGGCCAAGGCCCCGCCGCCCGCACCCACACCATGGAGGTGCAGCCGTTCACCTTCATCGGCGCAACTACGCGTGCGGGCCTGCTCTCTTCGCCGCTGCGATCGCGATTCGGTATCGTCCTCCGACTGGAGTTTTATAGTCACGAAGACCTGCGCATCATCGTCGAACGCTCAGCGGAAATTCTGAACGTAGAAATTGACAATCCCGGGGCCCTCGAAATCGCCAGCCGTTCCCGCGGCACCCCAAGAATAGCCAATCGCCTGCTGCGCCGCGTCCGCGACTACGCCCAGGTGCGAAGCGCCGGCAAGATCGACTTGCCCACAGCGCAGGCCGCGCTGCAGATGCTCGAGGTGGATCGCTACGGCTTCGACGAAGTCGATCGCAAGCTGCTCCTGATCATCATCGAAAAATATCAGGGTGGTCCGGTCGGACTGAACACACTCGCAGCCGCGCTGGCGGAGGAACCTGACGCGATCGAAGAAATCTATGAGCCCTTCTTGATCCAAATAGGTTTCTTAAACCGAACTCCCCGCGGACGAGTCGCAACTCAACTAGCCTACGACCATTTCGGTATCACGCCAAACCGAAAGCAGAGCTCACTGTTCTAAAATGAACTAGAGATTAGCGAAGGGGCATAATGAAACACGTACAGCAGTTGACCGCGATTATTGAGCGCGAAGGTGACGGCTACGTCAGCCTATGTCCGGAGGTTGATATCGCAAGTCAAGGTCACACCATCGAGGCTGCCCGGAAGAATTTGCAAGAAGCAGTGGAATTGTTCTTTGAGACCGCCGACCGTTCAGAGATCGAGCGCCGCCAGAACTCCGAGATTTTTGTGACCCGCCTTGAGGTCGAGGTTGGGTAAGTTACGCGTTTTGTCGGGCCGGGAAGTTTGCGCCATCGTCTCGCGCCACGGGTTTTCAGAGGTGCGCCGAAGAGGCAGCCACGTCGTAATGCAAAGACGATTAGAAAACTCGACAATCACTGTGCCAGTGCCCGATCATTCGGAGCTCCGCACCGGCACTTGATGTCGATCATCCGCCAATCTCAGTTGCCACGGTCCCTTTTTGAATCTTAACCCGTTTGCGGAGCGGACACGACGGGAGCAATAATCGTGCGCCTTCCCAACCCCTCCAGCTACAATGTCACAGCATGATCGCCCATCTCCGCGGAAAACTCCTTGCCAAGCATCCCAACCAAGCCATACGTTGAAACCGCCGGCGTCGGCTACGACGTCACCATCACCATCCCAACATTTTCAGATCTACCCAGCCCTGGCAGCGAAGTCGCGCTGCACATCCACACCCACGTCCGCGAAGATCAAATCGCCCTCTACGGATTTTTGAGACCAGCAGAAAAAACAACTCTTCGAAAAGTTGATCACCGTCAGCGGCATAGGCCCCAAGCTAGCCATAACCATACTAAGCGGCATGCCCGCGGACGAGATGGTCGGAGCCATCCGCGGCAACGACATCGCCCGCCTCACCCGCATCCCCGGTATCGGAAAAAAAACAGCAGAACGCATGGTCCTCGAACTCCGCGACAAGCTCCCACCCGCAGGCGCAGAAATCCCCGCAGCCCCTACCATGACCGCCATGGAAGAAGACGTACTCTCAGCCCTGGTGAATCTAGGCTATCAGCGCCCAGCCGCTGAACGCGCGCTGGCGTCAGTCGTGAAGAATGGTGAGGAGGGGTCCTTCGAAGCCATGTTTCGAAACACTCTGGGGGCGCTCGCCAAGTAGTCGCAGAAAGTCGAAAGCTTCTGCCCTGCGGCCCTGACCGGGTCGAGACCTGGTCGAACCTGGTCCCACATGTTGCATGAATTCACATCAGGGTGACCTACCGGAACTCAGCGCTTGCGAAAGACCTCAAAAATCAAATTAAACAATTGCACCAGGGTGATCCCGATGGTCACATAAACCGCAATCTCCAACCGCCGGCCGGCTTCTTTGGTGCCGGCGAGCATATCCATTACTTCCTTAGTGCTCTCATGCAAGGTCTCAGCCAACTGCTCGAAGTGTTGAGTCGATCCTCGCAATTTTTCCAGCACATGCGAAGTCGCCGAAAGCGCTGCCGCAATCTGCTCCCCGTTGCGAATGTCGAGTTCGATCTTACAAGCCGACCACCACGGACTGCCCGGCGGATTGTCGTACATCCGCTGCCGAATCTCTTCGTAAGACCGGCTGCGCAGCAACTGCACGAGTGCATGAACTTTGTCCGCGCCCACAGCTGGCGTTTCTTCAATACTTACCGGCATAACTGGCGAGTGTAGCAGCCATTCCCGCGCCCGCTGAGATACCCGAAGGACAACTCCATCTGTGCGGTTAGCCATCGCCCTCCCAAGTTACCCCCTCAAGGAGGAACGGCGCCTTGCCCATGCTGATTTCATGACAACGAGGCTTCGTGCGGCCGGCTAGACTGCCATTGCTCAAGGAGG
>CAWISU010000004.1:0-13992 GCA_963838765.1 uncultured Acidobacteriota bacterium | reverse complement strand
AAAGGCGCTGGCAAACTTTGCCATGCTCACCAGGGAGCCGCCAGTGACCTTCGAGGTTTCGTCGTAGCGAAAGTCGGCGAAACTTGAGGACGGCAGGGCGATACATAAGCCAAACACCAAACTGGTTCGAATATTCATGACGATCTCTCCCTGTGGTTACACCCGGATTCGAGAAAGCGGGAGACCTAAACCCAAGATTTAGATCCAAAGAAGTGTACCGCAGAATGGGTCAATTGAAGCTTCGAACTTGGGTTTCTAGCCGATGCTCACGAGATTCGCAAGGGTCGCATCGGCATGGTCAAACCGAACTAAGCGGCAGGATGCGGCTTGCTCTTGTACACGTTGTATCCGCGCAGTGTAAGCCTGACCACGCCCCTTACTTGTTCCTCGACATACCCCTCATTCCGCAACTCGGCTACGGCCACGCGCGCGAAAGAGGAATCGACAGTCTGCTGCGGCAACTTCACAAACTCGCCGGGATCCTGTTCGTAGTGCTGGGCCAGGGTGACGAAAAGCTCGGTCTGAATGGACGCTTGTGGCATTTGATTATCTCAGGAGCCAGTGTGCCCCGAGCGGATATTTCAAGGAATGGCCCATCCGTGCCAGCCTCGGTAACCTAAGGCGAATGTACTAACGCGGCAGCGGAGCGGCGGCGCTTGCGATCCGGGCTATACCTCGTCACTTTATCGTCAGACAAATCCAGGTGTTTTGGGCCCGCCCATTTCTTCGCGACAACAGCAGATCTCTACGGACGACGGAAAGAACGGAGTTTCGCCAGCGGGGCGCCCTTGGGGAAAAGCTGACAGGGAAAGGCCGGCCAGCCCCAAACAATGGAGCACCTTTGGTGGTTGAATAGGCGGCGTGCGGAAAGATACAGTAGGTTATTCATGGCTCATCCATTCAAGTTTGGACTCATATTTTTTGCGTTTGTCTCTCTGGGTTGGACTTCGTTGTGCCGGGGACAGACCGCTCAGCAATCGCCCGTGCCTCGTCCCGAACCTCCTGGTGCGGAACAGCCTGATCCGCTGTCGCCCGGAAGCATCAGCGGGACGGTTTTCGATCAGAGTGGGGCGGTCGTCGCCGGAGCCCGGGTGAGGCTTACCGGTAAAGGTCGATCAGACCAAGAAGTTCTATCGGGCGGCGATGGGCAATTCTCCTTTGCCAACGTTGCTCCCGGACCTTTCCAGCTCACTATTAGGTCGACGGGCTTCGCGGCGCAAACCGTCTCTGGCACGCTGCAGTCGGGGGAAAACTACCTCGTCCCGCAGAATGCCTTGGCGGTTGCTGCCAATATCACCGATGTGGAGGTAGGTGTTTCTCCCGTAGAAGTGGCAGAAGAGCAGCTTAAGGTGGAAGAGAAGCAGCGTGTGCTCGGCGTACTGCCAAATTTTTATGTCAGCTACATCCCCAATGCGGCCCCCCTCGACGCGAAGCAAAAGTTCAAGCTGGCGTGGAAGACGGTGGTAGATCCATTCAGCTTCGTATTTGTGGGGGGCGTTGCCGGAGTTGAGCAGGCGCAGGATCACTTCAAGCAATATGGGCCAGGCGCAGAAGGTTACGCGAAGCGTTTCGGTGCCGGCTTTGCCGACGAGGTTTCGAGCACGTTCATTGGAGGCGCCATCCTGCCATCGCTGCTGAAACAGGATCCGCGTTATTTTTATAAAGGAAGGGGCAGCATGGGAGCCCGCGCTCTGTATGCGATCGCCAATGCAGTGATCTGCAAGGGCGACAATCGACGCTGGCAGGCGAATTACTCGGGTGTCCTGGGAGCCCTGGCGGCAGGCGGGATCTCCAATCTTTATTATCCAGCGAACGATCGCAATGGCGTGGCATTAACTTTCGAAAACGCGGCCATCGGGATTGGCGGAACGGCCGTCCAAAATCTGTTTCAAGAATTTGTGATCAAGAAGTTGACACCGAAAGTTCCTAACGACAGCCCGAGTAAGCCCTAAGCGCGGTTGGCAAAGGCCCGATTCTCAGTGTAAGGCCTATTTGAAGCGTTGGAAAGTGGGAGCGTTGACTGTCGATCCTGCGCAGGCGGATAATGAACCGCCTTCGGAGGAGGACTTATGAAGCGCACTCCCCGGCCCCGCAAGACAGCTGACCTTTCCGATTCACTCCACCGACAACTTAGCATGTACACCCTCGTCGCCAGTGCGGCGGGAGTAGGATTGCTGTCGTTGGGCCAGTCGAGTGAGGCTAAGATCATTTACACGCCTGTCCACCATGTCATCCGCGATCACGGCGGTCATTACAATCTCGACCTGAACAACGACGGGAAGACCGACTTCGTCCTCGGGAACACCACCAGTTGCGGTACGGACCTGTGTGATTTCCTCCTCTGGGTTGATAAGGCCAGGTTGGGCAATAGCGTCATAGCTTCGCAAACCAATGGTGGTTGGAATCTTGCCTCGGCCATCAAGAAAGGCGCACGCATTGGGCCCGGTGGAAGATTTAATGCAAAAAGCGCGGTGCTTGCTGGCGCCGTCAACCTCAGTAGTTCGCTCGGCTTCGGCCCCTGGCTCAACATAAAAAATCGCTACCTCGGGTTGCGGTTTATCGTTCGCGGGAAGACTCACTACGGTTGGGCGCGCTTAAACGTAAAGGCCAACGCCAGCGTTATCACTGGCACGCTTACCGGCTACGCCTACGAAACCATCCCCGACAAGTCAATCATCGCAGGCGCGACCGAGGGACCAGACCAGGATCAACTGGCTCCGGCATCCTTCAATTCGCCGGCTCCAGAACCGGCTACACTAGGCGCTTTGGCGCTCGGAGCGCCGGGATTGTCGATCTGGCGGCGCGAGGAATGCGCAGCCGCCGCACCCCAACCGAACTAATCGAAGGAAGCCGAACTGCGATTCTGGTCGCCCTATTATTCCGGAGCTTGCAGCTGAGATTCGTGAAGGGATTTGGCTTTGCTTGCAGCCAGCTTCGGCCCCGCCCACACTGCGATCCGGTAGCCCAACAGCACCGCGAGAATAGCGCCATACTCCAGCGGCAAGTGAATGTCGGCTTTTACCAGCCACCAGTAGTGAATCACGCCGGCAATTGCGCTGACATAGATCAGGCGGTGGATGGCTTGCCAGCGCTTTCCGCCGAGACGGCGGATCCATCCCTTGGTTGATGTTAGCGCGAGCGGGATTAGCAGGACGAATCCGGTGAATCCGACGGTGATAAATTTTCGTTTGGCTACGTCGTGCAGCATCTCATGCAGGTCGAAGAATTTGTCCAGCCAGATGTAGGTGAGGAAGTGCAGGGTGGCATAGAAAAAGGCGAAGAGTCCGAACATGCGGCGATAGCGGATGAGCCAGAGCTGGCCGGTCAGCTTGCGAATGGGCGTGATGGCTAGGGTGATGAGCAGGAAGCGCATGGTCCAATCGCCCGTCGCGTGGGTGATGACTTCGATTGGATTTGCGCCCAGCATGCCGCTGTAGGCTTTCCATCCTAAACGCGCCAAAGGAATCAGGCAGACGATAAAGACTACGGGTTTGAAGCGGCGAATCATGTGTTTTTATAGCGCCGCCGTCTCGGCGGCTGTCGTGAGGGCGTCTCGCCCTCACGGCGAGGGCAGGACGCCCTTACGACAGCCGGCAAGATGCCGGCGCTACGAAATCAGAAGTTCTTTCTTAAATCCATGCCGCTGTACAGGCTCGCAACCTGATCGTAGCCGTTGAACATCAGCGTGGGACGCTTTAGAAATTCGCCCAGGCGGCGTTCTTTGGCCTGGCTCCAGCGGGGATGGTCTACGTTGGGGTTCACATTGGCATAGAATCCGTACTCGTTTGGCGCCATTACGTTCCATGTATTTCTTGGCTGGCTATCGGTGAAGCGGATGCGCACAATTGCCTTGCCGCTTTTGAAACCGTACTTCCACGGCACCACGATGCGCAGCGGGGCGCCGTCCTGGTTGGGCAGTTCTTCGCCGTACATTCCGAAGCAGAGCAGGGCCAGAGGGTGCATGGCTTCGTCCATGCGCAGGCCTTCTACGTACGGCCAGTCGAGCACGCGGCCGCGTTGCCCGGGCATTTGTTTGGGATCTTCGATGGTGGTGAACTCCACGAATTTGGCTTTGCTGGTGGGCTTGGCTTTGTTGATCAGTTCGCTGAGCGAGAAACCCACCCACGGTACGACAATCGACCAGCCTTCCACGCAACGATGGCGGTAAATCCGCTCCTCGGCTGCGGCCATTTTGATGATCGTGTCCACATCGAGCACCTGCTTTTTCTCTACGGCTCCGTCGATGGTCACGGTCCAGGGGCGGGTTTTGAAATCTTTGGCTAGGCCGGCGGGCTCATATTTGTCGGTCGAGAATTCGTAATAGTTGTTGTAGTTGGTGACGTCCTTGTAGGGCGTGATGGTTTCGTTGGTCGAGAAGGAGCTTTTCTTGATGCCGTCAATTTTGGCGTTGGCCTGCACCGTCATGGAGGGCGATGCCAACTCAAAACCCAGGCCCGTCGCTGCTGCTGCGCCGGCCAGGGCGGTGCCGGCTAGAAACTTGCGGCGGTTTAGAAACAAACCCTTCGGCGTGATCTCGGACGATGGAATATCTGCAGGCTTCTTGATCAGCATAAAATAGCCCTCATCTCAAATAAGTCCTCACATTAAGTGTACGGGAACTGGCTTTCCCCGGATTGGCGGACTTATAGCGTGAAAAAACTCCCATTCTCGACGTCGGCGTCTGAAGACGCTGCGGTTTATTGCGGCATCGCTAAAAAAGCGATGCCTAGATACGAAACGCTCTTTTTCGGCAAAACTGTTCGGCCAAACTCTCTCCTTGATAGGACGCAGATTGGCCTGAAAAGTTGCAGCGGCGAGAGTAAGCTACCTTACAGACTTGCTTTAAACGCCTGTGGTATAACCTGCCTGCTGGTGCAGAGGTGTCATGATCGGTGACGAGAAAGAACGCTGGATGGAACTTTGCGAACTGGCCGTAAAGGAGCAAGATCCAGCTAAGCTGATGGCCCTTGTGGCCGAGATTAATCGAATTCTGGAGGCTAAAGAGCAACGCCTCAAGGTGGCAAGCGCCGACAGTAAAACCAATAAGAAAGAAAATTCCACTGGCGAACGCGGTTAAGAGCTAGGCGGCGGGTTTGTTGATATTGCGGGGAGAAAAGGGATATTCCTCGAACATGCTCTTGAGCCGCTGGGTATGCTCGCGCAGGGAATCGTTGAGTTCGGACAGAATCGGCCTGCAACTCGTGCGCGTCCCGTGCGGCTACCGCTTGCGCGCACAACTCACGGATTCGCCGTTCCAAGGTCACGTCCCAAGTCACGACCAGAACTCCCCGCTAAACTATTACACAAGCGCTGGAACTGTTCGATACCATACACACTGTAGCGTGACTTAAGTAAATAGATCCCGGTAAACCGGAAACAGTCGGGATTAGTAGGACTTAGGTGCACTTTCAACCGCGCTCGCCAAGCACCTCGCGCACCTTCCGGGACAACATTTGCAGGGTAAAGGGTTTCTGGAGGAAGGCGGTGCCGGACTCGAGTACGCCCTCATGGGCGATGGCATCTTCGGTGTAGCCCGAGAGATAAAGCACCTTGGTCTGCGGAGACGAAGCACACAGCCGGGCTGATAGTTCGCGGCCGCTCATCCCGGGCATTACTACGTCTGTGATCAGTATGTCGATCTCGTCTGAATAGTCTGAAGCGATCTTCAGCGCTGCTTCGCCGTGGTCCGCTTCGAGGACTTTGTATCCCTTGGTTTCCAAGGTCTCGCGGACCAACTGGCGCACCGATTCTTCATCTTCCACCAGCAGCACGGTTTCTGAGCCGCTACTCTGCGATGACGAAGCGCCCACCGCGCTTGAAGGTTCCAAGGCATCTTCGACGCGCGGCAGATAGATGCGGAAAGTGGTGCCCTTTTGCGGCTCGCTCTCAACTAAAACGTAGCCGCCGCTCTGCTTGATAATGCCGTATACGGTCGACAGGCCCAGGCCGGTGCCTTTGCCTTTTTCCTTGGTGGTGAAAAAGGGCTCAAAGATGCGTAACTGAGTCTCTTTATCCATGCCGTGTCCGGTGTCGTTTACTGAAAGCACTACGTAATCACCGGGCTGAATGTAGCTGTATTCACGCCGAAGATCATTGGGATTCAGGCGGGCGTTGGCGCTTTGAATTGTGATTTTCCCGCCGTTGGGCATGGCGTCTTTGGAATTGACCACCAGATTCATGATGACTTGCTCGATCTGGCCGGCGTCGGCGCGCGCGTGGCCAAGCTCCGTCGCGAGCTGCGTGTGCAATTCGATGTTTTCTCCGATCAAAGGACGAAGCAAGCGCTCCATGTCCTCGACGATGATGTTCAGATCGACAACTTTCAGCTCCAACAGTTGCTTGCGGCTGAAAGCCAATAGCTGGCGCGTCAGAGTTGTGGCGCGATCGGTCGCCTGGTGAATCGCCTCGATCTTGGGATAGAGCGGATTGCTCTTTCGAGTGTGCTCCAGCAAGACTTCGGTGTAGCCGCTGATGACCATCAGCAAATTGTTGAAGTCATGCGCGACACCTCCTGCCAGTCGTCCCACGGCTTCCATTTTCTGCGCCTGGCGGAACTGGTTCTCCAGCACCCGCCGCTCAGTAATGTCCTCGGCGATAATTTCGACAACTTCGGCAGTTTCTTCTGGGCTGTTGACGACTCGACCGCTCAAGCGCACCGTAATCGCGCTGCCGTCCTTGCGCTTCCAGCGTACTTCAACGTTGTCCAAACGCGCGCCGCGCTGGAATTCACTCATTACGCGGGCCTGCTCGCTGGGATCCAGAAAGACATCCGAACTTGGATCCAGGGCAACCACCTCTTCCGCCGAATCGTAGCCGAGCATGGCGATCAGTGCGGGGTTCACGTCGAAGAATCTGCCCTCGAGGCTGGACCGGTAAATGCCGTAAACCGCGCTCTGCACAAGAGAGCGGTAGCGTGCCTCGGAGCGGCGCAGTGCCTCTTCGTTGCGCTTGTATTCGATCGCGCTGGCCAGTTGCTGCGAGACGAACTGCAAGATCTCTCTGTCTTTTTCAGCGAAACGCACGTTGCCGCTGTAGCTCTGGACTACCAGCACGCCGAATGCGCCGTTGCCGGCTTTTAGTGGGACGCCGAGCCAGTCCAGGGACGATGCGCCGATCAGTTCGACCTCCCCCTGTTTCACCAGGCGGTCAAAAACTTCGGGGTTGCACAACAGCGGCTCCCCGCTTCGGAGCACATATTCGGTCAGACCTTTGCCCAGTTTCTTGGGCGCGGGCCTGGAATCCTCTTCGTCTTCAAAATAAGGAAAGCTGAGCAGTTGGGTCAGCGGATCGTACACCGCAATGTAGAAATTGCGGGCAGCCATAAGCTCGCCTACGATGGCATGAACCGCGGCATAAAACTGCTGCAGGTCGTCGGCCGTGCTGGTTTTTTGGGCGATGCGGTACAACGCCGAATGCAGAGCCTCTGCCCGTTTTTGCTCTGAGATGTCGCGATACATCACGCACATTGCGACTTGTTTCCCATCGATCACAATGGGAGCGGTCGAGATGAAAACATCCAGCAACGTTCCGTCCTTGCGCTGGCGCTTGGTTTCGAGAACGACTTTTTGGCCTTTGACCAGCAGTTCCGCAATCCAGCAGGTTTCAGCGCTGCGATCCGGCGGGACAATGAGCGAATCGAGGCGTCGTCCCAGCGCCTCTTCTGCACCGAAACCAAAAACGCGGGTGAACTCGCCATTGATGCGCGTGATTCGATATTCCGGATCGAGAATCGTAATGGCTTCGGGCGCACACTCCACAAGTTGCTCGAGGTATGCTCTTTGTGACTCAGGGCTGTCGGACGCAAAGCTCGGGGTGAGGGATTCAGGTGTTGTGGTGATGCTCTCGTCGGGACTCGAAAGCACTTGCGTGCGGCGCTGAAGTGCTTCTCGAAGAAACTTCGCGCGTGAAAGCTCAGCCGACGTCGCTGGCTGGGTGATGTGGTCACCCATTCGGATCCCCCTAGGTTTAAACCAGAGCCAACTGAGATGTTAGATTGCCCGCCAGTTACTCGAAAGTTACGGAGGTAATTTTAGGGAATTATCACCCGACAAAGCAGACGGAAATGCCGCTCGACTAGCGTCTCGTTCATCTTGTCCTTACTGCACTCGGTTGTGGCTAGGGCAAGGAATCATCTCATTGTTCACAGCGGCGTCCCAGTAGTAGCAGAAGTCGGTCCTTCTCGAAAAGCCGAACATGTCGTCATACGTGGCGAATCCCCAAAACTCCAAGAACTGGGTACGGCTGTCAATGGAGGTTATTTCTGTATCGCTTAGGGCGTGGAAGGGCATGTGTATTCCGTACTCTTCGTCCTTGGAGAGTACGGTGACGCTCTGAATAAATGGTATGTTGGCCGTGATTTCTACGTTGTCAGCCGGGAAGGGACCAACCATAACCATGCCGAATGTTTTCATATTCCGAGCGGGAGTGTTGCCCGTGTTCTTGAACATTACCTGCAGGGCTGGGACATCTCCAGGCTTGAGAGGAGCCTTCCCGTGGTCGGCAATCCTCGCTTCGGTCTCACTAACACGTGTCGTGTGGAAGAGAAGGGCATCGTGAACACCTATATACGCTCGATTGGTGAGGACAAGGGCCGTCCTTGCATCGTCAATGCTATCTCTCGCCGCTCTCCATTGAAGATACGTGACGACGCAGAGCAAAGCGGTAAGAACTGCCATCCACCATTCTGGACTTTTCAATACGCGCACCTGAGAGGGTCCCTCTGTTTTTTCCTCGCCTGGGGACTCGTTTTCGTTGCAATCCGTAGTTTTGAGTTCTTGTTTTATTCGATGCGCCTCCGGCCGATGTGGAGGTTGTGCCTCGGAGTACTTCTGCCGCTTATTGCGATATTTGTTGCGGGACATCGCTATGATGTTCTAACTCCAGGCAGGAAGATTCACAAGACAACTTGATCCGCCGGGCGCCCCTATTGCATTCCGGTTGCCAGCATTTCACATACCCGGCGAAGTACATCGCGTTGTTCCGCGCTGATGGCGAGAAATTCAAAGCCGTGACGCAAACCGATGCGGTAACGCACCAGGGCGCGAAGTTTCAAGGGATACGCCGCTAGAGGCAAGGAAAGCTCCATGGAAACCACTTCGCCGGCTTCCAGTTCTCCGGTCAAAGTTCCGCCGACTCCATCCTCGCCTAATTCGTTCGAGCGTCCCCACAACGATGTCGTCTCTCCCGAGCGAAAGATCTGCACCGCGATGCGCATGTCAACGGCATAGCGCGGAAACCGCCGCGCGCTCTCTCTAGCAGGTTTCGAATTGGAGATAAAAGCCTCCGTTTGGGTTCTGCCTGGCATCGTGCAACGAAAGCCACTGCTCTAATTTCCGTGCAACAGATATCCGGGCTCCAGGGGCAGCTTCCCGCCGACCTTCACCACCGTTACTCCTCCGCTGATGGAATACACATCCACCAAGCCCACCGCCCCGGGAATCGATCCAACCTTCTTCACCACATCCTCGTCCGACCTCCACTACCACAATCGCCGGATGGTTCATCCGGCCATGATTGGCGCTCGCGATCAGCGTTTTCACTTCATCCTTCGACATGCCATAGACCTTCTCCAGCAGCAGCTTCATTTCCGGCGCCGTCGGATCACGCGTGATCAAGCTAACCGGTTTGCCATCCGGCCAGCGGTTCACCTGACCCTTGCAGATCTTCACCAATTCGGGGAACGTGATCGCCACCAGCTCATTCGATTTGTTCGAAACCAACGCCAGGTCTTTGGACTGCGCAGGCATAGTCCAACCCAGCACGAACAATGAAACCGCAAGAGCGCGTCGCCGGTGCACAACTCCTTCGATCCTACCGCGCAATTGCATTTCTCCAATTCTCTTCGAAGTTCGCCAGCGGCTCAATGGCAGAACGAGTGTGTACCAGCGCAAGCAATAAGCAATTGGCGACTGGCCGCGCAGTCCACGGCGAGGCGAGCATCCTGCATTTACTGCGATTACTCCATGCTGGAGCCGAGGGGTTGGTATTTATATCTCTTGCCGTCCCAGAAGATCACTGAGGTGGACTGATCGCCGCCGGTTTCTTCGGTGAAGATTCCCATGATCGGTTTCTTCTTCCGGATGGCCATCTTTTTCACCACCACCTGCTTGAAAGGTAGATTCACGATGATGAATTTCGCTTTCGGGGTGGCGGAGTGCCAGGCTTCGGAACCGGCTCCGTGAATCACCAGCAGGGAGTAGCCACGGCGCTCGGGGTCGTCCGACGCAAATTGCGTGGTGACCTTGGGATTGCCGTAGCCAAAGAAACTGTTGTAGGGATCGACGACCACGAAGCTGTTTTCAACCTGATCCATCATTGGATTGGTGCAGCGCGCCGGGATCACGATGTCTTCGATGCCATCGCCGTCGAGGTCCGCAATGAGTGGCTCGATTCCGATGAGGGAGCACGTCGCTCCGAATTGCTTCTGGACGAAGTCGTTATCGACGGTGGGCTTGGCCGTCGGAGGCACGGATGCTGCCATGGCGCTGAGTGTGAAGCATAGCCCCAGACAAAACGCGATTATGGGTGCAAGGGATTTTGGGGATGACATAGAGCTACTCTAGTCCGGTTGGCGCGCGGGCCACACACAAAGAAGAGTTTGAGGCAGCACGAAAGTCACATGGGAGCTGCTAGCTGCTCGCTACCAGCTTCTCGCTGACCAGATCGCGACCAATTGGATTTTCAGAGCTAGGAACTAAGTGCTAGAAGCTAGAAGCCTTCCGCTCCTTTGAAATGCTCCCAGCCTTTGGGACGTAGTTCCGAGGCCACGCCATCCTCGTTCATCAGGAGAACATGCTTATCCTTGGTGATGTGACCGATTTGGGTGATTGGAATACCCGCAATTCGGCTGGGTACATGTCTGCCAGCGTGGGCCGTGAAAAGCAGTTCGTAGTCGTCACCGCCGTTCAAAGCCGATTGCAGTTCGACTTCGCGGGCTGGCTTTCCGATGCTGGCGCGGGGGATGGCTGGGGCGTGGATCTCGGCGCCCACACCGCTCTCTTCGCAAATGTGCCCGAGATCGGTGGAGAGGCCGTCGCTGAGGTCGATCATGGCGGACGCGAGGCCTTTCTCCAGCAGGAACCGGCCTATTTCGATTCGAGGAATGGGATGGAAGTGGCGTGGAAAATCGGCCGGCCGCAGTTTTCGGCCGGCGAATAGCAGCTTCAGCGTGGCCTCGGCCCCTCCCAAAGCCCCAGTCACATAAACACGGTCGCCAGCGCGGGCGCCTGAACGCCGGATTGCTTTTCCTTTCGGGACTGATCCGACGACAACAATGTCCGCCAGTATCCCGCCCGGAGATTGCGCTGTGTCTCCTCCCGCTAGGCTTACATTGAACCGATCTGCCAGCTTGAGTAAGCCTTTCAGGAACTGGTCGACCCACGACTGCGGCAACGTCTGCGGCAAGGCGAGTGAGAGAAATGCGGCGACAGGGATGCCGCCCATGGCAGCGATGTCGCTGAGGCCGCGTGTCAGGCAGCGATGGCCAACCGCCTCGGCGGGATGCCACTCCCGCCGGAAATGAACCCCCTCCAGGCTGAAATCGGTTGTGACCAGCGTCTGGTGACCCGAGGGAATTTGCAGGATGGCGCAATCATCTCCGATGCCCGTAGCAACCCCTCGCCTTCGGACTGCCCGCGCCCGAATACGTGAGATCAATAGTTTTTCCGAGTGAGGCAAAATACACCCTGTCCGTCATCCATCCGAATAGGCCTAATATACAAGGAAGCGATGCCTGGGCAGGAATCTGACGGGCCGACGCCTACGTTGAAGAGGATCGGGCAACTCGGGCGGGCCTCAATCCATCCAACATAGGCCTTTGGTTGCGGCCACGCTTAGGCCCCGCCCAGCGCGGACTCGCTCTTTATACTGCAGGAGTTTACCGATAGTCACCCGCTGAAGTACCGTTGTCCCCATGTCTTCGGTAACTGTGGGTTGTGCTCTGGGTCGTTGACAGGAGAGACCTACTTTGTTACCGTTGCGAAGCTGCTTCCAAAAACTCTGGCCGAGCTAAGTGCTGCATGTAGTTAGGAGTGCGGGCATAGAGAGCTTCGAGCCTGACCCTGGTTCCGGTAGGACGGAGCGATCGCTGGCGTCATTCCCCTAAAGAGGGAAGGCATGATCGCAAGCCGGATCGGGTCGTAAGATCAAGGCGGCGAATCT
The DNA here is from genome assembly GCA_963838765.1 of uncultured Acidobacteriota bacterium. Taxonomy (GTDB): domain Bacteria; phylum Acidobacteriota; class Terriglobia; order Terriglobales; family Acidobacteriaceae; genus JABDBE01. The sequence goes on along the minus strand of CAWISU010000004.1, from coordinate 1,833 downwards.
GCCGCGACGGCTTGATCGAATTACTTGACGAAGGGAAAATATTGCGTAAGCGTTTCTACATACTTTTCGTGGCGCGGGGCGACGACGGCCAGCTCCGCAAGATTCCCATTCCAGTTCATTACCTTTACGTGTTGGTGGTCGGCGCGGCGATTGGCGCTTTGAGCCTTACCGGCATTGCCAGTTCCTACATGCGAATGCTGTTGAAGGTTTCGCACTACAATGAGCTGCGAACCCAGAAAGATGAGTTGAAGAACCGCTATTCCCGGCTGGAGCAGGTAGCCCAGGAACGAGACATTCAAGTGGCGTCGCTGGGCTCGCTGGCTAGCGAAGTTTCTTCGCTTTACGGGTTGAAATCGAATCCGACGCTCGAATCGGAATCTTCTGATAAGGTTCAGGACGCCCAAGTCAGCTATTCCCTCGATCGGCTTTATGCTCTAAAAGACACGGCGCTCAACGGTGCTGCCGCCACCGGGATCTCGCTCGGGCTTACACGGAATGCAACCACGGCGGACTGGCTGAAAGCTAATTCGGCTCCGAACCTTTGGCCCGTGGAAGGTCCAATCACGGGATCTTTCGGAGAACGAATTGATCCATTCAACGGCGAGGGTGCGTTTCACCGCGGAGTCGACATCTCGGCGTCCTACGGGCAGCCGGTCATCGCTCCCGCCGATGGCGTGGTAACCTTTGCCGACTTCATGGGCGGCTATGGACGGGCGATCGCCCTCGACCACGGCCATGGAATCACCACTCGCTACGGGCATCTTGCCAGCTACGCGGTTGTGCCCGGACAGTATGTGCGCCGGGGCGATACCATCGGATACGTCGGGTTAAGCGGCCGCAGCACCGGTCCACATCTGCACTACGAAGTCCGCATTAATGACACTCCGGTCAATCCCCACAAGTTCCTGCGGCTGACCATGGCGCATGCCGGTGGGTTCGCAGCGGGAAGCTAGACGGTCGTTGGTCGTAGGCCGTTCGTCGTTGGCCGAAAGAACCCCTCCCGGTCATCCTGCGTTTCTCATCAAGTAAATGTTGGAATTGTATTGGCCAACGACCAACGACCGCTTTTACTGCCTCAATCCCATCCAGCGCTCGGAAACCACGATAGAGTTCCCCGGATTCTGGGGATCGTAGCGCACCGAGGTCGGCAGGCCCAGACGGCAGGAATGCAGGTTGATGAGTTGCCGCAAGTAGGTCACGTCCTGCGAGGCTTCGTAGGATACGCCAGCCACGTCATACTGGAAAATCAGGAACGTGGCAGGCTTGCGTCCGTCGGGCTGCATCTCCTGAACGTCGATGACGGTTCCGTCGGTAATGCGGCCTACGCGGTCGAGCCACACCCGCCGCTCCCGTTCCACCTCATCGGGCCCCTTGGGCTTACGACGCAGCAAGAGATACGCGGCCAGCAAGGCGCCTGCGCCGCCAATGATCATGGTGTAGAGACGAATTGGAATCATGACTTCTGGAAAGAAACCGCGGAGTCAACGATCACGATGTCTTAAACAGCATAAGGCTAGACGGCGAATCGCGGAAGAGGGTTTGTGATTACCAAGGTGAAATGGCATCGTCTTCTGAAGAGGCAGGGCAAAGTTGCTCTTATTCGCAGAGTGATGAGAGCCATAGGGCTGACCGAGGCTCTATTTTGCTAGACGCGGGCGGCTGTGGTGCTGCTCCCTGCGTAGTGGCGGCAGCGGCCTCATTCAGAATGCGGTGGTGAATGGTGAACAGCGCCAGTTCCAGCCGGTCCGACACGCCGATCTTGTCGTACACATTGCGCAGGTAGTTCTTGATGACCTGTTCGGTCGTGCCGAGCTGGGTGGCGATTTCTTTATT
>CAWISU010000003.1:0-10591 GCA_963838765.1 uncultured Acidobacteriota bacterium | reverse complement strand
TCTGCGCTACGATGGCGCACGCATCTTCGGGCGTGCGGATGTCGCCATTTCCGATCACGGGAATCTTGACCGCTTGCTTGACGGCGGCAATCCACTCCCAGCGCGCCTGGCCGCTGTAGCCTTGTTCGCGAGTGCGGGCGTGCAGTGCGACGGCGCACAGGCCGCAATCCTCGGCCATCTTCGCCAGCTCCACGCAAACAATGTTTTCGTCGTCCCAGCCCGCGCGGAACTTTACCGTGAACGGAATCTTGATGGCCCCGCGAACCGCTTCGAAGATTTTGCCAATCGCAGGCAAATCACGCAGCAGGCCCGAACCGCCATTGCACTTGACCACCTTTTTCGCCGGACAACCCAGGTTAAGGTCGACCAGGTCGAAGCCAAGATTTTCGACCATGCGCGCGGCTTCTGCCATGACTCTGGGATCGCTGCCAAAAAGCTGGGCTGAAATTGGATGCTCGTCCTCGTAGAAATGCAAGTAACGCTTGGCCTTCTGATCTTTTGCCCGAAGCACGCCATCGGCCGAAGTGAACTCGGTCATGATCAGGCCGCATCCGCCGAGGTTGCGAATGAAACGCCGAAACACAGTGTCCGTAACCCCCGCCATCGGGGCCAAGACGGTCGCGGGCGTGATCTGAATATTGCCGATCGCGACCCGCCCAGGCACCGTGGCGCCCGCACGGGCGAGAACACTCGCGCCTACATTCGCCGGATTCTCCCAGTACTTGCGCACCTGCCTATTTTACTGCCTTCCCCAAGTTAATGCGGCTATGGCACAATTGCTCAGCCTATCGAGGCAAATATGGATGACACACCGGGACACTTTGTCCAGGAGCTGAGATCCTCGCTCTTAAAAAAGAGAGCTGGCCAGATTGCGCTTGCGGTCATCCTCGCGAAGCTTGCCTTCGCTTTTTGAATGCACTGACCTGGTTTCTGGTCGTGCCGATTATAGCGATGGTGCTGAAGGGGCATACTGAATCAGTTCTATTTGAGACGCAAACGCGGGCTCCGTTTCCCTGGCAACCATTATTCGGATCTGCGCTCGATTTCGCCGTAGCTCTGATTTTCGTCTTTTACCTTAACCGTTGGATCCACCGCACACCCGGAGAAAGCCGAGTACCGCTGACCGCCGTAGACCAATTGACGGAGTCCGAAATAACACCCCACCAAACACCACCCGACGAAACTAGCGAGGTTCTTTACAACTTAGTGGGCGATCGGCTTAGCCCGGAAGACGACGAGACGTCGCGCGGATAAGATCCGAGGATAATATCTGAAGGATACGCTTTCTGTCGCCTTCGCCTGCAGTTGTCGGCTATGGCACAATTTGCATCACACAACTATATGGATGAAATTCCTAAAACGTCCCCACCAGATTTGTCAGCTGCGGAGGCCGGTAAATGGGTAGGGCGCGTGGTGATTGCCGTAATCCTGGCAGAAGGGATTTGGGGGGTTATCGTTTCCATCACCAACAATCTGCTCCTGCCTTTGCTGGCGAGGACCATGGGCGGCGATGTCCAGTCCCCGCTATACCTTGGCAAGGGCGACTTCAATGTTCCCGCTCTGTTTACCTCGATTCTGGAGCTTTGCTTTGCGGGAATCGTCTTTGTGATTATGAATTCCTGGTTACAAAGAAAACCCAAGGTGATGCGGAGCAAGGTGGTGCGAGTAAGCCCAGTTCCTGCACAGCCCGCCGCGACACCACCCCCGCGTCCTGCGGTTGTACCGGTTCAAGCTACGGCGGCTTCGGTGCCAACACCGGCAACTGCGCCAGTCCCAGCGCCGGCGGCACCGTCAATGTCGGCACAGCCGCCTTCCGCGCCGTCACCAGGGCAGTTCTGGTCGCCACCCGAAACGGCGCGCCCAAAGCCGACGGCAACTCCGCCGCCAGCTAAGCCGACGAAGCCGAAGGCGCCCAAAGAGGTCTATTACAACATCGTGGGAGAACCCATCAATCCCACGGAAGAAGAATAGTCGGATCCAGCCTTCAACTGAATCAGTCTGCTGACGAAGGGCCCAGCGTTCTTGTCGTCCTTCGGTTTTCGCGTCACCGACGAACCCAGATTCCTCGCCGCTTCCCTTGATTCATTCAGGCGCGAAAAAACTGAGCCTCCGCAATCGGAGGCTCTGGCATTCCATAAATGCGACCGTTAACCCTAGGCCTTGGGTGATTCTTTCTTGGCGTACTTGCGACGGAAACGTTCCACGCGGCCGGCAGTGTCCATGAGTTTCTGCTTGCCAGTAAAGAAGGGATGGCAATTGGAGCAGATTTCTACGTGGATGTCGCCCTTATGGGTCGAGCGGGTGGTAAAGCTGTTGCCGCACGCGCACATGACGCGGATTTCGTTGTAAGCGGGATGAATGGCTGCTTTCATGATCTCTTAAACCTCTGTACCGAACTTCTCAGGAAACTATTCGATTCTAAAGGATGGCCGCAGGATTCAGCAAATAGGGCGACCGTCCCCGAGGCTCATTGACACGACATCATTTATTAGGACATGATTGACACTGTCATGAATGATCTAATCATCCTCGCCACGCTGCTCGACGGTCCGAAGCATGGATACCAGTTGAAACGCGAGGCCGGATTCATTCTTGGACAGGCCGCGATGCACAACAACCTGATCTATCCGCTGTTGCGCCGCTTCACGGCCGAGGGCTGGGTCAGCAAAAAGGCAGTACCGGGAGAGCGCGGCCAGACGCGTCTGCAGTACGCAATCACGGCACTCGGACGGCGGGAACTGGTGACGCGCCTCAGCGAGTTCGGGGAATCGGATGCCTCCTCGTTTCAGGCCTTTGTGACGCGAGTAGGAATGTTCGCGGTGCTGGAAGAATCGACCCGGGCAGGCATCCTTAAGCAGCGGCAAAACTACTTGCACCTCCGCGAAAAAAAGCTGACTGCGCTGCGGCGTGGCATGGATGCAGGAACCTTTGGCGGCGAGGTCCTCCGCTACTTAGTGGAGCAGATTCAGTCAGAGTTGGCGTGGATCCGGCGCCTTCATCGGCTGGCCGCAAACCCGAAACATGGTCATAGCGAACTCGCCGGACGAAAGGAACGAACTTCGTGAGCTTATCGAATTTGGCGTTGGCCCCGTGGTATACCGCGGGAATTTACTGGGTAATCAGCGCCCTGCGCGTGAAGCGGACCAAGGTCAAGGAAGGCCGTGGCGGCCGCCTGTTCCATACTGCCCTTATGGCTTTGGCGTTTCTGCTTTTATTCTCCCACAGGTTCGACCTCGGCCCGTTAGGCTGGCGCTTCATTCGAGAGAGCGCATGGCTCCGTGGGTCTGGCATTTTTCTGACATTCGTCGGAGCCGGAATCGCAATCTGGGGTAGATATACTCTGGGTCAGTACTGGAGCGCCCGGGTCACTCTCAAGGTGGACCATCGGCTCATCTGCTCTGGCCCTTATGCCTATGTTCGTCATCCTCTCTACGCCGGGTTGCTCGTGGCAATGGCTGGTACGGCTTTAGTTGTCGGAGAATGGCGGGCAGTGCTCGGTGTCCTGCTGGGACTTGTCGTACTCTCTCGCAAAGCGGCCAAAGAAGAAGCCTTGTTGGCCACCGAATTCCGCGACGATTACCGCGAGTATCAGCGGCACACCGGTTTTCTGACCCCACGCTTTCGGTAAGCGGCGTTACGTGGCTTATCGAGGACTGGACGGCGAGGATGTCCCTCCTCCCATCGTCCCATACAAAATAAAACGGCAGGGCCGACCCCCTGCCGTATTCGACGTGAAACTTGGGCTCCTTACTTACTGCGGTTGACTGCTTTTTTGAGTTCGGCGCCGGCGGAAAACTTTGCCACCTTCCGGGCAGCAATCTTGATGGTGGCGCCCGTCTGCGGGTTACGCCCATTGCGAGCCTTTCTCTGCGATACAGAGAAGGTGCCAAAACCAATCAGCGCTACCCGATCACCTTTTTTCAGGGCAGACGTAATACTGTCCACGGTTGTGTCGATTGCGGTAGCCGCTTGCGTTTTACTGATGCCGCTACCAGATGCGATTCGGTCAATGAGATCGGCTTTGTTCATCGTCTCTCCTGGCAGGTCTCTTTTTCCTCAAAGGGCACGGAAACGGGAGCACTCCTTCGAGTGAGAAACCCGGCGGCCCTTATTTAGCGCCTGCGAACGATGAATGTCAACTGTGAAAATCGGCTCTGGATGCCTTGTTTGGGTCGGCTTACCAGAAAATGTATTGCCTGGGAGATCCCCGGTGAAAACCAAAGCCACTCTCCTCGCTGGTTGGCGACTCAGAAGAGTGGCTCTTTAGGTCCGAAATCATTGGCGATCCGTGCGTCTAGTCGCCAGAAGGCATCAAGCTTTCCTCGGGACCAGGTTCGTGACCTTGCAGTTGGACGATGGCTTCGGGGTGGGGACAGTCACCCAGAATGGGTTGGCAAGCCGCATCCGGACCGTGTTTCGGGCGTACCTGAGGCTTCAACTCGGAAAACTGCTCGGCCTCGGTCGAACCGGCAAGCGCCGTCACCGATGAAGCTCCCCCTGCAATCACCTGCGTGACGGCGTCAAAATAGCCGGTACCCACGAAGCGCTGGTGCTTCACGGCTTCGTAGCCATGCTGGTATTCGCGGCTGAATTCCTTTTCCTGCAGCCGGGAGTATGCCGTCATGCCAGTGAGTTTGTATCCGCGAGCCAGTTCAAACATGCTCAGGTTCAAGGCATGGAAACCGGCCAGCGTGATGAACTGGAACTTGTATCCCATATCCGCGAGCTCGGTCTGGAAGCGGGCGATGGTCGCGTCGTCGAGCTTCTTCTTCCAGTTGAACGAGGGCGAACAGTTGTAGGCGAGCATCTTGCCCGGAAATTCGGCGTGAACCGCTTCGGCGAACTGGCGGGCTTCGTCCAGGTCAGGATGCGAGGTCTCGCACCAGATCAGTTCGACATACGGAGCGTAGGCAAGGGCTCGGGCGATTGCCGATTCAATGCCACCGCGGATGCCGTAGAAACCTTCTGGGGTTCTTTCTCCGGTGAGGAACTCGCGGTCGCGCGGATCCACATCACTGGTCAGCAGATGGGCGCTGTCGGCATCGGTTCGGGCCATGATCAGCGTGGGCACGCCCAGCACATCGGCTGCAAGACGCGCCGCAACCAGCTTTTGGATCGCCTCCACGGTTGGCACCAGTACCTTGCCACCGAGATGGCCGCACTTTTTGGCGGAGGAGAGCTGGTCCTCGAAATGAACGCAGGCGGCGCCGGCCTCGATCATGGCCTTCATCAACTCGAATGCGTTCAGGTTGCCGCCAAAGCCGGCTTCGGCATCGGCGATCAGAGGGGCGAACCAGTGGATTCCATTGTGGCCTTCGGCGTGGTGAATCTGGTCAGCCCGTGTCAGGGCCTGATTGATACGGCGGCAAAGATTGGGCACGCTATCGGCGGGATAGAGGCTCTGGTCCGGGTACATCTGTCCGGCATCATTGGCGTCGGCGGCAACCTGCCAACCGCTCACGTAGATCGCCTTCAGTCCAGCATTAACCTGCTGCACCGCCTGGTTGCCAGTCATCGCGCCCAGAGCCGGAACGTAAGAGTCGCTTTGCAGGAGGTTCCAAAGCCGCTCCGCGCCTTGGCGTGCCAGAGTATGTTCAACGTGGAGAGAACCGCGCAGGCGCTCGACATCCTGCACGCTATAAGGCCGGGTAATGCCTGCCCAGCGCGTGCTCGTCTTCCAATCCGTTGACAAGTGTGAGCTATTTCCGTTTCCATTACTTCCCATAATTTCTCTTCCTTTTCAGCGCCGGCGCCCGGCTGGCTCATTCTGCTTAAGATCGGGACAATCCCCCCGCGTTTCGATGCCGGCCAAACGGCCTGCATCTGTGGGGATTCTGGAGTACAGGTCGCGTCTGGTCAAACGGAACGTTTCTATCGGGCTGATAAAGGATTGTTATCAGGCGTGCTGTCTGTGATAATAGGATGTTGTTAGATGCTGGAAACGTCGGGCAGGTAATTCATGGAAATTGACCAGGTTGAGACTTTTCTTGCGGTAGCGACCTTTGGCGGTTTTCATCGCGCCGCGGAAGCGCTTCGGATCAGCCAGCCGGCGGTGAGCGCCCGCATCAAGGCGCTGGAGGAGTCTCTAACGGTGAAGCTTTTTTTGCGTTCCCGTGGCGGGCTTGTCGTCTCCGATGCCGGGCGCACCTTTCGCCCTCACGCCGAACTGCTCCTGCGAACGGCAGCGATGGCCCGCCAGGCGGTACATGACTCGCAGCCGGCAAGCGGCACTCCCTTGCAGATCGCCACCGCACTTTCGATCTCGGTCTACTTTCTGCCGGACGTGCTGAAGCGCTTTCAACGAGCGCATCCCAACGTCATCATCAGCATTCGCACGGGTCACTCGAAAGAGGTCTTAGACATGGTGTTGAATCAAGAGGCAGAGATTGGCCTGGCTCGCTCGCTGCACCATCCCGAGGTCGAAACCATAAGCCTGCGGGACGATCCGCTGCTGCTGGTCGCGCATCCCAAGCGAGGCCCGAAACACTCGCGGCGTGCGCGCCTGGAGCAGGTTGCCAGTTGGCCGCTAATTTTTTACGAACGAGGGTCGAGTGATTGGACGCTTACCCAGAGCCTGTTTCGCACCTCCGGTCTGGTTCCGAATATTGCGCTAGAGGTTGACTCCATCGAGACCGCGAAACGAATGGTGGAGCGGGGACTCGGACTCTCCTTCCTGCCCCAAATGGCGGTCGGAAGCGAAATTCGCAGCCACAAGCTCACTACGGTAAAGCTCCTCGACGCGGAACCGCTGCGGCGAAGTTTAGATGTAATTCATCCTCGGCATCGTCCCCTGAGAACCGAAGTGCGGGCGTTCCTGCAGATGGTAAGAGAGGCGGCGAATGAGGATTCCGCGGCCAGCGGTCCAGTCAGGAATAAACGGAAGCACCTCAAATAAGTAAGTCGCGTTGGAAGATTTTTCTTAGTCTATCTTTTCCGCCCTCATCCACAACGTGGACCACATCTCCACAGCATGTGCACAGATGGGAAGTTTTTTTCTGTTGCGCGATCCACGACTATGGGGCACTCTTCAAAACGCACCTCAAAACATGGCCTCGGTATCTGTGAGTTCTCGAAGAAATCAACTCTTGGAGTGGTTTCCCTTCTACGTTCACCGTTTGGTGGGAGACATACGATACCGGGCCATGAAGGACTATCAGCAAGCTTGGTATTTGAATCTCCTATTTGCCTCATGGGTTTCAGAGCGACCGGGATATTTGCCAGACGACGGGCAGTTATGGCGCCTCGCGAATGCGCACACGCGGCAATTCTTTGAAAAAGAATGTGAGCCGATCCTGTGCATGTTCGAGCGCGAGGGCTCGATGACTGACGGTGCGGGCTGGATTTATAACCGTATCCTCGTAGAGATCTACGACGAACAGGTACTAAAATTCCACAAGAAGAGACGTAAATCCTCAAAATCCACAGATGACAACACCACCTCTTATCTAGATTTTGAAGGTACACTTAAGAAAGAAAATGGAAGAGAAGAATGTAAACTTCATCCGCAGTCTGGCCTCACGCAGTGGGGAACCTGCTGGGAGTGTTATGCACAAAAATACAGCAGCCAGGCTGGCTAATGGGCCGGAGAGTTGTCCAATTTGTGGTGGAAGCGGGTGGAAAGACGCTGTTTCCGGAATTGAAAAGCGTGTTACCCGCTGCGATTGTTTCGTACAATCGCAAGCCAAACATTTTCTGGCAGCATCGGAAATTCCGGCCCGCTATTCGAATTGTGAGTTTTCAAATTATGAAACTGGGGGGAATGATGGTCTTGCGGCCGCAAAGATAAAGATTGAAGCATGGGTTACTCAATATCCCGTAGATCGAGGCGGGCTTTTGCTGATCGGGCCCAGTGGGGTAGGAAAAACTCACTTATCCGTCGCTGCGGTGAAGAAGCTTACCCAAAGAGGCGTGCACTGCCTCTTTTGTGACTATCGAGAACTCTTGAAGAAAATTCAAAATTCTTACAATCCGTCAGTTCAAACCACGGAGTTGGATCTCTTGCGGCCAATCTTCGAGACTGAAGTGGTATTACTGGATGACCTCGGCGCAGTCAAGCCTTCAGAGTGGGTTTGGGATACGGTGAGTCTAGTCTTGAATGCTCGCTACAACGAAAAACTTACCACGTTGATTACCAGCAATTTCCAGGACAGCGCCAGCGCGGGGGTAGAGAGAGTAGATGGCCCCCGTCGGGCGTCACGCGAAGAAACGCTGGGCGACCGCATCGGCGAGCGCATGCGCTCCCGTCTCTTCGAGATGTGCCGGCTTGTCCTCGTGAACGGGAAAGACTATCGGCAGAAGTTCCGCAGCGCCGGCATACGGTAGTTGTGTGGCGATGGTTTCCAATTTTCAACTACAGAAGCTCATCCGTGTCTTCGGAGCTAAATCCACAATAGAATAGGTTTGTGCTTCTCTGCCGGCTCGAATTCGTTCCCGCCTGCGATGCTGAACTTTGGGCGACGGTCCCAGCCGCACCGGCCGTGTTTCTTCTGCGCGGTGACGATCCAAAATCTGAACCTTACGTCAGCAAAACTGCGAACCTGCGGCGACGGCTCCAGCGGCTGCTCGGTGCGCCCGCGGAGCACAGCAAGAAACTTAGCCTGCGGGATCGCGTGCGCTGGATCGAATACACCTCGACCGGTTCGGACTTTGAATCTGGCTTCTTGCTGTATCGGCTCTTGCGTTCCACGTTTCCCAAAACATACGGCAACCGCCTGCGGCTGCGCTTCGCTCCGTTGGTAAAATTGCACCTGGAAAACGAATTTCCGCGTGCTTCCATCACTACCCGGCTCGGACGCCTTAACGGGCGCAATATTTACTATGGGCCGTTTCCCTCGCGCATCGCGGCCGAAAAGTTCGCCAGCGACTCCCTCGATTTTTTCAAGATGCGCCGCTGCGTCGACGATCTGCATCCCGATCCGAAGTTTCCGGGCTGCATCTACTCAGAGATGAAGATGTGCCTCGCGCCCTGTTTCAAGGGCTGCAGCGACGAGGAATACCGAGCCGAAGTGTCTCGCGTGCAGGCGTATTTCGACAGCGGCGGTGAATCGCTGGTGCGGGAAATCTCGGCGCAGCGCGATGCCGCCTCAACCAATCTGGAATTTGAAAACGCAGCAGCGCTGCATGCGCGCCTCGACAAGCTCAAGCCCGTGCTGGGCCAACTTCCAGAGATCGTCCACCGAATCGATCGTCTTGCCGGCGTGATTGTGCAGCGAAGTGCCAGCCCGGAATCGGTGAACTTTTTCCGCGTCGACGCAGGGCGTATTTCGGGTCCGGTAACGTTTTCTATTCAGTCCGCGGAACACACCAAATCGCAATCGATGGAATCGCGCTTGCAGGAAGCCCTCGCCTCGTTTCCCCCGACAACTACAAGCACGGCGCTTGAAACCATGGAACACTTGGTTCTCCTGAAGCGCTGGTACTATCGCAGCACCCGCATAGGCGAAATCTTTTTTGAAGACGAAAAAGGCGCGCTGCCAATGCGCCGCGTGGTGCGCGGCATAGCGAGAGTCTATCGGGGAGAGAAATCAGAGACAGACCCGCTGACCATCACCAGTTCTTCGCCCGGCTCGGGAGCACAATCAACTGTGGAGGAGAGTCACAAACTATGAAAGAAGACAGTAAAGACAAGGCATTGCGCGAGCATGTTTTATTTCTGCTCGATGGAGGCGGGGCTCACGCTAAGTTCGACGAAGTCATCGCTGGCGATTCCGCCCAAACTGCTTGGACAAAAGCCCGCCGGTTTGCCGCACTCACTCTGGATGCTGCTGGAACACCTGCGCCTAGCGCAATGGGACATTCTGGAGTTCAGCCGCAACCCAAAACATGCTTCTCCGAAATGGCCCGAAGGCTACTGGCCGAAAACAGAAGCTCCGCCTAGCGCCGCTGATTGGAATGCAAGTGTCAAGAAATTCCGCCAGGACCTGAAGGCGATGCAGGATCTAGTGAAGGATCCCAAGACCGATCTGTTCGCCAAGATCTCATGGGGAGACGGTCAGACCGTCCTGCGCGAAGCCCTGCTGCTGGCCGATCACAACGCATATCATCTGGGGCAGATGTTAGACGCACGCCGTTTGTTGGGAGCGTGGAAGTAAAGCTCAAGTCGCCACGGATTCTCGCGGATAAATGTGGATCAACAACCCTTGAGACACCGCCGGATCAGCTTGCTTTGAAAGTCTGCATATTTCGCACGGGCCGTTTGCGGAACACCACACGCACCCCCTCCCGCCATCTCTCGTCAATGCCCAGCACCACCCAATCAATCTCGGGCGAGATGTAGTGCAGCAGCGTATCCGTCGCCGGATGCACATGCAAAGCGGGAGCCACCAGGAAGAGCAGCGGCTTGTCGACGCGCAGTTCTCGTCCCGGAAAGTATCCGAACTGCTGGAACTCGCCACGGGCATGGTGCCAGGCGACTCTTGCCCAGTAATCCAGACCTTGTAAAGGCAGGTGAATATCCTCGTCGGCTTTGAGTTCTACTACCGCGAGGCGTCCGTCCATGGTAACGCTGAGCACGTCGATCATGGCGCGATCGGAAGCGGAGAACGCCGGCAGCTGGGAATACAAGCGTGCCGGATCCAGGCGCTCGTCTACT
>CAWISU010000002.1:0-67831 GCA_963838765.1 uncultured Acidobacteriota bacterium | reverse complement strand
ACACGGCCAGTCGAGATCAGATCCGAATGCATCTTTCCCACATTGCCAGAATGTTCGCTGATGGCAACTTTGCCGTTCCCATGTTCGTGCACGATCAGCTTCCACCCGGCGTACCCGTAATGCAATCCAAGAAGGACCAAATTCAATACCGCTTCGAAGAAACCAAACTGGGAGGACGCGTGGTTATTACCAGCAGCGATCCGGAAGCGCTCTCCGCGCTCCATGACTTCCTCAGCTTCCAGATTCGCGAACATAAAACCGGCGACAATCCTGCGCTGCAGTAAATCGCCCTGACTACCGCAGAGCTGTAGCAGTTCCCAAGTCGCTGTATTGGGAAAACAGGAACGGGAAGGGTACGGCTTCAGCCGTGCCATAAGCCCTTAAGAAGTAATCACGGCAAAGCTTGGATGCCGCACCCTTTCAAAAACAAAACGCCGATCATCATTTTTCCGCAATCTCTTTAGTCGGATAAGGCCGCACCCTACACCATCACGAGAACGGCTCTAGAAGTCCACGTTCTGTATCTTTCTTGCGTAGCTGTGCATCTCACCCAGATAGAAATGCAATTCTTATCCAAGGCCGCCGTATTTCTGCTTCTCAGTGCGGTGATCGCCGCGTCTTTGGCAGCGCAGGGGATTTACGCATCAGTCGGCGCTCAGCAGCGGCCCGCCGGATGTCATGAGGATAGTGGGAACGCTCCTGCGCCCGAACCCACTAGTCACAGTTGCTGTCAGGGCGCGCACCATCCCGCAATTCTGCAGCAGCGTTCTATTTCGCGACCGTCGCTTCAAGCCTCAGCCGTGGTTAAAGGCTGGCACCATACCGTAGTGTCGGCTGCTCTCAGCATGGTCGTGAATCTCGTGATCGCATGTGGCGATCCGCCACTCGCGTTACCCCTGCGCGTTTAACCCCTGCGAGTTGTTCACAAATCCTCCATTCGACAGTTCGTGGAAACTCGTCGACGTGCGCCTCTTTCGACACATGGCGTACGCCCCTTTTTGGCAGCGCAGGAGTGATGCATGCGAAAAGCAGTATGGTATTTTGCGGCGGTCGCGGTCCTCGTGATCTCGTCTCTGGCTCAGGATGCAGATCAGACCATGGTGATGCCTGAGCAGAACCAGTCAGGGCAGACCATACCAGGCATGCAAGGGACGAGCATGCACACCATGAACATGGCCGCGACTGCGTCCTCCACACCTTCATTTCACGCTTCTTCGGGCAGCAGTTGGCAACCCGCCTCGGTGCCGGAAACCATGTGGATGATCACGCGCGGAAACTGGGATCTGATGTTTCACGGCACTGTGTTCATTACCTACAACCAGCAGGGTGGGCCACGCGGCGAGGGCAAAGCCGAATCGACGAATTACTTCATGTTCATGGAGCAGCATCGGCTGGGCTCGGGCACACTCTTGCTGCGACAGATGTTTTCAGCCGAGTCGCTGACTTCGCCGCATCCGGGTTTTCCAGAACTTTTTCAGACGGGCGAAACTTATCATGGCCAGCCGCTGGTCGATCATCAGCATCCGCACAACGTTTTTGCCGAACTGGCCGCACTGTACACGCTGGCGCTCAACCCGAAAATTTCCTGGCTGCTTTATGGCGGCCCGTCGGCCGAACCCGCGCTGGGGCCCGTGACTTACATGCACCGCCAGTCGGCGTCCGATAATCCGGAGGCGCCGCTGGGGCATCATCTGCAGGATTCCACGCATACCAGCTTTGGGGTCGTGACCACGGGCTTCATCTTCGATATTTCCAAGCTAGGCCACTTTAAGGTTGAGGGCTCGGCTTTCAATGGGCACGAGCCCAACGAAGAACGCTGGAGCATTCAACCCGCCGCCCTCGACTCCTGGTCGTTCCGTACTACTGCCGCGCCCACGCGCAACTGGACCGCGCAATACAGCTACGGACGCCTGCTGCATCCCGAAGCGCTCGATCCCAACAATGAGTTGCGGCAGTCGGCTTCGCTTGAGTACAACCGCGCACTGTCAGGCGGGAGGCTGGGGAACGGAAACTGGGCCACTTCGTTGATCTGGGGACGCAAGCACAAAGAAATGGTCAATACCACCCAGAACAGTTATCTGCTGGAATCGACGCTGAACTTTTTCGCGCGAAATTACGTCTATACCCGTCTCGAACTGGTGGACAAAGACGAATTGTTTCCTGCGGCGCCGATTCATCCTGCATACCGCATTGGCGCCTACACCTTCGGCGGCGTGCGCGATCTGGTGCACAACCAGCGCTGGCAAATTGGCTTCGGCGGGGATGTGACTTTCTACTCGAAGCCCGCAGTGCTCAATCCCATTTACGGCAACGATCCGGTGTCATTTCATTTATTTGTGAGACTGCGTCCGGGAATGATGGAGCCCCGGCACTAATGTCCACGCAGGGGCGGACGCCTCGTCCGCCCAGGTGCGAAGCACCCCAGCCCCGCGATGATCTCCGCGACACCCCGGACGAGCTGTCCGGGCCTACGCAAGCATTCCGGCTATGCCTTGATGTGGCAACTGGCGAGGCCCTTCTTTTCCAGATACTGCTGGTGATAGTCCTCCGCCTCGAAGAAAGTCACAGCTGGCACAATCTGCGTGACGATGGGCTTGCTGAAGCGATGCGATTTTTCCAGTCGCTCTTTCGACGCCTTGGCCGCGGCTTCCTGCTCGGGCGTATGAAAGAAGATCGCCGAGCGATACTGCTTGCCCCAGTCCGGCCCTTGCCGGTTGAGCTGCGTGGGATCGTGGTTCTCCCAGAAGACTTCGAGCAGCTTGTCGTACGAGAGCTTCGCGGGATCGTAATCAACTTCCACCGCCTCGGCGTGGCCGGTGCGGTCGGTGCAAACGTCTTTATAAGTAGGATTCGCGGTGCTGCCCCCGGTGTAGCCGACCCGGGTCGAGATCACGCCCGGCAGCTGGCGGAAGGTCGCCTCGACTCCCCAGAAACAGCCTGCGGCGAAAGTAGCTTTAGCCATATGGATGACTCCCTCAGAACTGGTAGCGATTCTATTGGATGCCGCAAGCCAGGGAAAGTGGCAAGACGCGTGTGCGTACGGCACCAGTTTGCTCGTGCCTTCTTTTTTGGGTCGCGGGTCTTAAGGATGGGTGGGCCACCTCCCTAGGGCGTTATTTCAAAGACCGTCCCGAACCCGCCGCCCCCGGCGTCGTAGACAGTTGTGCCATAGAGGTTGCCGGCATTGTCGAAAATCAGGCTTGCCGCTGGATTTGAGCCGCGCGGGTCGTTGGCGAAGCGATAGAGCAAGGTTCTTGTCCAGCCCGATTTTGTGTGTGTCAGCTTGAAGACGGTCCCGCAGCCCTGGTTGGCGCAGCCTCTGCCTCCGTCGTAGGTTGTGCCGTACAGATTGCCCGCTTTATCGAAAACGAGGCTGGCCAGTGGGTGAGCGCCATCACCGCATTTGTTGTCACTGCAAAAGTTGTAGAGCAACGTGGAATGCCATTGGCCGCTGGTGATACTCAATTTGAAGGCGACGCCGAAATTGTTGCCACCTTTGTAAGTGGTGCCGTAAATGTCGCCGTCGGTTGCGAGAGTGACACCGGCCATCGGGTTGTCTCCGTTGCCTCCCGTGGGGAATTGATAAATCGAGGTCTCCACCCAGCTTCCATTGATAGGCGAAAGTTCAAACACTCGACCGCAAGTCTGATTGCAATACGGCGCCTGGGTTGTACCGAAGATGTTGCCGTGGGCATCCAGGGCAAGGCTGGCGTTGGGCGTTTCAAAAGTATTGTCGAATGCATAGAGCACTTGCTCGGTCCAAGTGCCGCCCGGCTTGCGAGGCGGAGACAATTCAAAGACGGTCGCACCGTCTGTATAGCCACTTCCAGTGCTTGTGCCGTAGAGATTCCCGGCCGCATCAAAAATCAAGAATCCAGGCTGGGATCCGTCGCCACTGCCTTGGAACCGGTACAGCACAGTCTCCGACCAACTGCCGTCCGAGTTGGGCGACAACTCGAAGACGGTGCCGCAGCCGACAAGGTAGGCATCAGTGCACTTGTTGGGTGTGCCACCCCACGCCGTGGTGCCATAAAGATTGCCAACTGCGTCAAACACAAGATTCCCTATCGGGTAAGCTCCATCCGTTCCAGCCTGGAAAGCGTAAAGCGCTTTTTCCCGCCAGTGGCCATCGGCTGAAGGCGTGAGTTTGAAGACGGTGCCGCATCCGGCAGAGCAGATGGAAAGGTTGCCACCGTGCATGGTTGTGCCATAAAGGTTGCCGGACGCGTCCCAAGTCAGGCTCGAATAGGGAAAGGCCCCGTCACCGACGCCTCCAAAAGCATAGAGGACCTTCTCCTTGGCGCGAGCCCATGTGGGATTGGCCGACATCAGGCTAAGAAACAGGCTGACAACTGTCAAAAGCCTGCGAACCCGCATCGAATGTGTCTCAAATAGCATCGCCCATCCGGAGTCGGCAGGTCTTCGCCATCTCCTGACTAACATCACGGCTGACACCGCCTTCGAAAACGTTCTCATGATCCGTCGTCTTCTCTCTCTCTACGCCATGCCACCAAACCTTCCACACCCTGCGCCAGGCGGCCGAGCGTGGCTGGTTGAAGCGCGTTAGCTCCCATGTCCGATTGGTTTTGCCGTGCGGCATGAATGATTTCGTCGGGTCCGGTCTTTTTACCCGCAATGATTGGGCGGTCGGGGACGGTCTCGTACGCGTACCCAGTCAATGTGGCCGTGACCTCGGAGGTTGCAACCTGGCAGCCTACGTCCAAACGCGCCCAGCCAAAATGAGTCTCTCCCTGGATGAGGAACTTCAAGCCGAGATAACGGGTGCTCACATTGGCCCATGGGCCGGTGCATATGCCGCTGCTACGGAGGCTAGGCCGTGGTCCCTGATCGTCCCTTGAGGATGCCATCATCGCCGCACCGGAAAGGAAATGTTTCTTCAGCCCGATGCGCGCTCCGGGAAGGAGTGCAGAAGCGTAAGCTCGGGGAGCGACGGTATGTCCCCAAATCTGGTTTTTCGGCTGGGCTGGAAGAATGGAGAGTCGGCCTGTCCCGCTGCCGAACGAGTTGGTATACCTGAAATCCTTAAAGATGAAATCAGTCACGCCGTCGTGATTGAGATCGAGACGGACGGTGCTGTGGGTATAGATACTCCTATTCGCGTACGTGTAGACGATTCTGGCGTGGGCGGGCGGCGCAAGCGCAGACGCTCCCACTGCAGCTGCGCTGGCCGCGAGCGCGTACATGCTTAGGCGCTCATGAACTGAATCGGAAAGTTTGGATACTGCCCTGGGCGGTCGTTTCATAGAGTGTTGCTCTTGGTTGCGGGGATGTGTTCCTCGGAGTCTCTCCTCCGCCACGCCACGAGCCCCGATGCGCCTTGAGTAAGCAAAGCGAGCGTCGCCAATTCGGGTACCGGGGGAGTAAGAACTGCGGCCCGCGGCTGCTCGACGGTGCTGCCGTCATCCGGCCCTTTGGTCTCACCCGCGATGATGGGCCTGTTTGGGATGGTTTCGTAGGCGTAGCCGGTCAACGTGGCGGTTATTTGGATGTTGACGACAGAAACGCTCAGCCGGGCCCAGCCGTAGTGCGTTTTCCCGCCGATTTTGAACTTCAGCCCGAGATACCGGTTCGTAACATTGATCCAACTACCGCTTTGGCCGCTGCCATCCCAAAAACCATAAGACGTGGCCATTACTACCCGGTAGGGTAGAAAGTGCCGCTTGGAGCCGATGCGCGCCCCGCGCTCGAGCGCAACCGCCCATGACGCTTTGCCCGGCCTCTTACCTACGATCCCGTTGCTACCATTCTCCGGCGCCACAAGAAAACGCCCAAAATCCCCCGAGGTCGTGCTGGTAAGAATGTTCTGGAAGTAGAAGTCAGTTTTTCCATCATGATTGAGGTCGAGGTTGTAAATTCCCTGGGGATAAGTGGCGATTTTCACGTTGGCTGGCGTGTAAACGATCTTCGCCTCGGATGGCTGCGCCACCGCCAGCAAGCTTACCCCCGCTGCGCCTGCTGCCAGCGCATAGGAGTTGAGCTGTCGATGAACTGAATCGGAAAGGTTGGCGGGTGTCTTGCAGGATCGGGGAGAGTGCTTCATGGAGTCCTCCTGCGCGGGCGGAGCCAATTCTCCTCTGGGCATGGTCGGCTGTCAATGAGATTGTAGCGGCCCAATCGTAGAGGAACGCCAGGGCCGAAAGGGGAAGGCCGGAGAAAAAAAGACTTCGGAAATGCTACCCCGCAGTTTTCCCGATTGACGCAGCCCGGTTTTCCGCGCTAGATTGCTGTAGCGGCTCTTGCCCCCTAGTCCGCCTGAGGTATTGTGTCCCTTGGTTTTCCACCGCGCGCATAGAAGTTTTCGGCTGGCTTTCGCGATCTGGCTTTTGTGCCTGATCGTTCCCGCTGCCTTTGCCGCGAAAGCCGGGTTTACCGCGCAAGCTCGGGTGGGCTTTACCGTGGGCGATCAGTGGGAGCCCGCCATTGCCAGCGACGGGTTTGGCCACACTTACATTTTGTATCCGCAGTACGGGCGGGTGCCGGGATGCCCCACTTGTCCGCTGCCGTCGATGATTCTGCAGGTCAGCAACAACAATGGAGCTACGTGGCAGGCGCCGCGTGAGATTACGCCGCCCGGGACCGGGCAATACGATCCGCAGATCGTGGTCGATCCCCTCGACCATCGAACGGTGTATGCGGCCTGGCTGCAGAGTAAGCGGCTCGATATGGTGGTGGCCAAGTCGGTGGACTTCGGGCAAAGTTGGTCGATTGCGGTGGCCGACCGCGGGCTTACCGACGCCGATAAGCCGGTGCTTGCGGTTCGCGGGCAGGATGTTTATGTCGGGTTCAACCGCGCTCGAAAGATGTGGGTAGCCTCGTCGCACGACGGCGGAATTACGTTCACGTCGTCGGATGTGGGGCTGCGATTGATGCTGGTTCGATCTCTGGCTGGCGGGGCAACGGTCGATGTGCATGGTTCCGTTTATCTGGCTTGGGCAGGATATACGCGGCACGATGGCGCCAAGGGCCGGGAGAATCTTTACATCAGCAAGTCGACCGATGGCGGCAGGAACTGGGTGACGCGGCTGATGGACGTCTCCGGCGCGCCTCCGGATTGCGGGGCCTACCGGTGCGAGTGGGGTTATCTCGGGGCGCAGATCACGATGACCTCCGACGCGGCCGGAACTTTGTATGCGCTGTGGAATTCCGGGGCGGCGGATAAGAGCCCGCAGCGGATTTATTTCGCTTCTTCGACCACAGCTGGAGATACCTGGTCCCCAAGGCTGAATGTTTCAACCGCGCTTTCGAGCGTGGAGCACGCTTTCCCGGCGCTGGCCGCCGGCGACACAGGCGATGTGCGGATCGCGTGGATGGATACCCGCAACCATCCGCTATGGAATATGTATTACCGGAGTTCGACCAACGGCGGCGCTACGTGGTCGGCAGAGTCGCGGATTTCGAGTTACGCGGCCGGATATCGCTACATCCGGGCCAAAGGTTTCAGCTTTCCTTTTGGCGATTACTTCGCCATCGGCATCGATAGCCAGGGCCAGACGCAGGCGGTGTGGGGCGAAGGAATGAACTTCCGCTCGCCGGGCTCGATCTGGTATAGCAACGGCCGGTAGGCGGCGTTGCGCTATTCTCGGTGCAACTTTTCCCTCAAAAAAATCTCTCGTTTTCACGCAAAATCTAGAAAATAAAGGACCGGAGATTTTCTTGCCTTCTAGATCTATGGTTCTTAAGGTAGTTAGAGGCAAAATATTCAAAACATTGGAGTTACGGCGGTGCTAGACTCGGCACAGTTCCGTTTTGGGAACTGCGCATAACAGATTCTCCGCGAAGGCTTTCGCATTGGCTGATGATCGGTCGCCCTCATCCTGGGAGCCGCGCGGTCAGGTTGTCAAAGATCGTCGATTATCTTATAGATAACCTATGTCTCTGTATGTTATCGCGAGTTGAAGCATGAGATCAAGGGAAAAGCCGTCGGGCGGCAGTTCCGGTTCCAATTCGGGGCAGGAAGGGGTGGGTCCCCGAAAAATGGGGCGGCCTTCGCTGGGGCTGGGATGTCGGTTACGGAGAGATTTGAAATACTACGCCACAGCCGCACACAGAGCCGCCCGACCATGTCGCCCCATACCAATTTCCTGCGGTGTCAGGGACGAGGCTACCCATGGGCCAGGCACCATCCTCGCCGCTGAAGCGGCGCAGCACCGTCTCAGCCCAGTGATCGTTCGCGTCGTGTGAGAGTTTAAAGGCCGTTCCGCAATCACTATAGCAGGAGCTCGTATCTCCCGAACTCGTCGTACCGTACAGATTCCCCGAAGCATCAAAGGTCAGGCCGCCATAATAAGGGAGGCCTTCCCCGCCTTGGGGATTGAACGAATGAAGCACAGTCTCGGTCCATTTGCCGTTCGCGCCGGGCGCCAGCCTGAACACGGTACCTCCGCCGTAAGCTCCGCCTAGGGCCGTCGTGCCGTACAAATTTCCCGCCCAGTCGAGGATCACGCCCGCAAACGGGTTGCCCCCATCAGTGCAGTCCGATGCGGAGCAAAAGCTGTGCAATACGGTCTCGGTCCACTTGCCGTCGCCACTGGGCATCAACTCGAAAACGGTTCCGCAGCCTTGCTGACAAGCCTGGTTGCCGCCACCGACCGTCGTGCCATACAAATTCCCTGCTGCGTCCACGGCTAGGGCAGCCTCCGGATTGAATCCGTCAGCCGCGTGCTTACCGGCGAATGAGTGCAACACTTTCTCGGTCCATTTGCCGCTGCCGTCGCGCATTAACTCGAAAACCACACCGCAACCGTCGCCACAGCCGTCGCCCAAATCTCCACCGTAAGCGGTCGTGCCATACAGATTTCCCGCCACATCAAAGATTAGATTGGCGATCGGGGAAAGTCCGTCCTTGAAATTAAAGGAATGCAGCAAGGTTTCCGTCCATTTTCCGTCGGCACGCGGCATCAATTCGAAGACCACACCGCAACCGCTGCCGCAGTTGGCCGAACTACCGCCCTCAGCCGTCGTGCCGTATAGGTTCCCGGCTGCGTCGAAGATCACCCCAGCCACTGGAGTGCTTCCGTCCTTGCCGTGAAAAGAATGCAGTACGGTCTCCGTCCACTTGCCGTTCGCCGCGGGAGCGAGCTTGAAGATGGCGCCGTCGCCGTAGGCGCCGCCCGAAGTTGTTGCGCCGTACAAATTGCCGGCCGCATCAAGGATCACGCCGGCAGGGTAGATACCGCCTCTTAGGTCGTTGAACCTGTGAAGCACTTGCTCTCGACTGGCTGCCCAAGCGGGGACCGATGCGGTCGGGGTTCCGGAAATGATAGCTAGAATTGAGAGCAGAACGATCAGGCATTTCTTGTTGGGCATGGCCATCTCCTCCACACGCGGGAGCACTCTCCTCCATGCGTCCATTTGTTCCGCAAGCCGGTAAGCTTCCCTGATCTTAAAATCTTCATGCTGCACCAAGTCCGGAGCCTGGTGCGGCGAAGCTCGGCGGAAGAGTCCCGGTTGTAACGGTCCCCAAGTATATACCGAGAAATGAGGGTTTTGTTTGAGACAAATTCTGCATAAAGAAGCCCACTGACGTGGATGTCATAGACTTATATATATTTATCTAGAGCGATCTTGACTTCACAAGAGACAGGCATAGAATAAGAGTTGAACTGCGGATCTGGACCAATGCCATCTGCCAAGACCAAGAGGATCGCCCCTGAGATCGACGCCAAGCTTTGGGACGAGCTCGTTGCCGTCGCGAAACGCAACGGGCAGTCGCAGCGGTATGTACTTGAGCAGGCGCTGGCTCACTATCTGCGCAACGTAGTCCCATCGCAACACCTGGTTTGTCCGCAGGTGATGGATGCGTTCGAGCAGTCGGTGGAGCGCAACCGCGATCTGCTGGAGCGGCTCGCCAAGTAAATGGCGGAATATATAACGGTCGCAGAGGTGTATCAGATGCAACACCTCTTGATCGACAGGTTCGGCGGCCGGCACGGGGTTCGCGACAGGAATGCGGTTGAGGCCGCCGTTTTCCGTCCGCAGATTGGCTATTACAACTCCCTCGAAGAAGAAGCGGCTGCGCTGATGGAGTCGCTCGGCAACAATCACGGCTTTCTCGATGGCAACAAGCGGATCGCCTTCACGGCCACCGACGTCTTCCTGCGACGCAACGGTTTCTACATCGAGGTCGAGGCGCAGGCAGGGCACGAGTTTATTTATGGCTCGATGGATCGCGGCGAATTTCGCTTCCCTAAGATTCTCGACTGGATCCGACAACACATAAAACCGCTTCGCTAGAAAACCCTGCACAGCCTTCAATGCCGGCGCGTCGACTATTCGAGGACGAGCCCGCCGGTCAGGCTCGCTAGCCGCTCGACTCGGTGTTCTGCGCACCAATCCTGGAGTTCGTCTACGATCTTTTCGGTGGCGCAGGGGTCCCAGTAGCTGGCGGTGCCGATTTGCACGGCGGTGGCTCCGGCCAGCATGAACTCGACGATGTCGGTTGCGGTGGAAATGCCTCCCATGCCGATTACTGGGATCTTTACTGCTTTGGCGGCGTCGTAGACCATGCGCAGAGCGATGGGCTTGATGGCCGGGCCGGAAAGGCCGGCGGTCACGTTGGCGATGCGGGGCTTGCGGGTTTCGGCGTCGATGGCCATGGCTACGAATGTGTTGACGAGCGAGACCGCGTCGGCTCCGGCTTCCTGGGCTACGTACGCCATTTGCGCGATGCTGGTTACGTTGGGCGAGAGCTTCACGATTAGCGGCCGCTTGGTGTAATGCCGGGCGGTGGCGACTACTTCGTCGAGCGAGCGGGGATCGCTGCCAAATTGCATTCCTCCGGCGGCGGTGTTGGGGCAAGAGACGTTCAACTCGTAGGCGGCGATGCCTTCGCCTTCATTCAGGATTTCGATGGTCAGCTCGTAATCCTCGCGGGTGTAGCCGAAGACATTGGCGATGACGACGGTATTTTTGATTTCGCGGAGCTTGGGGAGTTTTTCGTCGACGAAGGCGCGCGCGCCGATGTTCTGCAGGCCGATGGCGTTGAGCATGCCGGCGGCGGTTTCGTACAGGCGGGGCGGTGGGTTGCCGGCCATGGGCTCTCTGGACAGACCTTTGACTACGAAGCCGCCGATCTTGTCGAGGTGCACTACGTCTTCGAACTCGATGCCGTAGCCGAAGGTGCCGCTGGCGGCGATTACCGGGTTTTTGAATTCGATGCCGGCGAGAGTGACGGTGAGGTCGGGAGTGCGTCTGGCGGCGGGGGAGGCGGTCATCGCGATTGTAGTGTATCGCGTAGCTGCGTCGGACTCCAAAGTCCGTCGCGCAAGTCCGCGTAGCGCCGGCATCTTGCCCTCGCGGGTGGAGGCGAGACGCCTCCACGACAGCCGCCGGGACGGCGGCGCTACAGACGTGCATTGGTGGCCACTTTTCCGTTACAGTATTCATTCCCATGCTTGATCTGAATTTTGTTCGCGACAATTTGTCCTTGGTCGAGGAGAAGCTGCGCCAGCGCGGCATGAAGCCGGGCGACGTTTTGAAGAACTTCGCGCAGGTGGATGCGCAGCGGCGGCAGGCCATCACCGGGGCGGAGACCATGAAGGCGCAGCGCAATCGCGCTTCGGAAGAGATCGCGAAACTCAAGAAGAGCGGGCAGGACGCGTCCGCGCTGATTGCGGAGACCAAGAATTTGCGCGAGCAGGTCGAGGAACTGGGCAAGGCCGCCGACGAATACGAAACTCGATTGCGGCAGATTCTGGTGGGCATTCCGAATATGCCGCACGCGAGCGTGCCGGTCGGCAGAGTCGGCGGACGATAACGTGGAAATCCGCCGTTGGGGTGCGCCGCCGAAGTTTGACTTTGCTCCGAAACCGCATTGGGAGATCGGGGAACAACTGGGTGTGCTCGACCTGGAGCGAGCTGCCAAACTTTCCGGGGCGCGCTTTGCCGTGTATTGGGATCTGGGAGCGCGGTTGGAGCGGGCGCTGGCCAACTTTATGCTCGACTTGCACACGCGTGAGCATGGCTATACCGAAGTGCTGCCGCCGTATATGGTGAATTCCGAGTCGATGTACGGCACGGGGCAATTGCCCAAATTCGCTGCGGATTCGTTCAAGGTTTCGCACGCCGATAAAGATCTGTGGCTGATTCCGACCGCGGAAGTTCCGGTGACCAATCTTTATCGCGATGAAGTGCTCGAGGCTGGGCGCTTGCCGTTGTTGCTGACTGCGTATACGCCTTGTTTTCGCAGCGAGGCCGGGTCGTATGGGAAGGATGTGCGCGGCATTATCCGGCAGCATCAGTTTCAGAAAGTGGAGATGGTGAAGTTTACGCGGCCCGAGGATTCTTACGAGCAGTTGGAAAAGCTTACGCACGACGCCGAGGAGGTATTGCAGAAGCTTGGGCTGCATTATCGGGTGGTGGTGCTGTCGACGGGCGACATCGGTTTCGCGGCGGCTAAAACTTTTGACATCGAAGTGTGGTTGCCGGGGCAGCAGTTGTTTCGCGAGATTTCGTCGTGTTCGAATTTTGAATCGTTTCAGGCACGGCGGGCGAATATTCGCTACCGTCCTGAGGGCAAGAATAAAACGGAATTCGTGCACACGATCAACGGCAGCGGGTTGGCGGTGGGGCGCACCTGGGTGGCGATCGTCGAAAACTATCAGCAGGCGGATGGGAGTGTGCTGGTGCCGGAGGCGTTGCGTCCTTACATGGGTGTCGAGCGGCTTACTCCGAGGAAAATGTAGCGGAGGCGCGGATTGATTGCGCGTTCGGCGGGCGGGGTGTAGAAAATAGACTTGGATGGAGTAAAAGCCAATGCGACGGTTACGGCCGCTCCTGCCGTTCCCATGAGTGGGATCTGGCGCACAATCCGCGACTACATTTTCTGGTCCTACGAGCGCGGCACCATCCAGTACGACGTGATGGTCACGCTGATTTTGCTGTTTGTTTTTCTTTCCCCGAAGCTCATCGATTTCAAGGACAAACCGGTCGACCACAATCCGCATCGTACCGGAGTTGCGGTGGTGCCTGATGGCCAGGGCGGACTGATTTACCAGATTGAAGGGGCAGCGGTGGTGGGCAAAGACGACGGCGCGGTTCGCAGCGAGTTGATGGACATCATCGAGCCTATTTCCGGGGAAGTCAGCATTACGAAAATTGAGCCGGTACGAGACGGCTCGGGGCGCGTTCTGAGCTACAAGGTTTGGGTGGCACGAGAGTAGACCTGGGCGGAATCGAACAAATGGATCCTCTGCGAATGTTGGGATGGCGCGGCCGGATGAGATGGAGTTTCGCGATTATTATTTCCCTGCTGACCGCATCAGCCCAGCAACCCGCGCCGACCAGCGATGCAGAAGAATTACAGCGCGTCCTCAGCCGGATGGACCAGACTGCGGCGAATTTCCGCACCACGCAAGCGTCGTTCGAATGGGACCAATATCAGAAAGTGGTGGACGAAACCGACCTACAGAAAGGGATGGTGTATTTTCGCCGTGCCGGGAATGAAGTGCAGATGGCCGCCGAAATCAACGATCCGACGTCGCCGAAGACCGTACTCTTTACCGATAGCAAAGTAGAGATCTACCAGCCGAAAATCGATCAGGTTACCCGGTACAACACGGGGAAAGACCGGGCCGCGTTTGAGAGCTTCCTGGTGCTGGGCTTTGGCGGCAGTGGGAAAGACATGATTAAGTCCTTTGATGTGAAATATATCGGGACCGAGAAAGTTGGTGGCGTGGATACAGCGAAACTGGAACTGGTGCCGAAATCCCCCAAAGTTCGCAACACGTTCGATCACATCTGGTTGTGGATCGACCCGTCGCGAGGGGTGTCCGTCCAGCAGCAACTGTTCGAGCCTTCGGGCGACTACCGGCTTGCCAAGTACTCGGATATCCAATTGAATCAAAAGATTCCGGACTCTATCTTCAAGCTGAAAACGACCGGCAAAACCAAAGTGGTGACGCCGCAGGGGTAACCACAAACCAATGTCTTGGGTGGACGTGTCAGGGGTTGCCAAGTTGATTCATCTCCTGTGGAAAGATAAAGGCTGAAAAACCCGGTGCGGGACGTTATACTGCCAGAAAGCCATCTCTTAGAGAAGGAAGGGAGAGGGCATTAAGACTCCGGTTTTATTTTATGGCTAAGGTCTTCACTATCCCGAGCCCTCCCCAAATCGGCCGCAAGCGGCGCGAGCGGACATCCGATCCGCGCTACGTCGACGGCCAGCGGCTATTGGTCGAAGCGATGAGATACCTGGCGCAAGCAGACCCGGTAAACAATCGCGGCGCCATCGAATTACTTTCCGAGCACGTGCGCACGCGCTTCCGCATGACCGATTCACCACTCGGCTGAGTGCCTGGTCTTCTTCTTTGCTGTAACTGGGGTTTCTGTCGCGTCCCACCTGTCCGTCTGTGCAACGCCTACGATAAGGAAAGACGGAATGGATGATCCATCCGTCGCTCACGACACAAGTACAAGTGGGCCATCCTGAGCGAAGGCGTCGGTCGCGAAGCGAACGGCGCCGAAGTCGAAGGATCCAGGAATTGGTGGTTGAGCCACGAAGTGTCAGGGAATTCTCGCAGATTGTGTCCGCAGCATGGTGGAAATACCTCTCCACCTTCATCGTAGCGCAATCTGCACCGGATCCTTCGACTCCGCAGACTCTCCGCTTCGCGGCGAATCTGCTCCGCTCAGGACGACAGCGTGAGTATGACGACAGCGTGAGTACAGGATGTCACGCAGACTCGCGGTCCTGTCGTTGGAACAATGCAGCGGCAAGTAGGATCACCACCGGATAACACTCGAGCGTGTAGCGCGTCTCTGGATTTTCCAGCGTGCCCAGGAATGCGGACCGCACGATCACGAAGGTGAGCAGCAGACTTAGGTGAGGGGCAAATTGTCCACGCACCAGCCCGGCGAAAGCCGCGCCCAGGTAGGCAAGATTGATGATGCCCAGGCTCAGGGCCAGGGTTAGCCATTCTGGATCGTCATCGAACTCCCACCATCGCGTATCCGGTGGCAAGGTTTCCGTCCGTGGACGGAGCCACATGTCGGCGATACGCAGCAGCGGGAGCCCAATGTAGTAGCGCAAAAGCGAATGATGTACCCGCTCGGCCGCGAGGGCTGCGAATCTGGCGTCGAGTTCGGGAGTCACGTGGAGGGCGTCGTTGTAATCTTGCAGCAGTTGCATGGTTTGTTGCCGCTCCTCGGGCGAATCGAAGGCACGCAAGGGAAGTTTCTCCGCAGGCACGGGGTTACCTGGCACGGCCCAGTAAATGTCTTCGGTAGACGTGTAATCCGCGATCCAGGTTCGCATCCAGCGATTGAATCCCAGCGGCACGAAGGCATTTTCCTGATTGGCGTAACGTGGCGCGAGCGGTTGAAACTCATGAAACGTGTGCAGATTTCGCATCGTCCAGGGAACCAGGGTCGCGAGCGAGACCAGCGCTAGAATAAAACCCGACCTAAATACATGTAGCGCGGATACTCCTGTCCGCGTTCTGTCCCCCCAACACCGCACCAGCAGAAAAAAAAGATACGCCTCGATGGCAAATAGAAGCAGCGCACCGTCCGGCCGCAGCAGGATGGCTGCTCCGATCGCAAGCCCGCATCCCACCCACGGTCTCAGCGATGAGTCCCGTAGTGTTTCGAGTCCAACGATAGCCAGGTCCAGGGCCAGCACGGTGAAGAATACTTCCCACGTTTCGGTGAGCGCGTTGGCGACATAGTTGGCGAGAAACGGACAAAGTGCCGCCAGCAGAAAGGCAGCACGTGCGGCACGGGCAGAAACCAAACGGCGAGTGAGGTCGGCAAGGAGGAAGCAGGTGCCGAGGTCCACGAACATCTGCAGCATCAGCACGGCGCGGTAATGTTCCATGCCAAAGATGGCGAATACTGCGGCTAGAAACGCGGGGTATCCGGGCAGCCGAATGTAGGTCGGCGAAATGTCATCGATTCCGCTCAGTCCGTAGATGCCATGCTGCAGCCAGTTCTTAGCGATATCGCCGTAGACGAAAGAGTCCGTCGCGATTCCGGGAAAGCGGAGGATGAATAGAAGACGTAGCGCCACCGCGGCGAGACTAGCGATGAGAAAAAACCGGAGATGTTGGCGCAACAGGTCGCGCACGAAGGCAATATAACAGCTCTTGGCTCTTAGCCTTTGGCTCTTGGCTCGACCGCTCTTGCCTTAAGCTAAAGGCCAACGGCTAATGGCTAAAAGCTGCACTTCAAAGTTTGACCCTACTTTCTGCACGGCTTAGGATGGACTCTAACCTAACTTCCCCATGGCACAACCGGTTTTCTACGATCCCCGACAGGCACGCTGGAAGCGATTGCGCGGGCTGTTTGACGTTCTTGGCATTAGCGTCATGCTGCTGGTTGTGTTCTTCATCTATAACGCCTTGCAAGGCGAACAATTGCCCGAGCTGATATGGCAGGCGCAGAAAAAGCCCTACCATGCGCTCAAGGAAAACGAAAAAGATAAGGCGAGGGAACGGCGGCGCAAGCAGGCGGCGCTACGGGGGAATCGCAAGACGAAGACCAATCCTTCGCTGGTGGCGCTTAATTCGCAGGAAGGCATTCGGGCGGCTTTCTACGCGCCGTGGGATGCGGCCAGCTTCGCCTCACTCCGGGAATATGCCCGCCAGGTTGATCTGCTTTATCCCGACTGGCTTCACGTTTTGACTCCCGACGGCCATTTGCAGGGGGTGGACGACCAGACCAACGAGTACTTCCCGGTGATCCAGAATTCTCCAGCCCAAGCTGCGCCAGCCCAAGGTTCCACAACTCAGGGCGTGACCATCCGTCCGGTCGACGACAAGGTCATGAAATTTTTGAAGTCGGAAAACACGGGCATGGAAGTGTTCCCCATGGTGAACAATTCCGACGGCGTGAACTGGGTGGATATTACGTCTTTTTTGAACAACCCGGAGGGACGCGCGCTTTTCCGGCAACAGGTGGCCGAGTTTCTGGCCTCCGATAAATACCGCGGCCTCATGGTGGACTTCGAAGAGATCGAACCCGAAGCCCAGCCGGGTTATATGGCTTTGCTGCAGGAACTTTCCGACGATCTCCACGGCAAAGGCATGAAACTTTACGTCAGCGTGCCTCCGCACAATGAGGATTTCGATTATCCCGCCGTGGCCAGCCACGTGGATGGTGTGGTGCTCATGAACTATGACGAGCACTATCCTGAGGGGACGCCGGGAGCGGTGGCTTCCCAGGATTGGTTTGTCGCTAATTTAAAATTCGCCAGCAAAGCGGTTCCGCCGGACAAGCTGATTTGCGCCATCGGCAACTACGGCTATGACTGGGTGCGCAAACCGAAGCGCGGAAAGCTTCCGCCTGACGTCCACGACACCAACGTGTCGGTGCAGGAAGCGTGGCTGGCCGCGCGCGATTCGGAAGAAGACGTGGACTTCGACGATGACAGCAGCAATCCGCACTTCAGTTATATGGACGAGAAGAACCGCCGTCATGACATCTGGTTCCTGGATGCGGTTACCGCGCTCAACGAGATGCGCGCGGCGCAACAGTTGGGGATCGAGGCTTTTGCGCTCTGGCATTTGGGGGCTGAAGATCGCTCGCTGTGGCGGGTTTGGGATGTGCCCGGTGAGCCAGGCGCGCCGGATAAGTTGAAGGATGTTTTGCCAGGCCAGGATGTGGACATGGAGGGTCAGGGCGAAGTTTTGCATATTGAAGATCGTCCGGCCAACGGAGTGCGCCAGATCACCGTCGAAGCCGGGTCGGGAATTATCACCGACGAGACCATGGATACTCTGCCGGAGCCCTATCGTGTAGCCCGCTACGGATACAATCCGAAAGCTGTTGCCATCACCTTCGATGATGGGCCGGATCCCGAGTGGACGCCGAAAATCCTGGATGTGCTGAAGCGAGAAAACGCGACTGCGACATTCTTTCTGATTGGCCTCGAGGCTAAGAATTTTGGCACCGTCACATCGCGCATCTACCGCGAGGGGCATGAGATCGGGAATCACACTTTCACTCATCCGGATATCAGCAACCTGTCGCGCAGCTACATGAAAGTGGAATTGAATTTAACCGAGCAGCTGTTTGCCAGCCGCCTGGGAATTCATACCATTCTTTTCCGTCCGCCTTATTCCATCGATGAAGAGCCGGATACGGAAGACCAGGTGCGACCACTCGAGGTGGTGCAGGATATGGGTTACATCAGCGTGGGCAACAAGATCGATCCCAACGACTGGAAGCCCAACCCGCACGCTGAGCGCATCGCTGCGGATGTGCTCGCCCACGTCCCTCCCTGCGCCGCGACCGATCGGCTTTGCGGCAGCGTCGTCTTGCTGCACGACGGCGGCGGCGATCGCAGAGAAACCGTGCGCGCTTTGCCCATGATCATTCAGGGCGTGCGCGAAAAAGGGGATGAAATCGTCCCGCTGCATGAGCTGATTGGCAAGACCCGGGCCGACGTCATGCCGGCGATTCCGACCAATGAGCGCTGGGCTGCGCGATTGGATTGGATGGGCTTCGCTATCTGGGATCTCGGCAGGAATACCATTGTTTGGATTTTCTTTCTCGGCGACTTGCTCATGACCGGACGTTTGCTGTTTGTCGGAGCGTTCGCGATTTTCGACCGTTTCCGGCAACAGGCTTACGGATCGCCGGGCGAAGCGGAGTCCTATAAACCGGCGGTCGCGGTGCTGATTCCCGCCTACAACGAAGAGAAGGTTATCGAACGCACGGTGCGCGCGGTTCTCGCTTCGGATTATCCTGGACTACACGTGATCGTGATTGATGATGGCTCGACCGACAACACTCTTGAAGTCGCGCGGCGCGCGTTTGTTGACGAAGAAGCCTCCGGGCGCGTGCTCATCCTGACCAAGCCGAATTCGGGCAAAGCCGAGGCCCTCAATTTCGGCCTTGAACATCTGCGGGACGAGGAAATCTTCGTGGGCATCGACGCGGACACAGTCATTGCCCACAACGCGATTACACGCCTGGTTCCCCATTTCCTCAATCCCAGAGTCGCCGCCGTTGCGGGAAACGCCAAAGTGGGGAACCGGGTGAATCTGTGGACGCGGTGGCAAGCGCTCGAATATATCACCAGCCAGAACTTCGAACGCAGGGCGTTGAACGTTCTCGGAGCCGTGAGCGTGGTGCCGGGAGCAATCGGCGCGTGGAGAACGTCCGCGGTGCGCGAAGCTGGCGGATATCACACTGACACCGTCGCCGAAGATGCCGATTTGACCATGGCGCTGCTGCGCAATGGTTACCGGGTCCAGTATGAAGACTTGGCTCTCGCCTATACCGAGGCTCCGATCAATGCCAATGGGCTGATGCGGCAACGCTTCCGCTGGTCTTTCGGAATTCTGCAGTCGGTTTGGAAACATCGTGCAGTGTTCGCCCGCAAAGGAGTTCTGGGTTGGGTTGCTCTGCCCAATATTGTCATCTTCCAAATTTTGTTACCGCTGGTGTCACCCTTCATAGACTTGATGTTCGTGGTGGGCACAATCTGGTATTTCATTCAAAAATATTTCCATCCGGATTCCACGGACCCGACCGACATCCAGCGACTCGTACTGTTCTTTGCTGCCTTTCTGATTATTGATTTCATTACTTCCGCTATCGCGTTTGCCCTGGAACGCCGCCAACCGGAAGCCCGCGAAGATGGCTGGCTGCTTAGCCAGGTATGGCTGCAACGCTTCGCTTATCGGCAGTTGTTCTCGGTGGTGTTGTTCCGGACCGTGAAGCGGGCCATCGAGGGCCAGCGTTTCGCCTGGGATAAATTGGAGCGCACAGCCAAAATGAGTTTTCGGACTGCCGAGACTCACGACTCGGTGAATGTGCCTTAATTTGCGGATCTTCTGACCTCGCTGGGAGCGGTTTTAGTCGCGAAAAGACGATGTACCCAAATCGGCCCATGGATGCCAAAAGTCATCATAAGTTGCTAAGCGGATGTTCGCGAACTAGGGTATGCTAATGACATGCTGCTAAACGGAAGAGAAGCCATCCTAAGCCGTGTCCACCTGCTGAAAGCCGAGATCAGCGACATCCAGAGACTCAACGAGCAATATGCTCAGCAGAGACGCACCTTGCCAGCGCAGCAGAATCACGCGCAGCGGCGCGGCCGGTTGGAGCAAATCGTAGAAGAATTGAAAGCCCTCACCAACCGCAAAATTCAGTAGCAGTCATGCACGCGTGGGGACAGCCGCCCTCGGCTGCCCAGTTGAAGAGGCTTCTTAGAGCGCTTTCCCATCTCAGCGCTCTCCGCGGCCGTTCTCTGCGAGCTCCGCGATTTAAGACTTTGTGATTGCCAAGCCTGACCAAAACCCTAAAGCGCAGAGGGCGCTGAGAATACCCGCAGAGAACGCGGAAAGACCCCGCAGAGAGGAGCAGTTGTACGCCCCTTTCCTGCGGTGCTACAATTAGTGGTTCCGCGACCCTCTGCGCAGCATCCATATAGTTTTCGAGGTGCATTTATGGCAACCGTTGAAGCCCCCACCCAACCGCAAATTCGCCTTCATCAAGGCCCGTTCGCTAACGAACCGTTAACCGATTTCAGTAGGGAAGAGAATGCGCGCAAGATGCGTACAGCCATCGAGAAAGTTCGCGGACAACTCGGCCGCGAGTACGAACTCATCATCGGCGGCAAGCGCATTAAGACACAGGACAAAATCAAATCGCTGAACCCGGCCAAGCCGTCGCAGGTTGTCGGCTTGCACCAAAAGGCTGGGAAAGAGCACGTGGAACCGGCGATGCAAGCGGCGCTCAGCGCCTTTGAGCATTGGAGCCGCACGTCGGTGGAGGAGCGTGCCAGCCTGCTGTTTCATGTTGCCGATCTTTTGCGCGAACGTAAATTCGAGTTCTGCGCCTGGCTGGTTTTTGAAGTGAGCAAGAACTGGGCGGAAGCCGACGCCGACATTCGCCGAGACCATCGACTTCTGCGAATACTACAGCCGCGAAGCGCTGCGGCTGGCGAAAGTCAAACCCGACGTGCAAATGCCGGGCGAGCACGACTCTCTGCGTTACATCCCGCTTGGGCGTCGGCGCCGTAATTCCGCCGTGGAATTTTCCCTGCGCGATTATGGCAGGCATGACGATGGCTTCGGTCGTCGCAGGAAACACCGTTATTCTGAAACCATCGAGCGATTCGCCTACTATCGCCGCGAAGTTCGTCGAACTCGTCGAAGAAGCTGGTCTTCCTGACGGCGTGGTCAACTTCTGTCCCGGCGCTGGCGCGAGTTTCGGCAACGCTGTCGTGGCGCATCCCAAAACGCGTTACATCGCTTTTACCGGCTCGCGCGAAGTTGGCCTCGACATTCACAAGCGCGCCGCCGACACGGTTCCTGGCCAGGTCTGGATCAAGCGCACCGTCCTTGAAATGGGTGGCAAGGACGCAATCATTGTCGATGCCGATGCTGATTTTGACGCCGCCGTCGAAGGCGTCGCCCAAGCCGCATTCGGATTCCAGGGGCAGAAATGTTCGGCGTGCTCGCGTGCCATTATTGACGAGCGCATCTACGACAAGTTTCTGGACCAGCTTAAGGCCCGCGTGGAAAAGATCACCGTCGGCGATCCCGCCGAGAACCCGAATATGGGCGCGGTGATCAACGAAGGCTCCATGAAATCGATCCTCGAATACATCGAGTACGGCAAGAAAGACGGACGCCTGATCACCGGCGGAGGCCCGGCCAAGAATGCGGGCGACGGCTACTTCATCCAGCCCACGGTCATTGCCGACATTAAGCCCAAGTCAAAGCTTGAGCAGGAAGAAATCTTCGGCCCGGTGCTGGCAGTGATCAAGTCCAAGAACTTCGAGCACGCCCTCGAGATTGCCAACGACACCGAATTCGGCCTCACCGGCGCGGTATACACCAGCTCGCAAGATAAAATCGATCGCGCCAAAAACGAATTCCACGTCGGCAACTTGTATATCAATCGCAAGTGCACCGGAGCCATGGTCGGCGCGCATCCCTTTGGCGGATTCAACATGTCCGGCACCGACTCAAAAGCCGGCGGCCCGGATTATTTGTACTTGTTCACGCAGGCCAAATCGGTAGCCGAAAAAATCAGGTAATGATGACAAACCTGTCCTATTGTCATTCCGAGGAGCAGAGCGACGAGGAATCTGGGTCCCTGCCGACCGACGCAATGAACCCAGATCCCTCTTCGCTCGGGATGACAAAACGGAGTTTTGTCGGCAAAGCAAAAAGGCCGCCCGCGG
Source organism: uncultured Acidobacteriota bacterium (assembly GCA_963838765.1). Taxonomy (GTDB): domain Bacteria; phylum Acidobacteriota; class Terriglobia; order Terriglobales; family Acidobacteriaceae; genus JABDBE01. The sequence continues at coordinate 45,672 of CAWISU010000002.1, read as the reverse complement.
GCGGCCTTTCCTCGTCAAGCAAACTACGACGGCACCGCCTGCCCTTGCTGTGGTGCTGCTGCGGCCGTGGCGGCGGCAGCTTCATTCAGAATCCGGTGGTGGATCGTGAATAGCGCCAGTTCCAACCGGTCGGATACGCCAATCTTGTCATACACGTTGCGCAGATAATTCTTGATCACCTGCTCGGTAGTCCCGAGCTGCGTGGCGATTTCTTTGTTCTTGTAGCCTTGCACGATCAGGGCGACGATCCGCAGTTCCTTCGCAGTCAAGCGATCGCGCACCCGCAAACCGACCATGTCGTTCTCGGTAAGCTCGCTGGGGACAGCAATATCCTGCACCCAGGTTTCGCCGCGAGCCACTTTGCGCACGCAGTCGACCAGCGCCGCGCTGGTCACGTTGCGATAGACCACGCCGTGCGCCCCCGCAGCCATGTAGCGTTGCGTGCTTTCGCCGGTGTCGGCGAGCACGACCACCCGAGTCTTGGCTTTGTTCGCGGCTTGCAGCACGGCCAGAAAATCGCCGTGGAATCCGCCCGCGACCACCAGCACGGCAGCGCGAAACTTGTCCAGCGCCATGAACATCTGTTCCTGAGTTTGCGCCTGCGCCACAATGCGCATTTCATCTTCAACCGCCAGCACTTTGGCGATTCCCGCGCGGAAGATTGCCTGATTGTCGGCCAGAATCAATTTAAGCATCGCTTCAGCACCTCTTTACGAGTCACGACGAATGACGACCATCTACGGATGGCGAACAAAATCGTACGAATCAATCACGCAGGCCACGCCTCGGGCCTCTGCGGGACTACTGCTGCCGCCGGTGGCAGGTTCATCGGTGCGGACCACGCGTCCCTTGCATTGCACCGTCACGTTTTCCTTGGCCCCGGTGACTTCGGGCGGCAGCACGATCTCGAACTCCACGCTCGAGCCCACTTCCAGCGCCGCATCCGCCCGAATGTAAACTCCGGCGGCGCTCAAGTTTCCGGTCACTCCGCTTGCTTGTCCCGCCTCGTCTGCCTTATGTATCTTGATCGGCAGTTCGAGCGGAAACCTTTTTCCCGTCCGCGCTTCGGACACAAGTCCTCCTAGCTCCTGGCTTTCTTTGCGTGCAAAAGCCAACTCCACGATGGCATCTCCCGATAGACTCCAGGGTTCTGCTGATTTCTACTTATACTCGCTCTTATATCATGGGGAACACTTCAGTCAAAGGCCTGAGTTACTATCGTAACCTGATAGAAACTAGGTTCCCCCTCGGATCGCCGAGATCCAAACCCGGCCGGAGCCGGCGGATTTCCACCCTCGCATGCTTTCTGTCACAATAATCAGTCGTCATTTAACCCCACACCGCCTCATATTAAGGAGTCGCTTCCATGCTCGTTCCCGCCGGCGCCTCGAAAAGCTCCTCCCGCACTGTCTCCGTGACTTTCGCGCTCGCTGCGATATTGCTTCTATTAACGCCAAGCCCTGCTCAACAAGCCGCGCCAAATCCCGCGCCCGCAGCGCCTCCGAAAGGAAGTGTCCCGCCAAAGGCAAGCCCGGCCACTGAAATAGGAAAGGCAGTGGGCTCGCGCCCGGCGGAAGCTCCGCAAGTCTTGCAACAACTCAATTCCGCGCTGCAGGATCTGGTCGCCAAAGTTTCACCAGCCGTCGTCCAGATTCTCGTAACCGGCTACGGAGCCATCGAGGAAAGCAATAAAAGCCAAACCGCACTGGTCGCGCGCCAGCATGCGGTGGGCTCGGGCGTGATCGTCAGTTCGGACGGCTACATTATGACCAATGCTCACGTGGTCGAGGGAGCGCATCGCATCCGCGTGGTCTTGCCCATGCCTTCCGTGGATTTCCCGCAGGCTGAACCGGTGGGAAAGGAGCACGTGCTGGACGCGAAGCTCATTGGCATTCACAAAGATTCGGACTTGGCGCTGCTTAAAATTGACCAGACGAACCTGCCAACCCTTGAACTCGGAAGCGCTCGCCGGGTGCATCAGGGCCAGTTGGTATTCGCCATCGGCAGCCCGGAAGGCTTACAGAACACGGTTACCATGGGCGTGGTCAGTTCGGTGGGAAGGCAGCCTGACCCGGATCGCCCCATGGTTTATATCCAGACCGACGCGCCCATCAATCCCGGAAACAGCGGCGGCCCGCTGATTGATATGGATGGCTATGTCCTCGGCATCAATACCTTAATTCTTTCCGAAGGCGGAGGCAGCGAGGGCTTGGGCTTTGCGATTCCTGCCCGGATCGTGCGTTTCGTCTATCAGAGCCTGCGCAAGTATGGCCACGTGCATCGGGTCGAGATCGGAGCCAGTCGCGCAAAACATTACACCCACCTTGGCTGACGGACTCGGTCTTTCACGGAGCTGGGGAGTCATCGTGTCTGACGTAAATCCCGGAGGACCTGCGGAGGCCGCCGGACTGAAGACCGGCGACATCGTCGTGAGTGTCGATGATCGGCCCATCGATACCCTGCCCGCACTCACTGCCTCCATGTATCTCCACCCGCTCGACCAAGTGATGAAAGTGGTCATTCTGCGCAACGGCGAAAAAAAGACTCTGGAGGTCGCGGTCAGCGAGCACCGGGATCAGATGGACAAACTCATGGACTCGGTCGATCCCGATAAAAGCCTGGTACGGCGTCTGGGAATCCTGGCGGTCGATTTGAACGATCAGCTGCGCTCCGTGGTCGGCAGCTTGCGCATTTCCAGCGGCGTGGTGGTGATTGCCCGCGCCGTCGACCTCATCGGTCCTGAGACTGGGTTGAAGACGGGCGACGTCATCCACAGCTTGAATAAGATGCCAGTCGATTCACTCGAGTCGCTCCGCACCGCTCTGAATGGCCTCAAACCCACCAGCCCTGTCGTACTGCAAGTGGAGCGCGATGGCCAACTACAATGGCTGGCCTTCGAGATGGAATAGGGAGTTTTTAGTACAACTCACAGGAGCGTCTCAGGCATGCCGACAATCAGACACTCGATTTCGATTGATGCTTCGCCCGAACGAATTTTTCCGTTCGTCAATTCCGGCCGCGGATTTAAGCAATGGTGGGCCGCGGATGTGACCGAAGATGTTCCCCGCGATCTTGTCATGCTCGGGTTTTTCAATCGCGCCACCGTCTACAATCTGCACCCGGCCCGGATCGTTGAGCCCACGCTGGCCGAATGGGCGTGCCGATCCGGCGAAGAATGGAACGGTACTGTGCTGCTATTCGATCTGCTGCCGCAAAATAAAATCCGCACCCTGCTGCGCTTCTCTCACATGGATTGGCGCGCCGAAACGGACTACTTCGTCGCCTGCACCACCACCTGGGGACACCTGATGTTCCGCCTGAAAGCAGCCGCCGAAGGCAAAACTCCGGGGCCTCTTTTTACCGCGGAGGCAATGGCCTATTAATCAACCCAAAGCGAAATTCTTCCTTTGTGAACCTTCGTGTCCTCCGTGGTTGATGCCTTCAAAACCCTGAACCACAAAGGACACCAAGGTAGACAAAGGAAGGGTTTCCGGGATCACTAGAACGCGCTACCACCGCCACAGCGGCGAACCGGGTGCAATTACCCGGCGGCTCGCCCCAATTTTCCCGCCCATTCTACGACTTCCTGTGAGATAATTCCGCCTCCCCCGCGCTGTAAACCTCCACGAGACCTCGAACATGCCATTGCAGCTGCCGCCCACCGTCCGCTTGAGTCCGCAAAAATTGCGGATCGTGCAGTTAGTGGCTGAGGGCAAGAGAAATTCGGACATCGCGGCCGTGATCGGCACCTCTGAGCCCGTAATGAAAAACTACCTTCGCGACATCTACGATAGGACTGGGATGTGCAACCGGGTGGAGCTGGCGCTCTGGTACTTGGCGCATACCGAAACGGATTCTTAAGAGCGCGTGAGCACCTGTAACCCTCGCCCACCCTAATCTCCGATGAGGAACTTGGAAGGACTCGCATCGCGCAATCCGCCGTCGTAGAATACAAACATCCATGAGGACATTCACAAGAAAGCCGCTAACCCTTCGCATGGGAATAAGTTTTTCCCTGCTGACGCTGCTTCTCTCCGCCGGATTCGCTCATGCCCAAACCTGTTTCACCGCCAGTGACATGGACGAGCCCACACGCACTGCCCTGGTGAACACGGCAAAACGCTACTTCGATATGGCCGCTCGCGGCGATTCCGCAACTCTGCGGCAAAACTCGATTCCCAGCGTAGCTTCCGATTTCTCCGGCATCGAAACCGTGATCAAAGATAATCAGGCAAACCTTTTCGGCGCGCCAGCCACTCCGCGTCCTCCATTCTTGTTGAAGGCCGAGGGAACCGCGCCGCTTCCACATGCGGAGTTTCTGTGCGGAGTCTTTGGCAAGGTCGGACAAACCGCCGACAGCGCCGTGTTCGAAATCCCAAACCTGCAGCCGGGAAGCTATGGCATCGTCACCTTGGATGTTCCAACCGCCAAGCAAAAATATACGGTGTCGTTCGTTCTGCAACAGGAAGGCAAGGACTGGAAGGTTGGCGGCTTCTATGTGAAGGAAATGCAAATCGCCGGGCACGACGGCAACTGGTTCGCCGACCGCGCCCGCGCCTTCAAAGCCAAAGGCCAGACCCACAATGACTGGCTCTACTACATCGAGGCGCGTGACCTGCTGGTGCCCGTATCGTTCATGTACACGCAGACCACCGACAAGTTAGCGGATGAGGCGGAAAGCGTGAAACCAGCCGATTTCCCCTCCGATGGTAAAACCGTGGACCTGGTGGCAGGAACCAAGACTTACCATCTGACCGCGCTGTTTCCCGTGGTGGTGAAACAGGATCTCGACCTGGTGGTGAAGTACCAGTCGGCGGATGTTTCGAACACGACGCAAACGTTTGAAGACAACATGGCAGTCATGAAGGCGCTGGCGGCAAAATATCCCGAGTTTCGCGACGCCTTCGATGGCATCGTAGCCCGCGCCGTGGAACCAAGCGGCCGCGACTACGGCTCCCTGCTGCCCATGAAAGATATTAAATAAAAGCCTCCGCCATGCACACGTAGCCCCGGACGCCTCGTCCGGGCAGCAAGCGAAGCGAGCGCCCCCGGCCTCAAGTGGCCAGCGCAGAATTCTTCAGATCAATTCATACGAATTCAGCCCTCCTCCATGGACATCTTCACCTGCTTGGCTCAATATCCCATCCATTGTGGGGACCGAAAATGTGGGGACCGAAAACAGCTTCTTTGCCGGGCCTCCTGATTTTCCGTCGGGTATGTGTTGAAAGATTTTTCTTGGGGAGATGACCCTTTTTGCCTGCATTTTACGCTTTACATAGGTAGAAGTTTCTTGCGAGCTGTGTCGTGTTTTGTCTGCGTTTTTCGATCTAGTTAGTAGAGGCATGTTGCAGGTTTTTTAAACGTAAAAGGAGGGCTTATGACTAGCGTTAGCTTTCGGATCGGATCGATCGCCACCGGTGCCGGGGAACATTATGTGCGTTCCGCGGCGCAAGATTTTGCAGCGGTATCTGAGCACGAGTCTTTGAACCTGCGTCAGCGGATCAAAGTACTGTTGCGCGACATCTTCGAAGGTCACGAGGAATACCTGGGCGTGACGCCGGATTAGCAGAGAGGGCTACGGCTGTCCGACCCATATGACAAAGGTAAGTTTGACATCCTCATATTGCCCGGTAATTTCCCAGCAGCCGGTCGTGGGGAAGTTGATCCCGGTCATAAAAAACTGATCGTTTGCCGTCCAACTGGGTGAGCCAGGGCCGTCGGTCTGCAGCGGAGGGGCAGGAGAATCGGTTCTCCTGCCGCTGACTATGAGTTTCGCTTCGGTTGCAGCCTGTGGGTCAAATCCTTGTCGCCAAAAAGCCACCTTCTGTCTGAATGTCGGATCGCTGGGGGTGTAGTGCCCCAACCCGATCCAGGCTCCGCTCTTTGGAAGATCGGTCCATAGGCTGTCCGTCCCGAACCAAAAGTGATCGCGGGATGGTTTTGCAGGATAGGGCGGTGGTGGCACGAAGGGCTGGGTTTCAGGCTTCGTAACCGGACACGTCTCAGGCACGGCCGATGTTTTCTGCCCCGCTTGGCCAAGACATAAAACCGGCAGAAAAAGGCAAAACGACAGCAAAAGGCGTGGGGAGAGCATACGAAGCCTCCAAAGCAGATTCTCCAGTTTACAACTTCGACGACACCTGTTGCTAACCGCCGACCGAGTTCCGCGACACTTTTGATGGGGTGGTAGCCCGCGCCGTCGAACCAAGCGGCCTGGACTACAGGCTCCCTGCTGCCCATGAAAGATATTAAAATAGAAGCCTCCGCGATGCACACGGAGCCCGGGACGCCTCGTCCGGGCAGCGAGCAAAGCGAGTCGTCGCTGCGTGGGGCCGGCATTACGCTCCGGAACCGGTCGATGAGTGTAATCGCGATGTTACGCCAGTAGATGTTACGCCAGTTAAGGTGCTATCCCCGAAACAAGGTCAATTGTCGTCATGGTAAGATCGCTGCCGCTTTCTGGGAGGAAGCGTTATGAGATTCCCACACGTAATCGAGAATATCGGTGGACTAGCTTTGGTTGCGTTGTCGCTAGTGGCGACGCAGGCCGCGATCGCCCAAACTGTCATCAGCAACGAGACGCTGGTGACTACCACCTTCGTGGTTAACAAGACAGCTGCAACGGCCAAATGCGGAATATCTGGCTGCCACGCAATTACGTCGATGTTCTCCCCAATTCAAGTCACCTGTCCAGCGGCTATGGGGAAAACATGCACCTTCCATATTTCCCTCGACGCAAAGGCTTCGGTCTTCGCGGTTTGCGGCTTTCAGTGCGCACCCGGATCTTCTGGAACGGGTTTCTATCGGCTTCTAGTCGACGACGCCGCGCCAACGATCGGACCTACCGATAATGTCGGTGACTACCTTTTTGCGAGACGCGTTGTCACTTTCAATTCTCCCGACGGGCCCAGTCGTGAGAGCCATCCTGCTTCAGTAGTCGCTGGAGTCACGAATTCCACCTCAAACAGTCACACGATCACGGTAAGTCTGGGCTGTAGGGACGACCACCATCAAGCCGGATGTGAAGCAACAACCTTTTGGAGCACAATGAGAGTGGATGTGTTCGAGCCTTAGGACCTTACCTAAGGTGCTGCTCACGCGACGCAAGGGGTCAAAACACCCCTCCTTTCAGGGTAACTGTCGAGAACAGGCCATTACGCTCAAAACCCCTCAATGAACGTAATGGCGATGTTTCATCAATTGACGGGTGGTGTCCGGTATTCGAGCCACCGGGCTTTACTTTCACTTTTTGGGGTTCTCTTCTATGTCTTTGTAGATGACATGCCCTTTGTGCTCGCACGCCTTCATTTGTTCTTGCGAGAGAGGCATCACTTTTTCGTTTGGCAGTACAGAGTCGCAGCGCATGTAATCCTCAAACCCTGGCGCTGAAAATACCCCCACCACGCTGGCGGTGTCGGTTCCCGCGTTCTTCACGTTTACCCAGGTAAGCGCCGGGATGAAAACGGTTGCTCCTGCGTGCAGATCGCGTTCCTGGTCTCCAACATGAGCGTGAACGGTTCCTTTGGAGATATACAGAATTTCATCCTGCCCGAGGTGCTTGTGTATTGGAAATTCGTCCCCGGGAGCCATGTCCTCCGTTACCATAACCAGGTGCTGAGAACCATTGTTTTTTGGGCTGACCTTCAGGATGAAGTCGCCTGGAGGAGGCTCTCGCCAAATCCGGCGCTCACCCTCATCTTTTTCGAGGAGGAGCGGTTTTGCAACGGTCTGGGACGTTGAACTGGATTGTGCTGGTCGAGTTTGAAAGACGCAAACCGCAACGAGCATCACAGCTATCGTCGCAAACGTTGTCCTAACTGAATTTGAGTTCATCGCATCTCCTTTCGTGGGTGACCCAACCTGATCGTATCACTCCGATAAGTTCACCTTCGCATCGAGACTCACACTAAGGGGGCTAACTCCTAGTAAGTCGAGTGCTCCTCGAAGTGACCTGCGACAGTCGCTGCATCGGATACGGGAACCCGGAAACAACCTAGAACCGGAAAGCTAAGGTTGCGAGGGGATTCTGGTAGCTGTCGAAACCAGGCCATTACACTCTTTGAGAATCGGCTGTGCAGGTGGTTGACTGTGATAGAGATGTTTCAACAGCAATGATTCCGCAGAACTGCAACCCTTTGCACAATTGGCAAACTAGCCGAAGGCGAGGAGACTGTGCGGTTTTTCGAGGCCTGGAATTGTTGCCGAGCCCTCGGTTCGGCAGCGCCCTTTATGGTTGACTGCCCGCTTCGAATCCGATAATCTGTTACAAGATACATTATCTACAAGATAATGTCGGTCTTTGACAATCTGACTCAGGCGATGTGTAGCTTCCGGCCCCGCCTCGAAATGCCGAACTCCCAGTCCCAAAATGGGCTGCGAGCTGTCGCATACTCGCGCCGTAACTCCAATGTTCTCTAGATTTTGCCTGTAACCCCTGTAAACTCAAAGATCTAGCACATAGTCGAAATTTAACTCTTTTCGTCTCTATATTTTGGAGACGACAGGGGGAGGGGGGATGCAGTAATAAAACAGTAAACTCCGTCCCAATATGGGAAAGCGCAACCCGGTACGGTTGACCCGGACTATCAAGGCCCTTGCTCTGCAAACGTACATTCTTTCGGATCCTTGTCTTCCCGCAAACCGAGAAAAACCGGAGCCCGCAATTTCATCCCGCCTTCCGCGGTTTCATGCGTCCATTCCGTGAACTTGATCTCCGCCACGCGTTCAGGTTTCACCCAGTGCACATGCGCAGCATCCACATCACCGTGAAACGGACTGCGATTCGTCTCCAGCTCTTTCAGCACTTGCCAGATTTCCTTGAGCATCGCCTGGTTAAATCCAGTCCCCGCCTGGCCCACGTGAATGAGCCGGCCTTGCTTGTCATAAAGCCCGAGCACGATGGACCCGAAGTATTGGCGGCTGCCCTCGGGGTCGGTGAACCCGCCGACCACACAGTCGACCGTCTGCGTAACCTTGATCTTGAGCCAGTCGCGGCTGCGGCGTTCTTCGTAGCAACTCAACCGCTTTTTCGCGAGAATTCCTTCCAGCCCTTGTTTCTTTGCTGCCTCGAAAAGAGCCAACCCCTGGGGAAAATGGTCGGAGTAGCGCACCAGATCGCTGGTCTCGATAATCTGCGACAGAGCCTGCTTGCGTTGTTCGAGCGCGACCCGGCGCAGATCATAGCCGTCTACGTAGAGCAGATCGAAAAGGTAATAAACCACCTGCAACTCACGTCGCGCTCCGGTTCGTCGCCCGCCCTTGCGAATGCCGGTGCGCTGCTGCATCAAGCTGAATGAAGCCCGGCCTTGCTCATCGAGGGCGACAACTTCGCCGTCGAGAACTGCATTCTTGGCTTTGATCAGTTTGGATAGCTCGTGAAGTTCGGGAAATTCTCGAGTGAGGTCATTCTGGTTGCGAGAAACCAAGCGTACTTTGCCGTCGTCGAGGAACGAAACCGCGCGATAACCGTCCCACTTTATTTCGAACAACCACTCCGGATCGTCGAAAGGCTTCTCGACCGACGTAGCCAGCATGGGATGAATGGCGGCCGGCATGGGCTTGCGAACGGCACCCTGCAAATCTTTGACCGCGGAGGGCGCAGACTTCAGCGAGGAGACTGCGGTTGCCGCAGTTTCGGGGGGATCGGTCAGCTGCGACCTTCTCTTTTGTATTTTTTTTTTAGTTTGCGCTTTCCGGAGTGTCGTTTGCGCTGACCCTTTTCTTCTTGTCCAGCTTGGCCAGCGTCTCCGCCAGCCACGGCGCTTTTAGCTTCCCCCGCGAAGCGGGACGGCTACTCGTCCATTCGGCCGAACCCGCGTCGCCCGCGATTTCAGCCATGGTGCGCTTGGTGAGCACCGAGCGGTCGTATTGTTCGATGTCGTAGCCTTCGACCGCGTACTCGTCGTGCTTCTTGATCAGCAGCCATTCGGTCCCCTTGCTTCCCGGACGTCGCGCGCGAATGTGAATCAAGGCAAAATCGCCGTTGAGCTTCTTCCCATGCAGCCGGAACTTGAGATCCCCCTTGCTCAACATGGCGGCTGCTTCCGCTTCGGTTCCGGGCACATATTTCCCCTTCACCGGTTGCGGTGAAAGCGGTTCCCACGTGCCCACATCCCACACCATCACCGTGCCCGCGCCGTAGTTGCCCTCCGGAATCGTGCCTTCAAAGTCGAAGTAGGAAACCGGATGATCTTCGACCTGCATGGAAAGCCGCTTGTCCGCGGGATCGAGCGATGGCCCTTTAGGCACGGCCCAAGACTTGAGCACGCCTTCCATCTCCAGGCGGAAATCGTAATGCAGACGGGTCGCGCGGTGTTCCTGCACCACGAAGCGATGTCCGGCCTTCTTCTCCAGCTTGGGCGGAGGCTCGGGGGTTTCCTCGAAGCGGCGTTTGCGTTTGTACTCTTCTAAGGGCATCGGGCTATTCTACTGAGAATCGGGAACTGACATCTAGCAACTGCCAGGCCAGCCACTTGGCTTAGAATCGCTGGCATCATGTAAGGTTGCTGGCGGATCGCTGACAACATGAAACGGGAATATCCAGATGTGCCGCTGGTAGGCGTCGGCGCGATCATCATCGAGGACGATCGCGTGGTTCTGGTGAAGCGCGCGCACCCGCCGCTTCTCGGAGAATGGTCCATCCCGGGCGGCGTGCTCGAGGTGGGCGAGACCCTGCGCCAGGCCGCGGTTCGCGAGGCTCTGGAGGAGACCGGCCTGCGAGTGGAGACTGCTGAACTGCTCGGCGTATTTGATCGCATCTTGCACGATACCGAGGGGCGTACACTCTATCATTATGTGCTGATCGATTTCCTCTGCCGTAGAATCGCCGGCGAACCCAAAGCGGCTGGCGATGCGGCTGAGGCCCGCTGGTTTGCCCACGCCGAGGTTGGCGGGCTTGCATTGGCTGAAGATACCGCGGCTGTGATCAAGTTAGCATTCGAGAAGTTCGGCAGTGAGGCAGGTCCTCTGTTTGAAGATTCCAAATAAACTCGAAGTTCGGAAAGCGAGGCGACCATGTTTCACAGAATAGCGAACACGAGCAACGAATACAGCATCGCAATTCTTCGTCTGGTGCTTGGAGTGGTATTTTCCGCTCACGGCGCACAGAAGATGCTGGGCTGGTTCGGCGGGTACGGTTTCAGTGGGACCATGGGCTTCTTTACTCATCAGATGGGAATTCCGGCGCCCTTCGCGTTTCTCGCCATTTGCGCCGAGTTCTTCGGCGGCCTCGGGCTGATCGTTGGACTGCTCGGCCGCATCGCCGCTTTCGCAATCATTTGCGACATGCTGGTGGCTGTCGCCATGGTACATGCGCGCAACGGCTTCTTCATGAACTGGGCAGGCAACCAGAAAGGTGAAGGATTCGAGTATCACCTCCTGGCCATTGCGGTTGCGCTGGTTATTTTGATCAAGGGATCGGGAGCATTCTCAGTGGATCGATTCCTGACCGAAGAACTGCCCTAGCTTAAGCGAAACTGGAGTCACCGAAATCGCAGCATCAGATGTTCCTCGTCGATATACTCGGAGCCGATCTTTAATGCTCGGGGCTCGGTCCCGAAACTTTCAAAGCCAAGCTTGCGGTAAAGTTGGCGGGCACTTTCCTGACGAGCCCCCACTGCCAGCAAAACTTGCTCCAGCGAGGGATCTTCTTTCGCCTTCTCGAGAAGGGCATGCATGAGCTTGTATCCGACCCCCTTGCCTCGTTGAGAGCGGGTTATGTATACGCCGTAAATGCGGCCTTTGTGCCTTTCCTTTCGACCCTTTTCACGGACGAATGTCGCTATTCCGATCAGGTCGTCGCCTTCGAAGGCGCCCAGCGTAAAGTCCGGATGCATCTCGCGAAAGCGCGCTGCCTGCGCCTCGACTGAGATTGTCTGATACTCTTCCGGAGCTTTTCCGAATGCGAACGGTTCGGTTTGCAGCGCCTCAAGCCGCAGATTCCAGTACTTCGCCGCATCGTTTTCGTTTAGGGGTCGAATCTCCATCTGAGTCAGTTTGGTCTATCTAATACAGAAAAGACAATCTCCATTAGACGAGAGTGCATTTCATCACCGAAGGCGGCAAGCGTCGCGTTTGGGAATCGAAATCGACGGAAAAGCATCGAACAATCAGGGGGTGATTACATGAATGCCATCGAAAATACCATCGACTTAATCATCGGGTCCGGACTTTTTCTCGCTCCGCGCCGAGTGCTCTTGGAGAAGTCAGCAGACCTGAAGCAAAAATCGCAGCGAATCGACAGCGCCGGCGCGGCCGAAGAAGTTGAGCACAAGGTTGCCTGATCGTTTGCCTCAGCTTTACTTCGAATGCGCTCCGCTTTAGAAAATTCTTAGCTTGCGAAAACAGAACGGCCCGCGCTTTTTAAAGGCACGGGCCGCCCGGTGGACTGTTTGGGATTGACCAAGAGGTGGTCACTCTAACGTGGCCTCTACGGCAACTCCCGGGTCTTAGGATGGAAGCTCCGGCGCGACCTGACGCCGGAACCGATCCAAACTCACCGGTTAGTGTGCGGACTGTAGCTGCTTAACGCGCGAGCGTCCAGCAGCCCCGCTTAGAGCAACCCGCTCTAAGTCTCAGCCACCTCACCTGGTCTTAGACTCCCACTACAGTTACTACAATCAGAACTCGTCATTCGACCACCTCCTTTCCGGTGTACCCCCACATTAGTACGAAATCCCCGGCCCGGTCAACTGCCAGTCGAACCTGCACCCAGAAATCGTCAAAAGCTGGCTTTTATGCCCAATCTTGTCAAGCCCCCTGAACCGTTGGATTCCCGCCAGACACCTGAATCAACGGCAGAAATAAATCTGCAAAGTTGGCGGGTTCACCCCTCCCGATTTGCTAGTCTGGAAATAGAGTTAGTGTTTGGCGCAAGCCCGGCTTGCGCCTTTTCCTCTTTTGGGGAACATTCCTCCAGGATCATTTTTTCGCGAGTTTTCTTTGCAGCCCGTCAGCGGATTCAGAAGCCACATACGCACATGGTCTGGCGTCTTCGGCGACAGGTAGGAGCATGCAGATGTCCTTGATTGAGTACAGAGGATCAGAAATGAAATTGATTCTTCTAATGGCAGCAGGTGGGATGGCTTTGTTGGTTTTGGCGTTCGGGTTTATGGTTTCCTGGCTGGTGTGGGGTGAGAGGCCCTTCGATCCGAACGCCGGCGATCGGGAGACCCGGCCCGACGGAGCCCCCTCAAACAGATGGCTGGACAGGTAAGCCAGGCTGGACACGGTTGCCTCCCGCTGTCTGGGCGCAGATGTGCCGAGTGAACCCCTGCTGAGCTTCATTGGAGGGCGCTATGAGAGTCGCTACATCGCGTGGAATAAAGTCTCTCCAGTTGCAGGCACTGCAGCCCCATCCCATAAAGAATGCCGTTTGTATCCAAATTAAATCTCTTTTCATTTCGCCCATGGGAGCAGCATCTCACATAATCCCCGGCCGTTGATTGAAATTGCGCGATTATTGGCATTCCTTATTCCCAGGTTGGCACTAATCGTGACAAGGCTTGAGAGGGGGTGTAATATTCTGTCATGAATGATGACACTCTTTGCCAAGCCAAACTCGCGGTCCTGCGCGAAGAGATGGAGGCAATCCATTTTGCGAACAAGCTATATTGGGGCCGCCCCGAGCATAGCCGCGAGGCCGACATGGAGCACCAGCTGAGACAAGAGCGGCTGGAACAAATCCGGAAAGAAATGCAAGAGCTGAGAGCCGAAACAAAAGTTGCATGAAGCACAGGAAATGTGGACACTCCGGGGCTCCGTGTAAGTCGGTGATACGCGAGTAGCACAACCGTGCCACGTACCTGCCGGTATTGTGCTAATAATTGAAACCCCGCCTGTTTTCCCGCCGCTTGCATTTTCCCAATTTTCGGCCAAAATAGCTGGGCTAGGAGTAGTCTGAAGACCAGCAACTGCTTCTTTTCTCTGTATGGGCACGCATTTTTATTCGCGCCGTCCGCTCAGGCCCTTTGCATTCATCTTATTGCTTTGTGTTTGGTGCGTTAGCGCGAAATCCGTGTCTGCGCAGAGTCCGCAGCCCGAAAACAAGCAGGCGGATAGTATTCACGGTACGGTGGTGAACAGCGTGACTCACGAACCGATCGGACGGGCGCTCGTATTCTCTTCGGACAACCGCTTTGCCACCATGACGGACAGCGAGGGACGATTTCAATTGAGTTTCGGGCAAGCCGGGACCGGCGAGGAAAAGGACGATGCATCCGCGTCGACTGACAGACTTTCCCGTCGGGAAACGAGTGTTCGAGTCGCGGTGGGGGCTCGAAAACCAGGGTTTCTGACGCAGGAATCTGTGACCATAAGCGTGCCACCAGACGCCTCCTCCAAGGAACTTACCCTTTCACTCACCCCCGAGGCTCTGATCGTCGGCCGAGTCGTTCTTCCCACTTCGGAAGCTTCCGACACAATTCAACTGGAACTCTATCGACGGCAGGTCCAGGAAGGTCGCGCCCACTGGGTGCTTATGAGCTCAGCTTCGACGAAGTCCAACGGTGAGTTTCGCTTCGCTGAACTTCCAGTGGGCAGTTATAAGTTGCTTACGCGGGAAATGATGGATCGTGATCCTGTGACATTCGACCCACGAGGGCAGTTGTACGGGTACCCGCCGGTTTACTTTCCAAACGCAACCGACTTTGCCGGTGCCCAGACCATTCAGTTAGCAGCCGGCCAGATTTTCGAGGGAGATATTTCCCTGGTCAGGCGCCCTTATTATCCAGTCAAAGTGGCTGTGGCAAATGCGCCAACAGGACCTGGGATCGCTGTCGTCGTCTCGGTCCAAGGGCCATCGCGGCCCCGGATTTTCGCTCGGCTACAGCAACCAGGACCAGATGATTGAAGGCCTGCTGCCCAACGGAAATTACACCCTGGAAGCGTCGGGCTTTGGACCCAACGCCGCATCGGGATTGTTAAATATCAGCGTCAAAGGCGCCGCCCTTGAAGGGCCACGCATGATCTTGCTCCCCAATGGGTCGATCAGCGTGAACGTCAAGGAAGAATTCACATCCAGCGAAGAAAGGAACACGTCGAGTTTGACGATCGAGGGTCTGCCGATAAATCCTCGAGGGCCGAGACGCTACCTCAATCTTCGTCTCGAAACAGCTGACGACTTCGGCCAGGAACGAGGCGCTTGGATGCATCCTCCTTCTACACCCGAGGACGACTCGCTCGCAATCGACGGGGTTCAGCCTGGCCGCTACTGGGTGAAAGTGGATACTTCTCGTGGATTTGCAGCATCCATCAGTTCTGGCACAACGGACCTGCAGCATCAGCCGCTGGTCGTGGGCTTGGGTGGATCGAGTTTGCCGATCGAAATCACCATGCGGGATGCGGAAGCCGAAGTCGACGGAGCCATCGAAGGCGTCGCTGCATCACTCACCAGGACAGAGAACGCTAAGGAATTAGCGAACGGAGTTTCGGCTGATAGCTCCGCCCATGTATATTGTGTTCCGCTCCCAGACAGCAGCGGGGAATTCCGAGACATATGGGTAACCCCGGAAGGGAAGTTTGGTCCGCAGAACCTGCCCCCGGGCGCGTATCGGATGCTTGCCTTCGATCGTCCGCAGCCCGAACTGGAGTACCGTAATCCCGAGGCGATGCGTGCCTATGAGGCCAAAGGGCAATTGGTGCGTTTGGTCGCTGGCGAGAAAGAACATTTGCACCTGCAGTTGATTTCGACAAGCGAGTAGCCATGACTCGTTTCTTTTCATTTCGTGCTGCACCATGGCTTTGCAGATCGGTGATTCTTGCAGGCAACTTGCTATTGTTTCAGGTCGTGGCACTCTTTGCGAGCCAGACTTCAGCGGCCCAATCCTCGAGCGCTTCGCTCCGAATTGCGGGAACCGTCGTGAGTTCGACCGGCGGAAATCCGCTGGGCCGGTCTCGGGTCTCGATACTCGATGCTAAGAATCCCCAGAATCGGCAGTCGGTGATCACTTCCGAAGATGGGCGCTTTGAATTCAAGCCGCTCAGCGCGGGCAAATACGCGTTACAAGGTGCGAAGCGAGGTTTTATCACTGCGTCTTATGACGAGCACGAGCAATTCTCAACCGCAATCGTGACTGGCGCCGGTCTGGATACCGAAAACCTTGTGTTGCGTTTGGCGCCGTCCGCGATTCTCTCCGGAAGGATTTTCGACGAGTTGGGCGGCCCGGTTCGCCATGCTACGGTTTCACTTTACCGTGAAGATCGTCGCGTAGGGATAGGCCGTATTCTCAAATTTCGCACAGCCTCCACCGACGATCAAGGCGCATACGAGTTTGCCTCGCTCGACGCCGGCAGTTATTTCATTTCTGCGACCGCAACTCCGTGGTATGCACTGCACCCTGTCTCTTCTCATCAGCCCGGCGAGCAAAATCCTCCTACCGCCGTCGACCGCTCTCTTGATGCCGCATATCCGGTTACGTACTACGGCGATTCCACCGAACCTGACGACGCTACCCCGATCCCCATCCGCGGCGGCGATCATTTGCAGGCCGACATTCACCTGAATCCAGTTCCCGCCCTGCACTTGCTGTTTCGTGTCCCTGAAAACGGCGACCATGGATTTAACGTGCCCGTGTTGCAAAGACCATCCTTCGACGGAGTCGACGCCGTCCAGACTGGAGGCATGCAGCAAGTTTCGCCCGGCGTATTCGAGATTAACGGCGTCGCGCCCGGCCGCTATTCCGTTCACATGCCCGGAAGTGGACGGGGCAATGAAGTCAACGAAATTGATCTCACAAACGATGGCCAGGAGCTGAATGTACCCGGCGCCGAGGCCGCAGCCGATATAAAAGCTACGGTGCAGTTGTTGGGAGAAAGCACGTTGCCGCCACATCTGGGGATTGCGCTCCGCAACAGCAAATTGCGCATGGTCGCCTGGCAGGACGTCGACGCAAAAAATGAGATCGAGTTTCAGGATCTCGCGCCCGGCCAATATGAAGTGCTGGCATTTGCCTCCCCCAAGGCATTTTCCGTAGTGCGAATCTCATCGCCGGGAAGCGACACTGCCGGACACATCTTGAACGTGGCCGCCGGCTCCTCGGTCACAGTTTCACTCTCACTGGTCGGAGGCGCAGTGACTGTAGAGGGATTTGCCAGGCGCGCCAATAAGGCTATCGCCGGGGCCATGGTGGTGCTGGTGCCCAAAGATCCCGAATCGCATCGTGATCTGTACCGCAGAGACCAGAGCGATCAGGACGGAAGTTTCAGCCTGCCCAGCGTTATCCCGGGTTCCTACACGATCGTCGCCATCGAAAACGGTTGGGACCTCGATTGGTCGCGGCCTGGCGTCATCGCCCACTACGCCAAGCAAGGACAAAGTGTGATCGTGCCCGACCACACTGCGACTACGCTGCACTTGCCGGATTTCGTTGAAGTTCAGCCGCGATAGGCCGGCTTTCCAACTAAGTAGACCAGGTCCGCGTTCACAATCATCCGGACCAGAAGCCAGGCGGGTTCCGCGTACACACATACCCGAAGCGACAGTGATTTCAGCCAGGAACTGACCCCAAGGGGAGCTGGCTTTGCGCTTACTTTTCCTTGATCGATCCGATTTGAGAGTGCGTACCCGGACTTCCGCTCAGCCCGTGACCCGAAAGGAATTGCTAAGCCCGGCTAAAGAAACGTGTGCTCAACAGGGTCGAGGCATCTCGGGAATCGACGCTTTGAACAGATTGTGAAGACGAGAACTCGTAACGACGGCCGGTGACTAGACCTTGAACGCGGACGGGAGATCTCTCCAAATAGCGAATCGCTACGGAACTTTGAGGCGTGGAGGTCGTCGTCGGCACAGGCTCGACGGGCCGGGCTGGCGGGCCGACGCGCGGATTTGGCGAAAACGTGGCTATTATCGGCGGTGCGGGTTGGGTTCCAAGAACCGGACTCCGGCGATTAGCGGAAAGGGATTGCGGGACCCCCCGCGTCCGTATCGGTGCGGGGCTGTTCCGCAGCTGCGAACGTTTCTGACCGCAACACATTGTTGATTTCTCCTTCTGCCGATTGAGGCGCGGGTTGAATCACTACCGAATCCTTGACCATGCCCTCGAGCAGGCAGGCGCCACCCGAAAGCGCCAGCCAAGTAAATAACCACTCTATCGGCCTCCGGGACACAAACAATGCCGCAGGGGCCGCAATCCAGAGACTGAGGCAATTGAAGCAGTCCATCAAGCGGCCTGCCAAGCTTTGGCCGACCACGGCGCGAACTCGAAAAATGAGGTCGGCCGGGCCGTCCTCGCTCGCCAGCAGGTGTGTTACCCGCCACGTTGCGAGAACGGCCAGAACGAATCTCAACAGGAATGGTTGCATATTGCAAAAGTTAGCGTGTTATCTTCGACGGTACGGTCAAGCAGGCCATTTGTCAGCCCGGGCGTCGTAGCGAGCGTCACTGAGTAGGAGCAATTACACCAGGCGCTTGTGTCCTCATCGATTGTCCCGTAGGCGCCCCGGTTTCCGGCGGTAAAGGTCACTCCAGCGGTTGGATCGGTAGGAGTTTTGGTTTCTGATCCTGGGTGCGGGGGGAAGGCACAACTTGAGATCGCGAGCGACCACGAGCCCGCGCCCATCTGTTCGTGGTCAACCGTGAACTCAACATCGAGTGCCTGATCGATCGGCGTGCAGCAGCCGGCCGCAAACTCCGCGAAGTTCAGTTCGTTCACCTCGTTCCAGTTGTTGATGTGAATCGTATCGAGTTGATTTGTGTAGTCCGGCGACACAGCGCCTGTGTTGACGTTGCTAACGGTGCTGACGCGAGTCGCCTGGAAGATGATCGCTGCGTTGACGCCGTTCGGGCTCGTTACAGTATCTGTCCCTGCATCCGCTGCCGACATACCCGAAGGAGTGCCTCCAGGGAGCGCCACGTCTGAGGAGAACCCCAACAGGTAGCCGTCGAATACGCCGCCGAGAGCGTTCTGATCCACCTCAACCCAGCCGTTGGCATCCGGAACGATGTAGTGGTCGGGGGGCGTCAGAGAAGGCGTGGAGACCGGCGGGGTCGGCGACGTGACTCCCGTGCCTGTGATCCAAACCTTTTGAAGGGTGTTTGGGTTGCCGTGCCACAGTGTGTATCGGTAACCAACGTTCACCCCGGACACACCGTTTACGCCATACACGTAATCACTCGTGGGGGAAATCGGCGTCGGTGTGGGCGCTCCCGCGGGCTGGAAGAGGAAGCGGTATGCCATCGGCTGGCTGGTTACCGGGTCTGCATATGGGCAAAAACCGCCAAGGCTGAGATTGTTGAAGAACGCAAAGTTGGGACCGCCGTGGCCGTTCTCCGGATGAAGCGTCAATCCGGTTGTTGTGTCGATGTCGGCGCCCGGGGCGATATTAAAGTCTCCTACGTTCGTGAACCATGGATGGAGGTAGTTGTTCGGGCACACGCAAGTGCAGAATTCGTAGCACGTGACCGAGCATACCCATGCGCATACCTGCCAGCAATAGGGGCCGAGGCTGAAGCGGGTAACAATCTCGCGATAGGCAGCGGCGTTCCGGTTCTGAACGGCGTTTACGAGATCACCTAATACACGGGGCTGGCCGGCCAGTTGCCGGGCTGCCAGCGCGAAATTCTGCGCCTCTTCGATGGCATAGGCCCCAGTGAGAATCGGCAAAGGTAGCTCGCACAACTCGCGGCACACCCATACACACCGCCAAACGCAGATCAACCTGCAGATGATCTCGCACCCGCTCGTAAAGCCGGCTTGGTTGATATCTGCCTGCAACGTCTCGCAGTTGAAAGCCACCGCGGCTTTGGCCACGCCGTCAAAGGCCTTCTCGTTTTTGACCAACTTGGAAATCGAGTCTCCAGCGGCGCGCAACTCGCGCTCGGGGTCCGCAGTGAACAACGGTTGCGGCCGGCAGACAAACTCGCAAACGCGTTCATAACCAATTGAGCAAATCCAATAGCACAACAGATGGCAGAACTCGCCGAGCTTGAGTTCGTCGAGAGCCGCGCGGTAATCGCTTCCATCGCCGCAAGAGATGGCGTCAACCACGCGGCGCAAAAGCTTCTCGTTGGACGAGAGCTTGACGACGGCGCGCGCGAACTGTTGGAGATCGGGGATCTCCGCCTTCTCCCGCGGCGGCCCACAGATCTCCACGCACCGCAACACGCACAGTTTGATTCGCACCCACTCGCAGATCAATTCACAATACGGCAGCATTTCGAGGCGATCCAATACCCACCGAAACGCGTTGGCATCTTTCGACTCGAAAGCAGCTATAACGGCGGCGAATCCGCCGCTGTCCTGGGCAAGGCGTCCGACGGCGTCGGACTGCGATGCTAACCGGCTGACAGCGTTGTCATTCAAACTCGAGTTACTCATGACGGCCCTCCACAGCTAAACATTGACGACCTCGTTCGAGAGGATAGTGTCGGTGGGGACAAATTCGTTTCATACTGCCGGGGCGGATTACGAAGGTGCGCGCTTCAGTGATACAGCCCGAAGACAGCGCGGCGGGTCGTCTCGTGTCATGCGATCCAGAAGGATTGGGGCCTCAAGTTAGCGCTGATGGGTGTTCCACCTTTAGACAGAAACGAGGTCGAGAAGCAGTCGGCGATGTTCCCTTGCGGATCGTCGGGCCGACCAGAAAGTATCCATAAATGCGCTTGTGGGAAGTCGGCACGCTCTCGCACCGCGGACAGTTTAAGTCAGCACTTATGAGTGAACAACTTCCCGGTCTGGCGACGGGGTTCGGTGCGACGCGATTAGCTGTGGATCTGCAGGGTAATGACCATGGGCATGCGTTCAAACAGTAGACTGATCTCCAGGCCAGGGGACTCTGCCATGGAGTGCAGATTGTAGTCGCTGCCGGTGATTACCGTCGGCGGAGAGAGCAAACAATTTTCCGCCAGTCCGGCAATCTTGTTCTTGAAGTTGCCCGCCACCATGTTGCAGACTTCGCCGAGCGCGTCCGACACCTCTGCGCCAACTTTGTCGAGTTCGACGCCCAGCATCTTGGAGGTCATGAGCGCAGCCGCCTTGTTATCGCAACTGACGCTGAGCACGCCGCACAGCATCCCCGCCAATCCGACCATAGCGGTAACTTCCGGTGTAAGCGCCTCTGCGGTTGAATTTATCGCCAGTTGACAGCCCAGCATGAGCTCGAAGACTTCCCGCGTCGCCATTTCGAGCAGCGGAGTCCAAGTTTCGCGGCTGCCGGTTCCCGCGAGCAACTCATTGGCTGATTTCATGACTTACCTCCCAGAACCGGGACCACATGTTCCTTCACTTGCTCCGCCGTAAATGGCTTGCGGATGTAGCCTCGCGCCCCATGGGACAAGGCCTCCACCACATGAGACTCGCTACCTTCGGTGGTGATCATGACCACGGGCACGCCTTTCGCGTTGGCTACGTTGGGAAGCTGTTTGATAAATTCTAGCCCGTCCATGACCGGCATGTTGATATCACAAAGGATCAGATCGACCGCGCTTTCCTGGAGGACGGCAAGTGCCTCGGCGCCGTTCCCGGCCTCGAATACCTTGCTCAGGTCCAGGCCCGCCTGGCGCAGTGAGCGCTCCACAATCTTTCGCATAACCGAGGAATCATCGACGATCAGGGCACATATGGACACAGCGCTGTACTCACTCTCCAATCAAGAGAAAACGCCTGATTGCTCCGCCTTTTTACGTTTGCTGTTGGGGTATATCGGCAGGGTCGTGGAGGACTTTAGGGGAAGGCAAGCCAGCTAAACTGGATTTTGCGATCTCTAATTGAACATGGGAAGGGAGTCCGTTCTTATGGAGGTGTTGTGAATTGTTTGCAGAGGCCGTTCCCGTACAACTTCCCAAGCTCACTGGCACGCCTCCGGCGGTTGCCGACTTCGGACCAACGACAGCCCTCTGCTTCTGAGGAACAAATCGGACCCCGCTTAAGGACGTCATCCCGAAGGCCCGCGCTTTCTCCAGCGGGCCGAGGGATCTCGCGCGGAGTATTTCAAACTGATCCGCGCCTCGCGGCGCCCTCCTTGTTGCTCCCCGCCGTGACCGGCCCACGGCGGTTCCTCTACTTGACATCAGTAGCTATAATAGGAATTTAAGGGTATAGCCCAAAGTGGCGTACCCGTATTTGGTCCTAAGTCATTTGAAATCTAGATTTTGCAGGGCGTTGAAGATCGTAACTTATTGATTCAAAAGGATAACCCCTCCTGATCCCCGCAACGTATCGCCCTTAACTCCCATCGTTTCTATATTTTGCGAATAAACGTTTTGGAATCTATATTTTACGGTGTAGTCCTCAGCTAAACCCATGATTCCAATAGATCAAAGGGGGGAGGGGTACCACCAGTAGCTAAGATGATTTGCATTCCGCGGCTAGGCCGGTGACGAACAGCCGCAGCAGGCATCGCCTCCAAAAGGTCTGACGTCGATTCCCCGCGTCGACATCTGATCAAGCCTCGCGTGCAACCTCGCTCGGGGCGGGTTGGCTGATCGAAACCAAGCTGCTGGCTGGCGCTGGGGTGTGCAGTCCGCACTCTGTTTTGTTGAAGCCGGACCAGCGTCCAGCTCGCGCGTCTTCTCCGGGCCGCACGCTTCGGGTGCAATGGGTGCAGCCAATGCTGGGATAGCCGCGATCGTGAAGTGGGTTGTAGGGCAGGTCGTGGTCGTGGATGTAGCGCCAGACTTTTGCCGCGGTCCAATCGGCGAGCGGGTTGATCTTGACCAGATGAAATTTTGCGTCCCACTCCACTTTGAGCGCGCTGGCTCGGGCTGCGGTCTGGTCACGGCGGATGCTGGTTACCCAGGCGCGCAGCCGCGAAAGCTTCTTTTGCAGCGGTTCGACCTTGCGGAGATTGCAGCAGGCATCAGGGTCGCGGCTCCAGAGTGCTGGTCCATGAATACGCTCTTGTTCTTCAGGCGTGAGCGCCGATGTGAGCTTCTCCACTCGGATGCCGTAGCGCTTTTCTACTTGCTCCATGAGACTGTAGGTTTCCGGGAACAAAAAGTCGGTGTCGAGTGTGAAGATGCGGAATTCTGGTTGCACCCGTGCAGCGATGTCAATGAGCACCATGCCCTCAGGCCCGAAGCCCGATGCTATTTCGACGTAGCCTCCGAAAGTTACGAAGGCCCAACGCAACAGGTCCTCAGGACTCCACTGCTCGACCAATTGATGAATTCTTTCGACTCCCTCTTTCATACTCCCTGCTCCTTGTCTTTGAACCCAGCGCTCGAACGGCGTGAAAATCCCGGCTCCGAATGGATAGCAAGAGAAAGCTCGCTCGCAGGCCAACTGTTCGGAAAGCCGGATCCGAGTCCTTGCGGGGAGAAGCGACGGTCGGCATGGCGCAGAACCTCTCCAATTACCAGCAACGTCGGTGCCGGAAGACGGGGAGCATCGGCCAGATTTTGTACGTCGGTGGAAAAGACTTGCTCCTCCGAAGTCGTGGCGCGTGAAATGATCGCGCATGGTGTTTCGTCCGACAGGCGAGCGGACCGGAGTTTGTGGGCGATGTTCGAATAATCGTGCCCAGGCATATAGACCACGATGGTGGCTCCCAACGAGACGAGGGCGGGCCAATTGGTTGGATCGGCTCCGCTGGCGGTATGCCCGGCAAGAAAAACCAAGGCGTGGGAAGACTGGCGATGAGTCAACGGAATTTGCGCGGTTGACGCGGCCCCTAGCGCGGCTGTGATGCCCGGAACAATTTCAAACTCGATGTTGGCCTTGCGGAGGGCTGCGATTTCTTCGCCGATGCGTCCGAAGATCAGTCGGGTCTCCGCCCTTGAGGCGCACGACCTGCAACCCTGATGACGCCAGAGTGACCATAAGGAAGTTAATCTCTTCCTGGCTGATGTTCTTTTTTCCGCAGCGCTTTCCGACGTTATGGATCTGCGCGTGAGCTGGGACGAGGCTGAGTATGTCGGCGCTGACGAGCTCGTCATGCAAGACCACATCTGCCTGTCTGAGAAGCCGAGCAGCTTTGAGCGTAAGTAATTCGGGATCGCCGGGTCCGGCGCCGACGAGGTACACCTTGCCAGTCATATTGTATTGCTCCTTCCATTCGTCTTTGATTCGGCGGTCCTCGGACTCGGCGGCGATCACCGCCTCGAATGCTTCCGCGCTGGCCAGCGACTGCAAGAGGTTTCGCTTGCGTTCCGGGCTGAGGTTGCTGGCGAGGACTCTTCGTCGAGTTTCACCCAGGGTGGCAACCCAGTGGGCATACCCGGGCCCGAACTGCCGTTCCAGTTGTTGCCGGATTTTTTGCGCGAGGGACGGGCTTTGCCCTGAAGTTGAAATTGCAATCTGCAGATGGCCGCGCTGAACTACGGCCGGATAATAGAAATCGCACTGCTCGGGAACATCCACAACGTTGCACAGAATGTGGCGGGACTTGGCCTGTTGGTAGATCTGCTCGTTCAGATCACGCGAAGATGTGGCTACTACAACCAGAAAGACGTTGTCCAAGTCCGCTGGAACGAAGCCGTGCTTCTCGAGGATGATTTCACCGTTCTGTGCCCACTCCTGCACGGCTTGGCTCGCCTCGATGGCGACCACGCGAATCTTCGCCCCGGTCGGCAGCAGCCCGCGAATCTTGGGCTCGCCGACTCGTCCGGCGCCGACGACCAGCACCTCGCGGCCATCCAGCTTCACGAACATGGGAAACAAACTCTTCATCGTTAACCTTCGATTCCGTGGGGCACGCGCCCGGGCGAAAGGTCACGCGGCACAGGTTCAACGATTTCTCCCGCCAGAAATGAACGCAACTCCGTATCGGAATGGCGCGTGAAGAACTGGCGCAGGTTCTCACCGCTGGAACGTTCGATCAAATACCGATGCAGCAGGCGCTCGATTGCGTCCGGCACTTCAGTGGCGAGGCAGCGATAGCCGACCGGCCTCGCGATTGACTGATGCAGTCCAACCGCCCCGCCGAGGCAGAAGTAGTACGCGTCCTGCATGCGGTCGCCGACTTTCAACTTCTTTCCTTCAATTCCAATGTCGGCGATCCAGTGCTGACCGCAGCTGTTGGGGCATCCAGTGACGTGCAGCTTCAGGTGCTGCTCGAAGCCCGGGAGCCGTTCTTCCAGTTCCTCGACCAGCCATCGCGAGAAGCTCTTGGTCTCGGTAATCGCGAGCTTGCAAAACTCAGTGCCGCTGCAGGCCACGGCTCCGCGCCAGAAGGGTGACCCACCCACTCGCAATCCGATTGCGTCCAGTTTTTTGGCCAGGGATTCCGCCTGCAACTGCGGTACGTTTACTATCAGCAGGTTTTGCATGTTGGTGGTTCGTAGCTCGCCGTTGGCAAAACGATCGGCCAGATCGGCGGCGCTGCGCATTTGTTCTGCCGTGATTCGCCCGCGTAATACCGCAGCGCCTACGTAGCAATAGCCCAGCTGTTTTTGAGCGTGGATGCCGACATGGTCGCGATAAATGTCGGCGGGCGCATTTTCAGGCACGGCGGGATCCAGATGAAATCCGATGCGTTGCTCAAGTTGTTTCTGGAAATCGTCAGCCGTCCACCCGTGCTTGAGGAACAGGAATTTCAGACGGGCGCGTTCGCGATGTTCGCGCAATTGGCTTGACTCGCGAAACAACTCAGCGATGCCTTTAATCGCTGGCTCGACCTGGTTCCAGCGAATGAATGCGTTCAGGCGGGCCGCGAGATGTGGCTCGGCGGAGAGCCCGCCAGCGACTCGCAATGAAAAACCAGTCTCCGATTTTCCGTTCAGCGTGCGTGTGATGGCGGTCAAACCGATATCGTTGATCTCCGGGTAGGCGCACCAGACGCGGCATCCGGTAATCGAGATCTTGAACTTGCGTGGCAGGTTATAAAAATCCGGATTGCCCGCAAGCATCTGTGTCGCCGCGAGCGCAAGCGGAGAGGCATCGCAGACTTCGTCGGCGTCCACACCCGCGACCGGGCAACCGGTGACGTTTCGCGTAACATCGCCACAAGCGCCCATAGAGTTCAGGCCGCATTGCCACAATGCCTCGAGAATTTCGGGAAGGGCTTCGATCGTTATCCAGTGGAGTTGTATATTTTGCCGCACGGTGAGATCTGCAATCCCGCGAGCATGGCGCTGGGTCAGGTCAGCGATGGTCCGCAGTTGCAACGAATTCAGAATGCCATTGGGGATGCGAA
The DNA here is from genome assembly GCA_963838765.1 of uncultured Acidobacteriota bacterium. GTDB lineage: Bacteria > Acidobacteriota > Terriglobia > Terriglobales > Acidobacteriaceae > JABDBE01. The sequence continues at coordinate 19,605 of CAWISU010000002.1, read as the reverse complement.
TGCGAAGCATGAAGCACGGCAATGCCTTGCCTTCACCGTTTTTTCCGCCGACCACGCCGGTTCCGTCTCCTTGGGTGTAAACGCCCCACCACCGGAAGTAGGTGCCGAGCCATTCGGGAGGGATGGAATCAAAGCCTGCTCGCGCGAAGCTTCGAATCTCGTCGAGTGCCTCCCAGGGATTTTTCTCCCGCTTGAGGCGTTCGACTCGCTGTGCTTTCGTCTCTTTAATCGCTTCGGTTTGTGCCATAAAAAGAAAAACCCACCGCCAGCTTTCTACTGGCGGTGGGTGGATAAGTGCTGGTATTAAGAAATTTCTAGGTCAGCAACCTCCCGGCGCCAGAAGACACGACTGCACAACAACAAGTACAACAGCACATGCAGTCGAAGTTCTTCTGGTACTGCTCTAACATCATGTCGTCGATTCTAGGGCGCGCTCGCGTCATCTGTCAACGCGTGGCTATTGAGATGCTGCCTGCCGAAGGCCCGATGCAAAAATTATCGAGCCACCTCGTTTGCACCCGAGCTTTGTTGCAGGGCGATCATTTCCTGTCGCGCGGCGTCCGCGCGCGGCCCGGATTGCTCCTCCGACAAGAACAGTTGCAATTCAGCCAATGCATCCGCGGGACGGTTTTCATGCTCAAAGACGCGCGCCGCAACATAGTGAACAACGGCGTGCGCTCCGCCGATGGAGTGCGCCCGGCGGCACACGACGAGAGCCTGATCATAGTGTTGATTGAGTAGTTCCATATTCGCCAGCAGAACCAGCGTCTGGGGATCGGTAGGGGCGATGGCGTCAGCCTTGTTCAGGAGGGTCTCAGCTCGATTAAAGTCACGATCCACAATAGCTACGCGGGCCAGGTTGAGGTAGGCGGGAGCCAAATGATCATTCAGGCTGATCGCTTTTTGCAACGCTTCGAGGTTCCGAGCCCGATCGCCGAGGCGACCGTAGACCATTCCCAGATTGTTATAAGCCTCGGCGTAATGCGGATAAATGGCAATCGCCTTATTAAGCCGTTCGATCGCTTTTTGCCAGTTTCCTTTAGAAATGAACTGGCTGGCTTTGTCGAGTTCCTTGCGCGCGCCTTCTGGGATGTTCAGATCGGAGGCTGCCACCAATGGATTGGCCGGCGAGACCATCCCGTTGCGGTTCGCCGCTCCCAGGCGAGTGATGTTTACCTTAAGATCGACAAGGCTGCGCGGATCAAGGTCGAACGGACGGCTATCTGAGATTTCAAGCCCGGCGCCGGATACGGTTACGTGGTAGCTTCCGGGAGTCACATCAGCGAAGTTGACCTCGCAGTCTGAGTCGGTGAAATCTTCGGCGACACGAGGGCCGAACGAACTCACCAGCGCAACGCTAGCTTGAATGTTGCAAGCGCCATCCTGCCCCGTGCTCACGTGAACTCTTATGTTGCCCGCCCGATTGAACGTGTCGCGGCCAGATTGCGCGTAGAGACAGGGCACAAGGGAGGAAATGAGGATGATCAGCACGCGGCGCATCATGGTTGTCCTCGCGGAGGGTCGGCACCGGTCTAGGTCGCGCGAAGGCAGGCCAGTTACGCGGTTGACCCTCGCGGCATGAGACGCGCTACCAAACGAAGCGATAGCAAAATATGTCGTGTCGCGAGAAAAGTTACAAATGACCAAACGGTTTCCGCGACAACACATCGCCGGACAGGATTTGTTTCAACTCGCTTGTTGCGGACTGGCCATTCGAGTTTTGTCGATTCGCATGGTTCTTGGTCGTAATGTGAAACGACGAACCGCGAAACAGCAGCCGTAAGGCTCTTGCTGAAAACCGCGGTTCGCTTGCTCCGGAGACGGCCGTCGATTCGCGACGTGAATCTTTAGTCTGTGATCTGTCGTGACCTACGAGCCACGGTTAACAATTTGATAATGTTTAGAGTTGACAGCGGAGCGTCCCCTCGTCTTCCCCTTTGGTTCGTGCTTAACCTAAACTGACATCGTAGAGATCTCGTGCACGAACTCGAAAAATCACGGCCCGGTTTGCAGGACATCCTGAACAAACCCATTCGCGAGCTTGGTTTGAAGATCGAAGGGTCGCCGCTGCAGCGTTTGGTGCAGCAGTTGTATCGTGAACTGGAACAGAAAGGACTGATGAAGTTCCGTCCACTCTGCTATCTCACCGATGAGTGGGGCTGCCCGTCCGGGGAGCCAGTGATCGGTATTCCTTTCTATCTGGCGGATGCGGACTTGTCTCATCTCGAACGGGAGGTGAATGATCTTGAGGACCCGGGCGAAATTATGATGTATCTCCGGCATGAAGCGGGGCATGCGTTTAACTACGCCTACAAGCTTCACCAGACCCCGGAATGGAAACAGCTTTTTGGTCCGTTTCGCCGCCCTTATCACGATAATTACCGGCCCATTCCGTTTTCTCGAAATTTTGTGCGTCACCTGGCGGGCTGGTATGCGCAGAAACATCCCGATGAAGATTTCGCAGAAACCTTCGCGGTGTGGTTGACTCCGCGTTCGGCGTGGCGCAAGCGCTACCGCGGATGGGGTGCGATGGCGAAGCTGCAGTATATGAATCGGATAGCCCGACAGTTGGGCAACGTGGATCCGGTTCGCCGCCGTGGGCGCACGGACATCACGGTCGATGAAATGGAAGCCACTGTGGCGGAATTTTACCAGCGGGTCGATGATGAGACACCTCTCGTCGACCTGGCGCTGGATACCGATTTGCGCGACATTTTTGACGCGTCCAGGCGACGCAAGACCGCCAAACCGGCGCACGAATTCCTACACGCACGGAGGAAAGCAGTCGTGGATAAAGTTGCTTATTGGACTGGAGCTCAGCGTCCGCTGATTAAGAAGTTAATCGAGGTGATCGAGAAGAGAATCGAGGAGCTCGGTTTGTTTGCCGATAGCGCACGCGAGCCCGAACACCTGATTCAGATCACGGTCTATGTAACCGCATTGGCCATGAATTACATGGCGCGGGGGAAGTTTGTGCATCCATGATTGTGCCAATCCAAGGAGCGGGATGAAGAGTTATTTTATTCAAAGCTGGAGGCCGCAATGACCAGCGCGAAGCTGAAAGTCGCCGTGCTTTATGACGTCTGGGAAGACGAGACGGCGGCAGCCGAAGTCGTGGAGGAAGAAAAGGCTTCGGCGCGAAAATCAAAGCCAAAGCGAAAACGCAAGCCGCGAACGGAAAAGGAAGATCGGGAAGAAATTTTCGAAGCTCTCGAGAAGCTTGGTCACGAACCGTTTTATCAAGTGCTGGACGGTCGTCCGCAGTGCCTGACTGCGCTGGCGAAGTGCGACGCTGATCTGGTATTCAATCTCACCGAGTCTTTTGCCGGCGACGACACCAAGGAAATGAACGTTGCGGCCTATATGGATTTGCTGGATATACCGTATACCGGTGGCGGTCCCCATGCGCATTTTCTGGCACAAGATAAGGGAACGGCGAAAAAGATGTTCGAGTTCCACGGCATAAAAACGCCCTTTTTTGCGACCTCGTATCGCGGCCGGATCGAGCACGCGCACGACATCTCGTTTCCGCTGATCGTGAAGCCGGTTTCGGAGGACGGCTCCATTGGCATCAATGCTGACGCCGTAGTGGACAGCGTGAAGGAACTCATGGAGCGGGTGGAATACATTCAAAACGAGTTCGACTCACCGGCTTTGATCGAGGAGTACATCGAGGGTCGTGAAATTTATGCGGCCATTTTGGGGAGCTATGAGCACGCTCAAACCCTGCCATTGGTGGAACTCGACCTCTCCCGTCTGCCGAAAGGCACTCCCAAGATTGCTAGCTACGACGTGAAATTCGAGAAGGATACGCAAGCCCACAAGTTAACCAAATCACACCTGGCAACTGATCTTGACGAGGAGACAATTGGCAAGCTGCAAGCGACTGGCTTGGCGGCTTACCAGGCGGTCAAATTGCGCGATTACGGACGCATTGATATGCGGCTCACTCCAAAAGGCGAGGTGTACGTAATCGAGGCCAATCCGAATCCGTGGCTCTCGAGCAAGCAGGAATTTGCCATGGCTGCCAAGGCGTCGGGCCGGTCCTACACGCAACTGATCGGCGAGATCGTGGACATGGCAATACAGCGATACGCACCGCGCAGTGGAAGTGAAACCATCTCCTGAGAAACCGCTAGGCTACTTTTTTCCGCTTTTGTCTGGTTACCATTTGCACGACAGGCAAGGGAAGCTGCAGGGTCCGCGTCTGGGTTTCCCGTTTGGAAAACGCCCGGATGGCAATTCCGTCCCCATTTGGGAACGGGTTGGACACCGCCTCAAATTCCTGGCCATAAATGCGTATCCGCTTGGATTCCGCGTAGCCCATTCTCTGGAGCTGATCGCAAACTTCGTGGAGTTCGAGGGATTGCTGCTGGCTGGTCATGAGAGTATGAGTCACAAGCTTATTGTATCGAATAAGCAGGGTGCCGTCTTGCACAGGGATCACACATCCCCGTGAGCTTATAAGTGGTTTATTTACAATCCTTTAGGGGTGTCGCCAGAATTGGCTTAGGCCGATTTCGCCAGTTCGGTCTCGATGCCCCCGAGGGACTGCTTCTTCAACAGCTCGGCAATGCGATGTTTGACATAACCATCTTCGGTGAGGTGGGCGGCCGCAGTGTCGTCCAACATCGACAGTACTAACCGATCCATGGGATCGCGCTTGGTGAAATCGGGATCGACACGGTTACAGAATTGGCAGTCGCGGCCGGGAGGTGTGTCCTTCCCCTGGCCCTGTAGTTTGCGATGGAAGAGATCCATGCCTCACGTTCTCCTCGACTGCGACATATAGCTGTAATGAATGCGCGAACATATATACCACATACGATGGGTCGGAGCGCAAGAGGTAGTTTGCAAGATCCTTGAGTTAACAATCGTTACGTTTCCCCGTCGCTGAGATTTTCATGGGCAGGGGTAACAACGGCTCATTATGGCGCAATACTGAACACGACGCCGTACCCCGCGCCGCCATTAAGAGTCGTGCCGTAGAGGGCTTTGCCTGGACCATTGCCCACGAATCCCCGCGATCACCAGCAGTTCAAAAAATGTGGCGGAATCCCCAGAAGAGCAGCCCGGAAAGAAGCATCGCCACGGGAAGCGTCAGGACCCACGCCAGCGCCAGATTACGCACCGTCGCCCATTGCAGACCGGAGTGGTTCGCGTACATGGTGCCTGCCACACCTGAGGAAAGAACGTGGGTCGTGCTCACGGGTAGGCCAAACCAATCCGCAGCCCCGATGGTGAACATTGCCGTAATCTCCGCGGCCGCACCCTGCGCGTAGGTCAAATGGTCTTTGCCGATCTTTTCCCCTACCGTGACCACGATTCTCTTCCAGCCCACCATGGTTCCCAGACCCAACGCCATCGCAACTGCGACCTTGACCCATCCTGGGATGAACCGGGTGGACGCGTCGAGATGCTTTTTGTAGTTGGCGAGCACGGCATCATCCGCTGTGGAGAACTGCGGTTGTCCGGTCTTTTTCATAAACCGCAGAGCCTCGCTGACGATGTACATATCATTGCGGAAGTTGCGCACGCGGTCAGGAGGTACGTTGCGCAGTTCTTTGAACAGCGCCATTTCGTTGCCAATGTCGGTGACCAATTCCCGCAGCGCCAGCATGGTGTTGGGAGTGAAGTTCCGCGTGCGAATGTAATCGGTCACTTCGTCTCGGGCATCGCCAATCACAGCATCGGGTGACACATAGTGATTCAGCACCTCCGCCGATTGTTGGGATACGGCAATAAAATCCTGCGATTGCCGGGCGGTCACGGCGTGGTTCAACGCATACGCCGTGGGAACCGTGCCCACCAGAATCAGCATGATCAGGCCCATGCCCTTTTGTCCGTCGTTCGATCCGTGGGCGAAACTAACGCCGGTGCAAGTCAGAACCAGTAAAGCGCGAATCCAGAACGGAGGCGGTTCGGTGCCTTCTGGGGCTTCGTACAATTTCCGGTTCTTCAGCAAAGCCTTGGAGAGAAGCAGGAGCAACGCAGCCACGGTGAAACCAACCAGCGGCGAAAGCAGCAGCGACTTGCCGATATTTGTGGCTTGGCCCCAATCCACGCCGCTGGTCCCGGTCTTTGGCGAGAGCAACTGGTTAGCGATGCCCACTCCGATGATCGAACCGATCATGGTGTGAGAACTGGAGGCGGGCAAACCGAAATACCAGGTTCCGAGGTTCCAGATGATTGCGGCCAGCAACAGCGCAAACACCATGGCAAAACCGCCTTTACTGCCCACTTGCAGAATCAGTTCCACCGGGAGCAGGGAGACGATGGCAAACGCGACTGCACCGCTCGAGGTCAGCACGCCCAGGAAGTTCCAGAATCCCGACCACACCACCGCGATGTGAGGCTGCAGGGAATGAGTGTAGATCACGGTGGCCACGGCGTTGGCAGTGTCATGAAAGCCATTTACGAACTCAAAGCCCAGCGCGACCATCAGGGCCAAGACCAAAAGAAGGTACGGCATGATTGAGGTGGCATGGACGCCGGAAAGGTCGGAGACCAAGTTGACAGCGGCATAGGAAATGCCAATCAGCAACACTCCGCCAAAAATTGCCATGCCCAGCTTTCCGGGGGACTTTTGTATCTTTGAATCCAGAACTGATGTCGCTGCTGTGGCCATTGGGACTCCTTCAAAATATGAGGCGAATTTGGCCGTCGATGAAAGGCCTGAAGGTCGCAACTATACCCAAGGATTGTTACGGGAGTGTGAAAACACCTGCTGCGGAGATCAAAATAGGCTCTGAAAACCACCTGGCCGAGCGCGGCCGATGTGCGTTGTCGGACGGTGCATTCCCAAGAGCGAACACCCAGTCCTCTTTTGTAGCTCGTTATCACCAGGTTCTTGAGAAACTATCGTGTTTCCTGTGGCAACGGAATTGCCTTGTGAAACCGGCGATTCACCCGGCGCTCAGGGAGGCGAACCGATGCAAACGCTGCTTCAGGATCTTCGCTACGGGTTTCGAATTTTATGGAAATCCCCGGGGTTCACAGCGGTTGCGGTGTTGACTCTTGCTCTGGGCATTGGGGCAAACACCGCGATTTTCAGCATTGTGAATAGCGTTCTTCTGCGTCCTCTACCTTTTCCCCAGCCAGATCAGCTGGTTTCGTTGAACGAGAAGGATATGCGTGGGGATATGCCCGGCGGGGTCATGGCGAACACTTCCTATCCTGATTTTTTTGACTGGCGCGCGCAGAACCACGTTTTCGAAAATATGACGGCGTTTCGCCAGGCCGGTTACACGCTGACCGGCGCCGGAACTCCACTGCACATTGATGCGGAGATTGTTACCGCAGACTTTTTCTCGGTTTTGGGAGTGTCTCCGAGCATGGGCCGCGGATTTCTTTCGGAGGAGGAAAAGGGACGGTTCGCCGTGCTCAGCCATGAACTTTGGCAATCCAAGTACAACTCCGATTCTGCCATTCTTGGAAAAAACATTACTCTGGAAGGTCAACCCTACACGGTTGTTGGAGTAACTGCCGCCGGTTTCAGGTTTCCCATCGAATCTTCGCCGCAGCAGTTGTGGACCAGCCTTGGAGAAGATGCACACGCCGCGATGGGTGACAGGCCTGCCACTGCAGAGCGAGGCCAGCATATGCTGGACGTGATTGCGCGCTTGAAATCAGGAGTCAACTTGACCCAGGCGCAGGCGGAAATGAACGTGATCGCCGAGGGCCTTGCCAAGCAGTATCCCAACGATAACGGGAAGCGTTTTGCAACCTACCTCGTGCCGGAAATGGAGCATCTAGTCGAGGACACTCGTCCCGGCCTGTTGATGCTGCTGGCCGCAGTGGGATGCGTGTTGCTGATCGCGTGCGCCAATATTGCCAACTTGATGCTGGCGCGCGCTACCAAGCGAAACAAGGAAATTGCGATCCGCGCTGCACTGGGAGCAGGTCGTGGGCGCGTCATCCGGCAGTTGCTCACCGAAAGTGTTTTGCTCGCGGTTGTGGGAGGCCTGTTGGGACTTGCCTTCTCCGCCTTCGCGGTCCAAGCCCTGCTCCGGTTCGGGCCGGAGAGTGTACCGCGACTGTCGCAGGTCGGGTTGGATTGGCATGTACTCGTTTTTACTTTGCTGGTCGCAGTTGTCACCGGACTCATTTTCGGACTGGCGCCGGCGCTGCATGGCTCCAGGATGAACCTGGCGGATTCTCGAAAGACCGAAGCCAGGACTCTGGCGCAGGTGGTCAGCATCGCATGCGCGCTGCGTTGGTTGTGGCCGAAACAGCCATCGGGCTAGTCCTGCTAGTCGGAGCTGGATTGCTGATCCGTAGTTCACGGCTTGCTGCACGTAAATCCCGGATTCGATCCTCATAACGTCTTGACCATGAGAGTGGATCTGCCGGACGCGCGGTACTCGGAGCAGCAGCAGATAAACTTTTATCGTGACTTGGTGCAACGAGTGCAGGGACTTCCCGGAGTGCTGGCGAGCAGGGGCATTTTCCCCTTTGCCTTTGACCACCAGCGATATCAATGTCACCTTCCGGATTGAAGGACGTCCCGTGCCTGAGGCGGAGGAGCCTTCGGCTGGATTTCGCGCGATTAGTCCGAGCTATTCTGAAACCATGGGAATCCCTCTTCTGCGTGGCCGGGCTTTTGATGAGCGGGACAATGAAAAAAGTCCGCCGGTGGTTATTATCAATCAGGAATTTGCGCGGCGTTACTTTCCCAACGAAGACGCGATCGGAAAACGCATCAGGCCCGGCTTTGCGGTTCATGGCGAGCCGGTGATGCGTGAGATCCTAGGAGTTGTCGGCGCGGTAAAGGATCGCAGCCTGAGTGGAAAGTTTTCGGCCTGAATTCTACTTCACCTACCCGCAGGCCATGGTCGGCTACATGACACTCTGTGTGCGCACGGTGGGCGATCCGGGAACTCTCACTAGTTCGGTTCGCAATTCCATTGCTTCGATGGACAAAGAGTTACCCATGTTCAACGTTCGCACCATGGAGGACTACGTGGACGCATCGCTCGGCAATCCCGCTTCGATGCGCTATTACTTACTGTGTTTGCCGCGCTGGCGCTGGTGCTGACGATGGTCGGCATCTACGGAGTAATGGCGTACACGGTTGCGCAGCGCACGCGGGAAATCGGCATCCGCATTGCTTTAGGTGCAAGTCGCGGCGATGTGTCACGAATGATGTTGGGACGAGGCTTCGTTATCACCGGCTTGGGCCTGTTGATCGGGATTGCTGGTGCACTCGGGCTGACGCGGTTTCTTTCCAGCCTGCTGTTCCAGGTCAAGCCCGTGGATCCCATTACGTTTGTCGCGGTTCCCCTGCTCTTGGGTACGATTAGCTTGCTGGCCGGTTACATTCCCGCCTGGCGCGCCGCACGGGTCGATCCGATGGTGGCGCTGCGATACGAGTAAATCTTTTGGACACAACGACGGTGCTTCTTATGGACCAAAAAGCTTGTCGCGTACGTCGGGCCAGAACGCTTTTAGGTTTCCGCAATGGCTTTGTCGTATTGACCCACCGAAGCGTAGAGGCTGCCCAGATTGCCGCGAGGCACCATCTCGCGCGCGTAACTCTTCGCCCAAAGTTCGTAAGATTCAATGGCCTTGTCCATTTTGCCGGTGACATATTGAAATTACCCTCCCTGAGCTTTGCGAGATGTTCGGGATTCGCCAAGATGCCTGACCGAGTGCAAACGCTGTAGCTGCCAATGATACATTTTCGCCAAGTCGCGTGCCCCAAGTCTCGCGGTTGTCGAGTCCCGAGATAGTTCTCGCGCCCTCCGTCCGCAGAATGCTTTATCGTTGACTCCGCGATTCAAGTCCGATAACCTGCTAGAAGATACATTATCTACAAGATAATAACCGATCTTTGACAATCCGACCCCGGGCGATGGCGTGGCTTCCAGAACCCCGCTCCAATTCGTAGCCTCGATCTAGTGCCAAAATGGGACGACCGAATACGCTCGCGCCAGCTCTAACTCCCATGTTCTCTAGATTTTGCGTTTAACTCCTTTAAACTCAAAGATCTAGCACATAGTCGTAAAATAAATCCTTTGCTTTCTAGATTTTGCACACGACCAGGGGGGAGGGGGGTACCCGATTACAACAAAGTAAACTCCATCCCAAAGCGGGAACGCAGCGACGGCTCGAAGCGTCATCGTGGGCGCACGCTGTCAGTTCCGATCACCTTCACCTCGCGCGTCTAGCCCATCGATCCCGTGACCTCAATCACAGCGGAGCCGCCTGCGCTGGGTTTATCGTATAAAAGGTGACCCTTATGTCTTCCCCCGCCCTCAGCTCGTCCACCATGGAAAACGGTTTGCGTCAGCTGGCTCCGGAGCATTTGCGCGCCGCCCTTGCGAACTTCCTGCCTAAAGGCGCCACGGCAGCCGAGCAGACCGCTGCGATTGAAGCCGCGCTGCGCAGCCCGGCTGGGCAAGCCATGCGGGACACCATGGCGCGATGGATTGTCGACGAGATCGTTCCGGTGGAGAGGTTGGTTCCGCAGGCTTACCTGAAGTGGCGTCCGCCGGTGCGGGACGCGATGATGTTCGTGGTGGCGCGGCTTTCGCCGGCGCGGCTTGCTCCTAAATTGCTGGAGCAGTTGGAACTCCCGCTGGACACTTCGGCGGAGGTGCGGTTGCTGCGGTTGATTGCGAAAGTGCCTGGGCTGCAGAAGTTGGGACAAGTGATTGCGCGTAATCAGCATCTCCGTCCGGCGCTGCGGAATGCGCTGGAGCGGCTGGAAAATGGGATTCGCGATGTCCGGCCGGAGGATGTGGTCGCCATCATTCGACAAGCGCTCGGACCTCGAGTTGAAAAATACGACGTGAAAGTTGCGTCGACGATTCTCTCGGAGGCCAGCGTCAGCGCCGTTGTGCGTTTTACCTGGCGCAATCCGGAGAGCGGAAAGCGCGAGCGCGGGGTTTTCAAAGTTTTGAAGCCGCACATCCCTGAGTATTTTGCGGAGGACATGGACTATCTGCAGGGGCTGGCGCAATACTTCAGCGACCGCGAACACAATTACGGATTTCCGGCGAAGCTGCTGCCCGATACGTTCAAGAAAGTCCGGCGGTTGCTGCGGCACGAAGTCAATTTTGCACGAGAGCAGAAGACGCTGCTGGAAGCGTGGAAATTGTATCGGTCGATGCGCGGGGTTCGCGTGCCGCGGCTGATTCAACCGCTGTGTACGCCCAGAATAACAGCGCTTACCGAGGAGCGTGGGATCAAGGTAACAAACGCGGCGGCCCGTCTGCCGGTCGCGCGACGAAGGAAAGTTGCCGAGCAACTGATTGAAGCGCTGATCGCGGTGCCGCTCTTGTCAGCGCAGGAAGATGCCATTTTCCACGGCGACCCTCACGCCGGCAATCTGCTCTATGACAATCGCACTGGTGAACTGACGATCATTGACTGGGCGCTGCGGGAACGTTTGAGCCGCGATCAGCGGCGGCATCTCGCGCTCTTGTTTCTGATGGTGACCTTGCGCGATCCGGTCGGCACCTGCAACGAAGTCTTAGCGCTCAGCCAACAACACATCCGAAGCAATTCACCGAGGGGGCGGATGGTGGGGGAGTTTGTCACGAATTTTCTTAACCAATTGCCGGCGGTGCGATTGCAAAGCGGCGTGGATGCCATGCTGCTGCTGGAGCGCCTTGCCATGAAGGGTGTCAAGTTCCCAGCGCCGCTGATTATGTTGTCCAAGGTAATGTTTACGCTGGATGGAATTTTGGGGGATATCGGAGGATCCGACGGCGGCTTGGGCTTCGCCATCGCGCGTCATGTGGCCCAGCATTGGATAACGAACCGCAAAGAGTTCCGCTCGCCTCTGAAGACCGGGGACTGGGTCACGCTACAGTGCAGCGCTCTGCTTTATACCGGGCGCTTGTGGCTGCAGTGCGAGCAGGCGATCCTGGACCGGTTGCTGCCCGCGACTTCAGCGATGCCGGTTGGGACGGTGGCAACGTAGCATTGTTCCCCAATTTTTTTGCGGTTCGATCGGCACGGCTGAAAGCCGCGCCCCTTCAAAACCTATACGCCAGTTCAGGAGTTTTTCCGCAACCTCTGAAAGCCTTCAACTAGATTTATTGGCAGCGAGCGGCATCGTTCCAGTCGGTGTCTGCCGCAGGCGGGATAAAGCTCATTGCCCGTTCGGCGAGTGCGGTAATGGTCAGGCTGGGATTGACTCCGAGGTTGGCGGCTACCACGGAACCGTCACAGATGTACATGTTCTTGTAGTTGAAGACGCGGTGACGAGAATCGATCACGCCGTGGGTGGAATTGTCGGCGATTACGCAACCTCCGATGCAGTGAGCCGTGCCCGGAACATTGAAGAGGATCTCGGGCAGCATGCTCATCGGAAAGCCGCCGGTGAGTTGCGCGAGAGTTTTCGCGAACTCGTTGGCCTTCGGAATGTAGGTGGGGACTTTTTCGCCGTGGCTGACTAGAAACTTGCGGAAGGGCCAGAACCAGGGGCGTTGCCAGCGCATCTCGATCTCTCCATCGAGCGCCTGCATGCAGAGCAGGATCACAAACTCGCGGGCCCAGCCCACGGGTTGCAGTACGCGAAACGTTTTGATGGGATGGCGTAGCATCGACTTTATGACGTTTCTGACCCAGAGTGCGATGCGTTGCGGACCGGGGCGGCCGTCGGTCAGGATGGTGGTTAGAAATCCCATAGCGTCGGAGCCTCGCGGGTAGCGGACGGCTTCGATATGGGTGTGCTCGTCGATGTAGATGCCGGAGCCGATGGCAATGCCCTCGGACACATCCTGGGAGTAGCCGGGGGTGCGGGCTCCGATGAGCGATTCGGAATTGGTGCGCACGTGTTGGCCGAGTTGGCTGCTGATCGCGGGCAAGGAGCCCTTTTCTTTGAGATGGAAAAGAAGTTCCATTGTGCCGAGGGCGGAGCCGGAGAAGACAACGCCGCGGCAGGTAAAGCGGCGAGGCCGGTGACGAATCCACGCGGTCGACTTGATGGTGCCAACCTCGTATCCGGCGCTGCCATCGCGGGTGCCGGCTAAGGGTTTGACGTTTACTACTCTGGTTTCGGGGAAGACCTGCGCTCCGTGCTTTTCGGCCAGATATAGGTAACCGACGTCGAGTGTATTTTTTGCGCCGTAGCGGCAGCCCATCATACAACCGCCGCAAGCGATGCACGTGGTTCGCGCCGGGCCTTCTCCTCCGAAGTATGGGTCGGGGAAGGTCTCACCGCCCGGTTTTCCCTCCGCAGGTTCGAAGATGCTTACTTTGGTGCAGTAGAAAGTATGTCCGGTGCCGGAGGCTTCCGCAGCTTTTTTCAAAAGGTGGTCGGCGGGTCCGAGGATTCTATTTTCTGTCGCACCCAGCATGCGGGTGGCGGTCTCGTAGTGCTGGGTCATTTCCGCTTTCCAGTTGGACAATCCGGTCCAGGATCCTGCTTGCCATACTTTTTCGGGAGGCTGAAGCAACGTGCAGGCATAGGTGATTGATCCACCGCCCACCGCGCAGCCATGGAAAATGGTTGCGTGTTTGAAAAACTGGATGTTGAAGAAGCCGCGCAAGCCGAGATTGGGACGCCAGAGCCAGCGATGGAGCGACCAACTGGTGTGCGGCAGATTCTCTGGGGTCCAGCGCCGGCCCATTTCCATGACCGCGACTTTGTAACCCTTCTCTACCAGTCGATGAGCCGAAACACTGCCGCCGAAGCCGGAACCGATGACGATGAAGTCGAAATCGAATTGGTGGTTGCGATCCATAAGGTACACACCAGCTCTAGCCAAACCGGGAGGCGCTATCGAAGTAGTGGGCCGGAATGGTTAGAGCAATCGGTGAATCCAGTGGCTCAGCAGCGACCACGGTTCGCAGGATCTTGTCTGTATTCTGCCACCAGCCGTGAAAGACCTGCCCGCCGGTATAGCGAACCTGTAGCGGGCTCCAGCCATTAAGGTCGAAGGATGATGCGGAGGGGCTCACGGTCACAGAGCGGGTGTCGAGTCGAAGGCCTTCATGGAGTGCCTTGAGTGCGCTCTCTTTCGCGCTCCACAGCATCGCTAGGAGGCGAGGTCGGTCGGGTGCGGGGGCACGTGCGACCAAGGCTTGCTCTTCGGTGGTGAAATAGTCGGCGACAAAAGCATCGCTGCGCGGCTCGACCATTTCCAGATCACAACCCATTTGTGCGCCGGAGCTCGTCACGGCGCAGGCCGCTCTTCGATCGCGGTGGCTGATTGAAATCGCGACTTTGGCCGGTTGGTCCGCGAGAAAGACTTCGGGCGCGCCGGAGGGCGCGGGGCGTATATCTATTTTCTTAAAGAGCAGGGAATGATCAGGCATGTTCAGGCAAACAGACACGGCGCGTTTTGCGGTCCAGCGTCCGAGCCGCCAGTCGGCGCGGCGCTTGGCGAAGCGCAGGGCGCTCAGGTATACGGCTTCTTTCTCGCCCAGCCAATCGTTATCGATCGGTACGTCGGATTCGGATTGTTCCAACCAATAGACATTCATCAAATTCACTTTGGCCAGGACTCGAGCTGCTTTGTGATGTCGTAGAGCGCGTGCCCTCAGCGGCTCAAGCCGAACACCATTCGTGCCTTCCTAATCTAGCAAATCGAGAACTGCTCTAGGCCGCTTGCCCAACCGTGACTTCCACCGTCGTTTCCGATGTTCCAGTCTCCAACCTCCCGGCTGCGCGCTTTGCGGCTTCCGCTTCTTCTATCCTTGCAATGCCACGTTCGACAGCGTGGATAAGATAAGGACGCAAATTGGCGGGCGGGATAATGTAATTCAGCGCACCCACTTCGAGAGCCCGTTGCACGCTGTGTACACGGTCAAACTCGGCGGCGGTTTCGCCCAACTTCTCCGAGTGGATGACCTTGAAGAGTTCGTCCCACTGGGCGCGCAATCGCCCTTTTTCCGGGCTCTCAGCCTTGGCCATTGCCTCGCTCAGCGGCTGCAGGCGCGCATCTTTGCGGGCTTTGGCTTCGACCTCGCCGGCGAAAACCACGGCCGCGGCGGGAGCGCCGCCGATCACGGATGCGTAGGTTCCCTCCAAGGCTGCTACTTCGACGTTTTCATTCAACCCGCGGGAGAAGACCACGTAAGCACCGCCGTGATAACGGGAGATCACGCAGAAGACGAAGGGGCCTTTGAAGTTCACGACGGATCTTCCGATTTCGGCACCGTACTCAAGCTGCAGCCTGCGCATCGATTCCGGGGAGCCATCGAATCCGGACAGGTTGGCAAGCGCCACCACTGGCCGATTATTGCTAGCGGCGTTGATGGCGCGAGCGATTTTCTTGGAAGACTGCGGGAAGAGCGTTCCCGAGGTCCACTGATCGGGTCCATCGGCGGGGACAAATCCTAACCGGGCCATTGGCCGGGATTCGATTCCGATAAGACAAACGGGATGGCCGCCAAGATGGGCATCCCAGACTACGGCGGTCTCCGCCGCGCGCATGCCTGCCCAACGCTCTAGCGGAGGATGGTCCTGGTCGATGGCTGCGGTCATCACTTTGCGGATTTCAAATGATTTCTTGCGCCCAGGGTTAGTCTCGTCGGACAAGATATCGCCGATCCGTTCGAAGCCCTCGTCTCCATCTTTGCCATGCGGATAGACTCGCACATCCCGATCGGTGGGATCGGTGGTCACGTCCCGCCGGGGGAAGCGCTCGCCCGGAGCCACATAGGTGTGGTCGTAATGGCGCAACAGGATGTGGCAGGCTTCATCGATATCGCGTGCCCAGTACTGCGCCTGGCCGTTGATACCCATGATGCGATCGTAGCCGCCGATCCCCTGATTGTCTTCGGCGGAGACGCTTCCGGAGTAATCCAAGGCGCGCTTGCCGGTGAGCACCATGGCCGCTTTCGGGGTCATAATGAGAATGCCGCGGGTATGCATGAGCATGGTGGCTTCGGCGTTCCAGTACGGCTGGGCGCCGACGTTGATGCCGTTCACCACCAGATTCACTTCGCCGCCGGCTTGCGTAAATTCGATCAGAGCGCGCAGGACGCGGGCAACCCAATCCATGTTTTCCACGCCGCTCTGCATTGAGATTTTGGCGCCGGCGGAGATAGGGAACCATTCCAGGGGAACGCGTTTGGCCTGGGCCAGATCCAACGCGGCGAGAATCCGCCGGCATTCTGGCTCGGCTATGGCGCCCAGATCTTTGCTGGGATCTCCCAGCACAAGAACGCGGGTCATGCCCTCGGGATACTTGGTTGTGAAGTTGCGGATGACGCCAACAATGATATTGGATTTGTTTTGGCCGTAGGGCCGATCGACAGAAACCAGACGTCCCGCAGCGTCAAGATCGTGTTCGACAAAATCGCCGGCGGGGAATTCCGCCCGTGTGTATTCGCGAGCCGGAGTGAGCATTTTGATAATTTCGTAAGGGTAGATGAGCCCGCGCTGGCGCATGCGGACGACTTTTTGCTCGTATTCGGCGAGCGGTTTCATGGGTTCCAGTTTGGCCGCGGGCCGGTAGGTCATGAGCATACCGCTGCCGCCCGGACTCGAAATCCGCAGGACCATTTCGCGCAGCTCGCCAGTCGCCGGATTGGGAATTCGGGCGCGCACGATCACTTGCTCCAAGCCCAATCCTTCGGTCGCGGGAGCTAGTCTTTGCACCAGATCACGCAACTCATCCCGACTAAGGTTAAGAGGGGGCCACACATTCAGCAGTATGCGGTTCCAATAGAGGCGTTGATGGGGTAGGCGTCGCGACTGGAAGAGCCGGATACCCGCCATGGCTTCGCTCAACATGCGCTCCAAATGCGGCAGTTGCACGATGCTGCCGGCCTCATCTCGCACCGGGGTTACGTCGCGCACTTCCGCGCACGCGAACAACCGCTCATCCTTCGGGTTGTCGCGGGCTACGGCATGGAGGAGGTACACGTCTTCGACCGACGGGAGCCGCTCGATCTTGAAATTGCTGAGCCGCCAGAGATGCAGCCGTTTGCCCATCATCGGATGGATTCCGCGGTAGAACTTGTCCTCTTCGTACCCGTTTGCGCTGGGGCGATAGGTGAATTGCTGCCTACCGGCCAGACCCTGGGGGTCTCCCGGGCCAGCGACTGTGACGAGAATGCGCCGGATCGAACGGGGGAAGCCGGCATGCTCCAGCACCGAGCGCACTTCCTGCTGCGTAGCTTCGGGTTCGCCCAGTTGCCCGGAACGGAAAACGTAAAAATCGATGACGATATCATGGTCCGCCGGAACTTCGGCGATCATTGGAAACAGGAAGCCCGCCGCATTGGAGAGTTGGGAATAGGCGGCGTGGGTAGTGAAAACGTGGATGCGCTTTCCCTCGTGATCGTATTCCGCGGATGCATAGCACTGGTCGTCCACCGCGAACGAGTGAAAGTTTGTGAGGTTTCGAACTCGATAGTACCGCCAAGTGAGAGCTTCCAGAATCAACTCGCGCATCGTGGAGTCGGCGGACGCTAAGCGGCCGGAAAGCAGGCTTGCCAGCGGTTGCGGACATTCGATCAATGCGCGCACTCTCTCCTGGCGGTCGGGGGCATCGGGATTGGCAGCCATGTAGGCGAGGATATCCTCCACCCCGTCGTACACTTGCTTGCGCGCCCGCTCAAATAGAGGTTGGTCGAAGTAGCGATAGTGCACTTCCCGGGCCAGGTCGGTGACTGCAGGGAAGAGGCCATTGGTCATAGAGGCCATTCGGTCCAGGAGCGTTCGAAGGGACTCTTCCGCCTGCGGTGATAGTTTCTGGACGTGTCGCAGACGTCGTTCGAGTATGCCCACCACCGGCGCGATTTGCTGCTCTACGCGTTGATGAGATTTGTAAATCCAGAGCAAGCTTTCTTCCAGTTCGGGCGAGCGATCCAAGGTTCGCACGCCATAGTGAGCGAGCGAGCGTTGGAGTGCGCTGACAAAGACTGGCGGGAGCCCTTGCCCCCGGGTCTCAAGCATGCGCAAGTAGGAAAAGAGATAGGCCTCGGCACTTGGTTCTTCGCCGCTGGCGCGATGGTTTACTTCTGGCTCGCGTTGGAACAGAGAACAGATATCGACAAAGATGTTGAGGATCTCATCTTCACGCTGCGTTATTTCATCGTTGTCGACGGGGCAATCGTTACTCCACTCGCCGAGTAATCTCGCGGTGTGTTTCGGATCCACGTCGAAACCCAGCATCAGCTGGCGAAGTTCGTCCAGGCTCTGGCGCCAAGTGGATTGGGCGGCCGGGGTGTTTCCGTTGGTTGTGAGAGTTGCTCCAAAGACGACTCGCTCAGCGTCGGCAACGGTATCGCCATCGGCTGCGGGGTCGATCTGCAGGAGTGGGGCTCCGGTGTCCACCTGCACATTGGGCATGGTCATCACCTGCCGAACTTTGCCGGCAAACGGAGCTACCACCTGCATCTCCATTTTCATGGCTTCGAGCACGGCCAGGCGGTCACCGACGGCAACCGTGTCGCCCGGCTTGACAGCAATGGAAACCACCACGGCGGGTGCCGGCGCGTGTACCACGCCCCCGTCGTCTCGACCAATCCGGTGCGAAACGCCATCCACTTCGATCAGGTAACTTAGCCCCTGGACCACGGAGACGATGCGGAAACGCCGGCCGAAGACGGTGAGCCAATTTTCGAATTGACCCAGACGATCGGTCTGGGCATCGATGCGGGTTCCATTGACTTCTACGCGGTATCGCTGGGGACCGAGGCGATAAATCTTGGGCGAGTAGCAATGGCCTCGATAACGTAGTTCCGCAGTGCGGCCTACCTCACTCCGGACGTGTGGGCGCCCGCGCACCGCCGATGCATAAAACTGCGCCTGCTCAAGGACCAACTGGGCCTCGTAGGTTTCGATCGCGGCCTGAACCAGGGCCACATCGGCGTAATGCCTGGAGAGATGTTTGCCGGTTGCCGCCAGGGTGTCCAGCCAGCCGTTGTGAAATTGTCCGCTCTGTACTTCGGGGCGGCTCAGCAATTCGAGTAAAAACGCTTTGTTGCTGGCTCCGCCCTTGATGACGACAACGCTCTCGCGCAGCGCGCGCTGCAGGCGAGCAAGCGCTTCCTTACGGTTCTGACCGTAGGCGATGATCTTGGCGATCATGGAATCGAAATCCGACGGAATGGTGTCGCCTTCTGCCACTCCGGTGTCGATGCGCACTCCTGGCCCGGGCAGGATTCGGAAGCGCTCAATCGCGCCAGGAGCGGGAGCAAAGCCGTTGTCCGGATCTTCCGCATTCAGCCGCACCTCAATGGCATGACCGACGGTGCGTGGTGGTTCGCCTTCCAGATGACCGCCGCGGGCAACGTGAATCTGAAGCTTTACCAGATCGAGTCCAGTCGTGCATTCGGTGACAGGATGTTCGACCTGCAAACGCGTATTCATCTCCATGAACGAGAAGCGATTGATCTCCGGTTCGTAGAGGAATTCGACGGTGCCCGCGTTGTAGTAGCCCACGGCTTGACTCAAGCGCACCGCGGCTTCGCGTAATGACTGATCTTGCTCCGGAGAGAGCGCGGGTGAAGGTGATTCTTCGAGGATTTTCTGGTGGCGTCGCTGGACGGTGCAGTCGCGCACTCCGGCGGCCCATGTCGTGCCATAATGATCGGCGATAATCTGGACCTCAACGTGGCGGACGCCTTTAACCTGTTGCTCCATGAAAATGGTGGGATCGCCAAAAGCTCTGAATGCCTCGGCTCGAGCGCTGG
>CAWISU010000001.1:0-163166 GCA_963838765.1 uncultured Acidobacteriota bacterium | reverse complement strand
GCTTTCACCGAGCTGGTTGAATGGATTCATCAGGATTACGGTTTGTCCGAATTGGACGCGTATGAGCTGCTGTCGAAAGTGGCTCGGATTCATTTGAACGAGATGGTTGATCCGAATTACGTAGTCGTGGCGTCGATCGAAAAGAAGTTCTTACCGCCGAAAAAGAAGTAGTCTGACTCGGGGACAAATTGCTTTTCTCCGCGTTCTCTGCGGCAGTTCTCGGCGGTGTCCGCGTTTTAAGCTTTTGAGCGTCTCGGCAAACACAAAATCTTAAATCGCAGAGGTCGCGGAGAGCAGCCGCAAAGTGCGCAGAAAGTCGACAAGGGCCGAGGCATTGCCTTCTCCGAAACTCTCTTTCCATAGGGCCAAACTCCAGCGATAATACGTAAAGCCCGTGGACCGATACCCCATCGTCGATCAAACTGCTTCGAGCGGCTCGCAGGGAGTTCCTCCGGCGTCCGCTGCCAAGGAAGAATCCGCTCCGCTCCCGCCTCCGCGCTTGGCCGTAGATGAGGGCGGCAAGTCCCTGACCGAGATGGCGCAGCGTGACCTCGAGGCTGCACTGCAACTGCTGGCGGAGCGCGCGCAGTACATAACTGGGGCGTCGGGTGCGGCGATCGCGCTGATCGAGGATAGTGAAATGATTTGCCGGGCTAGCGCGGGTCCATCGGCGCCGGAGCTGGGAGCGGAAGTCCAGGTGAAGTCGAGTCTCACCGGTGAAAGTGTGCGCACCAAGAGAATTCTGCGTTGCGATGATGCGGAAACTGATCCGCGAGTTAATCGGGAAAGTTGCCGCGCTCTCGGCATCAGGTCGGTCATGGTGGTGCCGCTCATTCGAGAGCAGGAGGTGATCGGCGTTTTCGAATTGTTGGCGGATCGAGCTCACGCTTTCGAGGAGCGCGACGTCACGGCTTTAGAGCGGCTGGCGGAAATGGTCCAGACTGGATTGGAGCATGCGGATGCGGCGAAACGTGCGCTGCCGCAGATTGCTGCGAAGAACGATCAGGCGGTCGCGGAACAAAAAGTAATCGAACCGGCACCGGCTGAGATAGAGCAAGCCACTTCCGCGGTGGCCGGCGACCCACCTACGTCCGAAGTTCGAGACGCGACAGCCCCTCAAGCCGATCAGTCCGAACTGCTTCAGCAGAAAGAGCTCGACAAGATTCGAAACTGTGAGGCGTGCGGATTCCCCGTTTCAGAAGGACGCACTCTCTGCGTGGATTGCGAGGCCGCCCGGCTTTCGGGTGACAGCCCGGCGCCTCTCGCCGGCGGCCAGCCACCGGCCTTCCTTTCGCAGTTGGGTGCTCGCAGCGAACAGGGTTGGCTCGCATCTCATATCTACACTATAGGAACTGTACTGATCGTCGCCCTGACCGTTGTGCTGCTGGTACTGCGACTGCGCTAGGCTCGTCGACGCGTAAGGAAATAAGGTCCAAACTCTCACTGACCAATGTCGCCGCGCGATCGACCGCGCCTTTGATTTTGGACGCCCGCTTCGAGCCCGGCGAATAAATTCTCGGCTTTCGACCCAATCCTTCATAACGAACATTCTACGAACTCTTTATTCAATCCTTACGGGTTTCAGTATCCAATGAGTTGAGTTGGAGGAAATCTGATGTCATCGATAGGCAACGTATCCGCGGAAGACTTGGCGAAACTTTTTCATCACTACCACGAGGCGCTGGCAAACGACTTCCATGGTCATGCCAGCCGGCGAGCAGATTTCTCCTGGGAGCAGGCTCCTCAAAACGAACGCAAACTGATGATCGCGGCTGCCCGTTTGACGTTGCTGGAACTGGCTGCGACGTCTGAGATCGAGCAAGGCAATCGTCAGTATTTCGCCAAACCTGGCGAGGCGGATTGGGGCTGCTAGCTTTTTCAGGCTGGTTCCAATTTGGTCCTCTTTATGAAGTCTTTACGAACCCTTTAGACAAATTTTACGTCTGCGATTGTCAAATAACTTTCGGGATTTCTTCCTGACAATTGTGCCCGGCGGTCAGAATGAAACTGGTCTTCACATTCTTGTGTGCAGGCGCGGTGGTTTTCATGCTGCGCTTTCTTGCTGCCCTTGTGAGAGAGGGAAAGAGTCCGTCGCCTCGACCGATAAGAGCTTATTTCGCGAAGTTCAATCCAGCTAAGCGACGCGGAGAACTGATCATTATGAATTCCAAGAACTATGTGCACAAGTCTGCAGTAGACACTGGCAAGCGGGCAGCGTTCATCGTAGTGGCGGCAGTGCTGTTGACGCTGCCACTCCGTGGCCAGGATACACCCAATGCTCCGCCCGCGGCCTCGGTATCGCCCAACCCACAGGCGAGCGCCGCGACTCCGGAAACCGAGCAAGAGATCGTGCAAGAGCTTGCTGCCATGAAAAAGCGCATTGAGCAGCTTGAAGCTGCGCTTAAACAGCATGAGGAGGCAGAGCGGCCGATCACGGTCGTTCATAGCGCAAAGGGGAGCACGCCGGTGGCACCTCGTCCGGCTGCAGCACCAGCCGAGGCAGCGGTGGCGCAGACTTCGGCCACGGCCGCAAAGACGGAAAAGGTCGCTCCTTTCTCGGACTGGGACTGGACTTGGCTGAACGGCAATCCGCGAACCAAAGAAGCAGCTTTCGATTCGAAATTCTTCACCCCGGAAATCCGGGCCGATGTTACTTACACCTACGATTTCAACAAACCAATAGACAACACGATAAGCGGGTCGAGCGAAATATTTCGGTCCAATGAGATCCAGTTGGAGCAACTTGGGGTTGGTGGCGACTTTCATTATGACAATGTTCGCGCTCGATTCATGACCCAGTTCGGCATGTATTCCGAAACCACGCCGCGCAATGATCCCAGTCCGGCGAAGGGCCAATGGGACCTGGATACTGCCTATCGCTACCTCTCAGAAGCATACGGCGGGTACCACTTCAACGTGCTGGACGGAATCAACGTGGACGCCGGCATTTTCCTCTCTTACATTGGCCTGTTCAGCTACTACAACTTCGACAACTGGGCGTATCAGCCGTCGTATGTGTCATCGAATACACCCTGGTTCTTTAACGGTTTGAGAGTTCAGATTTTTCCCAACCCCCATCTAAAGATTGAGCCCTGGCTCATCAATGGATGGCAGTCGTACGGTTCTGCTAACTCGAGGAAAGGGTTGGGAGGACAGATCAAGTGGACTCCCTATTCCTGGATGAACGTCATCTCGAACAATTACGGGCTCGGGCACGATGACCTTTACATACCGAACCGCGGCCGCATCCACACCGACGACAGCATCGAGATCAAGTATTTCGACAAACCGGGAAATTTTCTCGACAAGATGGCGTTGTCGTTCACCGGCGATATGGGCTGCGAGTTTGGTCCCAGCACGACCACCAAGACAGGCGTATATCTACAGGGCGTGGGCTGCTTCGGTAACACCAAGGATGCGAAGTCGGTCGGGGGCGATTTTTTTAAGCCGGGAATTAATCCTAAGCAGAGTTTTATTGGCTACATGCTCTACAACCGCTTTTGGTTCCACAGAGACCGGTTCGGACTGACACTCGGCGGAGGCCAGATCAACAATCCCGGACGCTATCTGGTTCTGGACCCTCCCATCAACGGTGAGACAGCAGAGTCGGCTGCGATCAATGCGCCCTACTTTACCGGGAATCCTTCGGACCCGTTCAAGGCCTGGGACTCGTCGATTACATTCGATTACATGCCAAGCCAGTACCTCACCTTTCGCTGGGAATACGATTATCGCCATGCCAACGTGCCGTACTGGTCGGGTCGCGGCGGAGTTACTCCGCCTGGTTCGGGTGGAGTGCCTTATACCAATAACGGATATCCTCAATTCTTTGCCTGCAACGACGGAAATTCGTCCATGCAATTCGCCCTTGGCGCCGCTCAAGCGGCCTGCGCAGCACAGGGCAGCACGGTATGGTTCCCCGATCTGCGCAGGGACGAGCATTTCGTTGATTTCGATATTTTGGTCAAGTTCTAGGGTTGAGTTTAGGGTTCCCCAAGGGAGGGCCTTGTTCAGGTCGCCGTGTGAAGGACGGGAACCGATTTGATCTGGCGATACTAGTCAAGTTCTAGTATTTATGCTTCTGGCGATTTTCGACAGGAGCGTAGAACTATGACTTATTCGTTTTCGCAAGAGGTGGCTGTTGCCAGTAGTTTATTTAGATCGTCTAGATGTGCCGAGGGCGTACTGGTACTTCTGATGATTGTGTTGCCTGCATCCGCACAGGCTCAAACCGGGACTACTTCGACAGATGCTGCTGGCGGAGCCCAAACAACGGAAGGGTTGCAACAGCGAGTAGGCGAACTTGAAGGCGAAGTGGCCGAGTTGAAGCGCATGGTAAAAGAACTTCAGACAAATTCGCAGCCAGGGGGTTCGCAAGATCCTCCGACCGCGCAGCTGACATCGGGGGCGCAGTCGCAGTCCGCTTCTACGGCGCAATCGACGCTCACGCCACAAGACCGAGCAAACCTCGATTTCCTGCACGACACGAGCATCAACGTCGGGCTGGATGGATATTACGAATACAACTTCAACGCTCCCGTCGGGCGAGTCAATTTGCTGCGTGCTTATGACGTGCTCAGCAACAGTTTCAGCTTGAACCAGGCGAGCGTGATATTCGAACATGCGCCCGATGTTGCCGAGGGACGGCGGTTCGGGGGCCGTCTTGACCTGCAATTTGGTCAAGCCACGGGGACGCTGCAGGGAAATCCTACGAATGAACCGCGACCGAACATCTATCAAAACATTTTCCAGGCTTATGGCACGTATATCGTTCCCGTGGGCCGCGGCTTGAACGTGGATTTTGGAAAGTGGGCGAGTTCGATTGGGATCGAAGGCAATTACACCAAAGACCAGATGAACTATTCGCGAGCATTCTGGTTCGACTTTTTGCCCTTCTACCACATGGGCTTCCGTGTCAGTTATCCGGTCAATGACCGTCTTGCGCTGAACTACTGGGTGATCAATGGCACCAACCAAGTTGAGCCCACCAATGGTTTCAAGGACGAGTTGTTTGGTTTTACAGCGACCCCGCGCAAGACGATTAGCTGGACGACGAATTATTACTTTGGTCAGGAGCATCCCGATCGAATCAGTGTGCCGGCGACCTCGCCGATTCCGGTGCAGCCCGGGCTCAGTTTTGCGCCCATCATTCCTGCGCCGAATGGCCGGCTGCACATCTTTGACAGTTATGTGAGCTGGCAGACCACGCCAAAGCTTACGCTGGCCATCGAGGGTGACTACGTTATAGAACGGGAGTGGATAAATTCTGCGCCGGGAGAATCGTCAGCGCCGCGTCATGTCGATGGCGGCGCAGCGTATTTGCAATATAAACTCAATCCAAAATTCACCTTGGCCGGTCGCGCGGAATATCTCTCTGATCGCGGCGGACTTTTCAGCGGCCTGACTCAGGCGCTGAAGGAAACCACCGCAACGTTTGACTATAACGTTGTCGATGGTTTCCTGATGCGGTATGAGTGGCGCCGCGATTTCTCGAACCAACCCTCATTCCTGACCGACACGCAAGGCCTGCTAAGCAAGCAACAAAACACGGCAACGGTCGGACTGGTGTGGTGGTGGGGCCGCAAGCAGGGTGCATGGTGAGTTTGAGCAACGGAGGCTGTCCATGAAAGACATTATCTTTATCGCCGTGACGCTGGCATTTTTTGCGATTGCGTTGGCTTACGTACGATTTTGCGATCGAATTCGCTGAGGTGAAATGACATGAATCTTGAATCGATTCTCATGCTGGTTGTCAGTGTTTTGTTGATGGTTTATCTGCTGTACGCATTATTAATGCCGGAGAAGTTCTGATGACGGGGAATGGTTGGCTTCAGATCGTCGTATTCCTGGGTCTGATATTGGCGGTCACTAAACCGCTGGGCATATTCATGACCCGGGTTTTCAATCGCGAACGAACTTTTTTTGACCCGCTTGCACGGCCCATCGAGCGTTTGCTGTATCGCGTGACCGGAGTCGACGAGAATCATGAGATGCGCTGGACGGAGTATGCCGTTTCCATGCTGATGTTCAGCGGCGTCTCCATGGTGCTGCTGTATTTGATCGAGCGGGTGCAGCAGTGGTTGCCGTGGAATCCGCAGAAGTTCGGGCCTGTTGCTCAGGACTTGGCCTTCAATACCGCGTCGTCCTTTACGACCAATACGAACTGGCAGAACTATGCGGGGGAAGCCACGATGAGCTATCTCACGCAGATGGCCGGGCTGGCGTATCACAACTTCATGTCGGCGGCCGTCGGCATCGCGCTGGCCATTGCTTTTGTTCGCGGCATTGCACGGCGGGAAAAAGAAACCATCGGTAATTTCTGGGTGGACATGACGCGCGCCACGCTGTGGCTGCTGGTGCCAATGTGCATCGTCTACGCACTGGCTCTGGTTTCTCAGGGAGTCGTGCAGAACCTGAAGCCATATGACGCGGTGAAGTTGATTGAACCGCAACAGGTGCAGAAGACCGGACCGGATGGAAAGCCCATGGTCGGCCAGGATGGCAAGCCGGTGATGGATACGGTAACCGATCAGAACATTGCGCAAGGTCCGGTGGCGTCGCAGGAAGCCATCAAGATGCTGGGCACCAATGGCGGTGGTTTTTTCAATGCCAACAGTTCGCATCCGTTCGAGAATCCCACGCCGCTTAGCAATTATCTGCAGGTGCTTTCCATTTTCATTATTCCTGCGGGCTTGACCTACACGCTTGGCCGCATGACTGGATCGCAACGCCATGGATGGGCAGTTTGGGCGGCGATGGCTTTCTTATTTCTATGCGGAGTCACAACCGCTTATTGGGCCGAGGCACGTGGCAACCCGCTGCTTCAGGGAGCGGATCAGCGCGTTAGCATGTTGCAGCCCGGCGGCAACATGGAAGGCAAGGAAGTCCGCTTTGGCATTGCCGACTCTGCGCTGTTTGCAACCGTCACGACCGATGCCAGTTGTGGAGCGATTAACGGTTGGCACGATTCTTATACGCCGCTCGGTGGAATGGTTCCACTGGCGAATATCATGCTCAGCGAAACCGTGTTCGGTGGAGTAGGCGCCGGGCTCTACGGCATTCTGATCTACGTTGTCTTAGCCGTGTTCATTGCGGGGCTGATGGTCGGCCGGACGCCGGAGTATTTGGGCAAGAAGATCGAAGCCTATGACGTGAAGATGGCGATGCTGGTCACGCTCGTTTTTCCTCTCGTGATTCTGGTGCTTACGGCGATCTCGTCGGTGCAGGGCTTTGGCACGTCGAGCATCAGCAATCCCGGTCCCCACGGTTTGACGCAGATTCTGTACGCCTTCACATCCATGGCAGGCAATAACGGCTCGGCCTTCGGAGGGCTGAACGGAAACACTCTCTGGTACAACACTTCGGGCGCGATGACGATGCTGGTGGGGCGATTTTTCATGATTATTCCCATGCTGGCCATCGCCGGCAATTTGGCCAAGAAGAAATATGTTCCGCCGTCGCTGGGCACGTTTCCGGTGACCACGCCGTTGTTCAGCGTGTTGCTGGTGGGGGTGATTCTGATTGTGGGTGCGCTTACGTTTTTCCCGGCACTGAGCCTTGGGCCCATACTTGAGCACCTGCTGATGTCGGTCGGCAAGACTTTTTGAGGAAATATGTTAGAGAAAAAATCGAAATCCATCTGGGACATGAAGATCGTGAACCGCGCGCTTTGGGATTCGCTGGTGAAGCTGGATCCGCGGAACATGATGAAGAATCCGGTGATGTTCGTGGTCGAAGTTGGCAGCGTGGCCACGACTATTTTGTTGATCCGCGACGTACTGAGGCATCAGGGAGCGTTCGGCTTCAATCTTCAGATCACGCTCTGGCTCTGGTTTACCGTCTTGTTCGCGAATTTTGCCGAGGCCATGGCGGAAGGCCGGGGAAAAGCGCAAGCTGACTCTCTGCGCAAGGCTCGTGCCGAGACGATTGCTACGCGTCTCTTGCCCGATGGAAAGACAGAACAGATTCCCAGCTCCAAATTGCGCTCCGGCGACTTGGTCATGGTTAATGCCTGCGAGTTCATTCCCAGTGATGGCGAGATTCTTGAGGGAGTGGCTTCGGTGGATGAGTCCGCAATCACGGGAGAGTCCGCGCCAGTGATTCGTGAAGCTGGGGGCGACCGCTCGGCTGTAACTGGCGGTACGCGGGTGTTGTCGGATTGGCTGAAAGTCAAAATTACATCCAACCCTGGCGAAACATTTCTGGATCGCATGATCGCTCTGGTAGAAGGTGCCGAGCGCCAGAAGACGCCCAACGAAATCGCGTTGAACATTCTGCTGGCCGGCTTGACGATTATTTTTCTGCTCGCCGTTGTTACTCTGCAGCCGTTCGCGATCTATTCGGGTTCACCGCAGACCGTATTCGTGCTGGTATCTTTGCTGGTTTGCCTGATTCCCACAACGATTGGAGGACTTCTCTCCGCGATTGGAATCGCCGGCATGGACCGCCTGGTGCAACACAACGTGCTGGCCATGTCTGGCCGAGCGGTTGAGGCTGCTGGCGACGTCAACACGCTTCTGCTCGATAAGACCGGCACTATCACTCTGGGAAACCGGCAAGCCTCGGAATTTGTTCCTGCGCCCGGAATCACCGAAGCGCAGATGGCGGACGCTGCGCAACTTTCTTCGTTGGCGGATGAAACTCCGGAAGGCCGCTCCATCGTCGTGCTGGCCAAGGAGCGTTACAGCCTTCGGGGCAGGGAACTGGCCTCGCAGGAAGCCACGTTCATTCCGTTCACCGCGCAAACCCGCATGTCGGGCGTGGACATGGATGGCCGCGAGATTCGCAAGGGCGCCGTGGACGCCATCACGAAATATCTCACGCAGCACGGCACAGTTCTTCCCAAAGAAATTCAAGCCGCCGTCGAATCCATCGCGCGCTCTGGAGGAACGCCGCTGGTGGTCGCTGAGAATCGTCGCGCTCTCGGCGTGATTCATCTCAAGGACATTGTGAAGGGTGGAATGCGCGAGCGCTTCGATCAGCTTCGCGCCATGGGCATCAAGACGGTGATGATCACCGGAGACAATCCGCTAACCGCCGCCGCGATCGCACGAGAAGCCGGCGTGGACGACTTCCTCGCCGAAGCAACTCCGAAGGACAAAATGGATTTGATCCGAGGCGAGCAGAAGCAAGGCAAACTCGTAGCGATGACCGGCGATGGCACGAACGATGCCCCCGCGCTGGCGCAAGCCGACGTTGGCGTAGCCATGAATACCGGCACGCAGGCGGCAAAAGAAGCGGGAAACATGGTCGATCTCGATTCCAATCCGACCAAGCTCATAGAGATTGTGGAAATCGGCAAGCAACTGCTCATGACTCGAGGCGCCCTCACCACGTTTTCCATCGCGAATGACGTCGCCAAGTACTTCGCGATTATTCCGGCGATGTTTGCCGCTACGTTCCCCGTGCTGAATACGCTGAACGTCATGCAGCTCAAAACTCCGCAGTCGGCGATTTTGTCAGCGGTTATTTTCAATGCTCTGATCATTGTCGCCTTGATTCCCCTGGCGCTGCGCGGGGTGAAATATCGGCCCATGGGAGCTGCTGTCCTGCTGCGCCGCAACCTGTGGATTTATGGGGTCGGCGGCATCATTGTGCCGTTTGTTGGGATCAAGCTGATCGATATGCTCATTACTCGCGTGGGGATGGCCTGAATATGAAAAAGAATTTGATAACTTCGGTGCTGATGACGATCGCTAGCACGGTTCTGCTGGGAATTATTTATCCGTTGGTCGTCACGGGGCTCGCGCAATTGTTTTTCAAAGATAAAGCCAATGGCCAGCTGATTACGCAGAACGGCAAAGTCGTGGGATCGCGCATCATTGGCCAGGCATTCGTCGGGCCCGGCTATTTTCATTCTCGGCCATCCGCTGCAGGAAACGGATATGACGCCGCGAATTCCAACGGCTCTCAACTTGGTCCCACAAATCAGCACTTGATTGACCGGGTGAAGACGGATGTGGCCACCAACCAGGCGGATAATCCCGGCCAACCCGTGCCAGTTGATCTGGTGACAACATCAGCTTCGGGACTCGATCCGGATATTTCTCCCGCCGCAGCCGCATTCCAGGTGCCACGGGTTGCCAAAGAGCGGGGAATCGCTGGAGGGGAACTGCAGCGATTGGTCGCCGCGCACACCGAAGCCCGTCAATTGGGATTCCTGGGTGAGCCACGAGTGAACGTGTTGGAACTCAACCTCGAACTTGATCAACGATACCCATTGAGAAGGCAGGCCGAGGCCAGATAGGCGCTTTGTGGTCTGCTCTTGAGAAGGCGTAATGGATCTCTACAGTGCGCTTCAATACGCCTTGTTCCTAGTCATCGTCACTGCCTCAGCACAACCGCTGGGCGAATACCTTGAGCGGGTTTTTTCCAGAAAAACGACCGCACTCGATCGATTGTGCCTTCCGGTTGAGCGGCTCATCTACCGCATCACCAGAGTCGATCCCAGCGTAGAAATGACCGGCGCGGAGTACGCTATGTGTTTCGTGTTCTTCGGGCTTGCCGGCACGGTCCTTCTGTATTTCATTCTCAGACTGCAAACATTTTTTCCCTGGTTTTTCCCCCAATACCAGACCACGCCGATTTCCCCCGACTTGGCAATGAATACGGCGATCAGTTTCTCGACGACCACCACCTGGCAGGCCTACGGCGGGGAAAATACCATGAGCTATTTCAGCCAAATGGCTGGCCTCTGCGTGCAGAACTTTCTAGCTGGTGCCGCGGGACTGGCAATTGGCATCGCCTTTATCCGCGGGTTAGCCAGGCAACTCTCAGAAACCCTCGGGAACTTTTGGGTCGATTTGACTCGGGCTCTGCTCTGGATCCTTTTGCCAGGAGCAGTAATCGGGGCCATGTTTCTTGTGTGGCAAGGAGTTCCCATGAACTTCCACGACTACACGATTGCAACCTCTGTCGAGCACTCTAAGCAGGTCATTGCGCAAGGGCCCGTGGCCGCACTTGAAATCATCAAAAATCTTGGGACGAACGGAGGCGGTTTCTTTAACGCCAATGGCGCCCATCCCTACGAAAATCCGACCCCGCTCACAAATCTGGTGGAAATGCTGGCCATCATTCTCCTGCCAGCAGCTTTGACTAATACCTTCGGCAGAATGGTGAACCGTCCTCAGCAAGGCTGGCTTCTTTATTGGGTCATGATTTTTCTTTTTACTCTCGGATTGCTGTTTGTTCACTACTCGGAACAAAGGGGCAATCCGCTGCTGGCCAATGTCGACTCCCAACATAGTGGGCAGCAATCCGGCGGGAACATGGAAGGGAAGGAGGTTCGCTTTGGAATTGGCGGCTCTGCGTTGACTGCAGTTGTAACCTCAAACACGGCCACTGGGTCCTACAACGCAATGCACGATAGCTTCACATCGCTTGGCGGACTGGTTCTGCTGGCAAACCTTCTTCTCGGAGAAGTGGTTTTCGGAGGATTGGGTACGGGTCTGGTCAGCATGGTGATGGCCGCCGCTATCGCCGTGTTTCTGGCGGGTCTCATGGTTGGCCGCACGCCTGAATATCTTGGCAAGAAGATCGGGCCGTGCGAAAACAAAATGGTTCTGTTGTATGCCCTGGCTGCGCCTCTTTTAATTCTTCCACTCACCACAATCGCAGTCAGCAGTCGAGCGGGGCTCTTCGGGCTTCAGACAAATACGGGGCCGCATGGTTTCACGGAAATTCTGTTTGCGTATGCGTCCTGTTTTGCCAATAATGGGCAGACGTTCGCCGGCCTCAGCGCCAATACGATTTTCTACAATTTCACTACCGCGGTAGCCATGATGGCTGGTAGGTTTGGCTTGGCCATCCCTGCGTTGGCATTCGCAGGTTTGTTCGCTCGGCAGCGAATTACTCCGTCTTCCTCGGGAACGCTGCCTACAGATTCTCTTTCGTTTGGAGTCGTGCTTACCGCCTTTGTGCTGATCGTGACGGCGCTGAGCTACCTGCCGGCGCTGGCTCTGGGTCCCGTGTTGGAGAGATTAGTGTTTGGCACGTAGGATGGGCGTCTCGCCCGTTCCGCCGGGTGGGACGCCCGGCCTCCATTCGAAATGCGATGCAAATGCTAAACTTCCAATCGTGGCCCGCATCGATCATCTGGAATGCACAAAATGCGGCGCATCGATTGATGCCGCGCGTCCGCAGACGGTCTGCCCGAAAGACGGCGGTGTGCTCTACGTCCGCTATAAGCTCTCCGCGCTGAAACCGAAGTTCACGACCGCCTCGCTCGTCGGACGCACGCCCACCATGTGGCGCTACGCCGAGGTTCTGCCGGAGGCGGAGCCGATCTCGCTGGGCGAGGGTTTTACTCCGATGCTGCGGTCCCGCGAGTTTCCCAACGTCTATATAAAAGATGAAGGATTAAATCCAACGGGCTCGTTCAAAGCCCGCGGCATGTCGGCCGCGGTCACGATGGCGAAGGCATACGGGCTGAAAAAATTGGCTGCTCCATCCGCCGGAAACGCTGGGAGCGCGCTCGCAGCCTATGCGGCTGCGGCCGGCCTGGAGGCTCACATCTTCATGCCCAAGGATGTGCCGCAAGCCAATCGAGTCGAGTGTGAAAGCTACGGCGCGCATGTGACCTTGGTCGACGGCCTGATCAGCGATTGTGCTCGCATGGTCGCCGAAAAAAAAGAAAAAGAAGGCTGGTTCGATGTATCCACGCTCAAAGAGCCTTTCCGCGTAGAAGGCAAAAAGACGATGGGCTACGAAGTGGCCGAGCAATTGGGATGGCGAATGCCGCAGGGAATTATTTATCCCACCGGAGGCGGCGTGGGCCTGATCGGAATGTGGAAGGCGTTTGAGGAGATGCAGGACCTGGGCTGGATCGGCGCCGAGCGTCCGCAGATGATTGCAGTTCAGGCCGCGGGCTGCGCGCCTATCGCGAAAGCCTGGGACGACGCGACGCCGACCGCGGAATTCTGGTCGAATGCCGCGACGTTGGCCGCGGGCCTGCGCGTGCCCAAAGCATACGGAGACTATTTGATTCTCGACATTCTGAAGAAGAGCGGCGGCGTGGCCCTGGCCGTGACCGACGACGAAATCATGGACGCATTGCGGCAATGGGCTCGGGTGGAAGGAGTCTTTGCCGCACCGGAAGGAGCAGCGGCGCTGGCCGCATATCGAAAACTGCGCGCCAACACTTTCTTCGGCCCGGACGACGCAGTGGTGCTGTTCAACACGGGTTCTGGCTTGAAATATTTGGACGTGATCGATAGCCAAAAGACATCCGCGCACGAGCCTGCTCTCGCCTCACGGCAAATCGGAGGGATCATTGGACCTTATTAGCGCCGGTTGGCGTGGAGGCGTCGCGCCTCCAGCGTGGGCGGCGAAAATATCTACAGTTCGTTTGCGCCACTTCCCATCCGGTCTCTTGACTGAGGAAGTAACTCCCGTTGACAATCTCTCATATCTCCCTTAGCATCAAGCACTTGATGCAACTGTTTGTGATCCGTCGCCAGGGGAGCTGCCTGTGATCAAGCTCGATATCATCAACGAAGTGGTCAACAAGACCGGAATCACTAAAACCAAGGCCGAACTGGCCGTGGAAACCGTTTTCGGCAGCATGAAGCGGTCGCTCGCCAAAGGCGATCGCATTGAGCTGCGCGGGTTTGGCGTGTTCAACGTCCGGCCGCGCAAGACTGGCATCGGGCGCAACCCGCGCACCGGGGCTGAGGTTTCCATTCCGCCGGGGAAGGCGGTACGCTTCAAGCCGGGCAAGGAGCTGCAGTCCATCGACTGAGGCCGGTTTCTCGCGTACGATGGAGATACGGGCGTTCCCGCCCGACTTGCTCTAGCCTTTACGGCGCGGAATATTAATGCCTGAATTTCTTCCCCCAGTTTCTTCCTCTTCGACCACCGAATATTATCGTCCCGTCGAAGTCTTTGTGGTGCAGCCACCGAAACAGCGCTACTGGCTGCACATCGTTTTGCTGCTGGCCACGATTTTTACCACCCTCGTGGTGGGGGCGCGGATGGAATTCAACTTCCAGCACAACCACCCCGCTTTTTCGTTGAATGATGACGATGTAGCGTTCTTCCCACTGCACTGGATGTTGGCGGATCCGTCGCGCTTGTTACTCGGCGTACCTTTTGCATCGACGCTGATGCTGATTCTTCTGGCGCACGAGATGGGACACTACCTGTGCTGCCGCTACTACGGTGTGAATGCGACGTTGCCCTTCTTCATACCCGCGCCCACATTGATCGGTACGCTGGGGGCGTTTATTCGCATTCGGTCTCCGATTCGCTCACGCGCGGCGTTGTTTGATATCGGAATTGCGGGGCCAATCGCTGGATTCGTAGTGGCCGCGACTGTGCTGATGTTCGCCTTGCCGCTCTCCAAGGTGATGCCGCCGCAAATGGCTGGTCCCGATATCCAACTAGGATACCCGTTGATTTTTCGATTAGCGTGGTATGTTCTTCCACTGGCGCGGATCAAAGCAGGTTCGAGCTCTGCATTGCATTCGATTTATTTTCATCCCACCGCGATCGCTGCCTGGGTGGGAATGTTCGCAACTGCACTCAATCTTTTGCCTGGTGGCCAACTGGATGGCGGACACATCGTGTTCTCGCTGGCTCCGCGAGCGCACAAGATGGTTTCGCGTTTGACTATTCTTGCGCTGATTCCGATGGCGCTTTATTTCTGGGCGGGCTGGTTGATTTGGGCGGTTTTGTTGAGGATCAGCGGGATGCGGCATCCCATGGTTGCGGAGTGGCCGGGAGTGACGGGTATCCGGCGCTGGATTGCTGGATTCGGTCTGGTCATGTTGATCCTTACCTTCGCGCCCGCGCCTTTTGCGCACAGCTCGTTGCTGCAAGTGTTCCGCGAGTTGCGGGGACAGTAGGGCCGTTTCGAGGTTTTTCGACTTCCTGATCAGACGATATCAAACGGATTCTCGGCAGTCGGGCGGTTTCCGTGTTTCCCGTCACGCGGGAGGAATCTCGCTGTCTGTCAGAGGCACGTTTCCCAGAAGCCGACTTCGGGAGCAGTCGTCAGAGTCCGCCTGGAAAACCTGAGAACGTAACTTCCGTATAATTAGTTCGAAAAAGCTTGGCTGTTTGCAACGTTCGGCAAATTGACGTTTCCGTCGTTATGTCAGCAGATGTTCGGAATCGGGGAGTCGTACTCTCTTACATGCGAGAGGATGAGGACGCTGCGCGCTCGCTTCTGCGCAACCTCAAGGAAAACGGTATCCGGGCGTGGATGGACAAGGAGTCAACTGACGGGGGAGAAATTTGGAGGAAAGTATTCAGCGAACAACTGACCGAGGCTCGATGCTGCATATCGATCTTCTCAAAGCGGTATAGGCCGGATGCAAACCGTGCATTTTCTCAAGAATTAGCCTTCGCGATTCAAGAACTGCAACGTGGCTCGTTCAAATTAGTGCCGCTGCGTTTGGAAGTTTGTGACATTCCAAATTTGCCCATCGGCAACGGTCTGGGGCTGGCCGATCTGCATTGGATTGATCTCTTCGGGCCGCATGCAGAAGACACGCTCGCGGCTCTTCTGAAGACTTTAGGCGTGGACCAACCAACGGTACATTTCGGGCCTGTGCCAGAGATCCGGTTCCGCGCTCTGAGTTCCCCTTCACTAAGTCCCTATGAGGTGAGCGTAATGGCGGACGGCAGAGAGCTCTGCGTCGTGCGTCAGGGCGATGAGGTGGCGGCTGCTGTCGCGGCAGGTACGCTTACGATTTACGCTCGCGTTTACTCGGAGTGGCGCGATCCCGCAAGTCGCGCCGGCGAATTCGGATATAACTTCGGACGGTCTGAAAAGATGACCATGCAATTGAGGCCATTTGCCAGGTACGTTGTTTTTATCGACGCGAGAAAATTACATTCACAAACCTGTACGGCCTTCTCGATTATTGGGATTCTCGGCCGGAAATTGTTGGGAATCGAAGAGAAAATAATAGTTGACGATGAGGAGACGTGGCCTCCAACCATCCAGATCTCACTTGATCGAGCTTACCCGGAGTAGTGCCCCGAATCGCCCTCGACCCGACCGCCCGATTGTCAGACCGACTCAAAACGACGCGGTGAGAAGTTTGGCGGCCACTTTCCCGCGTAATGCCTCGCCGGGTGTGGCGATTCCGGGCGGATCGTCGGCTATCCGTAAACGCCTTGTGGGAGTATCGAACGCTGGCTGCCGGACGATTTATCGGGCAAGGCGGGACCTGACCATCACCTAATTTTTCGCGTCCTCGACAATCTCCGCGTCTAGGTGTGGTCTTCAATCCCCGCAAACAAATCTGTTTCTTGTTCAATCAAGCCGGGAGTAATCCTGGCTACCAGATGAAACAATTCCTGGCGTCCGCGCCCGCGCAGGTGCGATTCGAAAAGGGACCATAGGGGCGCCTGGCTAGTGTGAGCTTTAAAGGCGGCGATTTTAGTCTCCAGATAGTCACCAATTTCGATGATCGCAGTTGCCGGCGGCAAGCTGACCGGTTGGCGGTCGGGCAAAGTGAAATTCGTTGTGCTGTAGTAAAGCTTCTGAGTTCGGTGCGGCTGGATATCGCCGGCGATTTGATCGGGGTAGCGATTGTTGCGCCCCGCCCAATGAAACGCCAGCGTGGCAAAAACTGAGGTCATGGAATGATCCGTATGACCAGTGACCGAGCCGTCTGGACCGAAAGTGATGAGCACGTGCGGACGAAAGCGGCGAATGTGGAGGGTCAAGTCGTACACAACCTTGTAAAGATCCTGCCGATAGAGTTGGGCGTCGGGGTAATCCAGCACGATTCCCCGCGAAACTCTCAGGATTTCACAAGCGGCCGCAAATTCCTTCCGCCGCGCAGCCGCTAGTTCCTGGTCGTTTGCGGCGCCGCCGCGATGGCTCGCGGCCTGCCCCGGAGTAAGGCAAAGCACACAGGTCTCGACGCCACGCTCGTGGTACAGGCGCAAAGAGCCACCAAAGCCTCCCGCCTCGTCGTCGGGATGGGCGGTGATGCACATCAGCCGAAGCATGAATTCCATTGTAACTTGGCCATTGCGAGTCAACTGTTTGCGGGCAGGGTGTGCAATTTCTTGCGCAAGTCATCTATGATGACAAACTAAACTCTTAACAACCGGATGGTTTCGCACTAGAATAGTGCGGCCCGAGGAATACGAATGAGTCGGCGGTCGCGACATCCAATCAAGACGCTCAGGAGATACCAGTGCATGTTCTTGTGACCACCGATACCTTGAGCGGAGTGTGGACGTACACGCAAGAACTGGTCACCGGGCTAGTCAATCGCGGAGTGCGAGTCACGCTGGTTAGCCTGGGCGACATTCCGCTACCCCAACAAACTTCCTGGATGGACGAACTGCAGGGTTTGGAATACCGCCCCACTGCGTTTCGACTCGACTGGATGCAGGAAGCCGAGCAGGATCTGAAAGACTCTTCGTCATATCTCACCAGTCTGGTCAGGGAACTCAAGCCCGATCTGCTTCACCTCAACCAATTGTGCTATGGAAACCTTCCGGTTGACACTCCGCGCGTGGTCGTGGCTCACGGCGATTTGGTCAGCTGGTGGAAGGAGGTGCATGGACGCGAGCCCAAGGAGGGCCGCTGGATGAGTTGGTATCGGGAGGCGGTGGCGCGCGGCTTGTGGCATGCCACTGCGGTGGTTGCGCCATCGATTTGGATGCTGGACGCGATTCGCGCCTGCTACGCCCGTCCCAGACGGGATGCGGTGATTTACAACGGCCGAAATCCAGCCTCTTTTAATCCATATGTGAGCAAGGACGATTCCGTGCTCTCTGTCGGCCGCCTATGCGATGCGGCCAAACAAGTAAGCCTATTGACCCAGCACGCGCACCCGTTGCCGGTCTGCATCGTGGGAGCGGAAGCGGCCGTTGCCGATCCTGAAATTCCGATCCGCGCCGATGTGAAACTTGCCATTGACCGAATCTCCGTCGCCCTCAAAGGACCGCAGACGGAAGCACAACTGCGCACGCTGTATAGCCGCGCTTCCATCTACGCAGCCACATCGCGATATGAAGCCTTCGGAATGGCTCCACTGGAAGCCGCGTTCTCCCGCTGCGCCATCATCGCCAACGATATTCCATGCTTCCGCGAAATCTGGGGTGACGCCGCAATTTACTTTGAAGCCAACGATGCCTTGAGTCTGGCGGATGTGATACGACGCATGCACGAGCACCGCGACCTATGCCGCGGCTACGCCACCCGCGCGTATCAGCGCGCCCGCGAATGCTTCACCGCCAAACGCATGATCGACGAGTATGTAAGGCTCTACCACAGCCTGATTGGAGCCAGACTGGCAGTGGCGTAGATAGGCTTCCGGTGTGGGCTCTTGGCTAACGTCTCCCTTCTTCTCCGTGACCCCTCCAGCGTTGTCATTCCGAGGGGGAGTTCTATCCCCGAGGAATCTGCAGTCTTTTCGCGGGAAGCTAGAAGCCAGGAGCTCAGAAGCTGTTATCTTCATAAGTCAAACACTTTTCAATCGGAGGCCTCATGGCTACAGTCAAAATCACCGTCCGACCCAACGGTCCCTATCGCGTGGAAGCTCCTGAAGGTTCGATCGAACTGGTCGACATCAACGGGACCCAGTACGACCTAACCGGCAAACCGGCTTTTTCTCTTTGCCGCTGCGGTGGTTCGGTCAACAAGCCGTTTTGCGATGGAACCCACAGCAAGATCGGCTTCCAGGGCGCCGAGTTGGCGGTGAAAAAGGCGGAGGGCTAGAGAATTCGAAACTAGTGGATGGTCTTGGTCTTCCGCGACATGTAATCCATCAGCAGATACTGGCCCAGCGTGTAGGGCGTCGTGAAGTACGCTTTGCCGCGGCACATTTCCGTGACCTTCTGCACGAACTGCACCAGGCCGTGATCCGACGCCAGCATGAAAGTGTTGATCATGACGCCGGCGCGCTTGCACTTGGAAACTTCTTCCAGGGTCTGGCTCACCACCAGCGGATCGAGGCCGAAGGCGTTTTTGTAGATGCGGCCGTCTTCGAGAGTCAGCGCGGAGGGCTTGCCGTCGGTGATCATGACAATCTGTTTCATGTCCTTGCGCTGACGCTGCAGAATTCGCTGCGCCAGCCTCAGGCCCTCGCGGGTATTGGTGTAATAGGGGCCTACTTTCACGCGCGCCAACTGCGAGAGTGGCACTTCTTCCGCCGAGTCGTGAAACAGGATGAGCGACAACGAATCGCCGGGATACTGCGTGCGGATCAAGTGCGATAACGCCATCGCGACTTTTTTCGCCGGCGTGAAGCGATCTTCACCGTAAAGAATCATGGAGTGCGAACAGTCGAGCATGAGCACGGTCGCGCACGACGACTGGTATTCGCACTGATGCACCTGCAGATCGGAATATTCGATATTCAGCGGGAGGGTCAAACCTTCGCGATGAATGGCGCTGGAGAGGGTCGCGGTGATGTCGAGGTTGAGGGTGTCGCCGAATTCGTACTGTCTCGAGGCGCCGCTGGCTTCGATTCCGGTAGCGAGATCGCGGGTGTCGTGGCGTCCGAAGCTCGATTTCCCCAGCGACCCCATCAGATCGCGCAGCGTTTTGAAGCCAAGAAAGTCCAGACTCTTGTCGGTGATTTCGAACTTTACCTGCTGCTGCGCCTCGCCCACCTGCCCGCCAACACCGGATTGCCGCGAAGGATCCTGGGGCTGGGCTTCGTCAATACTGATGTAATCCTCCTGCTGCATGCGCTCGATCAATTGATCGATGAGCTCATCGAGCGTGCCTTCCATTTGCATCTGCTGGAGTTGCTGGCGCATTTGTTCATCGAGCAGGTTGCTATCGAGCAACGCCTGCTCGATGGCGCGGCGCAGATCGTCCAGCGTCCGCTCGCCGTCGCCAAAATCGTCATACATATAATTCTGGAATCCGCTCTGAAGGAGATAGTCAGAGAGCGCGCTGAGCAGATCCTCCATGCTCATTTCGCCCGCGGGGTCGGGGACATACTTGCTGTAACGAATGCGTTTCATAGAAACAGTCGTTGGTCGTTCGCCGGTGGCCGTTCGCGGTTCAAACTGCAGATTCCTCGCTTCGCTCGGAATGACAGTTTTATGGTTGTTATCGTGGCCAACGACCGACGACGAACGGCCAACGACTAATTAAACGATCTCCTGCCGCGAAAGGGCATATCCTCGCGCTCGAAGGGCTTTTCTGCAACCTTCGGCGGCTTTTCTCCGGCGCTGAACAGACGCTCTTCGTTTCGTCCAATGCGTTTGTGGGCGTAGAGGCCTTCGAGCACAAACTCCGCCGCCGAAACTTGCGACTCCGGGGTTTCCTTCGGTCCGACGTTCAGCTTAACCAATTTTTCCATCAGGCCCTGAATGCCGCGCAGTGATTGCAGGGCCTCGACTGCGCCCGCGGTGTCCGCCAATTGAATCTCACCGCCCAGATCGAACCACTGCACGACCTGGTTCATGTCCGTGCCTTTGAAGTACCCGTCGTAAGTCTTGGCAATTGCAGTTCGTATCAGCTCGCGGCTTACGTGGTCCGCGCCTTTCATCTCGCCCTCGTACTCCAGTTCCAGTTTGCCGGTAATGGCGGGCATAGCCGCGTACACATCCCCGATGCGGGGCACCACGAGCTTCTCCTCATGGCGGATGGCGCGCCGCTCGGCGTTCGAGATCACGTTTTCCATGCACGAAATAGGCAGGCGCTGGCTCACGCCCGAACGCTTGTCAACCTTTTTATCTTCGCGTGCGGCAAAGGCAATTCGCTCGATGACTTCCTGCACATACTTTGGAATATGCAGTTTGTATCCGTCACGCTTCGTCCAGGCTTCTTGCGTGGTGATGGCAATTCCCTCTTCGACGGAAGCCGGGTAATGCGTCCGAATTTCGGAGCCGATGCGGTCCTTCAGCGGAGTGATTATTTTTCCTCGAGCCGTGTAATCCTCCGGGTTGGCGCTAAACACAAGCGCGACATCGAGCGGCAGGCGGACGGGATAGCCCTTAATCTGCACATCGCCTTCCTGCATGATGTTGAACAGGCCAACCTGAATTTTTCCGGCGAGGTCCGGCAGTTCGTTAATGGCGAAGATGCCGCGATTGGCGCGAGGCAACAACCCATAATGCACAGTCATTTCGCTGCCCAGTTCGTGGCCGCCGCGTGCGGCCTTGATGGGATCGATGTCGCCAATCAAATCCGCAATGGTCACATCGGGCGTGGCCAGCTTTTCGACGTAGCGCTCGTCCTGGCCGAGATATGCAATGGGCGTGTCGTCGCCAAGCTGCGCAACCGCGTCCCGGCAGCGGCGGCAGATGGGCGAATAAGGATTGTCGTGAATCTCGCAACCGGCAATGTATGGCAACTGCGCATCCAGCAGCGTGGTTAGAGCTCGCAAGATGCGGCTTTTGGCCTGGCCGCGCAGTCCCAGCAGAATAAAGTTATGACGCGAAAGAACCGCGTTGATAATCTGCGGCACGACGGTGTCGTCGTAGCCAACGATTCCGGGGAATATTGGTCCGCCCTGGCGAAGTTTCGCGGTCAGGTTGTCGCGCAATTCGTCCTTCACGCGCCGGCTTCGTAATTGTTCTTCGGAAAATGGACTGTGGCGCAACTCGCCGAGCGTCCGAGGAAAACTCATGATAGAAAAACCCCCACTGCCTCTGGCCCGATTATACGCCCGCCTCCAAAGTTATCCCGCGTGGCCATTGCCCCCGGCCTTGCGGCGGACGTGCACGGTGCGGCGCATAGTCGGTAAGATGTTTTCAAAGAACGAAATGATGGCTCGCAGCCGCTCGGCCTCCGATTTCATTCCCAATAATGTTTGTTTGAAATCAAGATCCAGAGGAAGCGATCCCGCCAGGTGGAACGAGAGTTGCCCTTCGTTAACTTCCATGGATTTTTCCGGCTCTGCCCCCGCCAGGGTCATGATCTCTCCGTGCAGTTTCACCGCTTGCGCTATTTCCTCCGGCGAGGCGGCGCCCGGCTCGTCCTGCAAATAAAGTACCTCGGCCTGCAGAAATGAGCGCTCCTGGTTCAGTTGCAAAACTTCGAAGCGCGCCCGGCCCTCGGTGACGATGTCCATACGCCCGTCCGGATATTTCTTAGTGACCGTGAGAATTTCGGCGGTGCAACCAATCTCAGCGACCCCCTGCTCCTTCGCTCTCAGCACGCCGAAATGCTGGCTCCGGTCGAGGCACTCGGAGATCATTTCGCGGTAGCGCGGCTCGAAGATGTGCAGCGGCAAGGGTGTGCCCGGAAGCAGAACGACGTCCAGCGGAAACAACGGCAGCAGCGGGGTCAAGGACAGTCTCCGAAATCCTTCGTGGCGCGAATTCCTAGGATTGTACGCTAGAGTTTGTCCGTCGCCTCGCTTGACTTTGAGAGCGCTAAGAGAATAGAAGCTCGAAATGGGATCGAACAAAATACAACTCTCCGGAAAAGTCGTGGTGATTACCGGCGCGTCCATGGGCATCGGCGAGGCGATTGCCAAGCTCTTCGCCGACGAGGGTGCCAGCGTGGCGTTACTCTCTCGCGATGCCGAGCGCGCGGAAGCCGCCCGTGGAAGGATCGGCCACTCAGACCGCACTCTGGCGCTTGCCTGCGATGTGCGCAATCGCGAAGAGATTGATCGCGTGGTCGGCCTGACCGTGCATCACTTCCAGCGCATCGATGTCTGGATTAACAACGCCGGCCACGGGATACTGGATTCGATCGCTCACGTCGATATGGCAGCATGCCGGGAGGCGTTTGAGACTAATTTCTTTGGCACGCTCGAAGCCATGCAGGCCGTGATTCCGGTGATGAAGCAGCAGGGCTCGGGCACAATCATCAACATCTCAAGTGTGGCCGGGCATATTCCATTGCCGTTTCACGCCGTGTATAGCGCGACAAAATTTGCCATGAACGCGATTGGCAAGGGGGCCCGGATCGAACTCAAGAACTTCGGGATCAACGTTCTGACCGTCTGTCCAGGCTACGTGCGCACGGCCTTCGGCGCCAATGCCGTTAAAGGCACAGAGCAAAAGCAAGTGCGTCCTGCCGCAGTGCGAGGGATCACCGCCGAACGAGTGGCACGAGCTGTGCTTCGCGGATATTTGAAGCAGAAGCGGGAAGTCGTGGTGCCGTGGTGGATGCATCCGATGATTAAGCTCTATCAGTTGTTCCCGGGGTTAGTGGAATGGTCGATGGTGAAAATGGCGCGGGAGCGTGCGTAGTATCTGGTCTCCCAACGGCCTTGTCATCACGAGCGAAGTGAGGATCTGCAGTTTTTTGTCGTCTAGGAAACTGCAGATTCCTCGTCGCGTTCGCTCCTCGGAATGACAAGGAATAGGCAGGAAATAGAGTTTGTCGGAGGCTTGCGGTGTGCTTCACGAAGATTTCAGTTCCTCCAGCATGGTCGTCATCTCTGACTGGGCGTGGGTGTTGCCGGTGCGCCTCGCCGACGAGATTCCATCGACCAACATTTTCTTGGCCTCATCCAATCGATTCGCACTCGCCAGCGTCTGCGCCGCCATAAAATATCCGGCCGTGTAATCGGGGTGACTGGAAAGCAGCTTCGCGAACTCCGTTAACGCCCGTTCCACTTCGCCGGATTTCGAGTACTCCATGGCGAGGCCGTAACGCGCAAAGGCATCGTCAGGGTTCTGCGAAAGAATTTCATTGAGCATTGCAAGTCGGTCCATAGGATCAGCTCTTGGCAATTAGCACTGGCACTCGGCTTCCAGTTCAGCTCTCAGCAAACATACTACGAGGTTACTACAATCCCGACAGGGGACCGGTTTCGACGGATCGTCTTCTACACTAGCGATCTATTTCATTGCTGAGTACAATGCCCTCATCCCTGAACCGGAGTTTTAACCATTGGCGTGTCCATT
The DNA here is from genome assembly GCA_963838765.1 of uncultured Acidobacteriota bacterium. GTDB lineage: Bacteria > Acidobacteriota > Terriglobia > Terriglobales > Acidobacteriaceae > JABDBE01. The sequence continues at coordinate 139,373 of CAWISU010000001.1, read as the reverse complement.
TTTCATGCCGACGAGCAAACTTGAAGACGGCGGTTGGCTTCATCCTTTACGGTTGCCTCTGGGCGGCGGATGGGCCGGCCATTGCTGCGCACCCGGCCACGAAGGCGCAGAACCAACCGATCACGAGTTACACCAGTTTTGCAATCTCGGGTTACGCTGCAAGCTGTCCGCGCCTGCCCAAAGAGCGCGCTTACGATGCAGTGAGATTTTCGATCGCTCGCGACCGGGGTGCACAGCTGCAGTTTTGGTTCGTCTGCGAGTCGGGGCATCGTCCTGCCGTGCACGGAATGCTGGAATACGATCTCGCGCTCGGTCGGTGGGTCTCCTCGCACCCCGACCGGCGCATACAGAAAATGGCCGAATGTTATTTGCAATCGTACTTACTCCGTAGAGTGCAACCCGCTTCCGCGGACTTCACTTCGAGCCCAATTGCGTGAATCATAACCCCATGAACCGGAACGACGATGTAATGCTGCCGCGGCCAGTGCGGGATTCGCAGTCCGAGATGGCCGAAATTGTTCTACCCAATGACGCCAATCCGCTCGGCGCCCTGCTTGGCGGACGCCTCATGCATTGGATTGACCTGGCCGGAGCCATGGCCGCGCACCGCCATGCCCGCAACTACGTGGTCACGGCGGCGATCGATCACATGGATTTTTGGGTTCCGGTGCACGTCGGCGACCTGGTAATCCTGCGTTCGTCAGTAAATCGCGTATTCCGCACTTCAATGGAAGTTGGAGTAAAAACCTGGGTAGAAAACTACATCGAGGATGACTGCCAGCACGTAGGATCAGCCTACCTGACGTTTGTAGCCATTGACGCCAGCGGACGTCGTATCCCGGTACCAGCAGTCATTCCCGAGACCGACGATCAGCGGCGTCGCTACGAAGACGCTGGACGCCGGCGCGAGATCCGCCGCGCCGAGCGCGACCGCCGTCGAAGCAATGTTCGCTAGACCGCCGCGAGATCAGTGAAATTCCAGGGTCACGAACTTGGCTTCTTGCTTGCCCACGTTAGTCAGCGTGTGGGTGTAGCCGCCGGGTAGCCATTTCACGTCGCCGGACTTGAAATGTCCAGGCATGGACCCCTGCCCTTCAACGTCGCTGCGCATTTCGAGATCGGTGACCGCAATCATCAAATGCGGGCCGGAGTGGTGATGGCTGGGCACGGTCGCGCCCGGCTGCAACTCGATTTCGGATACACGCACGCCATCTTGCACGAACACGATGTCCTGAGTGCCGCCGGTAAAGACGTGCAGGCCGCGTTCTTCGTCCCACTTCGCAGGAGGAGTCTGGTGGGCGGCTTGGTCCTGCAGGAGTTCGACGGTGACGTTGCGGAATGGCTTGTCTGCCAGATTGCGGGCGATGTGGGCGAAGTTGCCCGCCGCAAAGCGGGTTTCGCCATCGTGCAGTTTCAGGCCCACTGGCGGCTTACCTTTGACCTCATTCGAAAGATCCGCGTCCCCGAGCGCGACGTAAACGTAATCATGGCGATGGATGTGCATCAGCGTGGCATCATGCGGCGCGACTTCTACCTGAAACACGCGCACGTATTCGTTTTCAATCGCCAGGTGATGACGAGGCTCGGCCGTGATCTCGACCTCGGAGGTCTGTTGCGCAGCCAGGGCCAGGGCGGCGACTAAGAGGGCAGGGAATAGCAGCCGACGTCTCATGAGAGCAGATTCTAGCACCGGATGCGCGGGTAGGATGATTTAGACTTTTTGCTGTGACCGATCTTGGCAAACTGCTGGTGTTCCTCGGCGGGACTATCGTCATCGTCGGGCTGGTGCTGGTTCTGCTCGGACGGACAAATCTTCCGATTGGTCGGCTTCCCGGCGACATTGTTTATCGCGGTAAGAATACGACGTTTTATTTTCCTCTGGCGACTTCGATTGTGATCAGCGTGGTGCTTTCGATTTTGCTGTACGTGATTGGAAGGTTGAGGAAGTGATTTCAGCAATTGGCACTTAGCAGTTGGCAGTTAGTCAAAAGTTCGTATGTGATCGTGAACTCTGAGCGCTAAATGCCAAGTGCTAAGTGCTAGTGCTGCTGTAATCCTGCCTGCGGTACACTCCTTATTTATGGCTTCCGCGGATCAACTAGGATTCAGTTTCCGGCCGGCGGAGCGGCGCACCTGGACGGTTCGCGATCTGGTGGCGGCGGTCCGCACCCACCTGGAGCGCGAATATGGCGACATCTGGGTGGAGGGTGAGATCTCGAATTTCCGGGCGCACGACTCGGGGCATCTTTATTTCACTCTCAAAGATCGCAACGCGCAGATTCGCGTCGTGATGTTCCGCTCCTCGGCGCGGTTATTGCGCTTTCGTCCTGAGGACGGCATGCAGGTCGTAGTGCGCGGGAGGGTCACCATTTATGAAGATCGCGGCGAACTGCAACTCTCGGCGGAGTACATCGAGCCTAAAGGCGCAGGCGCTCTGCAGATCGCATTTGAGCAGCTCAAAGCCAAGCTTGAGGCGGAAGGGTTGTTCGACTCCTCCCGCAAGAAGCCGATTCCCACTCTGCCGGCGCGCATCGGCATTGTGACTTCGCCCCAGGCAGCGGCGCTGCGCGACATCCTAAACATTCTGCAGCGACGGCACGATACCGCCAGCGTTCTGATTTTCCCGGCGCAAGTGCAGGGCGAAGCGGCGGCGATTGAAGTCACGGCGGGAGTTCGCTACTTCAATAAAGCTCGCAACGTGGATGTGATCATCGTAGCCCGCGGCGGAGGCTCCGCCGAGGATCTGGCTGCATTCAACCACGAAGGTCTGGCGCGCGCAGTTGCCGCCTGCGAAATTCCCGTCATCTCCGCCGTAGGCCACGAAACCGACTTCACCATTCTCGATTTTGTCGCCGATCTGCGAGCCCCCACACCCTCCGCGGCGGCGGAATTGGTAATACGCTCGCGGCAGGAAGTGGCAGAGCAACTTGGAGGACTGCATCGGCGGCTAGAAAAAGCGATGCGGTATCACCTGCTCATGGCACGCCAGAATCTGACCAAACGGGCGCAGCATGGCGCCTTCGCTCGCATGATGGACCTGATTCATCGGCGCGAGCAACGGCTGGATGATCTGGTGAATCGCCTGGCCCACGGGCAGCGCGATGTCCTCGAGAAGCAACGGCGCCGGTTCGAAACCTTGTTTGGCGCAGTGCGCCACTATGACGTGCGGCGTGTGCTCGGAGGAATGAAAAAAGACTTGGATGCGCGGACTACGGCCATTGTTTCCGCTGTCCGCAACCTGCTGCTTGAGCGCAAGGTTCGTTTGGAGCGGATGGAAACCGCCCTACAAGTGCTTTCTCCGCCGGCTATCCTCGAGCGCGGATACGCTCTGGTGTTCGACGCTTCGGGAAAGCTGTTGAAAGATGCGGCGAAGGTAAAGCCAGGAGATGAGATTTCTGCCCGGTTAGCGAAAGGGACGTTGAATGCAACGGTGAAGAACCGCCGGGAATAGCCGTTTCCTTTTTCATTTTCGCTCAGCGTCCGCCGGCGTACTGCCCGAAGTTCTCTTGTGAGCGGAAGCCAACTCTTTCATCTCCTTGCGTATCTGCTGGCGTCTCTCGCGTCGCTGCCTGGAATCGTCTCTAGCCACAGCGGTCTTAGGGCCGGCTCGATACTGCTCATCCAACTCCTTGAGCACCGAGATCTGTTGTAGAAGCTCCAGGATCCTGTCCGAAGTTCCACTCATCGGTTTCCTCCGCTGGATCTGGTCCGGCGTTGGTTCCAAAGCGCGGCTAAAGCTTTGGCCGCAGCGGCTACTGCGTCCTGCTGGGTCAGCGCCCGCGTTGCACGTTCTACAATAGGACGCTGTTTCTTTGGACACTCGCTTGCGCCAAGCCGATCCAGTGCCAGTTCATACTTCTGTAAATTCTGCGCGTCCACCAAAGACATAGTCGCCATCGATTCCTCCAGCCTCCCACAAATCTACATTCGTAATTTTGGTTGGCCAATCGGTCAAACCCTGAGAGTCGATGCGAAAAGATTGTAGGGAAGAGCGGGAAAGGTCCGGTGCGCGATCCCCGACTTTCCCGTTGTCATCCTTCGCAAAGCAGGCCAGAAGTCCAAAGCGGCTGAAACGGAGTCGCGGCCCGCTTCACCATATAGCCGAGGCAGGTACACGGTTCCGTCCCCCGCGAAAGGCCATAGGAACGTCTCGTTCTCCCCTTTAGGAGTGGATTTTCTGCACATGACGCGGTTTGTCTCGATTTAACGCTTTATGAGATAGAAGCAGAGTTGGGGATTCCCAACCTGGAAGCATCAAGGAGGCTGACTGTGGCTGCGAATGCAATTCCGACCCCTGAATTGAAGATCGCTACGAAAGAAAAGGCAAACGAAAGTGAGAATCGTTCCTACGAAATCTCCGCGCCCGTCACGCTGAAGCAGCGCGCGGCAAAGCTACTGCGCGAGGTGTTCGAAGGACACGAAGAATACCTTGGAGTGACGCCAGATTAAGAGTCGGTCTTGGGTCAGCGCCAGAGATGCGCAAGTGTGCAATTTTGAACAGTTTTCCCATTTTGGGCTGTGTATCATTCGGCCTGTTCGACCGCAGTCATGGGTTAGTGCCGACTACCAGAGTCGACGTTCAGACCCTCACGACTGTTTCAAGTCTGTATCTAAAACGCGCACGTTTTTGGGCCGAACTCCTCAGAGTTCGGCCTTTTTCCTCTCCTCGACCCTGCTTCACAAGCTCTTTGTCAAGAGCGAATAGCGCAAGCCTTCCGCCCGGATCGTCCGCCGTATATGCTCGCTTTCTTCCAAAGGTACACGCTGACGCCGGTACTTTCTTGCCGTGGATTCTGCCCAGTGGCGTATCGAAACAGCCAGTTGCGCGGATTTCACGCGGAGGGCCACCCGCGTGCATGAATGATTCTGCAGACCATAAGGAGATAACGGAAAAAATGATAAGAAACATCCGCACCCGCAATTTTGTCTTCCGCCTATAATGACGGCGAGACGCAAGCTCATCTGGATCGAAAAAAGTCGTTTCCGGGGTTTTGGCTGCTCCGCATGCGCCTGGGTCTTCAAGCCTTCAGGCGATCCCCAGGGCAGTTCCTTTGATGAAATGCTGCGAAATTTCGAACGGCAGCGCGACAACGAGTTCACATCCCATACTTGCGCTGAACATCCTCATAGCCAAAAACGCAAAATGTGATTCACTAGCCCGCATCGCATGACTCAAGCTCTCTAGGCCCTGCGCTTGGGTCACGCGCGCATCTTGCGCGATGCAATCGGCTCACTACAAGGAAACCGCGGATCGGTGCGATGTGATCAATCCGGTACAGACGGTGAATCATGCGCTCGCATACAGTGCCAAGTGAGGTCACTGTGCAGAAATGGGAACGAAGAGGGGAACAAGATGAAACTGTTTACGATTTCTTTGCTGGTTCTATCGTCGTTGGCAATCGGCGCTCATGCCCAATCGGATGCCGCCGAGTCAAAATCAATCTGGGGACAGCTGACAAATTCGCCTTACTGGGCGGCTCCGGCATCACCAACGTCAGTGCTCAAACTTACATAATCGGTGCGGTAGGCAGTTCTCCCACGCCGGCGATTACGGGACTCAAGCAATCTCAAGTGAAGGGTCACCTCTATCTCAAGGCAAGCCCGGTGACGGCCCTGGCGCAGAAAAATCTGACCGTGGCATACGACCAAGCGGCGGGCGCCCCGTGTGGCACTGACCTTACCGGCAAGGATCTGGGCGGAATGCGACTTGGACCCGGCGTCTACTGCTTTTCGTCTTCCGCCGGATTGACCGGCACACTGACGCTCGACGCTCATGGAAATCCCGATTCGCAGTGGGTTTTTCAGATCGGTAGCACTCTGACGACGGCCACGAACTCCAAAGTCGATATGGTCTTAGGGCATAAGGCGCCGCCGTGGGAAAGCGGCTTAAGAGGGTGCAATGTGTACTGGCAGGTCGGTTCCTCAGCGACGATTGGGAGCAGTAGCGTTTTCGTCGGGAAGATCCTGGCGCTTACCAGCATCACGCTAGACGGCGGGACTTTTCGCGGCAAAGGTCTAGCCAGAAATGGCGCAATCTCGATGTCCTCACGGGAGACGGTGGACGGTCCGCCCTGTGATACCGCTGCCGTGCCGGCCCATAGCAGAATGGATTCTCAGGACTGAGGCAACTGTTTCAGCGCGGCGATCTACTGCGAGGTTCCGAGTAGATTAATAGTCGCGGTATCGGCTGGTTTTGCGACAAAGAAGTTGTGATCGTAGAGGTCGCGATACATCCGTCCGGCAATTTCCGCCGCCTTCGGGCCAAATGTCGGACGGCCGCCCTCCAGGAAGACGACGACGACAATGTGACCAACGTCGGTCTTCGCGTAGGAAGCAAACCAACCAAAGCGCGTGCCCGCGTGCGAGCAGGTTCCGGTTTTGCCCAAAACTTCCTCTTCGTTGAAGTTAACCCGCAGACGGCGGGCGGTGCCGAATTGCACAGCCCCTTCCATACCGTCGGAAATTTCGGGGATCAGCGGAGCGATATCCAAACGCCGCTTGACCACCGGCTGGAAATTCGCGATCTCTTCGGGAGCCGTCGGATGCTGCAGGTAGTAGAGCGTGCCGCCGTTGGCGATGGCCGACACCAGAGCCCCAAGCTGCAACGGAGTCACCGAAACGCCTTCGCCGAAAGAGCACATCTTCCCCACGCCGCCGAGTTTCGACGGAATCTCTGCATTGGGATAAATTCCGAGTTGCTCTCCGGGGATGCTGTACCCAGCTAATTCGCCAAGCCCGTATTGATGCGCGTAATAGCTAACTTTCTCAAAACCTAGTTGGCGGCCGAGCGCTTCGAAATATGCATTGTTCGAGTGCGCCAACGCCATCGTCAAATTCATGTGATAGTGGCCACCCAAACGAACCTCGGTCTCCTTGGTGATAATGCCTTCGTTGAGCGCGGCGAGCGCAACCGAAAGCTTGATAGTGGAGCAGGGTTGCGCACCACTCGAAAGCGCAAGCTTCTGATTCACCATGGCCAAAACGCGGCCGCTGGTGGGCTCAATCGCCACGACCGTGCCGTTCATGCCGCCTAATGCGTCGATGGCTGCATCGCGCACAACCGGATCCTCCCCAGCGGTGACGTCGCCTTCGGTAATATCCTGGGCAAAGGAACTGGTGTAGAACCGTTCGTAGTAACGATGTCGGCGATGCACACTGGCGCTCGTCGTCGGCACAACCGCGCGGCTATGAGCCAACCGGCGCATGCGCCTTCGGGCGTGCTGACTCTCACTAATCTTTTGTGACTTGGATTTGTGCGAAGTCAGAGAATGCGTGCTGACGGTGGCGGCAATGCCCACTGGGCAGAGCGCTAGCAGAAAGATGAATGTGACAACTGCGGCAATGCCAGTGGAACGTTTCCCTGAATTCAATTGAATGCACCCATCCCCGGAGGTCATCCCTATTACACAGCACGAAACCGGCCAATGATCGTCGTCACGGACTAAGTTCCTGCTGATCTAGATGTTATGAAAGTTCCCTCGGATACGCAATCTAAAACGTATTTTTCGGTAAACCTTCGCTAGTAAATCTAACCCATTGCCTGTTAAAGAGTTGCAGCCGTTTCAGGCTTGGTTATATCCCTTTAGTAACGTTCGGTGGTTACTGGAACGATACTGCCCCACGATGGAAAAAAATTTCCCTCGCACCACTCACATGGTTTCACCCCGTTTTCGCAGGAATGCCGGAACATCGAGATCAGACTGCTCGAAGTTGGCGATCATGGCGTTGCGCATGCTGTCAATCGAGATGGATTCGCTCGCTGCCACGCCGGCAGCAGTTTGTGGCGCCGACTGCTGCATCACCATCGGTGGCGGCGGTTCGGGATCAAGCTCCGCGTCCGCCTGGGGCTCGTCGAAAAAATCATCGTGCCGCGAACTCTCACGCGAAACCACAAAGCTGGAGCGCTCTTCCTGCCGCCGCCTGCGGTGGTCCGAGTCTTTGAACCCGGTCGCGATCACGGTAATCTTCACCGAGTCCTTCATCTTTTCATCCAGTACGGCGCCAAAAATGATGTTGGCATCCTCGTCCGCGGCGCTCTGAATGATGCTGCAGGCTTCCTGCACCTCCGCCAGTTTGAGCGAAGTGGACCCGGTAATGTTGATGAGAATGCCGCGCGCTCCGTCAATCGCTCCGGCTTCGAGCAGCGGAGAAGCAATTGCTTTTTGCGCGGCTTCGGTGGCCCGCCGCGCCCCGGTGGCCGTGGCCGCGCCCATGACCGCGTAGCCCATGCCGGCCATGATCGCTTTCACGTCGGCAAAATCGCGGTTGATGATCCCGGGAATGGTGATGATGTCAGAAATGCCCTGCACCCCATGGCGAAGAATGTCGTCGGCAACGCGAAAAGATTCGAAGAAGCCGGCATCCTGCGCCACCGCCAGCAGCTTTTCGTTGGGGATGACGATGGTGGTGTCGACCGACTCCATCAGCTCCGAGATGCCACGCTCCGCCTGCTGCATGCGGCGTTTGCCTTCAAACGCGAACGGCTTGGTAACCACGGCCACGGTGAGCGCACCCATCTCGCTCGCCAGGGACGCAATGATCGGCGCCGCTCCAGTTCCAGTCCCGCCGCCGAGCCCGGTGGTAACAAACACCATGTCCGCGCCTTCGAGCGCTTCGATAATTTTGTCCGAATCCTCGAGCGCAGCTTTGCGTCCGACTTCAGGATTGGCCCCGGCGCCGAGGCCATTGGTGAGCTTGACCCCAAGCTGAATTTTCATAGGCGCGCGGGCCATGCGAAGCGCCTGAAGATCGGTATTCGCGACCACAAACTCGATGCCTTCCATCCCGGCATCGATCATGCGGTTCACAGCGTTGCCGCCGCCTCCACCCACCCCGATGACCTTGATCTTGGCGTCGTTGCGGGTCTCTTCGTTAAAGCTGATGCGAATGTCATTTTCATTTTTCATGCAAACACCTCGGTTTTGATGAGCAGCACTTAGCAATTAGCAATTAGCAGTTAGCCCCTGGGGTGGGTCGCCGCTGCCAGCAGAACCCTTTTTGGCCAATTGCTAAGCGCCAATTGCTAAGAACTGCTCCTATGCCCCCTTCTTTGCAAATAACCCCATCAACCGCGAACTCCAGCGCGTATCCTGCAAACCGCGGGCAATCCGCGACCGATGGCTGTAAAAAATCATCCCCAAAACCGTCGCATACTCAGGCTCCGCCAACGTGGCCGGCATTTTCGCCAGCGGCGTCGGCCACGATAAACGCAAGGGCCGCCGCAACACCGATTCCGCAATGTCCATGATGCCCGCCAGCCGCGACGTGCCTCCACTCAGTACAATCCCACCCACGCAAACCTCAAGCATCCCGCTGTGCCGCAAGTTGTCGCGCAGCATCTCAAACAATTCGCGCGCCCGCGGCTCCAGAATTTCTCCCACCATGCGTTGCGAAATCAGACGCGAAGGGCGATCGCCAACCGAGGGAACTTCCACTTCATTCCCCTCAGGAATCAAAGTCACGATCACATTCCCGTATAGTTTCTTGATCTTCTCCGCCTCAGCCAGCGGCGTACACAGCCCAACCGAAAGGTCACTGGTGAAATGATCCCCGCCGATAGGAATCACCGCAGTGTGAATCACCGCGCCTTCCTGAAACACAATCAGGCTGGTCGAACCCGCCCCTAAATCCACCAGGCACACGCCCAACTCGCGTTCATCCGCGCGTAGCACCGCATCAGCGCAAGCCAGCGGTTCGAAGACGGTATCGTCCACATGCACGCCCGCCCGGTTCACCGCCGTGACCACGTTCTGCGTAGCGCTCGAACCAGCAGTAACCATGTGCACCCGAACCTCAAGCCGCATCGCCATCATCCCCAGCGGATCATGTACCCCACTCTGATCGTCGAGAATGAACTCCTGCGGCAGCAGGTGCAAAATTTCGCGATCTGCGGGAAGTGGAATGCCACGCGCCTTGTCCACCGCCAGCCGAATCTCATCGCGCGCTACTTCACGCGCCCGCGTCCCCAGGCTGAGCCCACCATGAGTGTTAAGTCCGCGAACATGCGAACCGGAAACTCCCAGCAGCGCATGTTCAATCGGCGCGCCGCAAGCATCCTCCGCCTGCTCCACCGCTTTCTGAATCGACGCTACCGCTTTGTCGAGATCGACGATCACGCCCTTGCGCGACCCACGCGATTCGCAAACTCCATGCCCACGGTAGCGCAGGCCGGAGTCCGTGGCCTCCGCCACCAGCACCCGCGTCTTGGCGCTGCCTACATCAATTGCCGTCAGAAGATTCTGCTGCTGCTTCGTCATGCCTATGGATGTTCCTCTCCCCTGGCAATTGCTGGACTCGGTTTGTTCCCCGGTTTCGCCACGACGGTTCCCGCCGCCGGGGATGCGACCGTAGCTGTCTTGTCACTTCCCTGAACGGAGGCCGCTTGCGCACCCCCAGATTGACTCGCGACCGGGTTCGATTTAGCCGCGCTCTTGGCTTGCAATTGCGCAGCAACGGTTTTTGCCTTCACCGCAACTTTGCGATGTGTTCTTTTATCTTTCTTCTTGGCCGCTACTTGCGTCGACGTTTTCAGGGCAGGGGTAGAGTTCGATTTCGGAGCCGTAAGCTCATGCACGATCAGAGCCGCCGGCTTCATCCCCGCCGCCAGCGCCGCCTTGGCCGATAGCTTCGAAAGTGGCGCCTGCTTCACCGTCCCCTGCAAATCCGGATTCACCACGATCTGCCGCTCATAGCGCAGGTCCACCGATTCCAGTTTGTCGAACTGCTGCCGCCACTCCCGCACATGGCTCACATAAACTTTGTAGCGCTCCAGATAATTCGACGACCCCAGATGCACCAGCACTTCCCCCTGAGGATCATTCGGCAGCACTTTCACATCCTCGGCGTCCGACAGATCCACTTCGCTGAGATCCTGCGAATAGTGTGCCCCACCCCCGTCAAGTTGGCTCACCAGGTCGTTGTAAATCTTCATGCGCGCCGCGCGAGTCGAAGCCGGCTCGCCCGTATTCATTCCCAGGATCACTGGAAACGAATATTTTTTCTTGCCCGCCAGGGGCAAATCCATGAGTGTGCCAACGGAATCAATCAGCAGGATTTTCGATCCAACCCGGGCAAACGCAACCGGCGTGCGTTCATGGATTTCAATCCTCAGCCGGTTGGGAACAAACCGCATCACGCTCGCCGATTCTACCCAGGGAATTTTCTCGAGAGCCTGTTTGCGCTCGCTAAGAGGAACGAAGAAGATGTTGCGCCCAATGTCCCCGCCCATGACTTCCATGATCTGGTAGCGGGTAACGTTCTGCAGTCCGGCAACCTCGATGTCATCGCTCGAGTCAATCCGGAAACGCCACGAGTGTTCGCCGTAGTGATAAAGCCCCGCAGCCGCCGCTCCACATAAGCAAACGACAACCAAAGCAAGGAGGCCCCAAGTCAGGCCCGTAGCAGCTTTTCTCGGCAAAGAACCCCGGCGAACGGAGACCCGCTTTTGTCCGCGCAGGAATGGCGATTCCTGTTCCACGTCCAGGTCGAGCATGCGCGCATCGTCCAGTGCATCCTCCGGCACAGGGCGCGCGGGCTCGTGGCCCGGTGGATACAACTCCTCCTGCGAGATGGTGGAACCGCTTTTTCGCGCCATCAACCCAGGTCAGTTGTCGTCAGTGAATCGCCGAGCGGACATAACTATAACCGCTTTTCGCGAATTGAGGTAGATGAAAGTTGGTCCCTGCGTGAAAAAAGTGATGTGCAAAAAATAATCACCGCACCCTCGGCCATGTGCAGCCAGTCTGGTTTCCGTTCTGAAGGTCGTCATTCCGAAGCCCCGCTTTCTCACCAGCGGGGCGAGGAATCTCGCGTGAAGCATTTCGAGCTAATCCACTCCCTAGGCCCGAGGCCGTTTCGTGCTAAAATCTCGACCCGATCCTCGTTCGCCAAATTCCCTGGAGGCCACAGTGAAATCCCCACGCGTGTTCGAAAATATCGCCATATTGGTTTTGGCCGCATTGTCGCTATTTGCAGTGCCAACAGCGGCGGCCCAGACAATTATCGGTAACGAAACCCTCGTGTCCACCACCTTCGTCGTCAACCAACAGATTGCAACCGCCAGATGCAGAAACTCAGGCTGTGGCGCAAAAACCTCAATGTTCGCTCCCATTACGGTTACCTGCCCGGCTGCCATCGGCCAGACGTGCACCTTCCATATTTCGCTGGACACGAAAACCAGTATTGTTGCCGGTTGCGGGGACTGTGCAGGAGGCGGTCCAACGGGCTTTTACCAGTTCTTGGTCGACAATGCACCGCCGACGATTGGCCCAACCGGCAAAGACGGGAGCTATGTGTTTGAGGAATACGCCTACACCGGCGGTGAACCAAAATTTGCGAGCCGTCAGAGTGATCCAGCTTCCGTGCTCGGCGTCGTTACCAATTCCAGCTCGAACAGCCATACGATCACCGTAGGGGTTGGATGTTTGGACAACGTCAACAGTGGTGGCTGCGCAGCAATAGCCCACTGGAGCACCATGCGAGTCGACGTTTTCGAGCCCTAACGAAACTCCCTTCAATGCCCTGAATTTGGTGTAAAATGCCTGCCCGAGTTCAAACTCGAAAACCCGTGCTCCCAAGGAGTTCCACATGCACAAAAGACTTGGTTCGGCAATTTGCCTGGCATTAGGGATTTTGTTTGCAGTTCAACTGTCCGCGCAAGAAGCGTCACCGGTAAAGCAAGTCCCGTCAAAACTGGCCGACAAAACCATCAATACCGATATTCTCCCGGCAGGGACGGTCAAGGTGCTCTTGCTGAAATCATGGGGCGAGACCAGCGTTTGGCAGGACATGAGCACCAACTGGCAGAATTTTGGAAAAAGGCCCGTGACCGTAGACACCACGACCTACATTGGCAGTGACTTCACCTATCAGGACATCGTCAGCTCGAAGGCGAATGTTATCGTCGTCAGCAACCCGGCGGGAGGCATCCAACAATACTCACCGACGGAGACCGCCGCCGTCGCCAAGTACGCCAAGAAAGGGCACACCGTTATCGGGACCTACCTTGTGTTCGAGTGGTCGACCATCGACAACCGTGGACTCGCGCCGGTCTTCGGATTGAGTTCCAAGATCGCATATAACACCACTGCGGTCGGGATCTCCAACCTGTTCGAGAAGAAAAAGCCGCGTGAGTGCCTGTTTAAGCGGATTACGGGAAGCTCCTGGCAATCCGACGGCTACGCATTCACGCAACAGCCCGCGACTGGAAGCTGGAAGGGGCATCTGGGAAAAGCCACCGCCGTCGCCGAATCCGACAGTTTCGCTGCGATCGTCAGCCTGTTCACCGCCCCAACTTACACCGGCGTCTATGTCTCGAATTTCCCCGAATACTTTGGAGGAACTGACGACGAGCAACTGCTTTATAACGCGGTAACCTGCTATGTGAAATGAGCGCCGCTTTCTGCTCCCCTCCGCAAGGGCTACGCAGGTCGTACTCGCGATCCCCGGAAGCCCCTGTCATCTCGACCGGAGCATTCCCTTCCGCTTGCGGAAGGGAATGCGGAGCGGAGAGACCTGCTGTCGCGCGCTGACTGGCAGAATGCATTCTCTGTGTATTACCCCGGAGGAACAAACAGCTCGCACCGATCAAGCTGCGCGCTTGCTTCGGCTGCTCTTGCTGATTCTCTCAACTTGCCCTAAATGATTCAGGTCATGCCCGGCAAACATGCGGACAATGTGCGCAATCGTCTCCTTGCCGCGCTCTTGATGCATGCCGTAGTTTTCCCACAAATTCTCCGGCAGCGCTTTCAGCATGGCCAGGTTGCTCTCCCGCAGCACCCGAAAAGTCTCAAGCGAAGCCGCCGGATCGCGCCGCGCATAAGCAAACGTCTCCGCCCAAACGTCCTGATCGAAGGGCTGCAGCGACACGCCGTTGTTGCCGAGGATAAGCCGCATGCGCCAGCCGCCGACCAGTTCCGCGTCGGCCAGATGCGCCAGAATTTCCCCGATTGACCACTTTCCCGGTTCCGGCCGTTGTGTCAGTTGCTTCTTGCTCAACGGCTTGACCAGAGTTTGCAGTTTCTTTGGGGTCTCCCGTTGCACCCGTAATGGATCTTTGTCCTCGACGAAGCCCAGAATGCGTTGAATATACTGCTGCGCAGTTTCCTGCATAAAATCCTCCTGCAAAGAAGTGGGATGTTTCGATTTTGATTGCCCGAAGCAGAAAAAGGAAGCGGAAAAATTAAAGCAGCCAACCAGCCCCGCGCGATTCTTGTTGCAGGATTCTAAATCGTCCCATCACCAGTCGTCAGAGGCGTCACCATTTTGAGACGCTCCCGCGGGCAAACCAATGGGCCGCGCAGTTGCTGCAAGGCAACGATTCTCGCGCGCTGCGCCTCAGCCCGAGCGAATGCAGCCTCATGTTGCGCCATCACGCTTTGCACCGATGCCAGCCGGGTTTGAGCGCAAGCCAGCGTCGTCTGGGTTTGGGTAAAGCCAATTCCGCCTCGGCCCAGCATTGTCTCCGCCGTTGCCATAAAACGGGTCGCATCACCGGCAACTCGCTCCATGGCCGCCAGCGACCGGCTGGCCAGGCAATGGACGCCATCACCTGCTCGCGCTGCGAAATGATTGCTGACCAAGAGAGCAAGCACGCCCACCGCCATCCAGTAGCCTGCTTTTTCGATCATCATAAAATCGCTCCTGCTTTCGTTCGATGCGGCTGTTATGTGGGTTAGACGAGGCATCCCGAAATTCGTTATCCACCATGGGACGATGTTATGTACGATCACCGGATCGGAAGAGTTCCCCGACTCGGAGGCCGCCGTGCTGAGCTGACCCCGTCAGACCGCGCAAAATCGCGGTCGCAAGCTCCACGGCCAAGCGACGCTCCGGTCTGTACCTACGAGGGTATCCCCCTCCCCCTTTTATTTTTTCAAAATCTTGAAAACACAGGGTTTATTTCGCGACTATGCGTTAGATCTTTGAGTTTAAAGGAGTTACGGGCAAAATCTAGAGAACATGGGAGTTAGAGGTGGCCCGGCGACTGTGGTTGCCTCCCATTTGGGGACAGGGACCGGTTCGCAGCCGGCCTAAGAGCCACGCCATCTCCTGGGTCGGGTTGTCAAAGATCAACGGTTATCTTGCAGATAATGTATTTTGTAATATGTTATCTTAGTTCTGGCGTAGAGTCAAGCGGAGGAACCGGCGTGGGCCGGTCACGGCGGGGAGCAACAAGGGGGGCGCTGCGAGGCGCGGATCAGTTTGAAATACTCCGCGCGAGATCCCTTGGCCCGCTGGAGAAAGCGCGGGCCTTCGGGATGACCTCCTTAGGCGGAGGTCTGAATTTGTTCCTCAGAAGCGGAGGAACCGGCGTGCGCCGGTCACGGCAGTGAGGAACGGGAGGATTGGGCGGTGAGGTAGAAATCCAGGCACAAGAGATCGATCGTAGGGCAGGGCAGCCGCGTCAGATTCTCACTTCTGAGCTTGCGTTTTTGTGGGCGACTCTTTTAGGGCGATTACCAGTTGCTGGAACTTTGGGTTGGGGCGAAGATTTTTCAGATCGTCGTCGGCTCCCAGGCCATTGCCATCGTTAAAGCCGCGGTTTACGGCTTCGTGGAGATATTGGAGGGCGTCATCGGGGCGGTTGGCGGCCGCGGCTACGCAGGCGAGGCTATACCATGCCGACCAGCGGTTCCCTTGGCCCGCGGGATTGCTCTGGTCTTTGGTTACGTCCTGAAACAGTTTGATTGCCTCAGGGTAGCGATGGGTGTAGGCCATGGTTCTTGCGAGTTGCCGCCGGGTATCCATTGTACTGGTGTGTCGAGACCCCAGGGTGCGAAGCTGGACGGCGAAGGTTTCACGAGCGATTTTTTCGGCTTCCGCGTAGCGACCTTCTTCGATCAGTATTCCGGCAAGATTGGACTGGGAGTCCAGGGTGTCGGGATATTCCGGTCCGAGGACGCGAATCTGAGTCGCAAGCGTGTCCCGTTGCAATTTTTCTGATTCGCGGAAATGTAGTTCCTTGAAAAGCACATCTGCCAAGTTGTATTGAGTCGCCAAGGTCTCTGGATGTTCGGGTCCCAGGGTTCGCAACCGAATTCTCAACACCTCGCGGTTCAATTTCTCAGCTTCGGCGAGGCGGCCTTGCGGAGTGATCAGGGCTGCAAGGTTGCTCATGGTGAGCGCTGTGGCCTGATGTTCGGGCCCCAGCACTCTTTGCTGGGCGGCCAATACTTCGCGATTCAGTTGCTCGGCTTCCGCCAGGCGACCCTGTTTCTGGACGGCCACCGATAAACTGCTCATAGCTGCCAAGGTCTGAGGGTGATCAGGTCCCAAGACGCGCCGGTCGACCTCGAGCAGATGACGATACTCTGCTTCAGACTCGGCATAGCGACTCTCGTAGTAGAGTGCTCTGCCCAGGTGATTTATCGATAGCAAGGTTTGGGCACTCTCCGGTCCCAGTCTGCGAGACCCGACCTCGACTCCCTGGCGCGCCAGTTTCTCCGCTTCGTCATAATGACCCAGGTCCTCCAGGATGACGGCCAGGTGGTCCATGCTTTCGAGCGTGAGTGGCTCCTCGGGGCCGAGAACGCGGCGCTCGCCGACTAGCGCCTGACGTTCCATGGTCTCAGCTTCGGCAGAATGTCCTTCGCGATCTAGAATCCAGCCGAGCTGATTCATCGATTCCAGCGTCTTCGGGTCATCCGGCCCGAGGAGGCTCAGTCGAGCATCCAGGGCGCGCTTTGCCAGTTCGTGAGCACGCGCATAGAGCCCGAGGTTGGTGTAGGTGCTGGCCATGACTTGCATCATCTGGGATTGAACCTCAGGATCTTTGGCCAGGCCCTTACTCATATCGTTCGCGGCCTTGTCGAGGATTTCGCGGGCGGTCACGCTGTTGCCGCGAGCCTGGCTGGGATCTGACACCTTGAACATGCCGGTCATGAAATCGGTGATGCGGGTGGCGCGATCCCGTTCGCGATTGGCGCGGTCGCGCTCGCGCGTGATTCGTCTTAACTGCACTGCCTGCACGCCGACAAAGCTGGCCAGCAGGAGGATGAGTCCGGCTGCGACGCCGACCGCGACGCGATGCCGACGAACATATTTCCGCACTCGATAGCCAGCGCTTGCCGGACGCGCCAAGACGGGCTCATGGTTCAGATAGCGTCGAAGATCGGCGGCAAGTTCGGAAGGCGTGCCATAGCGGCGAGCGCGATCCTTCTCCAGGGCCTTCATGGTGATCCAGTCGAGATCGCCGCGTAGAAGATTTATCAACTGGTGGGGCTCAGTAGCACGGGCTTCGGCGATGGTGGCCGATTCGTCCCGGTTGCTGCTGACCTTCGTGCTCGGGGACGGCGGTTCTTCCTCGCGCAACTTCCGCAGCAATTCGTCGAGTGCTGGCTTCTGGCGCTGCTTGCTTTCGAACGGCTGCAACCCGGCCAGCAAAACGTAAAGAACAACTCCCAGAGAGTAAACATCCGTGCGCGTGTCAATGTCGTGCACCCCGGGATCAGCCTGCTCTGGACTCATGTATCCGGGTGTGCCCATAAAATGTCCCATTTGCGTGAAGAGGGTTGCGCCCTCGAGTTGAGGGGTGGTTGCCTTGGCCAGACCGAAGTCGATGATCCGCGGTGCGGGTTTACCGTCCACTTCCACGACCAGAATGTTGGCGGGCTTCATATCGCGATGGATGATGGCTTTCTGGTGCGCGTGCTGCACGCCTTCGCAGGCCTGAATAAAGAGTGCGAGGCGATCGCCGATCGTCAGCTTCTTCTGATCGCAATATTCCGTAATCGGCAGCCCGGGTACGTACTCCATTACGAAGTAGGGCTGGCCCTGCGGCGTGGCTCCGGCGTCAAACACCTTGGCAATGGCCGGATGGTCCATAATCGCCAGCGACTGGCGCTCGGATTGAAAGCGCTGCACGACTGACTCGTCATACATTCCTGCTTTGATCAACTTCAGGGCGACTTGACGTCGAACTGGGGAGGTCTGTTCGGCCAGCCAGACCTGTCCCATGCCGCCTTCACCCAGCTTGCGGATCAGTTGAAAACGTTCGGCGAAGATTTGTCCCACTTCAAGTTTTCCGGCGGCCCCGTCGGGGTTTTTGTCGTCGCCATCACTCGCTGGCGCGGCTTGCAGGAAGCTGGAGCGGACACCCTCGTCGGCCAATAGCAGCGACTCGATCTCGGCGCGTAGGGCGGCGTCAGAAGAGCAAGCCTCGTCGAGGAACGGGGCACGCTGCTCGGGGGAAAGCTGCATGGCCTGGTGCAGCAGATCTTTGACGGTCTCCCAATTCTTCGTGGTCATGCAGTCCTGCACATTTGGCGATGCAACCAGACGCGCGCGGTGGCCCAGTCGCGGTCAACGGTAGCGCGAGAGATTCCCAGCACATGGGAAATTTCGGGAGCTGACAAACCGCCGAAAAACTTCATTTCTACAATCTTTCCCTGCCGTTCATCGATGCGCGATAGTTCGTCGAGCGCATCGTCCAAAGTGAGCAGCTCGGCATCTCCGTGGACGGGCAGGTCAGCCAGATCCTCGATGTCAATCCTGCATCCCCCCTCTCGCTTGGACGCTTGACGGCTGCGGGCGTAGTCGACAAGAATCCGACGCATCAGCCGCGAAGCAACGGCTATGAAATGCTCGCGGTTCTGCAATTCGACGGGCTGGCCCCCAAACAGTCGGAGGTAGGCCTCGTGAACCAGGGCTGTGCTTTGCAGAGTGTGATCGGTCCGTTCGGATTGCAGGTGGTAGTGCGCGAGACGCCGCAGCTCTTTGTAAACCAGGGGCAGTAGAGCGCGGAGGGCTTCTTGGTCGCCTTGTCTCCAGTGATGTAAGAGCTCAGTGACCTGACCGGACTGACCTTCGGGCATGTGCGCCTCCGTTGCCCCGTTCCGGGAGAGGTTAACAGCATATTCGCACCCCCCGTGCTCGTCAATCAGCGTTGATTTCCGGGCTTCGACTTATAGATGGTGTCTGAAAAGTGGATTGCGCTTCATCCTTTGAAGCGGCTTAAGCGGCCCTACCGATTCCGGGAAGGTGTTCTCACCCCGCAGGTTGGAGAAATTATTTTGCTGATGGTGAGGCGTTTCGGTCGCGCTTTCCGCGTTCTGGTGTGAGCGCAGGATTCAGCCGCGCGAAAGTCAAAATTTTTTGAGGAGAAACGAAAATGAAAAATGCCAGGTTCCACCGCACCATGCAGCGCCTTCAGAAAAATGTCAAGAATGCAGCCGGCTTCAAGATGGTTTTCGGCACTATGCTGGCTCTGTTGCTGTTAGGAACACTCGGAAGTGCCCAGACTAATTCCGCCCCGATGAGGCTTCACAAAGTAGTTCCGGGCGGGGTACAGAGCGAAAACTGGAGCGGCTACGCTGTAACTGGCTCCGGATTTACCGCAGCTCACGGCTCGTGGCATGTCCCCGAAGTTCAGTGCAACAAGACCCCGAACACGTTCTCTTCGTTTTGGGTGGGCATCGACGGCTACCCTCACACTAATGAGACGCTGGAGCAGATCGGGACATCTTCCTATTGTAGTGGTACGACGCCGGTGTACTTCGCGTGGTACGAGTTCATCCCAAACGATCCAACCGAGATAACCATCGCGAACTTTCCGGTAGTGCCCGGTGATGTGATTGGGGCTTCGGTAACTTACAGCGACGGAAAGTTCACGGTCGGTATCCACAACCACAACACCGGCCAGGAGTTTCACAAAACGGTGGCGGTCGCCGGGGCAAAGCGGATATCGGCTGAATGGATTGCCGAGGCGCCAAGCAGCGGCGGCAGCATCTTGCCCCTCGCCGATTTCGACGTGGCAAATTATGGTTTCGACTACACGAGTGATTCCAACACGAGTACCGCGAGGGACAGTTCGACGCACGGACCGATCAGTGTTTTCGGCAGCCACATCGAAAAGATCACCATGGTAAGCAATACGAATGTGCTGGAAGCGGTTCCGACGTCTCTTACGAGAGACGGAACGAGTTTCAGGGTGTTTTGGAAGTCCGAGTGATGCTGAATTGGAAGTTCGAGTGGACCAAACGGGCGGCCCAGCTATTGGACCGCCCAATTTTTCAGCGCCAAGATGTCAGCGACATGTGGACCCCGGTAGTAATCCAGAAAACAGGTTGCGTATGGGGATTGAGAAGTAACAAACGACGTGTATGCTAGTGGTCGAACCGAGCGACGCTCCGTATCGCGTTCGCCGATGCGAAGCGAGAAGGCCGTGTCGGAGTCATGCTGATCCATCCAGATCGTTTATTTCCTGCTGATCCCGGTACGCGAAAGATTGCCAGGACGCTCTATGAGCGTGTGCGTACCCTACCCATCATCAGCCCGCACGGGCATACGCAGGCGGCATGGTTTGCAAGCAACGCACCTTTCTGCGATCCGGCACGGCTCTTCGTGCAGCCCGACCACTACATTACTCGAATGCTCTATAGTCAGGGAATTTCACTGGAGGATCTCCAGATTGGGCGGCCCGAGTTGAAGGATGCGCGGAAAGTCTGGCGCATCTTCGCCGGACACTACTACCTCTTTCGCGGAACCCCCACGCGCCTGTGGCTGGACTTTGCTTTCCAGGAACTTTTCGGACTTATGGAGCGGTTGTCGGATAAGACCGCCGATCTGTACTTCGACACCATCTCAGAAAAGCTACGAACGCCGGAGTTCCTGCCGCGCTCTCTCTATCAGAGATTTAATTTGGAGGTTCTGGCGACGACTGATTCTCCGCTCGATTCGCTGTCCGATCACAAGGCTGTGCGCGAATCGAACTGGAATGCGAGGATCATACCGACCTTCAGGCCTGATCCAGTGGTAGATCCTGAGTTTGAGGGATTCGCCGAAAATCTTGCGGCGCTGTGCGAGAAGGCTGGGGAAGACACTTCCTGGGCCGGCTACTTGAGCGCGCTCCGAAAGACGCGCATCCGCTTCCGTGCACTCGGCTGCACGGCAACCGACCATGGCCATCCCACCGCACGAACCGCTAATCTGCTTGCGGCAGAAGCTGCGGATCTCTTTCGTCGCGTGCTTACAGGTACGGCCGACGTTCAGCAACAGGAACTCTTCCGCGCCCAGATGCTGACCGAAATGGCGCGGATGAGCCTCGACGATGGGCTGGTCATGCAGATCCACCCGGGCAGCGCGCGCAACCACAATCGTAAGCTTTACCATCGATACGGCCGCGACGCAGGTGCGGACATCCCGATGCCGACGAATTACGTGGACGCGCTTCGGCCGTTGCTCGATCGGTTCGGCAATGAGCGCGAGCTGACGATCATTCTTTTCACGCTGGATGAGTCGACCTACAGCCGGGAACTGGCTCCGCTGGCGGGACATTATCCGTGCCTTCGGCTTGGGCCGCCATGGTGGTTCCATGATAGTCCGGAGGGAATTCTGCGTTTCCGCAAGCAAGTGACGGAGACGGCCGGCTTCTACAATACGGTGGGTTTCAACGACGATACCCGGGCATTCCTCTCGATTGCGGGGCGGCACGATTTGGCCCGGCGCACGGATTGCGCTTACTTGGCGAAGTTGGTCGCCGAACATCGACTGCAGGAAGACGAGGCTTTGGCAGTGGCGACGGATCTCGCCTACACGTTGGTGAAAAAAGCTTATCGTCTGTAGGAGCGCGGCATGGCGGATACAACGGCCTTCACCGGCCTGGCCGAAAACGGTTCGTCTCCCGGTAGTCGCCTGGGCCGCGTGCGCTGGACGATCTGCGCGATGCTGTTTGTCGCCACATCCATCAACTACATGGACCGCCAGGTAATCGCGATCCTCAAGCCCACCCTGCAGCAAAGCATCGGAATGACCGAGGTGAGTTACGGCTACATTGTGGACGCGTTTCAGATTGCCTACGCGCTCGGCCTCCTGGGCGCCGGGCGGCTGATCGACAAACTGGGCACACGCGTTGGGTACATGTTGGTGATGGCCGTCTGGAGCCTCTCCGCGATGGCCCACGCGTTGGCCAACACAGCGTTGGAGTTTGGCTTCGCGCGCTTCTTCCTCGGACTCGGCGAGTCAGGCAACTTCCCGGCCGCGATCAAAACGGTGGCAGAGTGGTTCCCGCAAAACGAACGCGCACTCGCGACGGGAATCTTCAACTCTGGAGCGAATGTGGGAGCAATCCTGGCTCCCGCCATAGTGCCGTGGGTGACGTTGCGCTACGGCTGGCACGCGGCCTTTCTGACCACAGGCCTCTTCAGCGCGCTCTGGATACTGTGGTGGTTTCATTATTACCGCAAGCTCTCCGGGCATTCCACACTTACGGGCGAAGAGCTGCGGTATATCTACAAAGATGCGGCGGTGGAAATGAGCCCTGGCATGCCTTGGCGGCGATTGCTGCGCTGTCGGCAGACCTGGGGGTTTTCGATCGCGAAATTCCTTACGGATCCGATCTGGTATTTCTATCTGTTCTGGCTGCCGTCGTACTTCAGCGCGAAATTCAATTTGAACCTTTCGCATCTCGGGCTGCCGCTCATCATCGTTTATAACGTGTCAGCGATTGGCAGCGTCGGCGGAGGCTGGTTGCCGGCGCCGTTCCGCCGCCTGGGACTGTCGCCCAGCTACGCGCGGCTTACGGCCATGCTCCTCTGCGCTTCTCTGGTCATTCCGATTTTTACGGCCGCAAGTGTCAAGTCAGTATGGGCTGCCATCGCGCTGATCAGCCTTGCTGCGGGAGCGCACCAGGGTTGGTCAGCCAATCTCTTCACGACTTCATCCGATATGTTTCCGCGCAGCGTGGTGGGCTCCGTGGTCGGAATCGGGGGCATGGCTGGATCGGTTGGCAGCGCGATTTTTGCCTTCTTCGCAGGCCACGTCCTGCAATTGACCCACAGCTATGCAAGCCTGTTCGCCATCTCCGCCGGAGCATATGTGCTGGCTCTGATCTTTCTGTGCCTGCTCGCTCCCGGACTAAAGAGAGTGGAAATCGCCGCATGAGACTCTACTGCGCCACAGGCCGCATTGGACCAGAACGATGGGCCTGCTGCAATGAATTTGTGAGGCGCAACCCATGATTGTGGTGCTGATGGGCGTGAGCGGTGTCGGCAAGACGACGATCGGCAGATTGCTTGCCGCTCGCATGGGATGGAAGTTCGAAGATGCCGACGACTATCATTCCGAGGAAAATCGGCGGAAAATGGCCGCCGGAATTCCACTGACCGACGCCGACCGGGAACAGTGGCTCAATGCCCTGCATCATCTCATGCTGCGGTATCGCGAAAAGGTCGAGAGCGTTATTTTGGCCTGCTCCGCGTTGAAGCAGCAGTATCGAGATTTCCTGGCCCGTGGATTCGCAAAGAGCGAAATGCGCTTTGTCTACCTTCATGCGCCCGCCGCTCTGATCAAAGAGCGCATGAAATCGCGACACCATCCATACATGAACCCCGACCTGCTCGACAGCCAACTGGCGACGCTCGAGGTGCCGTCCGATGCCTGGGCGGTTAGCGTTTCTGGAAGACCCGAGGAAGCTGTTGAAGAGATCCTAACCCGGCTGCGAGAAGCATGTCCGCTGATTACCGGAGCTGAGAAATAGTGGCGACTGATATCTTCAGCCTTGAAGGCAAAATTGCCGTCGTGATCGGGGGTACCTTCGGGATCGGGCGTATGCTGAGCCTTGGCCTCGCAGATGCTGGAGCGGATGTCATCGCCTCTGCGCGCCGTCAAGGACATGTCGACGAAACCGCGGCCGAGATCGAACGCCGCGGACGCCGGACGCTGCGGCTCTGCTCGGATGTGCGCAATCGTGCTTCGCTTGAACGGCTATTAGCGGCCTCGCAGCAGCACTTCGGCAAAGTCGACGTCCTTATTAATTGCGCTGGAAAAATAAAGCGCACGCCCACGCTCACCATGGAGGAAGAGGAATGGGCCGATATTGTGGACACGAACCTCACCGGGACGTTGCGCGCTTGCCAGATTTTCGGCAGTCACATGCTGGAGCGCGGGTATGGCCGCATTATTAACATTGCTTCTCTCAACAGCTTCGTTGCGCTCAACGAGGTTGCCGCGTACGCCGCCAGCAAGGCTGGCGTAGTCTCGCTCACACGGTCGCTTGCCGTGGAGTGGTCAAAGAAGGGCGTTACCGTAAATGCCATTGCGCCCGGCGTCTTCCGCACGGCGCTAAACGCGGAATTGCTCGACGACACGCCGCGCGGCCAGGAACTGCTGATGCGGACGCCGATGGGGCGATTCGGCAAGACGGAAGAACTAGTCGGAGCCGCGGTTTACCTTTCCTCTGATGCCGCATCTTTCGTCACGGGGCAGACGCTGATTGTCGACGGAGGTTTTCTGGCCAGTGGCGTCAACCAATAGCTTGGTGGATCAAACACATGACCACCTAAAATGATTGGAACGTCGCGATAGAAGATCGTCTTGATCGCAGGAGGTAAGTTCATGAGGTATACACGACGCAGAGTGTTCACGGGCTTAGGATTGGCGGGACTTGGGGCGCTGATGCCGCCGCTACTCAAAAAAGCGGGAGCATGTTTACTAGCAGCACCATTGTCCGCGACAGGCGCAGCCACATGCCCGTTCAGGCTGGCCGTGATCAATGACGAAATCACACAGGACTTCGAAAAGGCATGTCAGATCGTTGCTGGAGATTTCGGATTACAGTGGATCGAACTGCGCTCAATGTGGAACAAAAACCTGACTGCGCTCGACGAGAATGAAGTGAAGGTTGCGCGGAAGATTCTCGAAAAACACAAGCTGCAAGTCACGGATATCGCCAGCCCGCTGTTCAAAACGGATTGGCCGGGCGCGCCGCGATCGTCTCAGAGCGAAAGACGCGACCAGTTCCATGCAAACTTTGACGCAGCCGCACAGGATAAATTGCTCGAACGCTGCATTACGCTAGCCAAGGCGTTCAACACGGACAGGATTCGATGTTTCGACTTCTGGCGACTCGACAATCAGAAGCCCTACCGCGCGGCGATCAATGCCAAGTTGCAGCAGGCTGCGGAGCGATGCGCCAAAGACGATCTCATCCTGTTGCTCGAAAATGAAATGTCCTGCAATACAGCCACGGGCGAAGAGGCGGCTGCCGTGCTGAACGCGATTCCTAACAAGAATTTTATGTTGAACTGGGATCCCGGCAACTCCGCCGTGATTGGAAGGACGCCCTATCCAACTGGCTATCAGTTGCTGCCCAAAGACCGCATTGGACACTGTCATTGTAAAGACGTGGTGCGTACAACGAACGATACGAGTAAAGCGAAAGAGATAGACATATACGATTGGGCTCCGGTGGGTAGCGGCATTGTGGATTGGGTTGGGCAGTTACAGGCTCTGCAGCGAGATGGCTTCCACTACGGGCTGAGCCTCGAAACCCACTGGCGGGGCGCGGGCACGCCCGAAGCGTCCACACGGATTAGCATGGACGGGCTGAAGAAGGTGTTGACCAAGGCCGGATTCTCTTGCTGACCGCAAGTCAGCTTGTCAGACAAGCGGCGACCAGCAGCTATCAGCAGCAGCAGCCAGAGGAATAATCAAATGACGGTTACACGACGTGAGTTTCTCGATGCCCTTGCAGTAGGCGCGGCGGGACTAGCCGTCGGAACAACGGCAAAGAGCTATAGCCAGATCCTCGATTCCAACGAGCGCCTTAACTTTGCCGTGATCGGTCTAAATGGGCGCGGGTATGCGCATCTCGCGGCGCTCAAAGCGAACCGGAGCGCGGCGCGCATCTCCCATGTTTGCGATGTGGACAGCAATATTCTCAGCAAGTTCGCCGACAGCACGCAGAAGGAGATGGGCGAAGCACCAGCGGCGGAGAAAGACTTTCGCAAGATTCTTGAGCGCAAGGATGTGGACGCCATCGCCATTGCCACGCCCGACCACTGGCATGCACCGATGGCCATTGCCGGGTTGCAGGCGGGCAAGCATGTTTACGTTGAGAAGCCATGCAGCCACAATCCGGCGGAGGGCGAGATGCTGGTGCAGGCGCAACGGAAATATGGAAAGCTGGTGCAGATGGGCAACCAGCAGCGGTCTTCGCCACACACTATAGAGATCGTCGAAAAGATTCATCAAGGAATTATCGGCAGACCCTACTTAGCAAAGGCTTGGTACGCCAATGTGAGGAAGTCGATTGGCACGGGCAAAGAAGTGCCGGTGCCGCAGCAGCTTGATTGGGACCTGTGGCAGGGCCCGGCGCCACGCCGTCCCTTTAGGGACAATGTTCATCCCTACAACTGGCATTGGTTCAAGCTGTATGGCACCGGCGAAACACTTAACAATGGCACGCATGAAGTTGATGTCTGCCGTTGGGCGCTGGGTGTTGATTATCCGCAGCGCGTTACTTCGTCGGGTGGCAGATACCATTTCAAAGATGACTGGCAGTTTTATGACACCCTGGTGACCAGCTTCGAATACGAAGACAAAATGATTTCGTGGGAGGGCAGGAGCTGCCAGGGAATGAAATATTACGGCCGCGATCGTGGTTCGACGATCATGGGAACCACTGGCACGGTGCTGGTCGATCGCGGAGGCTACGAGATATACGACCTCAAAGGAAATAAGACGAGCGAAGTCAAAGCCGAAAATATTAGTTCATCCGCCGACCTCATCGGCCGTGATTCAATGACCGACGCTCACTTCGCGAACTTTATCGCGGGAATCCGAAAAGGCGAAAGGCTCAACGCGCCGATCTCTGACGGCAACATCGCGGTTACGATGCTGCAGCTTTCGAACATCGCCTGGGAAGTCAACCGCGAACTGCGTCTCGACACCAAAGACGGGCAGATTCAGGGCGATCCCGAGGCGATGAAGATGTGGGGACGCGAGTACGAGAAAGGGTGGGCCCCGCATGTCTAAGGATTTGCCGCTCAAGAGAAACACCTTCTCGCGCCGCGATTTCGTCCGCTCCGGTGCACTGGTCGCGGCAGCGTGCACTATTCCAAGCGACTTATTGGCACGGGAACGGACATCAACTGACGACGCATCGCCGATTCGTTTAGGCCTGGCCAGCTACACGTTCCGCAACTTTAACCGCGCGCAACTGATCGGAAGCATGAAGCAACTTAACCTGTTCGCGCTGAATGCGAAGGATGTCAAAGATCATCTTCCCGTGGATCCGCAGCAGGAGGCGGCTGCACTGGCCGACTATGCTGCTGCAGGCATCAAGCTCCACGCTGCCGGGACTGTTTATTTCGCTGAAAGATGAAGATGCGGACATTCGAGCGAAGTTCGAATATTGCAAGCGTGCCGGTGTTGCTGTGATTGTCGCAGGAGATCCGGCGCCGGAAACTCTAACGCGAATTGAGAAGTTCGTAAAGGAGTACGACATCCGGATCGCGATCCACAATCACGGGCCGGAAGATAAGTTGTGGCATTCCCCCCTGGATGTGTTGAAGGCGGTGAAAGGTATCGACCCGCGCGTCGGGTGTTGCATCGATGTTGGGCATACGGTACGCGCCGGCACAGATGTAGTTCAGGCGATCCGCGAAGCAGGTCCGAGGCTATTTAACCTGCACATGAAGGACCTCACGAACTTCGAGAGCAAGGAGAGCCAGGTCGCAGTGGGAGACGGCATCATGCCGGTGCGGAAGATGTTCGAGGCTCTTATCGCGGCGAAGTACAACGGCTTCGTCGATTTGGAGTATGAGATTCATCCCGATGATCCGATGCCGGGCGTTATCGCCAGCTTCGCTTACATGCGAGGGGTTCTGGCCGGCATGGGTCAAAACTTGCCCGGTAGTGCGGTGGAGAGTTGCTGCCTGTGACTCTGAAAGCTTTGTTGGCATTTGAGGCCGGCTTGCCGCAATTCGCTAAATTCGGTGCGGTGGCGAATCAGATCGAACTGCGGGTCTTTTTCCATGGCGGGATAGGAACAATAATTGCCTTGGATGGCTTTGCGCAATTGCCTGAGCGCGGCGTCTGGTGGTCCGCAGAAGCCCAGGGTTTCGGCGTTCTGGTACAACAGTTCCGCGTCACGCTGCGAAACGGGATCCGTTTCGAGTTGAGCGACAGCTTTGCTTAATTCCGCCTCCGGAGCATGGTTTACGCAGGCACGAAGCAATTCGTGGAAATGGTCCATGTTTCGAAAGCCCAGTTGCAATGCCGCATTGGACTCCGCCAGAAGCGCGTCTTTGTTACCCGTACGAAGCGCGATCCTAACGCATAAACTTCCCGAAATTTTCATCAAGGTTGATGTACCGCTGTGCGTGTGCATAATCGTCGACCAGGATGAAGGGAAACGCGCAGGAGCGGAAGGAGTTGAATCCAGGATCGAGGGCGAGGGCGGCATCGCATTCTTTGCGGGCTTCGTCAAGAACCCCGGCATAGCGTAATACGTAACTCATGCCGAAATGCGCCATGGACGAATCCGGGCGCCTGCGCAGAAACTCGGCAGCTTGGTCGTAGGCGCCATTCAGATCTCCCTGCTCGACGCGAATGTTCGTCCAGACGAGAGGGATATGGATCGGGCTTCTCTACCGTCGGTGTTTGGGGAGACAGCGGCGACTCCGCGGCCTTTGGGGTAGTGGGCACCGCCGATGATGGTAACGCCATGTTTGCAAAGAACAACACCGTCGATCACGAAACAATTTACGCGGAGAATGACTCCGGCTTCAACAACGGCACCCCGTACGTGGCTCGCTTCGCCGGACCTGGCGCATCGACCTACTGCTCCATCTATAGAGATTCCGCTGACAACGGTACCGGCGACCTAAGCTGTACCGGTTCGATTAACGGAGCGGTAGTGGTTGGCGCGAGTCGCATGGTGAACATGTATGCGGTCGAAGCTGCAGACAACTGGTTCGAAGATGCAGGCTCAGGCCAGCTAGCCAACGGTTCGGCGACGATTGCCCTCGACCCGGTTTTTGCTCAGACCGTGAATGGAGATGTGGACTACCACGTCTTCCTTACTCCCAATGGCGAATGCGAAGGCCTCTACGTAACCAACAAAAGCGCTCAGGGATTTGAAGTTCGTGAAATGCATGGTGGACATTCGAACATCGCCTTCGACTACCGCATCATGGCGCGTCGTAAAGGTTTCGAGAAGGTCCGCATGCAAGACGTTACCGAGGATTTCGCGAACATGAAGCGTGAATCCAATCTGTTGGCGACCCGATTGGAAGCCGGGAAGGGGTACGAAAAGACGCATCCGAACAACCAGGCTCCGGCATTGCCAGAGCGAGCGCCTTCAGCGAGTCCTTCTGCGAGGTCCCAACCGACTCTGCCCATTGCGCTGAACCGGTTGATTGGGCCAATCAAGTAACGGACGCGAATCAGCGCGTGGCTTGCGATTCCAAAGGAGACCTCAATGCGAACCAAACTTTTCATCGCCCTGATTGTCACGTCGTCCGCCGCCCTTTGGGCGGCTGATAGGTATCAACCCCTGGCCGTCAAAACTGGTCTCTGGGAAGTGACCACAACCATCAGCATGAGCGGACAAATGCCCCTTCCTCCCGACGTGCTGGAAAAATTGACTCCGGAACAGCGCGCCAAGTTTGAAGAGAGGATGAATGGCAAATCCTTACAGCCGGCGAAACCGATTGTGTCTAAACATTGTTTAACGCAAGAACAACTCGACAAGGGCGCTTCATTCGCGGAAGATCGGAAGTCCTGCCAGCACACTATTGTGTCCTCGACGAGAAGCAAGGCAGTGGTGCGAATGGACTGCCTGGACAATGGTGTGAAAATCGAAGCGAAGCTCGAATTCGAAGCGGTGGATTCGGAAAATATCAAGGGACAAACGCAAACCACCGCGACTGGTGGTGATCGCACCATGAACTCTAATTCAACTTTGACCGGCAAGTGGCTCGGCCCAGCCTGCGGCGCGAGCAAATAGTCCCCCGCGACGAGTTGAAGGGGGTCGCATCTGCGATCACCTTCCAGCCTCAATGGCTGGAGCGACACTTGCATGTATCTGCTATTGCAACGTTGCGTACTCCACCTTGGCTTCTTTCAGAATGGGGACGTCCGGGTCGGCGTCTTTCCAGAGGGTGAGGAAATCCTTATAATCGGCGCGCGCACGGACGCGGGCGGCATCGGCATCCGCTCCCTGCGAGGTTCTCGACTGCAGAGCGTTGGCGCGAGCCACTCCCAAATGAGCCAAGGCTCCCGTCCAGCAGTTCCAGACGATGCCGCTGTGGTCGAGGATCTTTCGAAACTCGAGAGCGGCAGCACTGCCTTGCCCGGCTGCCAGATAGGCCTCTCCTCGTAGGTAAACCGGATAGAGGCAGGAAGTAGTGGTGTTGGAGAAGGGAAGCATCCCTAGTTCGATGGCGGAAGCAGATTGCAGGGCTTGGATGGCGGCTGCCGGGTTCTTTTTATTCAGCGCCAATCGTGCTTGAATCGCAGGCAGCCAGAGGGATTGCATGTGGGTACCAAGCGGGTAGCGTTTTGCCAAGTCTTGGGCCAGGGATTCGGATCGTGTTGTATCACCCACGATGGCAAAAGCAATTGCGGCTCCGACCGCAGCTCCAGGACTCGCAGGAGCCAACTTCAATGCTTCCGCCGCTGATTGGCGGGCTTCCGCAGCGTAGCCGTAAGCGGCTTGTTGCACAGCAGAACTTGCCAGAACATTGGCTCCGCTTTCTTTGTCGTCGGCTCGGACGGCGGAGTCCACGGCCTGCTTGCGCAACTCAAGCGCCTTACCCACACGGCCGGCGTAGGCTTGGTTATCAGAGGCGAACGCAAGTCCCCAGTTCTCATAGTCGGGCTTGCTGGCAAACCACTGTTGCTGTTCTGTCATTGCTGCAGTGTCCGCAGCGAGAAAGGCGAGGCCGTAGAGAGTTGCATGGAGTTCCGCCGGATCCATTTTTCGCGTTTGCGCCTCGAGAATAATCTGCCGGGTGTCGTCGAAGCGCTGCAAAGCCATGGTGTATTGCATGAGATTCTCGTAGAAAAGGGCCACGTCCGCTCCCAGGCGCAGGGCCTGCCTGGTCAGTTCTACAGCTTTCTCATACTGCCCCTCTTCGGCATATATCAGGCCTCGATTGTTATACGGCGCCGCGTCCCGGGGGTAGCTCTCCATCTGTTCCTGATAGGTCTGAGCGGCTTTGTCCAGTTCTCCCGTTACATTCCGATAGTAGGCAGCGGTGATCGACAGCTTCTCGCGTTCGCTGGCATGGTCCCGCAACTGGAATGCCTTGGTGTAGTACTCAATGGCTCGTCCCAGTTGGCCGAGAGCGTTATAGTCACCGGCCACGACTCTGTAGCCCATGGCAAAATTCGGATCGAGCTCAATAGCACGCTGATGGTATGACAGGCCCGCGGCGGTGCCTTTCTCGTGCGCGGCCCTTTCGCCCAGGCTGAACGCCTTCAGCGCTTCGAGCGAAGAGGTAGTGGCCTGTTCGAGCGGCACATCAAACTTCTGCACCGTTGCCAGGGTTTCGCCCAGTTCGCCGCGCAGCTTGGATGCCGCCGCGCCCAGCGCGTCCAACACCTTCTCCTTGGACGCGGCCGTCACCTGCTCTTGCGCCAGCGCGTCTCCATTCTCGCAATTCACCGCCTTCAAACCCAGGACATATTCACTGCCCAAGCTTCCGATCGATCCGGCAATGTAGGCTTTGCTGCCCACGCGCTGGCAAAGCTCACGGGCCACTTCGGGGGTAAGTTTCGTGCCGGGGGGACGAGTCATCAGTTGCAGTGTTTTCGCGGCTTCGCTGTCGGAAAGCAGATTCAAGAAAGGTGATTGACGCAGGGAAACGCTGAGCGCAGTCTTGAGCGTGTCGTCGAACACCGCATCGCCAGTGCTATTGGCAAAATCGGCGAGGACGATAGTGTCTTTCTCGGTCAGATGCTGGTTTCGATGGGAACGGTAGTAGAGGCCGGAGGCGAGGAGAGCGGCCGCTAAGAGAGCAACAACCGAGTACCTGCCGAGCTTAGCTCGGCCCGGACGGGCGAGGACGCCCGTCCCCACACGGGTCATGGCGATTTTGCCGCTCTCCGTATCCCGCTTCAGTCGCTGTAACTCGGCCCGCAACTCCGAAGCATGCTGATAGCGCAGCTCTCGATTCTTCTCTAATGCCCGGTCAATGATTTCTTCCACCGCAGGCGGTAAGTCAGGTTTCCAGTGGCTGGGAGAAAGCGCATTCTCGTGCATGATGGCGGCGAAAGTTGCACCTACCGTCGACCTTTCAAAGGCCAGATGACCGGTTGCCATCTCGTAGAGTACGGCTCCGAACGAGAATAGATCGGTGCGCGCATCCAGCGGCTTCCCCGCCACTTGCTCCGGAGACATGTAAGTCACCGTGCCCATGGTGCTGCCGCCGGTTGTAAGTTCTTCGTCTTCGAGCGTGGGATCATCAGGGCCGGATCCGCTCTCAATGCGACGTCGCGTGAAATCTATCTTCGCCAGACCGAAGTCAAGAATCTTGGCGTGCCCGCGTTCGGTAACAAAAATGTTCGCCGGCTTGATGTCACGATGCACGATTCCCTCGGAATGAGCAGCGTCCAGCGCATCGGCGATCTCGATGGCGAGCGACAATAAGGT
Organism: uncultured Acidobacteriota bacterium; assembly: GCA_963838765.1. GTDB lineage: Bacteria > Acidobacteriota > Terriglobia > Terriglobales > Acidobacteriaceae > JABDBE01. Next base: position 106,996 of record CAWISU010000001.1, on the reverse strand, counting down.
CTCAATGTCCAGCGCACGCCCAGCGATGCGGCGCTTCAAAGTCATGCCGTCCAGAAATTCCATGGCGATAAACGCCTGCCCACTCTGCTCGCCGATATCATGAATGGTGCAGATGTTGGGATGGTTCAATGCCGATGCGGCTTGGGCTTCGCGTTGAAAACGGGCAAGCATCTGCAGGTCGCGGGCAACGTCTTCGGGAAGGAACTTGAGCGCAACAAAACGGTGAAGCCGGGTGTCTTCCGCCTTATAAACGACGCCCATGCCCCCACCGCCCAGTTTCTCTACGATGCGGTAGTGCGAGATGGTCTGCCCGATCACTGGCGCGAATCTTACGTCCGTAAACTGGGGCAAGTCAACGAAGCCGCGAAATCGTTTTCACCTCGGCATAGGGCGGGCGTACGGTCGATTTGAGCCGTCGAAGCGCGAACCACAGGGCCCTATCGGGCAACTCTGGCGCGACGAATGTCTTGGACGGGAGCGCTATCGTGATCCTCAAATGTTACGTCCTGCTGCTCCCATTCGACTTGGGGAAACTTTTCGAGCAGTCGCACGCAGCGATTCCAGCGCAGCATGGCATCATCGTTCTCGGGAGGATGAATCTTCTCCGCCTCTTCAAAATGGCGCATGGCCTCCTTGAACGACGCCACCAGCATTTGTGGCGGACGCCCAGCCCGCATCTGAGCTTTGGCACGACGCTCTTGCAGAAGGCCAGTGTAGTAGTGGCGCTCATAGGGGTCGGTCAGGCTTTGAAAGATGCGCTCCGCCTCGGTGTAGCGATTCGTCGACTGCGCCGTAAACTCGTCGGTGATGGCTAAACCGAGCATGCGCAGTGCTGTCTGGTTTTCGGGGTCGGCGGCCAGGATGTCATGGCAGATGGACTCTGTCTCTTCCGGTTCATTCAGGTAGCGATAGAGCATGGCCTTGGAGAGGGCTTCGGCAATGCCAGTTTTCGAAATGGTTTTCAGTTTGAGTTCCATCGGATCCTCCAGATCCAAAAAAATCAATGGCGCCTAACGAATTGTGTGGTGTGCTTCTAGTTCATGCGAAGTTCCACAGCAGATACCCTGCCAGAATGCTCCCCGCGACAGCTCCGCCGTAACAAAGAGTGAAGATCACCTCGTTCAAGTGTTTCACCTGGAGTCCGTCGTAGAGCGTGTAGCGGAAACGGTGCGCCCAGTGGAACAAGGGAAGCGAGCACAAGACGAAGAGATAGATTCGCGCTACTGGCATACTGACCAGCGCCCGCAAGTGTTCGTAGCTCGGAGGCTGTAGCCATCCTAGCGGAAACGCCAGTCCAAACAGAAAAAGTTGCACCGGGATGAGGAGCGCGGCGATTACTCCTCCGGCGCTGAACAGCGTCCAGAAGAAAGCCTCATTAGATTGTCTCGCCATCGTCACCTCAAAATCAGCCAGCCCACCGCCACTGACAAAATAAGCCACAGCGCGTAGTTTGGTGCGGCGACCAGAAAGTCAGGAAGCCGCTTCCCATGCGCTCGTATCGCCATTGCCCGGGGCGTCAGGTTGAACCACGTGATGGTATGAAAAACCACGAAAAGGAAGCCGATCGTATTAAGCGCTATAGCCGGAGGCGTCTGCAACCAATGCTGGAAACGGGCATAGGCGTCAGGCCCGTTTCGCAATGCGCGCAATTGGAACAGCGTGACCACCACGAAGCAGGCAACAAACACACTGCTCAGTTCGCGCAAAATAAATTTGAGATACTGCCACTGCCCCAGCCACCAGTACACAGACACTCGCGGCCGGTACCATCGAGGATGGAATTCGGTATAAATCGGCGCTGTCTTAATCGTTCCGTGCACTGGGAGCATCCTTGCCGTCATGACCTTTCGGCATGACAAAAGATTTCATCCAATCGAGGGCAGCCTTCAACTTGTACTGCTGAATGGCTCCGGCCGGGTCGACGTGCTTGGGACAGACCCGCGTGCACTCTCCCACGAACGTGCAGCCCCAAATCCCTTCCGGATGGGCCAACACTGCCATGCGCTCCTCCGCGCCTTGATCGCGAGAATCCATGTTGTACCGCTGGGCCAATGCAATCGCCGCGGGACCCACGAAAATCGGGTCAAGCCCAACCACCGGGCACGCCGCATAACACAGCGTGCAATTGATGCACATGCTGAACTGCTTGTATTGCTCCAACTGCTCGGGAGTTTGCAGGAACTCGCCCTGGGAAAGCGGCGGCTCATCGTGGCGAATCATCCATGGTTTTACATTCTTGAGCTTCGCCAGAAAATCAGTCAATTCCGTAACCAGGTCGCGCACTACAGGGAAGTAGCGCAAAGGTTCTACGCGGATTTTATTTCCATTGCGCGCGTAGGAAGATAAGAACGTGGCGCAGGTCAACTTCGGTTCGCCGTTAACCATCATGCCGCAACTTCCACAAATACCCATGCGGCACGACCAGCGATAGGTTAGCGAACCATCGACTGTATCTTTGATGTAGTTCAGGGCGTCGAGCACCACCCATTCCTTGTAGACGGGCACCTCGAAGCTCTCAAAAGAGGGCTTTGAGTCGCGCTCGGGAGAGTAGCGCAAGATCTCGAGGATGATTTTGTCCGCCATTTCAACCGGCTTTCCTTGCAGGTACAACCTGCGGTTCTTCTTTCAGTTGCTCGCCGTACACCCGCTCACCTGGCGCCCATCGTGTAATCTTCACCGGCAGATACTCGACTCGCGAGCTGCCGTCCGAATTGCGATATACAACAGAATGCGCGAGAAACTTCTTGTCGTCTCTCGCCGGAAAATCGGTACGCTGGTGCGCGCCGCGCGACTCGGTCCGGTGCAAGGCGCATTCCACGATCGATTCCGCAACGTCCAGCATGAAACCAAGTTCTAGCGCGGACTCGAGTTCCGTGTTGAAGGTTCGGCTGTGGTCATCCAGATTGATGTCGCAGTAGCGCTCCTGCAATTCCTGCAGCTTGTCGATCCCCGCCGTCAGCGACGCTCTCTCGCGATAGATTCCCGCACATGTTTCGACCGTCTTCTGCATCTCTTCGCGGATGGTCGAAATGCGCTCTCGTCCGCCAGTCTTGTGGAGAAACTGCGATTCCAATCTTGTCTGTTCGTCGCTTGCCTGTGCCAGAGCCTTTCCATTGGCAGCCTTCTGCTCAACCGCAAACAGGGCAGCGGCCTTGCCCGCACGCGCGCCAAACACCAGGCACTCGGGCAAAGAATTGGAACCCAACCGGTTCGCTCCGTTGATGCTCACACAAGCCACTTCGCCCGCGGCATACAAACCGGCAATGGGAGTGGCGCCATTAATATCGGTGCTCACCCCGCCCATCATGTAATGCACCACGGGACGAACCGGAATCAGTTCCTTGATCGGATCGATATTCTGATACTTGAGGCAAAGCTCGCGCACGAAGGGCAGCTTCGTGTTTATGACCTTTTCTCCAAGATGGCGCAGGTCGAGATGGACGATTGAGCCATAAGGAGTCTGAATGGTGCGTCCCTTCTGATCTTCTTTTACGAAGGCCTGCGACAGTCGATCACGCGGCCCCAGTTCCATCGAGCGCAACACAGGCATGGGCTGCGGCTTTCCCAGGTTGTAGTCCTGCAGATAGCGGTAGCCATCCTTATTCAGCATGTATCCGCCCTCGGCGCGCGCTGCCTCCGTGATCAGAATCCCGGTGAACGGAAGACCGGTGGGATGGTACTGCACAAATTCCATATCCTTCAGCGGAGCGCCGGCGCGATAAGCCAGCGCCATGCCGTCGCCGTTTTTAATATTTGCGTTGGTAGTGAAAGGAAAAACCCGCCCGCAGCCTCCCGTGCAAAGGATCACCGCCTTAGCGGCGATCGCTTGAATCCTGCCGGACATCAACTCGATTGCCACCACGCCCTGTACGCGTCCATCGTCCACCAGCAGTTTGGTGACGAACCATTCGTCGTAGCGAGTGATGGGCTCGTATTTCAGGGTGGTCTGAAACAGGGTATGCAGCATGTGGAAGCCGGTTTTGTCAGCGGCAAACCAGGTGCGCCGCTTCTTCATCCCGCCAAAGGCGCGCACGGCAATATGCCCGTCGGGCTCGCGGCTCCAGGGACAACCCCAGCGCTCTAGCTGCAATAACTCTTGCGGAGCTTCCTTGACGAAGGCCTCAACGGCGTCCTGGTCGCACAGCCAGTCGCCCCCGGAGATGGTGTCGTAGGCATGCTCATCCAGGCTATCGTCGGGCTTGACTACGCCAGCGGCGCCGCCTTCGGCCGAAACCGTATGACTGCGCATGGGGTAAACCTTGGAGATGACAGCGATACGAAGCTTGGGATTGACCTCGGCTGCGGCGATGGCGGCGCGCAGTCCCGCACCTCCGCCACCAACAAGAAGAACATCGTGCAACGATGTGTCCATGGTTTCCCCACAAGCGGCTGGCTGCAGGGTGGCCGCTCCGACCAAGGTCCGTTTGCGGGGACATTGTCCTCCCAACTGGGCCAAAAACGCAAATAAAATTTCTGGTCGAAGGTCTCGACTCCATGCTCTCGCAGTCAGTGGTGTGTGCCGGGATGATCCGCCTGCAGATATAAGAGAAAACAGAAGAATGCCGGGCTCCCATTCGAATCTGGTCACAATTGAACAGCTTTTCGCCGAGCAGCGCTGCAATATATAGCCATGACAGCCAAACAGAAACAAGCGCTGACGGTTCGTTGCCCCACTTGTGGCGCCAAGCCGGGAGAAAAGTGTGAGCTCGGCACTGGCCAACCCCGTACAGATCCGCATCGAGATCGGCGTTTAGCGAGTGGGAAAAGGTAAATCGTGAGCGACCCCGAACAGGCCAGACCAAGAACTTGGATGGTTGGGCTGGGTTAGCTCCCGCATTTTTGGCGAATAGAGAAAATGAGAAGCTGGTTCGGTTTCATAGTGTCAGTTCCATAAGCCCGCCCTTTTCCGGAGGGGAGAACATGCTCAACCTCCGGCATGCCCGGCATCGCGCTGGGACGTCCGCCTTCTATCAGCGCCATCGAGTTGGCAGCTCTTTTGGATGTGGCGCGAGTGCCCCGAAACGACGGTGTAGGGCACACCCAGAAATCGTTTGCCAACGATTCCAGTCACTTCAAGACAATTGAAGTTCAACGGTTTCACTTTCTCCAACATACGCCGCAGTGCGTTCTGGATGCTGTTCACTCCGATCGCACCGAAAAACACTACCTTTACTTCTGCGGCCATGAAGAAAAAGTTCCATCCCGCGGCTTGGATCTTGCGATCGAGGGCCAAGCCATCGAGCGTCTTGATCACTCCCCAGTTGGCTGAGTACGGCTCACTCTGCAGTCCCAGAGCCTGGGCCATAACGGGACGATCTTCGAGCAGGATAGTGCCGACTTGCACGGTTGCTGTCATAGGTTTCTCCAAAGGACACGTAGATCGTGAATTGTCAATCGCGAGATTGTCTCGTTTGTGCGAGGTAGTTACATCGCTCTGAGCGATTCCCCATACTCCTGCCATGCCAGCGCGGTCGGATGCGTAAGTGCAGCTACTACGATCAACAACAATCCGACGACCATCAGCGCAACGCTTCCCAGCAGCACGATTTCGCTGAGCAGGTCGGGGCTCATTAGATCTTCGCAGCGCATTACAGGCCTCTAGCTCTGCTTGGTAAAGTCGCCTCAAAAGAGCACGTGGGCCGCCTGGTTTGACAGGCCCATGTCTCTTTATGAGGCGTCTATAGATTGGCTCATCTCCCTACGAAATACTGTGCAGAATGGCTCACTTTCGAACTCCAGCCCCCAAAAATCAGCCGTCCCACTTGGTCACGATTTATGCCAATCAACGACCGCCTTACACTAGAATCTTAGTTCATCTAAATAGCTTCCCTCTCCATACTGCGGTAGCTCCGCGCCAGCCCCGGACGGAGTCATCAAAATCTGACGGGCATTACGATTCACAAACCGCTGGCCACGAACCGCAAACATTCTGTCGCACTGAATGTTATTCCGAGCGAAGCGAGGGATCTGGTTCTTGCCTTCAGCTTCGTATGGCTGTATCTGTTCCAAAATGGGCTTGTCCGCAGCTTCTTTAATAAAAGTGAGCAATTTTGAACACCGTCGAGAAAGTCCCCTTCGTTAAATTCTTCTCACATCCCAACGCTTTTGTGATGTCACTAAGCGGGCTGTTAAGCCGAGAGGAAAAAGGATGACGGTCATGCGTACATACAATCATAAGATCTGTTGCACAGCATTCCTACTCCTGATTTTCCGCCGCCGTACGCAGCGATCCCGAAAAGGTTTGCACAGGTGATCGGGGTTGAAGGTCACAGACTTCTCCAGACTGTGGTCTTTAACATTCGGCGGAGTCATGAGGATTAATCACTTGCCAGAGTCTCCTGCGATGGCACTCGGAGCGCTGGGCGCTGCCTCGAAAAGCCTGTTGGGATTTGTGGAACGCGCGCCCCATGCTATTGCACAGGAAAGACAGTTTGCCCGCACTTGCTCTTTTTCGCTGTGTGGAATTTTGATGAGATTCGTGACAGTTGAGCTAACTAAGTTATTTCATATTGCTCTTTGATTCCACTATGCGGCGGTAGTTAAGCCGAGAGGAAGAAGGATGACGGTCATGCGAAGATGCAAGAATCATACGATCTGTTTCACAGCATTCCTACTGCTCATTTTCGCCGCCGGATGCAGCGATCCGGACAAGACCGGCACCAATCCAACCGTAACCCCGCCCACAGTGGCTTCCCTAACTCCCCTTAGCGGCGCGTCCGGCGTTTGTCCCAACTCGGTTGTCACGGTCACCTTCAGCAAGGCGATGAATCCTTCGACCATCAATGCCACGACCTTTATCGTGGCGCCTGGCGTGGCTGGAACAATCACACACGATTCAACCAGCACAATTTTCACCCTGACACCGTCAAGCCCTCTCGCACTTAGCACCAACTATACGGCCACCATTACTATCGGGGCCACGGACATGTTCGGCAATGCGCTGGCAAGTAATTTTGTATGGACCTTCGCAACCGGCGCCAACCCATGCGCTCCGCCCGCCGTGGTTTCGGTATTCCCCCTGAATGGTGCGACCCTCATCTGTCCCAACACCGTTGTAACCGCCGCCTTCAACCGGGCGATGAATCCTTCGACCATCAATACCACAACCTTTACCTTGACCGGGCCGGGCGCGACGCCCGTGGTAGGCGTAGTTACCTACGCTGGCTCAACTGCGACCTTCACACCCTCAAGCGCTCTCGCGCTGAGCACCTTGTATACCGCCACGATTACGACCGGCGCCAAAGATACGTTTGGCAATGCATTAGCGAGTAATTTCGTATGGACTTTTACAACAAGTAACGCACTCTGTGCTCCGCCAACCGTGGTTTCCGTAACCCCACTGAATGGGTTGACCGGTATCTGCCCCAGCACGGTAGTGACTGCCACCTTCAGCCGGGCGATGAATCCCTTCACCATCAACACTACAACCTTTACTTTGACTGGGCCGGGCACGACACCCGTGACCGGAGTAGTTACCTATGCTGGCTCAACCGCAACCTTTACGCCATCAAGCCCTCTCACACTGAACACCCTCTATACCGCAACCATTACCACGGGCGCCAAAGACATTTTTGGCATCGCCTTAGCGAGTAACTTTGTCTGGACTTTCACAACCAGTACCACGGCATGTGCTGCGCCCACTGTGATTTCCGTGGCTCCGCCCAATAGTTCGTCTGTCTGTCCCAACACCTTAGTGACCGCCACCTTCAGCGAAGCGATGAAGGCTTCCACCATCAATGCCACAACCTTTACCTTGACCGGGCCGGGCACGACCCCCGTGGCAGGAGTAGTTACCTATGTTGCGTCAAGCGACGTCGCGACCTTTACCCCCAACAACCCGCTCGCGGTGAACACCCTGTTTACCGCGACCATTACCACGGGAGCACAGGATCTCGCTGGCGATCCACTAGCAACTGATTATGTGTGGACCTTCACCACATCCTCTCCCTCATGCACCGTACCGTTGGGAACAGCCTGCACTTACGGGATTCTGGCAGGCTCCACGGTCACCAGCCTCGGACCGACCAACGTTACCGGCGATATTGGCGTGTGGCCGGGGACTGCGATCACTGGATTTCCTCCGGGAACACTCACGGGCACGGAACACGCGGGTGACGCGGTCGCCCAGACGGCCGAGGGTGACTTGACTACGGCATATAACTACGCTGCGGCAGCACCTGGAGGCGCCGTCCTCCCCGCCGATATAGGAGGAGAAACACTTGCTCCGGGCGTTTATAAGACGACCAGCGCTCAGCCTTCGCTTGGAATAACCGGCAATCTAACTCTCAGTGGCAACGCCAATGGCGTCTGGATCTTCCAGATCGTATCCACCTTGACGACGGCAGACAACAACAGCCAAGTCATTCTGGCTGGTGGGGCTGTATCGGAACACGTGTATTGGCAGGTCGGTAGTTCGGCGACACTCGGAACTACCACCACATTCGCCGGAACGATTATGGCTCAGGCGTCTGTCTCACTTGACACCGGCGCGACTCTGAATGGCAGAGCACTGGCACGCACGGGCGCAGTCACATTGCTAAGCAATCCGGTGAACGTACCTCCATGTCCATGAGGGATTCGTGTAGTGAGACTGGCGTGCTGCCCGGTTCAGTGCCGGGCAGCCTGGATGCGCATGATTCACGTTATTGATGTTCGGAGGAATTCTTATATGTCATCTCGCTCTCAGAACTCTTGTGGCCGGGTGTGGTTGGCAGCGATCGTTGTCCTGTGTGTCATTGGCACGTTCGCGGCGGCGCAGGATCAGCCTGCTCCCAAATGGGAGCTCTACGCCGGATACTCCTTCTTCGATCCAGCCACTAACGTGCACGGCTTGCTTCCAGGAGGACTGCTCCCCGCGAGCAGCCGCATCGAATCGAATCCACATGGTGTTGGCGGCAGCGTAACTTACAACTTTAATCGCTGGTTTGGATTGACCGCCGATGGCAGCGGGCATTGGGGAAGCGGCGAAAACGGGGTAGCTGGCCGAATTGACGATGCCGCGTTCTACAGCGCCTCCATGGGACCTAAGCTGACTTTTCGCACCCAGCATTTTTCCCCGTTCGTTGAGGCTCTGGTGGGCTGGCATAGCCTTTCGTCCGATCTTTTTCAGAGTGACAACGAGTTCGGCTTCATGGCCGGCGGCGGTCTTGATCTGAATTTGACTCGACGTCTCGCTTGGCGCGTGATTCGAGGAGATTTCGTGTTCTCCAATCATCAATACGGTCCGAGCGCGATCGTTCCGGCCACGGATGTCAGAGGAGTCAGACTGCAAAGTGGATTGGTATTTATGTTTGGCGGGAAATCCGCGCCGCCGCCTGTCTCCGCAAGCTGCGCCGTGAATCCCACTGAAGTCATGGTGGGCGAGCCGGCGACCGCGACCGCGACTGGCAATAACTTTAACCCCAAGCACACCCTGAATTACGCCTGGAGCAGTACCGGCGGCCAAATTCGCGGCAAGGATAATACGGCGAGCGTTGACACCAACGGCGTGACTGGAGGCAGTTATACGGTTACCGCGCAGATCTCCGATCCAAAGACTGGAAGCCAGGCCAGTTGCATCGCGACCTTCACGGTGAAGGAACCGCCGAAGAATCCGCCCGCGGTTTCATGTTCGGCTAACCCATCGACGGTTCAGGCTGGCACGCCCTCTACTATCAGTTGCAGTTGCACCAGTCCGGACAACGCCCAAGTCACAGTGGGCGCCTGGACCGCGAGCGGGGGCAGCATCTCGGGCAGCGGTAGCAATGCAGCGCTGGATACCACCGGGACTTCGAACGGTCCGATCACAGTGACTGCGACTTGCAGTGACACACGGGGCTTGAATACTCAGGCTGCCGCTCAGGTAATGGTACAGAACCCGCCCCCAGTTTCGCCCGAGTTCATAAAACTCGAAGCCAGACTTTCCCTGCACAGTATTTACTTTGCCACCGATAAGCCACGAGTCGAGAATCCCGATGGTGGCCTGCTTCCCAGCCAGGAGCAAACCCTGGTTTCGCTGGCTGAGGATTTCAAGAAGTATCTCGAAACCAAGCCGGATGCCCACCTGATTCTCGAAGGCCACGCCGACCCACGAGGCTCCGTGGAATACAACCAGGCGCTCTCCGAACGGCGTGTCGAGCGCACCAAGCGCTTTTTGATCGAACACGGCGTTCCCGACGCAAACCTCGAAACCAAGGCCTTCGGCGAACAAAAAAATCTCGACGAAGCGCAGGTGAAAGATGCGGTTGAGAAGAACCCTGAGTTGACTCCAGAGCAGCGGCAGAGGGTGCTCGACAACATGAAGACGATCCTCCTGGCCAGCAATCGTCGCGTAGACATCACCCTGAGCACCACGGGGCAAAAGTCGGCTCGCGAATTCCCGTTCAACGCTGCCGACTCCCTGACCCTGATCCAACAAGCAGGAACCAAGAAAACGGCCAAACCAGCGGCCCGGAGGAAGGCGAAGCCCGCGGCTCAACAATGAGAGGAGGTGCACCTAGAGCGCGAATAATGCGCGCAGAGAGACTGGGCAATTGTGCGGGATATTGGAATCCCAAGCCGGCCGACCCATCTGGGACCGGAGCAGCCTCATATTAGAGACTGTCGGTTCGCGCGGCCCTCCAGCTTGCGCCAGCCACGGCTACGGCTACTGTGGTTTCGGTGTCGCGGCTGCGAAAGCCTGAACCGGTTGGTCTGCAGCTGTTTTGGATGAGACACCCGCCGGCGGTTGCTTGTTAGGCGGAATCCCGGTTCCGAGTGGATAGATAAGGATCTGCACGGTACCCCATCCGGCATCCGAATTGGCGTCCGTCTGCTTGCCCATTCCCAGAGTTTTTAGTTGACTATCATCGAATCCGAAGTGCTCGACTAAGTACTCGCGCACGACTGCGGCCCGCGCTTCCGTCAGCACTAAGTCCTTCTGGGTGTCGCCTTGCATGCCGGCCGATGCCACGACCACTGCAAACCCGAACTGATTATTGGACAGGAACTCGCCGCCTTCGTTCAGAGATTTCTGGTTCTTCAGCTTGGCCGAATCGTGCTTATCAAAAAGCTGCTTGGCCGGGTATGCAAACGCCTTTACCGGTGTGCTTTGCGGCAAGTGTTCGATTTCATTTTTTACCAGCTCGGTGGAATCTTCGTAACCGCGGTTCTTGAAATACCCGCGCACGAAGAAGTTGTGCTTCATGGCTTCCATATTCTCCTGGAAGTCGGTAACCCCAGCTTGTGCCTGCACCACCGTGTCACGCATCGCGCTGGTGGTCTGTTCGAGATTGTTATAAAGCTGTTTGTCGTTAACCAGCGCTCCTGCGGTTCCCTGACCGCCATCGATCTTGGCGCTGATCGAGTTTAGATTGGCCGTCGCTTGCGTGGCGTTCTTGATGGCTTGCTGGCTGCTATCGAGAATGCGGCTGGTCTTTTGCAGCAGGTCCGCCATTTCGAGGGGCGACTGGCTGGCGATGATGTCGCCATCGCGCACCTCAGCTTTCCCAGCGGATCCAAACGAGATCGCCAGATACTGGTTGCCCAACAACCCCTCGGTCTCGATTGTGGCCACAGAGTCTTGCTTGATGATCTCGTGCGTCGACTTGTCGAGATCCATGATTACTGTAACCTTTGCGCCCGGCCCGTGCGGCAACAGGATGTTGCGAACAGTTCCGCTATGAACGCCACCTACCCGCACGTCGCCGCCTTGATCCAGGCCTTCCACGTTATCGAATTGCGCCTTCAATTGGTAGGTGGAGCTGAAAAGATACTGCTTGCTGCCGATGATGAAGACACCGACCACAAGAATTGCCAGTGTCGCAACTATGAAAGCTCCCAACCGCGCCGCTCTCGACATAGGTCCTCCTACGAATGCTTTAGAAATTCTTGGACAAACTCGTCGCCACTTTTCTGAAGGTCTTCAAAGCTGCCTTCGATCACCACATTTCCCTCGTTGAGCAAGGCCAGACGGTTCGCAATCGTCTTCGCGCTGTGCAGATCGTGAGTCACTACGATGGAGGCCATGTGATGTTCGTCCTGGAGCTTGAGAACCAAATCATCGATCTCCCCGGAACTGATGGGGTCGAGACCCGCGGTAGGCTCGTCGAGCAGCAAAATATCCGGCTCCAAAGCCAGCGCACGTGCCAGCCCTACTCGTTTCTGCATGCCGCCCGAAATGTCCGAAGGCATCTTCTCAAGGTTGCCTTCCATTCCTACTTCCGCCAGCAGTTTATTGACGCGGTCGGCGCGCTCGGACTTTGACATCTCCTTATTATGGTGTTGCAGCGGAAAGGCCACGTTCTGCTCGACGGTCAGCGAATCGTAGAGCGCGGCGTGCTGAAACAGAAAACCCATTTTCTTCCTGATTTCGCCGAGTTGGTCGAGAGCCAGGCCGGCGATATCTTGACCGTGGATGCAAATCGATCCTGAGTCCGGCTTCTCCAGGCCGATGATGAGCCTCAGCAGTACGCTCTTACCGGTACCACTGCGGCCGAGCACCGCCAGGGTTTCGCCGCGGCTCACGCTCAGGCTGATCCCGTTCAAAACCTTTTGACTTCCGAAGGACTTATGCAGGGCCTCGACGACGACAACTGGCGCACTGCCGTCTGCCTCGGCGTCTGCCGGCTTCACCGTGATTTGATCGATTACGTCCATAACTTCTCACGAGCGACTTACGGGAAAAATATGATGATGAGTTTCACCAGCACCACATCCGCCAGGATCACGAACAGCGAAGACAAGACTACCGAACTGGTGGCCGCGCGGCCCACGCCCGCAGCACCTCCCCGTGTACGCATTCCCTGAAAACACGCAATCAGTCCAATGATCAAGCCGAACACAGCGGTCTTAAGCGTGGGCGGCAGGAAATCGTTGAAATCTGCGCCGTTAAAACCACTATTGATGAACTGGTGTAGCGAGAGTGGCTCAACCAGCGCCTGCGCAACCCAGCCCATCACCAAGCCGCACGCGTCGGCCGCCAGGGTCAGGAGAGGCAGCATCAGGATGCAAGCAAGGATGCGGGTCGCGGCCAGTAGCCGGTAAGGGTTTACCGCCGATGCCTCGATGGCATCAATCTGCTCGGTCACTTTCATCGAGGCCAACTCCGCGCCAATACCCGCGCCCACTCGACCACTTACCACCAAGCCGGTAATGATCGGACCGGTTTCGTGGATCACCGAGAAGACGATGGCGGCGGGAAGGAGCGATTTAGCTCCAAATCGGGTCAGGCTGTAACGGGCTTCCAAAGAGAGGACAACCCCGGTGGCGGCGCCGGCCAAAGCAACCAGGGGCAGAGACTTTGACCCGATCTCGTCGAGTTGGCGAAACAATTCGCGGAATTCAAACGGCGGCGTTACGCCAGCCCGCAACACTTGCCAGAAAAATATGCCCAGATCTCCGAACCATTCGAGGAATTCGCCGATCAGGCCCGTCGCGGAACTCACAGCGGATGACAAGGGTTGAAAGCGTGGGCCCGAAATTGGAGGGTCCACGCTTGCAACCGTCCTGGAGTGCCAGTCGATCATGGATTCGAACCCGGCGGTGGCGCTCCTTGCGTCTTGCTCAGGTGCATGCGAGAACGCCATGAGTGTGGCCCGCTATAGAGGAACTCCATGGCGATGTTCCCGCCCACGTACCCCAACAATGTGTAGTTGCCCATTCGCAGCGCATCCGCGGCTTCGTAGCGGCCCGGATACCATGCATAGACGGCGGTCATGGTGCCAGCATATGGAGCGACGAGAGCCGGGATAGAAAAGACGCGATGGCCGTCCTCGCCGCGGCGTGCCGTGAAGGTGGAAATTACGGCGTGGCCCAGCCGGGGAAACACACCTTTGTACTCGCAGCGGTAGTACAGCGTGTCCTCTCGGAAGGCCTGCGCGAGTGCATAGCGCGTGGTCGTAGTAATCGCTGCGATGCCGAAGTCGGACGAGAATCGTTTGCTATAACCCTCCGCGCCTTGCTTCCACTCTGGCGGAGTGTTCTGCCCCTGGTTAATGCCCGCTGCGAACGCTGCGCCGACGATGGGATACGGGCCGAAGGCGTCGAAGGCGTAGTTGCGGATCTTCGTTTTCTGAGTCGGACGCGTGTAGGTCAAATCCGGGAGCGTTGCGCTGGTTGACGAGACAGCAACCCCGGACGAGTCTTTCGCATCCACGAGTGATTGCGCCTTTGCCGCTGGTGGTAAGGCTGCGAGGCTGGCGATTGCCAGCAGGAAAAGGCTGGCCAGATGCCTCTTCATGTCAATATTCTCCTTGCTAATCTTTTGCCCATCGAATCCCGCCTTCCGTTTTTCGGCGGACCACGATCAGGGCAAGGGCTTGGTCTCGGACGGTATCGTTTTCGCTTCCGAGGGTGTTAGACGAGAGCGGTCGCAATAGCCGTGACCTTTTAAACAGGCTGAATAGTTCCGTTGTTGCTCGGCGTCAGCCAGCGTCTTGGCTTCGGATGGAGTCAGTTTGGAATAGTCGCAAGTTTCCTGGCCGTTCTTACAAGCGGAGATGTTGCGGCGATGTTCTGCCGCAACTGTTTGGCTGGCTTCCAACGGGGTGAGTTTAGAGTGGTCGCACTCGTCCCAGCCATTCTCACAGTTGTGCGCATTGCGCTGATCTTCAGCCGCAGCGACTTCAACGTTTTCCGAACTAGTGAGCTGGGAATGATCGCAGAGTCCCGCTCCGTTCTTGCAGTCGGATACATTGAGTTGGCGCCTGGCAAGGTTCACTTCCCCGGTTTCCGCCGGAGTCAGTTTGGAGTGATCGCAGTCTCCTATTCCATCCTTGCAGTCGGTGAGGTTGCGTACGTGCGCCGCTACCGACGATTCACGAGCCTCGGATTGCGTCAATCGTGATGGATCGCAAGATGCCAGGCCATCTTTGCACTCGGAGACGTTGCGCTGGTGGTCGGCTACAGCCAACGCGATCGCTTGCGGTCCAGTGAGTTTCGAATGATCACAGTCCTTGAAGCCATTTCTGCATTCGGAGACGTTGCGCTCTCGGTTGACTGTGTCCAGTTCGGCCGCTTGCGACGAACTCAACTTGGAGTGATCGCAAGCCATACGCCCGGCTTTGCAGTCCGCCAGGTTTTGCGCCAGATCGGATGACTGTGCCAGTGAAAGAACAGGCCAGAGAACCAGGCAAGCGAGTTGCGCCCAAAGAGATCTCCGCAGATTAACTTTCATAAGTCTCCACCTTTCAGGAACTTTTGGAAGCCGACCGGAACGCATTATTGTTCCGGTCGGCAAAAGCTGTCTTTCTCCGCAAGCTCCCAACACACTTACTTCCTGTCTTCTCTGGCTTCGGCGACTCGCGCCTGTTGGCCGGCCTCGGACACAGCCGTCACGAACGCATCCGCACTTGTCGGCGTTGATACCTTGCCCGACAGAATGTTGCGAAACATCATGTGCCTGCCGTAAATGGCATGAGTCGAGTCGTTGTCCTGCTCGACTACGGCCCCTTCCAGGGTTAAGCCGGCGAAAACGCCTTTCGAACGCGAGTAGGTCAGCATTTCGGTGTTCATCTTCCAGTCAGTTCCGGCGGAAGCATGACGGCCTACCGGGCCTGCCGCAACCGATCCTTCACCGGTGAGTTCGAACTTGCTCGATAACAGATGCTGGAATCCCTGGTCGTTCATGACCAGCATGACCAGATCCACGCCTTCGATCCCGATCTGCAATCCCCAACTGCCACCGCCAACCGATACGAAGGCGGGCGCGCTCCAGCCGTTGGAGGTGCGGCACGAGGCCACACCGCGGCCGTGCTTACCGCCAAAGATGAATCCACCTTTGATCAAGTCTGGTACCACGAGGATGCATTTTGCGCCGCTTAACACTTCTTCGGGAATGCCTTTGTCCGGGGTTGACATGATCGCGTGCAGAACATCCACCGACTTTTGCATGCGGTCAACCGTATCTTCACGGCCTGAGCGCGCCCAGGCGAAGGTTCCAACCAGGCCCATGAAGCTCATCAACAACAGTGAAATTATCTTTTTCATGAATTTATTCCTTTAGGAGCTGCGGAACTAAGAGAATCGAACCTCAGATGGACTGACTTAGTTCAGAGGATCTGAAAGAGAGAGAAGAAGTACTCGTCTCCAGCCTAATGATCGCCCTGGTCGAGAAGAATAGCTGGTCTGAATTGCTCACTTTCTAATTGCGGTCAAAGACAGTTTGGCTCGATGGTCGGAAGGCCACGGCTGAGATCTTAAGTAAGTTGATCAATCTTGCTCAGAATCGCTGCCGTCGATGTGTCATCGTGAGTCTGCCGAATACGCGAACGATTGGTTCTGTCTTGCATCCTTTTCTTGTCCATCTTCGTGTCTTGCTCGCCGCAATCGCTGACTCACTGAGGAAACTCTTCGCGAGGAAAGCACGTCGAGGGGATTTCGGATCACAAAGGATGTGCCCGTTCTGCGGGTTAATCACTCCACGATCCAAGCCGTTTTGTTTGGAGTGTGGGAAGTCGTTCAGAGGCGTTCAACTAGGGCAGAAAGATGCCCGGCAAGGCTGAGCGATCGACAAATGAACACAAGGAGATAAACATGCTTTGGACAATTTTCGTCGTGCTTCTGATTCTGTGGCTTTTGGGTTTCAGCCTCCACGTCGCTGGCGGTCTGATCCACTTGCTGCTGGTAGTTGCGCTGGTGGTTTTAGTCATTAACCTGCTGAGCGGCCGCCGTGTAGCGTAGATGCTATCCGCTTGAGGTGTGAACGGAGGTGAGCAATTCGTTGTTCGTGCCTGTGTCTCTACTTATGCTGGAAAAGGACGCGAAGGCCCCGGTTCGTCATTGCCTTCAGGATTCGCAAAGCTGACTGGCCAGAGTTCTCAGGTCGGCGAACCTTGGCAGCGGCCAGTTCTCGGTCGAGATGCGTCTTGATAGACGGGTGTCCTGTGCTTAGCGTGCACTTCTCTTTCGGTTTGGCTCCGCACCTCGGGCAGCGCACGGACAATATCTGTCCCAACGTGAGTTTCTCTCGCTTCACACCAATATTATTCACCATCGCCATTGGTCGAGATGCTCAATCTCGCTCTTAGAAGTTAAATGTGCCCCAAAATGGGAATTAAATTGGGGTTAATCAGCCTGTTTGCCTGATCGGGCAGATTACGTATGTCAACTTTGATCGCGCCGCATCAAGATCCCCACTTGCATTTATGGAGCGCACCCGTTTCAAAGCGCAGCACGACCACCCTGTTTGGTTGGCAGTGACGCCCTCAAATGCAACGAGGCAGCATGCTGATTAATTATTGCCGCCGCTTGCGTGCGGCGGTTGCCATTCGCGTGACTAAAATCCAGAGTAGTGACGCTATGCTCACAGAAGGCACATTTGAATGTAGTGCCGCCGTTCATCGATTTGGTTGTGTAATATCTCACATCTTTCATTGTAGTCCTGCAAGCTGTCCGGCGTTTGGGGCACTAGGTGCGCAACCTTAGAGCAGGGAACTCGTGTCGCTAGCCGGGAGTGGCCAGTTCTCGCATTCGTTCTTTGTCGCGTCACGAGCCAAGACAAACCGCACGGACTTAAATGAGCGCAAACAAGAGAGCGACGACAAACTCAATGGCTACAGCTAAATGCACGGCAGGATTGGAGGCGCGGGTCGGAATCGAACCGACGCATAAAGGTTTTGCAGACCTCTCCCTTACCACTTGGGTACCGCGCCCAAAGACCTAAATTATCGTGATACGCAGTAAAAGTCTACCAGCCCGAAGCTGGCCTGGAAAAATGGAAAAGCCCGCGCCGGTGCGGGTCTCCAACTTAAATCTGGAGCGGGAGACGGGATTTGAACCCGCGACTTCGACCTTGGCAAGGTCGCACTCTACCACTGAGTTACTCCCGCTCGTTTTCTCATTTTAACAGCACTTGCGCATTCGCTGCCAATTCACGCCGCCTCGCCCACGCTGCAATGTGCGCCCTCGGAATCGACGAACTGCGCCAGCACTCCACCGAAATCCTGCTTCTTGGGCGGCATACTGAACCGCACACCTTGTGCGCTCATGTCCCGGTAGAAAGCCTGCACATCCGCAACCGTGAAGCCCAATTCGACTTTTCCGGCAGGATTGGTTTCAGAGGCTGGGTGCAACGCAAGAGTGGTTTCACCCGTCACGAACTCGCTCCAGCCCGGCGACTCGAACTTGAGTTTGAGACCCAGCACATCGCGATAGAACTTGACGGCCTTTCCCATGTCGGTGACGAACTTGATCACATATTTGAGTTGTGTTCCTTCCATTCGACCCTCCGCCGAACCGCTGAGGGCCAATTATGCCATACACTGGTCGCCACAAATCAAGAACGCGCCCGCCATTGCCGTGACGCAATGGCTTGTTTACAGCCGAGGCTGCCCAGCGGGTGCAGACGATCAGTCAGCTTGAAATGCGATACTGAGCGCCATCGCTGTGAGAAGACAGAAAAGCCGCAATGTCACGGTCGCCCGTCAATCTGCAAACTCGCACGTCCGGCCCGTGAGAAACTCTAAGCCTCTCAATGCGCGGGCGGTTGACCCGATCAAATTTCCAGATGAACGCCAGCACTTCGCCGAGCTTACCGATGCGGTGAGCCTCGCCGCGCTTGAACACCCGCGTAAATGCACGCCAGGTACAGTAAAGTTTTGAGCGCTCGAGCCAAACCACCAGAGTGGCGCGAGGTAATCGGATATCGAAGCTCGCCACTGCAAAATTACCTTCGCTAATCCACTCTTCGCCGGCGTGGGCTTCCTTGATCAAGGCTCGGAAAGTGGGAACGTCCTTCTTTGCCCAATGAGGCTGCCAAATCGCATCCAGACAGATAACGGGTGCACCGGTGCGTTCGCCAAGTTGCCTGGCCAGTGTAGTTTTGCCGCTGCCAGCACAACCCAGGATGACGATTCGCGCCATGATCTACCGCGGCACCTGCGTGTGATCACGCGCTCGAAGTTCACACCAACCCACAACCTCAGTACGCGCAACCCGTCGTTGGTTTTTGCATGGCTTCGTGCGACTTCGCCGTAATCTGATTCCGCACATCCCAAAGTTCCTTGTAGAAAAGGTGCTCCATCCTCTGATGAAGAACCTCCACCGGAGTACCCATCGTTCCGATTACGCCGCCGCCGATGATTCTCTGCGCCAGTTTGAGATGATGGAACCTGAAGAGGTGTACGCGCTCATCAAAATCCAGCAGGCATTCCGCCACATCATGCAGGCCAAAGAATTCGTCATGCCGCCGGTATAAATCATCCACGCCGAGCTCCGCCTTGCGCAGTTGCGCGTGGAACGCCTCGCCCAGGCGCGGCCCAATGTGAAGAAGCGACAGAAACCCAGGTGAATCCAAACCGCTTCCGTGCCCCAATCCGGCGCGAATCAGGTGATAATCGTACGGCGTAATCGTCTCCAAAACATGCAGCATGGAGATTGGGTAATCAAGCATCTGGTTGGCGCGTCGAATCAGCCGCGCAGCATGCGAGTAATCGCCTTCTTCGATGTGCCCGCGCGCGCGTCCCAGTTCCCATGCAATCCCCTTCAACAGCAACTCAGAACTCTGATGAACCACCTGAAAGGTCATCTCGTCTTTATGCAGAAATTCTTCAGGAAGTTTCTGCAGCGACAGCAGTTCGTCCGTGTGCAGATAACGCTCGTAGTCGGACGCTCCCTTGCCCGGCAAAATCGGTTTTTTCAAATCATCCATGCCGCTAGTCTCCAGATGTCAGCCAATTATTTGTGCGCCCCAATCCACTGCGGATCCTTATCCGGCGGCACAATGGCACCATCGCGCATGTGAATAATACGGTCCCCGTAACTCGCCGCTTCCGGATTGTGCGTGATCATGAGCACGGTCTGGCCCAGTTCCCGATTGGAATGCCTCAACATGTCCAGCACGACCACCGAGTTCTCCGAATCCAAATTGCCGGTGGGTTCGTCGGCCAACACAATCGCCGGCTTGTTGATCAGCGCCCGAGCCAGCGCAACCCGCTGCTGCTCGCCACCGGACAGCTCCGAAGGCCGGTGCGGCAGGCGCTTCTCCAGCCCCAGCAAGCCCACGATCTTGTCGAAGTACGCGGCGTCACGATTCCCATTGGCTCCGGCAATGTCCACGGCAATATTGATATTCGAACGCGCATCAAGGGTGGGCAGCAGATTGAATTTCTGGAACACGAATCCGATCTTGCGCTTGCGCATGCGAGTACGTTCGGCGTCGGAGAGTTGCGCAAAGTCGTCTCCGTCGATGATTACGCGCCCCGAATCGGCCCGCGCTAGTCCACCCAAAAGATAAAAAAGCGTCGACTTTCCGCTACCCGACGGTCCCACTACGCTGACAAACTCACCCTTTTCCACGCGAAAGGAAACCCCGCGCAACGCGGGCACTTCCACCTTGCCCACTCGGTAAGTCTTGCGCACATCCACGGCTTCGATCAGGACTGCCATCCAAAATCGATCTTACACGAAGCCGGAGCGTAGGCGCGGAGTGTCCCGCCCGTGCAGGCTCCGCCCAGATTTCATTCTCAACCAGATTTTTCTTGGATCAGGCAGCGCTGCTACGGGAGGCCGACGACATCGCCGGCGGCTGCGTGCGTTTCGGTCCGCGCTTCCGTACCAGCAAAACACGGATCCGCTCCAGCAACTCGACCGGCGCGTACATTCCCTTCGGCAGAAAAACATCCGCCTTCGTGTCGCGGTCATACATTTTGACTTTGCCCGACAGAAGAATTGCCGGAGTGTGAGGCGAGAGGCTCTTGATTTCTTCGATCAGCTTGCTTCCATCAAGCCCGGGCATCGTCAGGTCGGTCAGCACCAGGTCGACGCCACCCTTCTTGAAACGCTCCAGCGCCTCCTGGCCGCCCGTGCACGTCACCACGTGATAGCCACGGGTCTCCAGCATGATTTTGCGGATGGAGAGCGATTGTTCGTTGTCGTCTACGCAGAGGATCGTTCTTTTTGGTTTCATTTTGGTTTCCGAAGCAACTAGCCGCCGAAACGGCGCGCCCGGGAAAATTCCGAAAACTTTTTTGCTAGAGAGCGAGAAGCATCCTAAAGGCGAACCTGACCGCTGTAAAGTGCCGCCGATGCTAATGGGGGAATCGACCCATTGAAAAATTTCCGCTCTTGTGCATGGCATGATTTTTCCTGCACATTTGCGTACTATCTCTCAGAAACAAACTTCTCCGCGCAGTACTTCAACAACATTTCCACCGACCCGCACATTAACCACTCGGTCATCCTCGCGCGAGGCCCGAACGAAAATCCGGCTCGGCCGCTTCATCTCCACTCCCTGCTCGATCAGCACCCGCTCCTCCGGTTGAGCCACCCCATGGGCGACCATCCAAGCCGCCGCGCATCCCGCAGCCGAGCCCGTCGCCGGATCCTCCCCGTTATAAAACATCATGCGCGCGTGCAGCCGCGCCTCTGGATCCACCGTCTCGCGACTCACAAAGTAGAAAAATTTCCCCCCCGAGCGTCCCAGATACTCGGCTGAGCCTCCGAGGTCTACGTGCAAAGCCCGAATGATCTCGAGCCCGCGCAGTGGAACCACAGTGAAAGGTAGGCCCGTCGAAATTGTCTCGATCGGCAACGAAGGATCGATATCGCCGTCCCGCAATCCGCACGCCCGCACCACCGCCTCGCGATCATGCCGTGCGACGAACTTAGGATCGACTTGAGTCATCTCGCCGAGCACCGGTTGCCCCGCCTTTTCCTCGAACCGAACCGGAACCTTGCCCACATTGAGATCCAGCACAACTTCGCGCGCGCTCGTCGTCCCTCGCAATTGAAACCCGGTTCCCAGGGTCGGATGACCGGCGAACGGCAGCTCCTCCTGCACGGTAAAGATTCGCACCCTTACTCCGCGATCGCGCTCGACCGACGGCTCACGCGGCAGGATAAAAGTGGTCTCAGAGAGATTCATCTCCCGCGCCAGCGCCTGCATTTCCTCATCACTAAGCCCGCGCCCATCCAGGAAGACTGCCAGAGAATTGCCCTCAAAAGGCCGCAAGGTGAAGACATCCAACTGCACAAAAGGAAACCGTCGAAGTTCTCTCGCCATGGTTGACTATTGTAGCGCTCACGCTCGCGAAGCGTCCTAAACTTGCCCAAGTTTTCCTTTGTGGACCTTGGTGTCCGGAGCCGGCCCTGACTGCAGTCGAAGGGCGGTGATTGAATTCTTCCGCCCCGTTACGCCTCCATGTGCCGCGACATGGAGGCGACCGCGCGTAAGCCCCGCAGTTTGACTCAATTTCCGCCGCCGCGTATCTTAACTCTTATGCGCATCCGCTCCACGCCTCGCCCAATCTGTTGTTGTAAGCCGTCCCCGTCGCGTGGGTAGTGCACACACTTATCACACCCACCCGGCGAAGTGAGGTGGGTTCGTCTTTCTGCCTGAAACGCCACCTTTCGAAAGCCGCGGCGGACCAAAAACTCTCGGACCTTCCGGGAAAATTTTTAGCGAGGAGAACTTATGAGCACCGAAACTCTAACCGAAACCCCAACCAAGGCTCTCCGCATCAACGACACAGCCCCCAACTTCACCGCCGAAACTACGCAAGGCCCCATCAACTTTCACGAATGGATCGGCGACGGCTGGGCAGTCCTCTTTTCACATCCGAAAGACTTCACCCCCGTCTGCACCACCGAACTCGGCTACATGGCAGGCCTCCAACCCGAATTCGCAAAGCGCAACACCAAAATCATTGGACTAAGCGTCGACCCGGTGAGCAATCACAGCAAGTGGGCTGCCGACATCGAAGAGACGCAGGGCCACAAAGTCAACTACCCGATGATCGGCGACACCGACCTAAAAATCGCAAAACTCTACGGCATGTTGCCCGCCGAAAGTGGTCACACCTCCGAAGGCCGCACCGCCGCCGACAACGCCACCGTGCGCACGGTATTCGTCATCGGCCCAGACAAGAAAATCAAGCTGATGCTCATCTACCCCATGACCACAGGCCGCAACTTCGACGAAGTGCTGCGCGTCCTCGATTCCATCCAGCTCACAACCAAGCACAAAGTCGCCACTCCTGCGAACTGGAAACAAGGCGGCGACGTCATCATCGTCCCAGCGGTCTCGAACGAGGAGGCGCAACAGAAATATCCCGGAGGCTGGAAGACCCTCAAACCGTATCTGCGAATCGTCCCTCAGCCAAAGTAAGTGAAGGGTGTGGAGGTGCGGACCTTTATCTCCGCAAGGCCGACTACTAATGTCATCCCAAACCCGGCGTTCTTCAGCCGGGTGGGGGATCTTGCGAGCAGCGCTGCAAAGTGACTCGTCAAATCCTCTCGCCCGCCGAAGGTACGGCCGAAACATGGTGAACCGCTCGCAGTCGCTGCCCCACGACGAACACATAGTGCATTGCAGAAATAATGGTGAAAGCAAAGGTCGCGCGCAAAAACGAAAGCCGAGCGATCGCAACCCATCGCGACTTACTGATTTCGAACAGCAGCACAAAGAAGACCGCCGCGACCTGCGCGAATGTGTTCGCCTTCCCAAAAATACTGGGCCGAAAGTCGCGGAGCCCAGCGATGGTATAGAGCACGGCGCTGGCAAACAGAATGGAAATGTCACGGCTGAAAACCAAAACCGTAAATTTCCACGGAATTTTATGCAGGATCGAGAGCACAAGAAACATGGTGCTAAGCAGAAGTTTGTCAGCAATGGGATCAAGATATTGTCCCAACACCGTTTGCTGCTTGAGGGTGCGAGCCAGCAGCCCATCGAGCCCGTCGCTCATTCCGGCCAGCACAAACAAGATCAGCGCCGACGAATAGTGCCCTTCCACCAGTTTAATCACGATGAAAGGCACAAACATCATCCGCAGCAGGGTGAGCTGATTCGGAGCGCTCAAAAGTTGCGAGAGCTTCACTTCTGCTCCCCAACTTCCGGCGCGATGTGACGGATCAGCACCGCCGCAGGATTAAGACCCGTCTTGCTGGTGAACCGTTGTGAAAGGGATGGGATACTTCCGTCGGGTAGATCGAGTTCCATGCGCTCGACACGATGCATTGGAAGAAAAACCACGCCGGGGGAAAACGGCTCACCCTCCTTAACCAGCGATACCAGGTCGTCGAACGAGGCCAGTTCGACCCCGCAAAGACTCAGTCCTTCCGCGGTAAGCGAAAGGATGGCCCCCCAAAACTTCTCCCGCGGATTCCCCAGCGTAACCAGCACCATGATGCCGGGACGGAACGGATTACCGCCCAGGTACTCAAGCCCGTCACTCTGCTTCACATTGTCCATCCCAGCGATTGTCGCCGGGACACGCCCACTTTGCAAACCGTCGCTCGGAATGTCGAATGCGAAGCCTACAAAGAATAGCGCCGGCTCAATTCCAGTGGTGAGAGTGCCACCAGATTTTCTGGATGTCGAAGGTGACGCCGCGGCACAGATATACCGCGGTATTTTCCTCGGCCATGCCAAAGCGCTGGTAGTGCTCAAAAGCCTGAAATGAAGTGCAATTGTCGCGCACGTCATCAAGGCTCCATTGAATCACGATCAAATTCTTGAAGACCTGCGGAGGCGGACCCCAGAACCAATGGTTCTGATGGCGAGACCAGGCGCGCGGCAGTCCGTACCGGGGGCCGAACTCATTAATCGCGCCAGCTTCCCCGTAGTTGCCCGCCCAAATACCGGTCTTGTCGCGCTCGTCGGGCGGCAACGAGTTATAGATGGAGGCAACCTCACTCGCCAGTTCGGGCCATCCAAACTGGTCGGCAACCGGTTGCGGCAAGAGTGACTCGTGGTGCACCTCGGCCTTGGAGGGCTTGAAGCCGATCGCGTTTTGATACGCCAGAAGACGCTCTGGCGGCAGCATCCACGTCACTAGCGGGATTGCGGGAAGCGCCGCGAGCACGATTACTGCGATGACCACAGCGCGTGTCCACGCGGCGCGGTTTGCCAACCATTCCTCAATCGCGACAGCGCCGCCTGCAAAAAGCATCGGATAAATCGGAAACACGTAGTAATTCTTGGCGTGCGCCACTTCCATCGATACGAAGAAGACTACAAAGGTCAGGCCAAGCACCCGCCAACGGCGGTCGCGAAGAAACCAGATCAGCCCCGAGAGCCACACCGGCAATAGAATCGGGTGCATGTCGATAATCTGTTCCTTAACAAACGCGAGCGGTCCCAGCACCACATTCTTGCCTTCGCGGCGAACATTGGCCAGGTCTTCGATCGTCGGGAAGTGATGACGGATTTGCCAGATGATGTTGGGCAGGAAGAGCGCAAGAGCGATGCCGCCGGCGATCCATATCCACGGTCGGGCAAACTCCCGCCGATGATGCGTCAGAAGCAGCGCGACGACGACCGCGAATCCGAAAGAAAGCGTCGAGTGTTTGTTCTCAAGGCCGAGGCCGGACAGGACGCCGAACCACAGCCAAAGCCGCGAGTCTCCGGTGCGCAAGATGCGAGCGACAACCCAAATGCAGCCCATCCAGAACAGCGGCTCGAAGGCGTTCATGGTAAGGAGGCTGTCGGTTAGCAGAATAGCGGGGCAGAGTAGAACGGACATTCCGGCGAGAAGCTGGGCATACCATCCACCACCGAGCTCACGCGCAATAAGGATGGTGAGCGCCACCAGCGCTGTGCCGGCGAGCGCGGGAAGGATCCGCAAAGCCGCCAGCGAACCGCCCATCCACAGTGCAATCTTGGCATACACCGCAATGAGCGGAGCCGCATCGACATAACCCCAATCGAGATGGCGGGCCATGTCCAGGTAATAAAGCTCGTCGCGAAAGTACCCGTAGTGCCGGACGCTGGTGAAGATGTGCAGCAACAGCTTGACCGAGCAGAGGCCAAGCAAGAATACCAACGGCAAGAGGCGAAAGCGCCAGATCGCCGCGCTCCCGGCGTAGTTGATCGGACTCAGCAGTATTAGCGACAGCCATAACCCGAAGCGACCCTAACGTGGCGTTCTAACGAAACTAGTCATTGCATCGAATTCTGACAAACTCTGAACTGTAACCGGAATTCCTATTCCAGTACCCCGAGACGAATGGGTGCCCCATTTCTCGCGCGCTCTTTGCGCGAGAAGTGGGAGCCATGCCGCAGCGGTTTATCATTCAGCAACCCAAGGTATCCCCCTCCCCCTGTGATCTTTTGGAATCATGGGGTTAGTGGCACACCACGGTCAAAATCTTTGAAGAATAAGGACTTACATGTAAAATATTCCACAATAAGGACTTAGGCGCTCGGCCAGAGCGATTTCCGTTCTCGTTTTGGGCACGGGAGGGGCTCTGCCTTCCGTCGGCATCAGATTGTCAAACCCGCATGACCCAAGGGTCACCTTAGGCCATGAAAATGACCCGTTTCTCGGCAGGGGCACACCATTGTTTTTCAAAGATCAAGCCCGCCTACGCGGCCTCGTCAGAGGTATTTTCGAAGCAAAGACCAGAGGGAAATCGCCAGCCATTTTCAAATAGCTAACGCTACTTTAGCACATCTTATCTGAATGGAAGGATGGGGACAAGCAGAGGAACCGGCGTGAGCCTGTCACGGCGGAGAGAACAAGGAGGGTGCGGCGAGGCGCGGATCAGTTTGAAATACTCCGCGCGAGATCCCTCGGCCCGCTGGAGAAAGCGCGGGCCTTCGGGATGACGTCCTCAAGTGGGGGTCTGATTTGTTCTTCAGAAGCAGAAAACGTATTGGTTCCGTTTACGAAGCCGCACGTTTTGTTCCCTGGATTTTCTCGCTGAGGTACGGCTCCCACTTCTCGCGCAAAGGGCGCGCGAGAAATGGGGCACCCGATTTCGCACCCGCGTTTCGGGCTACTTGAAAATGGAATTCCGATTAGGTTCAGAGTTGCTGCTAGACCGGAAGCAGCAAGCTACGGCCAATGACTCCGGTGAGCTGGTCTTGGGCTCTCAACGCCAAGTCGCGACTGACGCCTGCAAGATTCCGAAGATGATCGGCGAAATCCCAAGCCAGATCGCGGGCTGCTCGGACGTTCCAGATCGCCAGCAACTGCCCAACCTTGCCCGTGTCTTGCGCCAGTTCACCCACGATCCCAGCGGCCAGAAAGTTCAACGCCGACGGAAGCACCTGCTCCAGCAAACCATTCACCTGCTGATAATCGTCGTGTTCGGGGCTCTGCAGCGCTGGCGTGATATGCAGTTCATCATCAGTTTGCAGAAGGGCCAACGCCAGATCGTGATTGATATGAGCATTCATTCCCGCCAAAGCAAACTGTATCCGATCGACACCCGCCCGGTTCCTGGCCTCAAACAAAGCCTGCCACGAGCTCGCGACATCCGCATTCTGCCGCAGTGCACCTGCAACCGCCGCAAAGTAGAAGCCTGCAAAGACAACGTCCAGACGCGTCAGCCATGCGGCATCCTTCCAGCCGTTTGGCGGAGGCTGCATGTCGATCTTTTGCGTCACCATCAAATAAAGCTTGTTGAACCACTTCAGACCATCATTACCTGGCAGCAACACATCGATAGCCTGCATTACGGCCATGACATCAGCGATCGCGGCGGGGGCGGCGGAACTCACGATTTGAAGAAGTCGAGCGTCAGTCGGATTCAGGTTCGGCATTCTGCACTTCTCAGGAAAGCGATCCTCAGGTTACCATGAGGACTCTGATTCGGGTTCTTGTGATTTGTCTTCCGGGACGCTTAGTTGACGAATACCTGGACGACTTGCGCGTGGAGGGATTTTGGGGCGTTCTTACGTTCGGCTGATGGGTCTAGCCTTACTCGGCACCGTCACCGTCCCATTCCTTACCTATCTGTCGAGTCGGCTCCTTGAGGGGGACACGCTTGCTGCGCATCGCCCGACCTTGCTGTTAATTTTTATTGCGCTGATCGTACCTCTTGCTTTACGACCCACACTCAGAAAACTGGAACCGCTGATTGATGCTGCGGGTCGCCGCCAAGCCGAGTTTCTCCATTCCATCCCGGACGAATACTTAGGTATTTGTATCTTTACCTCGGCAGCCCTAAGCCTGTTCCTCGAGCTCTCCATCATCCGTTGGCAAGCAACGGTTTTCGAGTTGTTTGCCTTTTACAAAAATTTCTCGCTATTGGCTTGCCTGGCAGGCCTGGGTTTGGGCTATGCGCTTGGAAGCCGAAAGGTCATCCCGTTATTTCTTGCGGTTCCACTGTTTTGCTGGCAGTTCGTTTTGCTGCTGGGTCTCCGCTACGGTTTGGCTGCAGGCGATCGTCTGAGCCTGAAGATGCTCCCGTTTTCCGAGCAACTAAACATGGGCCTGCCCGCCGTGGACACGGTGTTCGACAGCGTTCAGACTTACCTTCTTTTGGCTCTGGTGTTCCTGCTGACTGCCCTCGCGTTCATTCCAATCGGGCAACTATGCGGTTGCCTTCTCGAAAGGCGCGAGAAGCTTTCCGCCTACGGCTTGAATCTCGCGGGAAGCGTAGTGGGCGTGCTGCTCATGTTTCTTCTCAGCGCATTCTGGACTCCTCCAATCGTGTGGTTGCTGCCCGCGTTTGGCCTCTTACTCATGTTTCACGTCTGGAGCGTGCGTCCGCTGCTGTTTGGAATTATCTCGGTTGTCCTCGCATTGATCGTCGTCGCTTGGCCTACGGATCCGCGATGGCAACGAATTTACTCTCCGTACCAGTTGCTGGAGGTGGGACAGGATGCGCAAGGCCTGACGGAGATTCTGGCGGCCGGTCATTACTATCAACGTGTTCTCGACCTGGCGCGCTCCAACCGCAACGTCGACTCCAATCCCCGGCTCAGCATCATCCGTAGTTATTACGAATTGCCGTATTGGTTATACGGGCATGCGCCCGGCTACGTTGCGGTCGTCGGTGCAGGCACAGGCAACGATGTTGCGGCCGGCTTGCGCAATGGAGCGCAGAAAATCGACGCCATCGAGATTGATCCCGCGATTCTGATGGAGGGAAAGCTAGGACATCCCGAGCATCCGTATTCCGATCCGCGCGTTCGCGCCATCGTAAGCGATGCTCGTACTTTCCTGCGTACTACGAGTGAACGTTACGACATGGTGGTCTACGGCTTGCTGGATTCACACACTCTGCTGAGCCACGCTTCGAGCGTGCGATTGGATTCGTTTGTCTACACCGTGGAGGGTCTGCGCGAAGCGCGCAAACGGCTGACGCCCGATGGAATTCTTTCGCTATCCTTCTCCGTGATGAACCTGCAGCTTGGGCGCAAGATTTACTTGATGCTGCAGGAGGCTTTCGACGGGCGAACTCCGGTTTGCGTGCGTGCGGACTACGACGGGGCCGTCATCTTTCTCCAGGCCAATGATCGGCAATTGTTGCTTCCACCTGCACTTTTGCAAAAGCCGAGTTTCGAAGACGTGAGCGCGACGTTTGCCGATCCGACGATATCCGCGGATGTGTCGACCGATGATTGGCCTTTTTTCTATATGCCACGTCGCGTGTATCCCGTCTCCTACTTGGCGATGGCGGCACTGGTCTTAGTTCTTTCTCTGTATATTTTTTCCCGGTTCTTGCAGGGGTCGCCACAGTTTGGAACTGCTCCATTCTTCTTCTTGGGGGCAGGATTCATGTTGATCGAAACCAAGGCGATTACTGAGCTGGGGCTGGTATTCGGCAATTCCTGGCAAGTCATCGGAATCGCTATTATCGCTATTCTGGTTATGGCTTTTCTCGCGAATTTTGTGGTTCGGCGCTACAGGATCGCACGTTCCTCGACAACTTATCCGCTCCTGCTGGTCAGCTTGGCAATTGGTTGGTGGATCGCTCACAGCGGGGGGTTGCCCTCCACCTGGGTTGGCCGCATCTGCCTCGCCCTCGTGCTCACCAGCCCCATATTTTTCTCGGGGATTTTGTTTTCCACCTTGTTGCGCTCTCGGGGAGCTATTTCTGGCATGATGGCGGTGAATCTGCTCGGCGCCATGTGCGGAGGCCTGCTCGAATACAACTCCATGTATTTCGGATTCCAGTTTCTGTACATTCTCGCGGCGGGTTTGTACGTTGCCGCTTTCGTCTCCGAATTAATCGCGCTCAAGCCTAAGTTCGAGGCGGTACTCACCGCCGGGGCGAAATAAAACCATGGTCGTCTAGCTGGCATCAGGCGCGGGCTTTGTCGATCATCGCCTCCCAGATACCCTTGGATTTTAGGATGAGCTCAATGGCTTCGCGGACCGCGCCATCGCCGCCATGGGCTTTGGTAGTGTAGTGCGCAGCCTGCTTTGCTTCGGGAACGGCATCGCCCACGGCAATGGCCAAGCCCACGCGACGCATCAGGGGGATATCCGGAAGATCATCGCCGATAAACGCGACCGCAGAATCAGAGACGCCCGCTTTTTGAAGAATCTCTTCGTAGGCTGGCATCTTTAGGGGTTGCTTCATGTAGATAAATTCCATTTTCATTTCGTGAGCGCGGCGGAGGAGGGCCGAGCTTTCACGACCGGTAATGCAGCCCGTGCGCAGGCCGGCGGTGTGTGCGAGGGTGAGACCCTGGCCGTCGTGGGCGTCAAAGGTTTTGATTTCGAGGGCGGTGCCGTCGGCTTGCGAGAGCAGGGTGACACTGCCGTCGGTCATGGTGCCGTCCACGTCCATGAGGAGCACTTTGATTTGCGCGGCGCGCTTTTTGAGCGCGGGAGAAATTTTGAGAGAACGCGGCAGCGAAGCCTCCAGGAGAACGAGAGTTTATCTCATCCGTACGACGATCGGATGTCTGGATAAATGATGTCCGAAACCGGGTAGAGGGGTACACTGCTTTCCGCTTTTTTGTGCGCGAACAAGTAACGGTAGGGCAAGAATTTTCTCCGCAGTTTACCGATGGAAAACTTGAGCCTCTGGGACAAGGGCGCAGGAATGTGCGCCCTTGCCTGTGACTCATCTTAGTTGATGTTTACGGTTATAGGAGTGGAATGGCTTAGTGAGCCCGATGTTCCCGTCACCGTTAGAGTGGCCTGCGATGGTGACGTTTGCTGTTTTGAGTTGTTGTTGCTGCATCCAAGGGCAAACATTGAAATGATAAGCAGCAGACCGAGAACGCTTATTCCCAGAATGCGCTTGCGCGCAAGCGGTTTCCGTTTGCGATTTGTTAGCAGGGTTCCGAACAGGCCCAGGCCAGGCAATAGGGTTGCGAATCCGTAGCCATTTATGGGCGGGGTCGCGGCGGCAGAGACGGTCAAGGTCGACGCGGTCCCTCCGGCAGAGATCGTCGAGGGATTGAAAGTGCAGGTCAGGCCTGCGGCGGCGGAGCAGCTAAGCGAAATCTGACCGTTGAATCCTCCAACCGCGCTGGCACTGATCATGAGGTTGGTCGAACTGCCCGGCGCGATGGTTGCGCTTTGCGGCGAGAGACTCAGAGAAAAATCTGGGCTGCCCACGGCGGCCGCCGGTACCAGGCTGGCGAAGACAGCGGTGGTGTTACCTCCGGCGGGGAAATTGGGTTGGTTGCTGCCTCCGGCGGTTAGATAAAGAGTGCCTGGATCACCCGAGGTTCCGCCTCCGCCAAACGTCATGTCCCACAGGCCGGCATTCACCAATACTTTGTCTGACGGGTCAGTGAGCTGGCCGAGAAACTTCCCGGTTGTATCGAAGGCGTTGATGGCGCCATCGCCGAAATCTCCCACCAGGATCGCGTTGGCAAATGTTCCGAAGGTAGCGGGAGTTGCTACCACGCCCCAGGGCGCGTTTAGCTTGCCGCCAGCGGGGACAAAGGTGCTGACGAAATTTCCATTTGAGTCGAAGATATCCACCTGACCCAAACCGGCGCCGGGCTGGGCATCGTGTTTGGCAGAATCCTGCATGGCATAGGCGACGTAGATCTGGTTGCCGATGACGTGAATGCCATGAGGAGCTAAACCCGCGGGAAGTTTTGGATCGGTGAAGGAACCGCTTAATGACGTGGGGTTAAAGTTGCGATCGTAAACGTCGACCTTGCCGCTATTGAAGTTCGCCGCCAGGAGGAAGGTGTCGTTTAGCAAGGCGAGACCCTTATAAACCGCGCCGCTGGCGGAGTTGTCGAAGGCCACCACGGCGCTGGTACCGCCGTTCCAGTTGGCAAGGATGCCATCTTCGGTGTCAAAAATGAACGATCCTCCCCCGAAGTAGCTGCCGTTAACGTTGGCTACGGTTCCGGTTGGGCAGCCGGGGCTACAGTTACCATTTGGATTTTTGGCGGCGCCCGGTATGGTTACTATCAGCGCATTCTTGTTGCCCTGAGCGTCGTAAAGCGTGGAAGTACCGCTGTTGTTGTTGGCGATCCAGAAATCCTGACCGGGAGAGAAGGCAATTCCCCAGGGATTGGAAAGTTGAGTGTCTGTAGTCTTGCCTACACCGGCAGTATTGGAGACCAGGTTGGTCTGGGAATAGCCGGCCTGCTGGGCCCACAGCAGCCCAGACGGAATTGCTAACGTCATAAGTAGTCCGAATAACAAAAGTGCTTTTTTCAAGTTGTCCTCGATATCCTTCTTCGTGATTTTGTAAGTTACGAAGCTTGGTTATCAATGTGTGCCGTAACTTGTCTAGTTAGACGCAGAGGGTGCTTGGCGAGATGGGGGCGAAATGTCATTTGATTGTCATGTTTGTGTCAAGCGGCTGATACACACGCTGACGAGAGGTTAATGCGGAGTTATATATGGAGAAGTACTGCAGTCCGAGAAGTCGGTAACTAAGATAAGCAATTGATGTCCGAGTTTCACTGCACCACTACCTGGCTGGTCATCTTAGGGTGGACCGAGCAGTAGTGTGGGTAGGTCCCCACCTTGGTAAAGGTGTAGGAGAAGGTTTCGTCAGTGTCGCGCACCTTGGACTTGAATACGCCGTCTGTGCTCACTACGGTGTGGGGAATATCATCACGGTTGGTCCAGGTAACTGTTGCTCCGACGGTGAATTAGGGCGGTCTGCGTTTCTGCCGGTTTGCTTTCCAATTCGCATGGTCGACCAGGTCCTAAAACCGCGTTCTGAGCCATTGATTCGTTTTGCCAATGAGGAAACGGTATTGTGTCCGTCGCCTCATCTGCTCTGGATGCAGGGCTTATTCGATATTCCGTTTTGGCAAAGCGCCGCACCGTCGCCCATCGCGGATCGCTTCGCGGGCCTTCCGAGGCTGCTGGTTGGGCGTTACCGAACTGACTTTCCGCTGGATTTTATGATCGGCCGGCCGCGGCTGCGCCAGCTGCACGACAACCCTGGCATGGGCCGGCCACGGGTCATACCACGTCGGGTCAACTTCTTTTTGGCCGTACGCCCCACAGGCCGGCACAACCATCGCCGCTAGCAGCGTTGCCTTCAATAGAAATATTTTGTCGAGTCTCGTCCGTCTTGACGGTTTCATTGAGCACCTCCTGTTCGAATAAGGCTGCGGATTTGTGAGCTTTCTTCCTGCAAAACCTGGAATTGCGGCGGGAGGATGGGACAGCCGTCCTCCCGCCTGCCAATTAGCGCTGCGCGCTTAGCTTGGGCAATGGATTGATATCGGACTTGCCGGGCACCCTGGGAATCGATGGCGGCTTGATGCCTTGTTCCGGCGTGATCTTTGGCAGCGCGTTCATCTTCTTCCATTGCTCGGTCATATCTTCCGAGCGCACCGTCTCGAAACCGCGCCGCAAGGCCACGATGCGATAGTCGAAGGCCGCAGTCGATCGTCCCCGGCGGAGTTCGTGAACTTCAAAGCCGCTCGCGGTGGCGTTGCTGACAAAGAGGCCTTCACACTCGTCGCGAGGAGTAAGAAAGACGTGGTACGTGGACACCAGTATTCACGGCCTCGGCGAAGGTAGCGTCGAGCGTGATCCTCGTTGTTCCGTTTGAAAGCTGGCCTGAACCGAAATCTTCGAACCAGTTTTGCGGGGACTCCATAGCATAGAGCGCCACGTCTCGCTGGCCGCTTTCTACCCGTGCTATTACAGACATGGCGTGGGCGCAGGATAGGGTCCCGGTAGCATCGATGGTGCAGACGTTGGTGCCACCGCCGCCAGCGACGAGAGCGAACTTCCCGCTTGCGTCCTGTTGCATGTAGGCCGTGGGGACGCCGCTTGGACTATTGTTTTCGAGATAGATCGCCCGCGCGTCGTCGGCCGTGCCCACCAGGCCAGCCGCGCCGCCAGCGTTGGAGCTGGTGTCGCCCCATACTCCCACCGGGCAACAGCCGCGGCCACCTCCGACGTTGCTGGCCGAGATAGCCAATCCATACAGGCCTGTGCCGTTGACGCTGCCGCTGTAAAGCCCTCTACGCCGAGGTTCTTGCCGCTGGTCGTCGCCGTGCCCATCATGCCCCAGAAATTATCCCCGGCCTGTTGGCTCCCACCGAATATGCCGGTACCACCTGTCGCAAGGAGACCCAAGCTGTTTGTGCTTGGTGCCTCGCCCAACAGGGCGATGACACCCGTTCCTTTGACACCAGTGCCGTTGCTCCCTCCATTTCCGACGACGCCAGTCGAACCAGTGCCTAAGATACCTATGCTGTTCGTGCCCGTAGCATCACCCTCCACGCCGATGAGACCGGTCCCTGTCACTCCACGCGTGGTGCCATTTCCAATCACGCCGTTAGGTCCGTTACCTTGCACCCCGACGCCGCTGCCATTGGTATTTTCGTTGACGCCAAGGACTGCTATGCCCGCTGCGTTTTGATTTCCTACAGTGAGAACAGTGGCGCTGGTGTTCGCTGTGAAGGAGCCGGTTTGACCCAACACTTGGCCTGTAGAGGCGTTTACGTTCCCGCTCAGCGAAAGATTCCCCGCGATTCCGACGGTGGTCCCGCTTTGGCTGATGACTGAGTTGTTGACCTTGGCACTGCCGCCGTTGGTGGAGAATTTGGGAATGAAACTGGTCTTGCAGGCCGCGCCGCCGGCGCAACTGATCTCATTGGCCTGCTCCGGTGGCAGCGCTGTTTTTTGGGTAGAGCTGTTGACGGACGGAGGCGCGGCCAGTTGAAATGCGGAAATCGGTTTTCCCCCAAGCGTTTCCGCATCTGCTGCTTTCAGTGCGTAGGGTGCGCTGACCAGCAGAACGCGCGGCTGTTCGTTTTGCCCTTGCAACTGCGCGCCCACCCAGCGCGCCTCGTTGGAGCTGAAAAATTCCATGGGCAGGCCGTCCGGCTTCGTGGCTCCGAGCAAGACGGTGTATCGGCCGTTTGCATCTGCTTGTACATTCTGCGTCTCCAGCCACAGCGGTGCGCCGCCTTGCTGGTCCTTGTAAAAGGCGAAGGTTACGCCGACGACTCCTGTCTTTGGCGCGCCCGTCTCGTCTTTCACGACGCCGCTGAACTTGATCAGGTGGGGGACGCTGATGGCGGTGGTGTTGGCGGCGTCCTGCGTGAGCCCTAATGGACTCAAGGCAAGCAGCAGTGTGGTGACAATCAAAGCGAATCTAGAAGTACGAAGGGCTTGCGTTTTCATGTTAATTCTCCTTTTTTTTGCGCTCAATGTTTATGTGCTCAGCTTTACGTGCTCAACTGGCTTCGGAGGGCAGCCATTTTTGTCTGCCCCCGAAGCGTGGAGTGGACGAACTACTGGTTGATATTGCAGACAAATGTGTTGCCCTGCTTGATGGGGGCAGTACACAGCGGTCCAAGATTGGTCTTCGCATTGGGCACGCTGATCATCGCGTTCGGACCGGCCGCGTGTTGACCGTTGAACGGGGTTGGCTTGCTCGCATCGAAGCCGCAGGCGACGGCATCCTGCGGGTTGTCAAACCAGAAACCTACGTGGAAGGTGTTCGTCGGGGACAGACTAGTATCGGGATCAAAGCCGAAGATCTGGTCCAGCAGGATGGTGTGAATGGTTGCGTCAATATTTCCGTACTGGTCCGCTTCCAAGTCGGTTTGATACCAGGCCAGTCCAAAGTTGGTGAAGTTGGGGTTGACCTGGCCATCGGCCAACAACTGGGTGCGCTGGATGGTGAACAGATCGAAGCCGAGGTTGGGCAGGAAGTTCTGTCCTTTTATATATAGCGTGTCGGCGAGACTGCCGCGGACTACGGTGACGTCAGCGCTGGCGTTGGAGCCAAAGCAACTGGCGAAGGGCGGGTTGGGGTAAAGCTTGAAGGTTCGCTTGTGGACCTCGGCTGCCTGGGGTTGTACCGCGGCAGTAAGGATGGTAATTGCAAGTGCCAGAAACATGAGGCACTTGCCGGCTTGGGTTGTTTTCTTAGCGTAAGTCATTCGATCAATCTCCTGGTTTTGGTGAATTGGACTGCGATCGATTCCGAACTTGGCGATCGCGGATTGTCGCCGCGCCTGCGCTTCGACCGGATCACTCTGGCTCGAAAGTGGTGGAATTGTCCTGAGGAGGTCCTAAAAGATCTCTAAAATCCGTCAAAAAATCTTAGGAAAGCTGTATCTGGCTGGAACGAAAGGGGCCACAAACCAGATTCGTCAACGACACGACTCTCTGTCTGGGAGAAAGGCCGCGGGTGGAGATTCCATTCTTCATCGTTCCGCGCCCTTTCTTCTTGTTGTAGAATAAGGCGCGCAGTTTCAGATCTGATTCCTCGGTCGAGTGATGATCGCGAACGGTATGCTGAAAGCTGAGATTCTGATCTGAGCCTCCTCGCAGGAAACCTCAACGACAACGGACTCGCTTTATCTAGCGGGGTCCACTGTACCGGGCGGAGGAGCGGTTTAGGGACCGTCTGCCAGAAGCTGGTCAATGAGTACAGCCAACCACTTCGAGCCACGTCTGGGAGGGCCCCGGAAGGCTCAGTTTTACGAATTCCATCCGTTTCTTCTGGATACGATTCAGCACCTCTTGCTGAAAGACGGCAGACCTGTAGCCCTCACGCCAAAGACCTATGACACTCTGCTGCTGCTGGTACAAAACAGCGGGCGAATGCTCTCTAAAGAAGAACTGATGAAAACGCTGTGGCCCGACAGTTTCGTCGAGGAATCGAACCTGACCCAGCAAGTTTCGATGATCCGCAGGGCTCTGGGCGACTCTCCCGGCGACCCCCATTTCATTGTGACCGTGCCTGGGCGAGGTTATCGCTTCAGTGCGGAAGTCAGGAGTTGGGAGGATGAAAAAGAAGATTTTGGTTTGGCTGCTTCTGCGGCACAATCGGTCGGCGAAGCCGCAATCCGAAACGGCCAAAAGTTTGCGAAAAATACCGAACTGATCGCATCGCCGATAAAGCGGAGAGACCGCGAGACATCCCGATGGACAATCCTCTCGATTGCCGCACTCGCGCTACTAGCCATCGCGACATTAACCATCACAAAATACGTGCATCCGACCAAACCGAAGACAAGCCCTGTCGTGGCCGCACACCACAGTTTGGCGATTCTTCCTCTACAAAACCTCAAGCGAGATCCCGCCAACGATTTCCTGGGTTTCTCTCTGGCGGACGCTGTCATTACCAAGCTTGACTACGTGAGTTCGTTGAGCGTTCGGCCTTCCACCGCGGTGGAGAAATATCGAAACCAGGTAATTGATATTCAAAAAGTCGCAGCAGACCTGAGCGTCGACACCCTTCTGACCGGGAGCTTCATTCGTGATGGCGACGATTTGCGAATTACCTATCAATTGATTGATGCCAAGAGCGAAAGGATTGTAGGCAGGGGCACAATCGATCTGAAGTACGACAAACTCTTACGCGTTCAGGACAACGTAGCCCAGCAGATCATCCAAGGACTAGAGCTGACCCTGTCGCCATCCGAAGCCGACAGTATCAAGCCCGACGCGCCGATCAACCCGCTCGCCTACGAATACTATCTGCGAGGAGTTGATCTCCATAGCAGACACAATTTTCCAGTGGCGATCAAAATGTTGGAGAAGTCGACCGAGATTGACCCGAACTATGCCCCGGCCTGGGCTTATCTTGGGGCGTCGTATACCTCCGATGCTGCTTTCGAGTTTGGTGGCCGCGACCAGTACCGTCGCGCGCAGGCTGCTTATGAACGCGCGCTCGCCATACAGCCGTCACAGTTGGACGCGCATATTTTCCTGGCAAACCTCCTCGTCGACACCGGCAAGGTTGAGCAGGCAATCCCTTTGCTGCGGGATGCGCTCAAAACCTATCCCAACCAGGCGGCGGTGCATTGGGAGCTGGGATATGCCTACCGCTTTGCCGGCATGCTGAACGACTCGGTTGCGGAGTGCGAGCTCGCGCGCCAGCTCGATCCTTTGGTCAAAGCCAATGGCTCGGTCTTTAACACTTACCTCTATCTCGGGGACTACGACAAATTTCTTCGCAGCCTGCCGGACCAGAACGACTCAGCTTTCGTTCTTTTTTATAGAGGCTTCGGAGAGTATTACCAGAAAAATTGGGAGCAGGCCGCCAAGGATTTCGATCGCGCGAACGAACTCGATCCCACCCTGTACGCACAAATCGGAAAAGCTTTCAGCGACTCGATTGCCCATAGGGATGCGGAAGGGCTGGAAATCCTGCGCGGTTTGGAGAACATAATCGGAGAACGCGGAGTTGGTGACCCTGAAGCGATGTATAAAATCTCGCAAGCCTACTCGGTATTAGGCGACAAAACTTCCGCGCTCCGAGTCTTGCGTCGCAGCATCGAAAGCGGATTCTTCTGTTATCCCTATTTCACAACCGATCCACTTTTGAATGGATTGCGAAATGAACCTGAATTCACTTCGTTTTTGACCGTGGCCCGCCAGCGACATGAAGCATTCAGAAGCAGGTTCTTCTGAGGCAGCCTGGTGACGCCATTGGAAGTCGGCTTCGGAGAAGCGTGGTGCCGCCGACCAACCGAATAAACCCAAATCCCAATCATTCCCATTAACGCCTTATCACCGGCCTGATGATCCAAAGGGTCATGGATCTTAAGAAACTCATGTATGAGAAATCCGAGGAAAAACATTCGCGACGGAGATGCGGCACTCGGCTGAAACAAGCCTGTCAGATGCCGGCGTACCAGGCATAGCCTCCTTCTGGAGCTGCGGAACCCAAACCCTTGCCGAATCCTTTGAGACTGTCAGTGACTGTCAGGTGGGTGATGAATTTCACGTTTTTGTAGCCGATCTGGCGGGGGAGCCGCAGGCGAAGTGGTCCGCCGTTGCCCACGGGGAGTTCATCGCCATTCATCCCATAGGCGAGAAAAGTCTGGGGATGCAGTGCGTCAGCCATATCGATGCTTTCCCACCAGTCGGGATCGATGGAGAAATAAACAACGTATCTGGCTTGTGGGTGGACTTCCACGGCTTGAAGGATTTGGGAGAGAGGTACGCCGATCCACTCGGCAATGTACGACCAGCCCTCTTCGCACTGCAGCATGGTGATCTGGCTGTGAGACGGGTAGCTTTTGAGTTGGTCGAGCGAAAACGAGGCAGGTCGCGCGACCATGCCGTCGATGGAGAGCCGCCAGTCGGCGAATCCTGCGGCCTGATGGCGCTTGAACTCGTCGCTCAGCGGCGGCATTTCGTTGGCGAAGGGAGGCTTCGAAATCCGGTTCGGCGAAAACTCGCGAGCTAATGAGTGTCTCGTGAGCAGACGCTGAGAAGCGTAGGTCAGGGTTTCGCCGAGGCCATAGATTCCGCCGTAATCGGGCGGGACAAGCCCGTACTTTTGCGCAATGTGAGCGGCCGCTGCCAGGCCCGATACGCCTGCGGCGGCTGCAATCCCGGTTGTGATCAGTTTGCGGCGTGAGAGTTTTGTGGGTAAGAGATCGCTCATCTGCGCTCCATCTGTGTAGCGGCGCGGCCCGTGATCATCGCCCGCATACGGCTCCTGAATCCGGCAAGCCAAACCATCCCAACGTGGACCAACAGGAAGAGCACGAGCGCCAGGGAGACGAAGAAGTGAAGTGTGCGCGCTGATTGCTGGCCGCCCAGCACATTAACTGCCGCTGGGAACACGGAAACAAATGCGGGAGACATCGCCAGGCCCGTCCAGATGACCAACGGAAAAAGAACGAAGATTACGAACAGGTAGCTGAGGCGCTGGAGTACGTTATACGACCAGGCTTCTGCCTCACTCGGCCGCTGGAAGCGCAAATGGCTCGCGATCGACGTCGAGAAGGCCTTCCACGATAGATCGGCGCCATCGGGGAGCAGGTTTCTCCGGAAATGCCCTGCCAACAAGCCGAAGATTACATACAGTAGGCCGGTCAATACCACCACCCAGGCAGATTCAAAGTGGAGATACCGGCTCCAACCGTTCTGGTCCGGCAGCACGTACCCATAGCCGCTCGGTACCAAGTTCCTCGATGCCGGGATCGGCAGTTTGAACAACGGCGGAGTCAATACATTGCCGGTTTCGCCCCAATAGAAGCGAGGGTGAGAGATTACAATCTCAACTCCGCTGACGAGCAGGGCAAGAAAGCAGAGAGTGGTGATCCAGTGAGTTACGCGGACGAGGGCAGAGTGGCGCGGAGTAACCGTCGCGGCTGGGACGGCTGAGGCAGAACTTTGAACGCAAGCAGAATCCACCACGCGGGAATGGTAACACTTAGCGCATAGGATGCGCACACTGGGGAAACGCGAGGAGGCCTTGGGACGGTCAGGATAAGGTGCGTTGGCGGGCAAAACCTACGGCTGCCGCGAGCATCGCGAGGATGATCAGTGCGGATCCAGTCACCGCCAAAGCTGCAGAGAGCGGGCCACCGTGGGTGAAAGTTTGGAGGATCACGGCGCCGGGGAAACTGAATGATCCTATCGACAAGGCCAGGGCGATAGCCAGCCGCGTGCGCTCAGTAAATGCCACACGTTCCAGGACTACCCCGAGGATAATCATCACCATGGCAAGTCCAATCCAGTGGGAGTGTGCGTCAACCTGGCGGACGTAGTCGTACTTGGTTTCGGCGTAGTCGTCAATGGCCAATTGCGCGGCAGGCAAGTTTCGTTCGGCAGCGTGCACAAACGCCGTAGCCAGCGAACTGCCCATTCGATCAAGCGTCTGGTGCTCGACCAACAAGGCGTAATAAAGTCCGTACAACATTCCCAAGGCTGCCAATGCGAGTCCCCCAAAAATCAGAAGTTTG
Organism: uncultured Acidobacteriota bacterium; assembly: GCA_963838765.1. Taxonomy (GTDB): domain Bacteria; phylum Acidobacteriota; class Terriglobia; order Terriglobales; family Acidobacteriaceae; genus JABDBE01. Next base: position 66,246 of record CAWISU010000001.1, on the reverse strand, counting down.
CGTGCGGCGGTCATCGTGTTTCTCCGCGTTGTGCATCGAGCACGCCGGTGTAACGGAGTACTCCTGCCAACATGCCCAGCAATGCGATCAACACCATGAGACCGCCGATGTCAGCAATTCCTCCGGCAATCAAACCCAGACGCATCTCCAGCAGGACAAACACCGGCAAAATGATGGACCCAGCGAGCAGCAGCTTGACCCAGAATCGCTTCCAGCGAGAACCGAGAAAAACCTAGGACTGAATAAACGAAAGCAGAATGGCGAGCAATCCAAATTCGATTACATGCGAGTGCGCTGCAATATCCACCGCCTTCTCGGCCTGCAGCCTGCCGTAGTCGCCGACAAATTGCGTGGCATCGCCGCCGCTTTCAGTTGAAGCTTTCAACATGGCGCTGAGAATGGTCTTTTCTCTCGCCTCATGTTCGTACAAATCGAGTGCGGCGTACCACGCGCCATAAAGGAATCCCAGGAGAATCAGAACGGTCCCGCCCGCCAGAAGCACGCGGCTTTCCCAACTGTTGTCGGGCGGCAACACGGGTTCAGCGTCGTCGGGGCGCGCTCGGCGAAAATAGCGCCAAAGGCCCAGGGCTTCGCCGACGAGCACGGCGATGAGCAAGGCGCCCGCGGAATCTGCCAGGATGCTCGCCCAGCCAATCACTGAAAATGGGCTATAAGCCAGTCCGACATAATGGATAAGAAAAATTCCCACCGGAAGAAGCAACCCGCCGGCAACAAAGAGTTGAGCCAGAATTTTGCGGGCCTTGGGACTCAAAGCCACATATGGCTGCAGCAGCGCGAGCAGTAATGCCAGGTACCCGGCGGCGATCATGTGCGCATGCGCGTCGAGCTTGGTGCCGTGATCTTCCAACAGGCCGCCGATTCTAGCGAAGTTTTCTCTGACAGCGGAGGAGTCACGGGCAGCCACGGCGCGAGTTGCGGCCAGTAACGCTTCCCCTGTCTGTCCGCCATTCTGATGCAGCACGAATACTGCGAAGATATCGCCGAAAAGCATTCCACCCGCAATGAGCGCGATGCCTCCAAAAATCAACACGAGGCGTGGACTCATACGAGAGAACGGGGCCATCGTACTGGTTGTGGCAGCCGTGGATGCCATAGCGACACGCAATTTTCTTGTTAGTCCGCAGCCCTGGCGTCGGCCTGCGCCGCGCGAAATGCCGGCATGACATGCTTGGAGAAAAGGTGTTGCGTCTTAATGCTTTTCCAGTGTTCCAGCCCGCCAAAATTGGAGACGATGGCCAATTCTCCGATACCGCCTTTTGCGGCAAGCTCGCGCACCTGGCGAATTACTTTCTCGGGCGTTCCGATAAACCCAATCTCTTGTTCCACGATCTGATCGTAGGTCAGCTTAGTCAGGGATTCGAGCGCCCCGCTGGCATAAAACCCATATCCTTTCGCGTTCAGCTCAGCTTTCTTCTCGGGGCTCTGGATGGATTCAACCGGCGACGCGTTGAACGCCAGAAAATTGTGCAGGGCTGTTTCAACTTCTTTGCGAATCTGCTTTTCATCCTCATCCATGTAAACCGGCCGAATGTAAACAATATCCGGCTGATGCCCGTGTTCAGCGCAAGCCTTTTTATAGATGTTGAGCGGGGCTTCGAGCACTTTCCACGGCAGCAGCGGCGGAACAAAGATGCCCCATCCTTTTTCGCCAGCCATTTGGTAAGTAATGTCGCTGGTGCCGCCGGTGTAAAACTTGGGATGCGGCTTCTGCAGCGGCCGCGGAACTACGCTGACATCTTTCACTTTGTAGTACTGGCCATCGTAAGAAAAGCTTTCTTTGGTGAACGCCAGTTCCAGAATCTCGACGGCTTCGTTATAGCGCGGGCGGCTTTCTTCGAGTGGCAATGCCGAAGGCCCGAAGAGCCAGGCATGACCGCGGCCCAGCCCACACTCGAGACGCCCGTTGGTCAGAATGTCAGTTTCGGCAATCATTCCCGCCAGGCGCATGGGATTTTCCAGCGGCAGAGTGTGAAGCGCGGTGCGAAAACGGATGCGCTCAGTGCGCTGCGCCGCCGCGGCGAACATGGCCAGAGGATTGGCCGAGATGGAGAACTTCTGAAAGAAGTGATGATCAATGACCGAGTACACATCGAATCCCGATTGATCCGCATGCTCGATCTGCCGCATGATCTCCCAGATCATTTCGTAGTGGGACTTCCCCGGCGGGGTCTGAATCTCACAATAAATGCCGAATCGCATGCTTTACCTTTCCCTCCGTTCCCGTATCGCCGGCTCTTCTGAGCGGCGCGGGGACGAATACGGCTTGCTCGCCTGCCAGAATCAAGCAAGCGGCAAGTGCCGCATTCTTGTGATCCTTTGTCCAAGGTGGGCCGATGAAACTTCCCAAGCTCGAGATCCTGCGCTGCATTCGGCTGGCCGCATTCCCGAATGCTTTCTTAGCCCGCTCATCAAGTTCGCGCTCTCGAATTGCCGTGACCGGAATTTCCAATCGTTCGCAAGCTTTCCTGACTGCATGGCGAAAAAATTCACCCTCGGCAGTATGTATCATCGGGTGCGACGCGAGAATACTTGAAAGAGGTGGCAGGGTGCGACCCGAAGCTAGAAGGAGGGCCGAGCCTACAATTCGATAGTCGCGCCCCTCCAATTCCCGGACCATGCCGTCAACAGCCGCTAAAGCCAAACGTTCGGAAACGTCGGCACAGTTATTGATATATTTTTCGGACTCTGCTAGTCCGAGGCTGGATGCATAGTGATAAGGCTGCTTGGCCCCAGGAATGCTCGGATCGGTGACGACGATACGCCTGCGGTCTATGACTCCGAGCGAGTCGACTTCTCCGCAGACGGCCACCAGCGCTCCCCAGCCGGAATGCATTCGAACCCCGAGGGCTGCACGCTTCATGTTTGTGGTTCCCAACAACGTGCAGAAGTTTGCCAACTCATTGGCGCCGCCTCCTGGAACAATTCGACCGTGCCGGTCGCACAATTACCAGGTCACACGCGCCACAAACTGCAACTGGCGCGGGTTGAAGACCGAACTGGGAGTTCCATAAAGCGGATTCGGCGAACCCTCCTTGTAGAACGCCGGTGCGCCAAAACATCCTGGCGCTCCGGGATCAGGTCCGCAGAAATCTGCCGCGCCATAACTCGTGTTGTAGTAACGGACGTTCACTGTGTTCATCAGGTTATAAGCCTCCGCCATGAGCTGCAGCTTGTAGTTCTCATGAATAGGAAACGTTCGTTCCAGACGAACATCCACGGTCTGCAAGGTGTCTCCACGGAAGGTATTGCGCGGCTCCCCGCCTACCCGATCATTATTTCCGAATACATCGCCGTTCGCGTCAAAACCCGCATACTTGGTTAAGTACTGCGGGGATTGCAGTGTGACAATCGTGCTGAAACTGAAGTCGCGCAAAAACGTATTCCAACTTGAGGGGCTGGTGAAAATCGCATTGCCCACGAAGCGATGGCGGGCGTCGTCGGCAGAGTTCGCGCGCTCTGCGGCGAAGTTATCGCTATCCTGCGGAATCAGCACGAAGCTCGGATTCGGCCCATCGTCAATCGAGTGCGAGTAGGTGTAGCTGATGGCATACGAGAAATTGTGGGACAGCCGCTTGGTCATGTTTACCAGCAGCCCGTCGTACACCGAATCCCACCTCGAAGTGGCTTCAAAAAAAACGCTGTACTGCGGGTCGCGAAATCCGGGAACTCCGTTAATGTGGGGCACCCCGGGAATCACCATCTGCGCCGGATACGGAGTGCAATTGGTGGGCGGCAGCGGTCCCGGAGAATTCAGCGGCGAAGAAAAGTTGAAATACACGTCTTTACAAATAGTTTGTCCGCTGGAGTCGTGGACCAACACTGTCCCGCTGGGATCAGGCTGGTTCACATTGTAAAAGCTGCCAAGGTGTACGCCCCGCACGTGCAACCCGGAGATGCTCAACACCGAGTCCTTGAAGGGACGGAACTCCAGCGAGGCGCTGGCCTGAATCCCATAAGGATTCTTGCTGTTCTGGTCGAAGCGGACGATGGTGGCATCCTGTAGAAAACCGCAACTGGCCAGCGTTCCATCGGGACAAAACGACTCTGGAGTTCCGTTCGGATAAGTCGCATTGGTGAGCAGCGCATTCAGGCCGAGATAGTTGATGAACGGCGAACTGGCGAAACTGAAAAGCCCAGTGTTGGCATTCAGGCTGTCTTCAAACGGCCGTCCAGGATATGTGGACAAACCGCCGCAGGAAGGCGCCTGGCACATGAGCAACGGTGACGGAATAATGCCGTGGAACAATCCGAAACCAGCGCGAACAACAACTTCATGCGAGCCTCCTATGTCATAGGCTAATCCGACTCGCGGGTCCACGTTCTTCCATTGCGTGTTGAGCACACCCGAGGGCCAAGTCTCAAACTCCCAGCGCACGCCTCCATTCAACGTAAGTTTCGGTAAGGCACGCCACTTGTCCTCAATATAAAAACCATCGTAGGTGTGATCCAGGGTGGACGAAGCTTGCTGCCGGATATTCTGCGGAATCGCACCGCCCTGGTAAACTGCCGTCCCCCCGGGAATAGAGGTCTCGGTGAACGGCGGGTTCGTGCTGGCATTGAAGCGCTCGAAAAAGATCACGAAGGGGTCCGGACACGCAACCCCCGCCGGACAGCCGGCCGCCCCGTCGGTACCAAGAAAAGCGGAAAGGTCTGCGAAGTCCGCCTCAAAAGGATAAAACAGCGGAAACGACTCATAGGTGCCGACGCGATCAAAATTGCCGCCAAACGTGATGGTGTGTTTGGAGACGTTGTGGGTCACGTTTTCAACCAACTCGAAGCGCGATTCGCGGTAAATGTCGGGATTGCCGCGGTTCACTCCTGTGGCAAACGTATTGGAGACCTCGAGGTGCGGCTGCGTGGAGACGACCGGGAAATCGAAGGTGCGATGCGCGTACTGCATTCGCAGATCGTTCACCCACGAGGGTGAAAACACCGTGGTCAGGCCTCCGGCAAGCGACTGGTCGCGAATATAGTTGTTCTTGAATGCGGACGGCAGATCGAAACCGTTGTTCAGCGGCGATTGATTGGTCAGGCGATCGTCATTGATGAAGTATCTCAGGTACAGAGTATTTTTCTCGTTAAAATTCTGATCCAGCCGGATGAGCCCGTTATCCGTATTGCCGTCGCGCAACACAAACAAATTTTCCGGCGGCAAGTGAAAAACATTCGTCTTCACAGCATTGATCGCGGTGATGTTGTCCAACACTGCCGAGTTGTAGGTGGGCGATTCAGCCCGTCGTTGCCCTTCGTAATTGGCGAAAAAAAATGTCTTGTCTTTTTGCACGGGCCCGCCGAGGGAGGCGCCAAACTGGTTCTGCCGCAGCACGTGAAAGCCCGGGGCAGACAGAACGCTGATCGCATCCAGCGCGTCATTGCGAAAATACTCGTAACCCGAGCCATGCCATGCATTGGTGCCGCTTTTGGTGATGATATTGACGATGCCGGCGGTAGCGCGGCCAAACTCGGCGCTGTAGTCGGTGTTGATCACGCGAAATTCCTGGACCGACTCTTGCGGCGGCGTTCCACGCTGAATGCCCGACGCGGTCGAAATGTCATCCGCGCCATCCACCGCGATGAAGTTGAAATGGATATTCTGTCCGGCAAAGGAAAGCTTCGTAACCGGCTCCACAATGACGTCCGTACTGCCCGAGGTTGTATCTCCGATGGTGACGCCCGGTGCGAGCAGCGCGAAGTCAATAAACTGACGTCCATTCACCGGAAGGTTTTCGATTTGCCGGGTGGTGATTACCTCGCTAACCATGCTCCGCGTAGGCTCCGCCACAGCGCCGACATCCTGTACTTCGACAACCGTCTGCACCTGACCGGGCGATAGCGAGAAGTCCACATTTCCCGCCTCCCCAACATCCAGGTGAATCTTCTTGGCCGATTTTTGAAAACCCTGTCGCTCAGCGGTCACCGTGTAATCGCCCGGGGGGAGCAACGCGATCTGGTACTCGCCCATGGTCGTCGCAGTGGCAGAGCGACTGAGCGAAGTCGCGGTATTCACCGCAGTCACGGTCGCCTGCGGAAGCGCCGCGCCGGTGGAATCGTACACCCGGCCCTGAATGGTCACATTCACAGTCTGCGCAACCGCGGGACCTACGCTGACGGCTGCTAGAAACCAGCCCAGCACGCTTGCCCTGCCCAACTGTTTCCACGCACTGCAGCCTGCAACTTTCTGCGTCATGCCAGCCTCCCGTTTTTGGACCGTTATCTCTACGTTTGTTCAGATCTCCAGTCTTTGATTCCGCAGGTTTTTCGATACGCCCAGCAATGACCCCACTGATTGTGAAGACTGATTCATGCCACAGGACAGCGCGAAAGCAATGGTGGCATTGTTGCGCTCTCTTATTTATCCGTCAAGTGCTGATACTTGTCGACGTCGCCGCAAACGCCAGCGGCGCAGTTCAAGCCGCGGCCAGTCGATCGCATAGGGAAAAGATCAATCCCGCAATACGCGGGCGGGATCGGTGCGGGCTGCGCGCCAGGCTGGCAATAGACAGGCTGAGATCGCGGTGATCATCAGCACTGCCAGCGCCGATCCGTATATCCGCGGATCGTGCGGGCTGACGTTGTAGAGAAGTTTTCCGAGTAATCTGGTCAGAGCGAGTGCTGCAACGACGCCGAAAAGGATGCCTCCTGCCGTTAACTTCAGCCCGCGCGAAATCACCAGACCAAGCAGATTCGCCGCATCAGCCCCGAGAGCCATGCGCATTCCCAGCTCCCGAGTGCTCTCCGCTACAGCATAAGACATCACTCCGTAAAGGCCGACGCTAGCGAGGAGGAGCGCCAAGCCTCCCAAAATCGAAACCAAGGTGACGGCCACAAGTTGCGGCGAGGTCGACCGGTTTACTTGTTCCTGGAGTGTGATCATCTCGTAAGGCGCAAGATTTGGGTCCAGCGCATGCACTTCGTGAAGGAGGGCGGTGAGAAGGCTCGACAGGGGTTGATTGGTGCGGATATACAAAGCCGGTCCGCGTTCGAAGTCCTGCCTGAGCGGTACGTAGAAAAATGGCTTTGGAGTCTCGCGCATGCTCTCATACTTCGAGTCGGCAGCCACCCCTACGACTCGCGCCCAGCGGCCTTTCACCTGGAGTCGGCGGCCGACAGGATCCTGACCGCGCCAGTACCGCATCATCATAGTTCGATTCACGATGGCGACCAGTGGCGCGTTTTCATCGTCCGTGCGCGTGAATTCACGACCGGAAAGAAGAGGGATGCCTAAAGTGGTGAAATAGGCAGGGCTGACCTGGTTGTAGTCAATGGCAGGCTGTTCCTCGAGCGGAGGTTGATAGCTGTCCACAACAATCGGTGTCGAGGAGTATGTGCCGTAGCCCAGTGGCGTCACCCGGGCGAAAGCGGCGGACTGCACGCTGGGAAGCCCGCTGACGCGGCCAATCAGTTCGTCTTGAAAGACCTTGGCTTGCGGCACGTCGTATCCGGCTGCGACTAGCGGCACACCGGTGGTCACGACGCTTGTTGTGTTAAAACCCGGGCTTGTGGTTCGAATCTTTTGCAGGCTTTCGAGCAACAAGGCCGCTCCGACCAGCAAAATGAAGCTCAAACAAACCTGGAGTACGACGAGGCCGGAACGCACCCATGCTTTTTTGTGGGCGCCGACTACGCCTGAGGGTTCGGCTTTCAACGCCCCGGCAAGATCGAGGTTGCGCGTTTGAAATGCGGGAATTAACCCGACAACCAGCGTGACCATCAAGCAAATGCCGGCGCTCCACAACATCACGCGCCCGTCGATTTCCCCGGGCAGGTACATTGCGATTCCCGAGCGCGCCGGCAACAAGAGCACCAGCGCGTGGCGGCACCAGTACGCCGCCAGAAGACCGCCGGCCGTGCCCAGCGCCGAAATGATGAGACTTTCGGTGAGAAGTTGCTTCAACAGACGCACGCGGCTAGCTCCGATTGCGAGCCGAACGCTCATTTCGTGACGACGGGCAAACGAGCGCACCAGCAGCAGATTGCCCACGTTCGCGCAGGCAATGAGCAGAACAAAAGCGACCACGGCCACCATGACCTCGAGTGTCGGCAGCAGCGTGCCGGCATTGTTGAATGGCGTCTGCCACAACGGCCACAGTTCGATGCCGCGCCCCCGGTTGGTGGCTGGATAGTCGGACGTCAACCGCGCCGCAATTGCCGAGATTTCTTGCTGGGCTTGTGCGCGACTGACGCCGGGTTTTAGGCGTACATAGGACTCAATCCATCGCGCACCGCGATCTTCGAGTTTGTATCCGCCGCTCTCGAAGGTCTCTTCCATCGATGCCGGAACCCAGAATTGCATGGCCCAGCCCACGAAAGTCCCGTAGAAGCCTTGTGGCGCGACGCCGATGATCGTGTGTGGCACATTATCGAGGCGCTGCATCTTGCCAATGATTTCCGGGTCACCTTTGAAACGATTGCGCCACAGTTGATAGCTGATGACTACGACAGGATGGGAGTCGTTGCCGACATCCTCGCCTGGTTCGAAGCCACGCCCGAGCATAGGATGAACGCCGATTGCATCGAAATAGTTCGCGGAGACGATGCTTCCGGTCGTGGTCTCAGCGTGGTCCCCTATACTCAGCGTGCTGCCGGTAATCTTGCTGACGAAAGAGTCCTCGCAGAGCGTGCAGTTCCGGCGCAGGTCGAGGAAGTCCGGCCAGGAAAGCGAGTCCGGCCTACTCTCGCCCTGTACTGTTGCGGCAACCGCGAACAGCCGCTCCTGGTGTGCGACCGCGGGGTAAGGACGGAATAAAATTCCTTCAACCCAACTGAAGACTGCGGCGTTCGCGCCGATGCCCAAGGTCAGGCACAGAATTGCCAGCGCACAAAAGCCCGGGCTGCGGCCCAGTTGCCCGAAGCCAAAACGAAGATCCTGAACAAAGTCCTGCAAAATGTTTCCGGCGCGAACGTCTCGGCATTGTTGTTCGATCTGCGTGATTCCGCCCAAAGTGCGCAGGGCGGAGTAGCGGGCCTCTTCCGGCGACATGCCTTTGGCAACGTTTTCCTTGATTTGTTGCTCGAGATGCTGGCGGATCTCCTCTTTCAGTTCTTGGTCCCGCTGATTGGGATGGAAGAAAGAGCGCAAACGCAACGGCAGAGAATAGAACCATTGTTCGATATCCATGTTCAAGCCTCTTTGAGCTTTTCTTTGAGCATGACTATGCCGGAGATTGCGGCTGAGACGCGGTTCCAGTTGGCCGTCTCTTTTTCGAGTTGCCTCTGTCCCAGCCGCGTCAGCGAATAGACCTTGGCGAGGCGGTTGTTTTCACTCGACTTCCACCGAGCCCGAACCCAACCCTGATGTTCCAGTTTGTGCAGCGCAGGGTATAACGAGCCGTCGCTGACCCCCAGCACGTCGCTGGAAATCTGTTTCAGACGCTGGCTGATGGCCCACCCGTTCAAGGGTTGCAACGCCAGTATTTTGAGGATCAGCATGTCTAGTGTCCCCTGGACCAGGTCGGAAGGCTTGCTCACGAGGTCTCCTCTCGGTTACCGAGTTAGACTAGACAAGCTTCCCTCGGTTAGCAAGAGGGGATAAAAACTTAAGAGTCGACCTCCGGATGGTCGCCATGCAGGGGTGAACTGATGGGTTTTGACACAGCTTGCTATAGATAAAGAAGCAAACCGAAAACAGTCTGTAAATGGTGCCATTCGTGGAAGTGGTTTAGAATGAGTAAAACACTAGAGTCGGGGCGTAGCGCAGCCTGGTAGCGCACCTGCCTTGGGCGCAGGGGGTCGTAGGTTCAAATCCTATCGCCCCGACCAATTTTCTCGAGTTGCATCATGCGGATAGCTCCTTATCCGTCGCTCCTTACAAACTCAGCATGATTTTGACTGTGCCCGGTTTTTTGCCAACGCAACCTTTCGACAGCTGCGAGGATTGCGTCCTCCGAAGAGTGAACATACCTGGCTGAGATCGTGATCGAGTTGTGGCCAGCAGTCCTCGCGAGCGTCCAAGCATCGCAGCCAGACTCGCTTAGGCGTGTCAGGAAAGTATGCCTGAGGCTGTACAGCACGAACTCCCGAACGCCGCTGATCGATATGGGTTCGCGTGATCATTGTGGTCGTGCTGCATACCTTTGAGACCAGACTATTTCCCAGGACTAGGAGCTGCCGCCATACGTTTCGAGGCAGGCCCTGTTTTCACAAGCGTCCTGGGGTCCACGGATAGGCTGAAGACGGTGCCGCTGTTGGCGTCACCTCCTGCACTGGTCGTTCCGTAGAAACGGCCGGTGGCGGCTTGCGCCAACGCCGCATGAGGGAAGGAGCCGTCCGTGCAGTGCGTTTGCGAGCAAAAATTGTAGAGTGTGGTCAGCTTTCCAGTGGTGGCGAGTTTGAAGATCACGCCGCCATTGTTTGCCCCTCCAAATGTCGTGGTCCCATAGAAGTGCCCGTCACTGGCTTGAAGCAACCCGCTATAAGGGGTCGCGCCGTCGGCGCCCTGGAAGCTGTGCACCGTGTTCAGTTTGCCTTTGGCAGTGATCCTGAATATGGTGCCGTCTGCGTTGGCTCCGCCTCCGGACGTTGTCCCATAGAAGCTCCCGTCCCTGGCCTCGACCAGCCCGGCAAAAGGCGTGATGCCGTCGGTGCAGTTGTTGCCTCCCTGGGAGCAAAAGTTGTAAAGCGTCGTCAGCTTCCCGTTGAGCGTGATTCTAAAGACCGTGCCACATCCGATCTTCTCTTGGCCTCGTGTCTTGCAGACGTGTGTACCGCCGGCAGCCGTGGTCCCGTAGAAGTTCCCGTCCTTGGCTTCTACCAGCACGCCCCAAGGGTTGGCTCCGTCAGTGCAGTTTGTCTTGGAGCAGAACTGGTGAAGTGTGGTGATTTTGCCGGCAGGGGTGACCTTGAAGACAGTTCCGCTGATGGTGGGGCCGCTCCCACTTCCTCCGGTTGTGCCGTAGAAATTCCCGTTAGGAGCTCGAACCAGCCCTGCGTAAGGAGTGAATCCATCGCTGCCGTCGAAGCTGTGCACTACGCTCAGCGTTCCTGACGGCGTGAGTTTGAAAACTGAGCCAGCGCTGGCAGCCCCGCCGGACTCCGTGGTTCCATAGAAATTTCGGCTGGGAGCTTGTAACAACCCCGCATACGGATTGCTTCCGTCAGCGCAGCCGGTTTGCGAGCAGAAGCTGTAAACCGTTTTGAACCTGCCCTTCGTGTCGATTCTGAATACTGTGCCTCCGTCATTACTTCCGCCGGTGTAGGTCGTCCCAAAGAAACTCCCGTTCGTGGTCTGCAGCAGCCCCGCATATGGCGTAGAGCCGTCAGCGCAGCCAGCCTCCGAGCAAAAGCTGTAAAGCGTGGTGAAAGTTTGCGCCGGTGCGAGAGCTGCCAGCCCAAGCATGCCCAAGAATGTCAGTATGTAGAATCTATTGGCCACGTTAACCCCTCTTGATCAACCGAATTTGTGTGTTGAGAGCTAGCAGCCCATGCACTGCGGTGGCAGCCATTCTAACCCCGCTCAGGTCAGCACGGCCAAGTTAACCAGTATGGCGACGGTTACAACGTCAAAGAGCACATGCAGCGTATTCGGCTGGATGCCGTTGCGCTCCGGCAGAAAGGCATGTGTCCCTGCGTACATCGTTCGGTAACGAGCGGCTAGCTGTGGATCCGGGCGAAGGAGATACGGCATCCACCAGGCCTTGAACGAACCGTAGCATGCAAGTCCGTAGGTGATCCACAACCACCAAAGGACCCAGCCCGGATAGGCTCTGCCAAAGTAAAAGGCGGTGGCGGCAAGTCCGATCGCAACCGGAGTGAAATTGATCAACGTCGTGACGAGAAGTTTGCCGGTAGGGAACTCCACCCTGACGCCTTTTACGTGATTGAGTGTTCCAAGAGGAATCCAATTGTGGAGCGCCACGAACAGCACGACAAAACACTGAAGCGCGAGCAGCGCGACCATAGCAACGGAATGCATAAGTCTCCGCATTATACGGCCCCGTTCTTTTTCTTATCCTGCGAGACTCGCTACGCCCGCGACCGGCCTCCTCATCCCATCTGTTTTCGACAGTTATCTTGCCTTGGGAAACGCGACTGACCTAGCATCACGGAGTTGGCGGGGGAGGTCTGGGAAGGTGATCAGAAGAGTTCGGATTGTTTTGGGAGCGGCTGTGCTCACCTCCGCCACGCTCTTGCTAGTGGGCGTCGCTGCAAGCTTGCTCCAAGGCATTGAGGTGGGATCGGCAAAAATAAAATTGAAAGATTTGTGACAGCAGTTGGGGCGGATATCAAGAGCGTTTCAAAGTCGGCTGCATTCCTTCGTTGCCATCACATGTGTGCGCAAAGTGCAGCTCAGGCTATTATTCTGAAATGTGACTGCAATCCCGAACACACACACCAAGACCCGGCTCCGGACGGGTTTCCTAAGATCCTTTGTTCGATGGCTCGTCATCGGCGTGGTGCTTCTTTGGTCGCTTGCCGCGCTGACCCTTGTGTCCGCCCGCTGGATCGACCCACCGACAACCGTGGTGCACATCCAGCGCCGATTGCAGGCCTGGATTCGCCACAAGCCGTATCACGAACGCTACAAATTCATTCCGCTCAGCCAAATCTCCTCCGATCTCCAGCACGCTGTAGTCGCCGCGGAGGACGCGCACTTCTACCAGCACCATGGATTCGATTGGCACGAGATCCAAATCGCTGCCCAAGACGATTTGGAAGGCGAGCGCACTCGCGGAGCTTCCACCATTACGCAGCAACTCGTAAAAAATCTGTTCTTCGGAACCGGCCGCTCCATCCTCCGCAAGGGCGCAGAGGCCACACTGGTGCCGGTGGCTGAATTCGTCCTCGGCAAACAGCGCATTCTGGAGATATACCTCAACGTGGTCGAATGGGGTCCTGGTATTTATGGTGCAGACTCGGCGTGTCGTTACTACAACCAAACGGCAGCCCGGAATATTGGCCGGGAACAGGCGGCACGGCTCGCTGCAATTCTGCCGGCTCCCCTGAAGCGACGACCCGAGCGCATGAATAGCTACAGCGCGATTATCCTTAAGCGGATGGGCCAAATGGGTTGGTAAAGCTTCAGGCTTCCCCGATGTTACAGCGTTGCTATTCACGAGACGATACCGTCGGCCAGGGATCACTGCGGCAGCCCAATCCGGCGCAGCAAGGCAGTGTAGCGAGGGTCGGAGCGGACGCCGTCTAATTCGGGGTCGAGTTTGAAGTAATCAAGTTGTTGTCCCGCGGCGGCGGCTCGTTCGAGGTCAGCAAAGGCACTATCTTTTTGACCTAGCAACGCATGGTCCACGGCTGCGTCGTAGAAGTCACCTTGAGTCTCGAGGTCTTTGGCGTCTTTTCTGAGATAACCGGGATAACCGGATTTCTCGAAAACTCGCCTTAGTTCTTCGGCGCGCTGCTCGTGGCCAAGCACATGCTCATTCTTGACCCATTGCTCGATGGCACCCTTATAGTTATCCGTTACCTCATACACGTATCCAATCATCTTGATGGCTTCGGAGTACCGAGGATCGATTTCGAGGGTTCGGCGGGATTGCTGCAGCGACTGGTTATACTCACGTGCCAGGTAGTACGCGTTTGCAAGGTCGTAGTTATATAACGGAGAGAAGGGATCAAGCTCTACCGCCTTGCGGCACTCGGCAATTGCATCGGAACTTCTCCCCATCTCATAGGCGAACACGCAAGAGACATCATGGGCCATGGCAGAATTGGGGTCTAGAGCCAGAGCTTTCTGAAGGGAGACCTTCGCTTCTCCGAAGTCCAAGAAAAAGAAAATATCGGCCGCTGCTAAGGAAATGTGCGACTCGGGAATATCACTATCCAACTCTAAGGCTCGTCTCGCCGCGTTTCGCGATTGGTTGAAAGCTTCACGGCTGGGGACGTACCCATAGTAACCCTGCATGGCGTAGGCCATTGCTAGCCCTGCATAGGCGGCCGCATAGTTCCGGTCAAGGGTAACCGCCCTTTCGAAAAACCCAATCGCTGCATCGAAGTCTTCTTTTCTGTATCTGTCGTAGTGATAACGCCCCTTCAAATAGAGTTGATACGCCTCGCTATTTTGCGTTCCGACTTTCGCCAGTCGTTCCCGCTGCACCCCAGCTAACTGTGGTCTCAGTTGAGCGGCAACGTCGCTTAGGATCGAGCTCTGTAACAGGGCGGCATCCTCGGCGCTGCGGGTGTATCGTTCACCCCAGAGCTGCGCTCCGGTTGCGACGTTGACCAACTCGGTCTCGACATTGAGTTCATTGCCGTGCTCCAGCACGCGTCCTGTCAACACTGCATCGACGTGCAGATCATGCCCGACACCTTGCGGATCGTCCTGCCGTGATTTGTAATGGGACACGGTGCTCCGAGCCATTACTCTGAGGTTCGGAAGCCGGGAAAGAGAATTGGTGATCTCCTCGGAGATACCTTCCCCAAGGTAGTCCATTTCGGGGTCTTTGCTTGCGTTCGCAAAGGGCAGGATGGCGATCGAATGGATGGGTGCCGCATCGGAAGTACGGGGGTAGAGAGCGCGCCACACCAGAAACGCAACAACGACCAGTGCAAGGACAGCTGCCACTGAACTCGCTACTATTCCCCAAGACACTCGGTCGCTGCGCGGTTTTATGCGAGAAACGTCGCTGGCCGGGTAGCCACTCGATTCCGACAGCGCCTCCAGGGCAAACGCCAGGTCAGAGGCCGATTGAAACCGCTGTTCGGGGTTCTTCTCCAGGCAGCGAACGACCACACGCTGCAAGGCAGGCGGGACCTGTGGCACAATCTGCGGAATCGCTGGTGGCTCTTCGTTCAGAATCGCCGTCATCGTTTCAGCTGAGGTCGGCTTCTGAAAGGCTCGTTGCCCGGTCAGCATCTCGTAGAGAATCGCGCCAAAGGCAAAGATGTCAGCCCTATGGTCCGCCGCCTGTCCCCGCACCTGCTCCGGTGACATATAACCCACCGTGCCCATCACCACTCCGGCCTCGGTTTCCTTGTCCAGCGTTAGGGCGCTGCGCGCGGTGCCGGACGCCGGTTGCACCAGCTTCGCCAACCCAAAGTCCAAAATCTTAACCCTTCCGTCTTTGGTGACGAACAGGTTTTCCGGCTTCAGATCGCGGTGCACGATCCCCTTCTCGTGCGCCGCTGCCAGTCCCCGCGCCATCTGCACCGCGTACTCGATCGCTTTCCGCAATCCAATCTGCCCGCGCTTGATCTGCTCCCGCAGCGTCTCTCCTTCCAACAGCTCCGAAACTAGATAAGGCGCTCCTTCATACGTGCCCATCTGATACACCGCGAGTATGTTGGGATGGTTCAGGGCAGCCGTCGCCAACGCCTCCTGTTCGAACCGACGGAGGCGCTCGGGATCAGACGAAACAACAAACGGAAGAACCTTAATGGCTACATCGCGGCGCAAACGAAGATCGCGAGCCCGGTAGACTTCGCCCATCCCTCCCGCCCCAAGCAGGGACTGGATTTCGTAGTCTCCGATCCGGATTCCTTTGCCGAGCCCAACCGCCGGCGGAGACTGCAAAAAGCTGGAGCGAGCCTGATTGTCAGCCGCGAGCAGCGATTCCACTTCCCGGCGCAGGGATACATCTGACCCACAGGCGCCGTCAAGAAACTCGGCCTGTTTCTCCGGCGCGACCTCAATGGCCCGGTGCAGCACCTCGGTCACTTGCGCCCATCGCTCCGGCGTCATAGAGATGTGGTCCGCGCCAATTCGCGATAAAGCCACGCCCGCGCGACCGCCCAATCGCGCTTTACCGTCGCGGGCGAAATTTCCATAGCCTGCGCCGTTTCCTCTATCGACAAGCCGGCGAAAAAGCGCAACTCTACGATGCGACCATGCTTTGGATTCATTCGCGAAAGCTCGTTCAAGGCGTCGTCGAGGGCAACGACATCGAGGTCGCGTTCCTTTGCCGGCGCGAGCTCCTCATTCAGGGTCATGGTTACGCGGGCGCCTCCACGTTTCCCCGCGCCCTTTTTCCGCGCATGGTCAACCAGGATTCGCCGCATGAGTTGCGCCGCCACGGCAAAAAAGTGGACACGATCATCCAAGCGCACTGACGTGTGCCCCACCAGTCGCAGATAGGCCTCGTGCACGAGTGCGGTACTCTGGAGCGTGTGATCGGGACGCTGCCCGGCCAGACAGTGCCGCGCGAGACGGCGAAGCTCATCGTAAACCAGAGGGACGAGTTCCTCCCGCGCGGTCTTTTCCCCTAGACTCCACCGGGCAAGCAATTCGGTGATCTGATTGGAGGGCAACGAACCCAAAGCCCCTCCCGTTTAGCGGGAATACCCATCCTTAGTGAGCAAAAGCTAACCCGCTTCCCAAGGAAAGTCAACCTCTCCTGACATGACCGTTGCGTCGGACATTCAGTCGAACAGGCTGCAACAACCAAGAAAAATTCTTCCCGCCCTTGAGCCAGTTTGCCCGCCTTTTGCGTTTCTACCAATAGAAGGGAAGTTGCTCGAAAGCCGATTCGCCCCGGGGCGAGATCCTAAAGGCAGTAACTGGCGTCCGTCATGACGCATGGGCGAATGCACATCGCATCCCGGTGGAGGAGGATAAGCCGACGCCGGAACGCGGCAACTATTTTCATCCGGAATTATTCGGGGCGCCAGCGAGCAACAGCTTGGCAGGCTGTCCACGAGCACGCCGAATGAAGCACAGCCTTCCGAAGCTTTGCACGCACAAGAAAAATATTAGGAAATTTAAACCAGAGAGGAGTCTTGATTATGACCGATACGCGTATCTCACACCTTTCCATTTTCGTGTTGCTGGGTGCTAGCGATAGCTGCCGGCGTCGCCCAGGCCCAAACCTTTTCCGTGCTATACAACTTCGGAAGCAAGAGCAGCGATTCAATGCAGCCCACCTATTCAGGGATTGTGGCGCAAGGGCGCGACGGTAATTTGTACAGCACAGCCGCCGGCGGAGAAAACGGTGCGGGCGCCGTCTTTCAGATCACACCTGCAGGAACCGAGAAGGTGCTGTACAGCTTCGATGGCGCGACACATGGCAGCCTTCCCTATGGCGGGGTGACGCTGGGCACTGACGGGAATTTTTATGGCACCACCTACGCTGGCGGAACGACCGGCTACGGGACGGTATTCAAAATCACGCCGGCTGGGAGCTTGACCGTGTTGTACAGCTTTATGAACAGCGGCGACGGGGCATATCCGTTTGCACCCCCGGTCCAGGGCACCGATGGAAACCTCTACGGCACGACATCACAAGCCGACGTCGGATACGGCACGATCTACAAGATCACGCCCTCTGGCAAATTGACCTTGCTTCATTCGTTCGACGAAACCCACGGCTACTTTCCGACTGCGCCCTTGGTGCAGGGAACCGACGGCAGTTTTTATGGAACAACGTATGGTGGGGGCGTCAGCGACTACGGTGTGGTCTACAGGATCACGCCCGCCGGGAAGTTCACCGTGATCTACAACTTTGACGGAACCCACGGCGGGGAGCCTCTAAGCCCACTGGTTCAAGGCGGCGACGGAAATTTCTACGGGACGGCATCCATTGGGGGCGCGTCCGGAGCAGGAGCAGTTTTCAAGATCACGGCTGCAGGCAAGCTAACCGTCCTCCACAATCTCAATGGGACCACCGATGGAAGGTTTCCCTACGGTGGTTTGGTGCAGGCTTCTGACGGCAACTTTTATGGCGCGAACAGTATCAGCGGAAAGGCGAGTACTGGTTGTCCGAATGGCTGTGGTACAACCTTCAAAATTTCTCCAAAGGGCCAGTTCTCAGTCCTGCACAACTTCGACCTCACTACCGGAGATACACCCTCGGTCACTCCACTCCAGCACACCAACGGCATCGTATACGGAGACACCCTAATCGGCGGTACCGGTGATATTGGCTGCGTTGTCGGCGATTGCGGCGTGTTCTATAGCTGGAACGATCGCCTGCCGACGTTCGTTGCACTGCTCCCCCATTCCGGCAAGGTTGGCAAGACTATCGAATTCCTCGGCCAAGGCTTTACGGGGACAAAGAGCGTCTCCTTCAATGGAACCGCCGCGAAGTTCACGGTCTCGTCCGACACTTACCTGACAGCCACAGTTCCCAGCGGAGCGACCACTGGCTCGGTGACGGTAACAACCCCGGGCGGCAAACTGGCCAGTAACAAGACATTCCGCGTGACCCCACAGATCATCAGCTTCACGCCAACGAGCGGGTCGGTGGGAACATCCGTCACGATTAAAGGAGTCAGCCTGACGCAGACGAAAAAAGTCACGTTTGGCGGAGTGGCGGCGACCGATTTCACCGTGAACTCGGACACAGAGGTCACCGCAACCGTGCCCACCGGCGCAACGACCGGAAAGATCGTGATCATGACTCCGGGCGGGGTTGCCGTCAGCCGCGGCGTTTTCACCGTAACCCAGTGATCTCGCTGCCCGCAGTCACTCTGCAAGTCTATGGGTCAAAGCAATAGAACTGAAACGAGAGGGCGTTGTTCTGAAATTGGATGACGAGGACAATATGAAAAAACAGAATTCGCTTATACGCGTCCCCGCAGACCTTTTGTGGGTTGCGATTCTGGCCGCAGTGGCATCGACGTTTTTCGCGGCTTCACGCCCGGCGTACTCGCAGACCTTGAATTCGGTCGTGCGTCGAAAGCCGCTCGGAGGTTTTCAGTTCACGATGCTAAACATTACTGGCGCAAAGGAAACCCAGATCAACGGCATTAACAATCTTGGCACTATGGTCGGTGGATTTCTCGACAAGAATCTCGTGGCGCACGGATTCGTCCTCACGTCTGACCTCCACCTCACAATTCTCGACCATCCGCATGGCAGCGCCACCCAGTGTTTCGGGATCAACAAGAGCGGCGCTGTAGTTGGCTATTACATTAACGGCAATCAACCGCAAGCGTTCGTCTTCCAAGACGGACAATTCACGGACCTCTCCGTAACGTTCGCCGTGCTCGGGTCAGAAGCGTATGGGATCAACGATAACGGCGCGATCGTCGGCGCTTACCAGGATTCCGCGAACAACACCCACGGATTCCTTTTCCGTAGCAACACATACTCCACCATTGACGTGCCGGGCGCGGTGTACACAGCGGCGCTAGGGATCACGAGCAAGGGCACCCTGGTGACTTTGTATGCTCTGGATTCCGCTTTCAAGGGACACGCATATATAAACCAGGGTACGTCCTATCAGCAGGTCGATGTGCCCGGAGCGGCGGACAGTGAGCCTCGCGGCATCAACAATCACGGAGACGTTGTCTATACCTGGGCGGATTCCGCCGGCAAACAGCACATCGCAGTGCGTCATAAGGGGAGATATGCCAAATACAGCTTTCCACGGGCGGCGGGAAGCTGGGGTATGGGAATCAATGACAGCGAAAACGTTGTGGGCTTTTATCAGCGTACCAGCAGTAGCTACTATAGAGGACTATCGGGGCAATATATTCCGTAGCCTGAGACGAGACGAATTTTACAATCACGACTTGCGAATGCATCTAGTTAGTTCTTTGGATGGACTCTGGTGTCTGCAGGCTCCCAGAGCGGCATCACATTTTGCAATTAATTCCGTGACGCTCTTGGGATTGCCGCAGGCAACACTAAGGGCGTCACGGCGTCTGGATTTTGGACGCGTTGCCACGCGTTAATGCCAGACTCTTGCATCCTTCCAATCCCGTAGTGACCCACGGGCGACTTCAAGAACTCGGCGTTAGCCCTCTTGCTGCCGCAGTCAGGGCTTGATCATCTTCACCGCTTTAATCGTGTTTCATATCTGCTATCTGAACCTTCCCTTATTCGTTAGAGAGGTCATTATTTGGACACTGGCGTCAGTAAGCGGTCAACCAGTGACACGCGCAGGCCACTCGACTACCCGCAAATTGTCGTGATATTCCATCCGACCGCACGGCCTCAAAAATGCTTTTCCGGGGATCGGGAGAAATCTTGTGAACTCGAAAAATGCAAACCGCGCGATCACCACAATCCAAGTCATCAGCTGTGCGACCACAATCGGTGTAATGGGGTGGATTTTAACTATGGTTGGAACAAGCATTTATGAGATTCTTGCGAGCCTGCATTGATTACCAGTCGGATGACGATCGTGGACACGATAGCCGCCGCCTGCGCGCTCACCGGTCCAACAGCAGTCAAGAGTCTTTGTTCCAACCCTCAATAGGTCAACCCTATGACTCCACAATGCCTCTGGAAATGTCTTGGCACTTGAGTTGCCCATATCTTCGCACCGCGAAGCATTGCGGATATCAAGTAGTAAGGAGGAACCATGAGTCGCATGAAACTTCTCGAACCATATTGCTTTAACTCCGCTGTTAATACCAGTTAAGTTATCGGGTAACGACGGTATTGCCGGCTCCTGGACTTTGCGTTAAGTTTTGGGCCGTTTCTCCCCCGGGTGTGCTGAAGCCGATACGAAGTTTTTGCCACATCCACCAAAGTATCTTTTTGGGTGATCCCGATTTTCGGGACGCTGCTCAGCGTTACGGTTGATCGCCCCTCATGCATATGAAGTAGTAAAGGAGGAACTATGAGTCATTTGAACGCTTGCGAAATGTTCGCAGGTCTGGCGAAAGTGTGCTTGACTGCACTCGCTATTCTGACGGTAGCCACAACTTCCTCAGCACAGGCTATTCCGCCACCGCCAATAATTGATTTTTCACTTCCACCTGGCTTCCAGATTCCGCCGTCTGACGGCAAATGCATCCTGAGTGGCCACAGACTTGACCTTCAATGCATCATTGCGAACGATCCAGACGCTATTAGAATTCGGGCTGAAGAGGCCATGCTCGAAGCCCAGGCTCTGAAAGCGGCAAAGTCGGGGACACTGGATCCCTACCACCAAGTCGAGACTCTGGGCGAGCTTGAGATCTTCGATCCCAACATGTCCGTTAACAAGAACCTCGCCTGCAGCTATTGCCATGACCCGATGGCGGGCTATGGAAACGGCGTGTCGATCTTGAGCGTATTCACGGGCGGATCGAACCCGGGATCGGTCCCCATCACGGTTCACGGGGCATACCCAAATAACCGGATTGCGAAGCGGAACCCAACCAGTTACGTTTACGCAACTTACTACCCGCCTCTCCATTTCAACCAGAGCCAAGCCGATTTCTACGGGGGCAACTTCTGGGATGGCCGGGCCACGGGATACCGACTGCAGAATTCCGCAGCCGAGCAGGGACAAGACCCGCCATCGGATCCCGAAGAAATGGCCAATCCAGATCCTGCTTGCGTGGTGTGGAAACTCTCCCTGAGCAAGTACAAATTTTTCTTTGAGCAGGTCTTTGGCGTCGGCTCGCTGGAAATTAGTTGGCCTTCGGACGTTGCGAAAATATGCAGCATCCCGAAAGGCGCTGCTGTACTTAACGGAAACCCGACTCCGCTTAAGCTCAGTCCCAAAGACCGCACTCTCGCCACGAAAGACTTCGATGAGTGGGGCCAGGCCATTGCCGCTTACGAGTCTTCCGACTCTGTCAGCCCCTTCACCTCGAAATTCGATTACTATCTCGCGGGAAACGCAACCCTCAGCACACAAGAGCTGAACGGTTATGACTTGTTCCGCGGCAAAGGCGGCTGCAATACCTGCCACCTGGATGGAAGGTCGAGTACCCAAAAGGGCGGAGGCGATACGGGACAAGCGGCAAGCCTGCAGCCTTTGTTCACCGACACCACCTACAACAACCTCGGTCTCCCCAAGAATGTCATGCTTCCCTGGTATTCCGAGGACACGCCGGACCAATGGGGATTTACCGGCAACCCGCTGGGCTTCGGTTTCACCGATGAGGGAATGGGATTATTCCTCGATGGCTACTATGGCCCACCTCCCAATTTGAGCTGGGGCGTACAATTGCCGCAATTCGAGGGCAAATTCCAAACCTCAACCGCGCGCAACGCGGCCATGGTGCCACGCCCTGACTTCGTGAAAGCTTACATGCACAATGGCTACCTCACGAGCTTGAAGGAGGTCGTCCACTTCTACAACACGCGTGATGTGTACGCCTATCACGTACTGTCTGGCCATTGTCCAAAGGGAACCGTCGAGAAGGTGACCTGCTGGCCGGAGCCGGAAGACATCAACAACGAAAACCTGACGATCGGTAAACTTGGCTTGACATCGGAGGAAGAAGACGACATTGTTGCCTTCTTGCAGACTCTCGTCGACGGCTTCAAGCCGTGACATTGGTTCGCTAATACTGCCTGGGGCGAACCCTGTTGGTTCGCCCCGTCTTTCATCTTTGTACAAACGAAAGAGCCGTGCTCTTGCAATACCTATTCAGGAGATTTGCAAATGACCAGAGCAAATGGATCACACCTCACGATCGCGATCATCGTTGTTGCCATGACCTTGTTGTACTTTCAACCACGACTGGCATTGGCGGGCGACGGTTCGAGCCGAGGCCAGGTCGACGTCACCCCGATGGTGGAATCCGCCGCCGAAACGTTCGCCTTCATACGCTGGACGACAAACAATCCGGGTGGCACCATCCTGCACTATGCCATCGTGCACTACGGCACAGATCCCAATCACCTTGACTTGACAGCAGTGTCTCCGAACAGAATCAACCCAAGTCACAGTGACATGGTTTTTCGCGTGCGCATGAACGATCTGCAGCCCGAGACCACGTATTACTACAAGGTGAGCTCAACCCAGGCGAACGGCACTCCGGATCCAGTGACGAGCGGGGTGCAACAGTTCAACACACGGCCAGATAACGAGACGAGTGCGGAGAAATAGGGCGTGCTGTCGGGATCGAGCTAAGATCGCAAGACGATCAAAGAAACCCCGCACGATCACGCGACACGTTTCGGAGATTCACGGGCCAACTTCCAAGTTCATCCAGTGGCGACTCTTCATGATACCGGCGGTACCTGCCTGTGAAGCCCTCGCCGGCGTAGCAGAGGTAAACCCTCCGTTGGATTTCAAGTCCGAACTAGGCCTTGTTAATCTTCACCGCGGTGAGCTAAATTTGCTGGTGTAAGGCGGTAAGTATGGGCTACGCCTGCGCCAATGACGATACCCACCGAGCCATTGGCAGTGTCCCAAGACCGGTTGATCTGATTGAGCGAGTCACATGGTTGCCATGAACTTGATTGGCTCGTACAACTACGCGCTCGTGGCGCTCTCGGTGTTCATCGCCGTGTTTGCGTCGTACGCTGCTCTGGACCTGGCAAGTCGCGTAACGGCTGCGGGCGGTTGGACTCGTGCGTTTTGGGTGCTGGGCGGCGCCTGTGCGATGGGGACAGGCATCTGGTCAATGCACTACATTGGGATGCTCGCGTTTATCCTGCCGATTCCCGTGGCTTACCACTGGCCAACCGTTCTGCTGTCACTGTTTGCGGCCATTCTCGCGTCTGCCGTTGCGCTGTACGTGGTAAGCCGACAGAAAATGGGCGCGTCTCAAGCGGTCGTCGGAAGTGTCCTGATGGGCGCGGGTATTGCGGGTATGCATTACATCGGCATGGCCGCCATGCGCTTACGGGCTATATGCCAATTTAATTCCTCTCTCGTCGTCCTGTCCGTCGCATTCGCGGTTCTGATCTCTCTCGCCGCGCTGTGGATTACCTTTCACTTCCGAGATGAGAAAATGGGGGTCGCCCCGAAGAAGTTAGCCGGAGCCGTCGTGATGGGTGCTGCGATCCCTGTCATGCATTACACCGGCATGGCCGCCGCCAGTTTCACGTCCTCTGGCATGCCGGCTGACCTGTCTCACGCCGTAAGCATCTCCGCACTCGGCATCGCAGGAATTGTCGCCGTCACCTTTATCGTCCTCGGGTTGGCTCTGCTGACGTCCTGGGTGGATAGGCACTTCGCTGCCCAGATCTTTGAACTGCAGCAGCAGCGAAGCGAGGCGTACTTGGCGGAAGCCCAAAGGCTCAGCCACACGGGCAGTTTCGGTTGGAAACCCTCTACTGGTGAGATGATCTGGTCAGAGGAAACCTTTCGAGTCTTCCAATACGACCGAACGACGACACCGACCGTGGAACTCGTCCTCCAACGGGTTCATCCGGAAGATGTGGCGCTCGTGAAACAGACAATTGAACGCGCGACGCAGGATGGAAAGAATTTTGAAAATGAATATCGCCTGCTCATGCCAGATGGTTCTGCCAAACATGTCCACGTTGTGGCTCACTCCTTAGGCGATGAATCGGGCACCTTAGAGTTCGTAGGAGCAGTGATGGACGTCACCGAGCGCATGCAAGCCGAGCAGAAATTTCGCGGGCTTTTGGAATCCGCTCCGGATGCAGTGATCGTCATGAATCGGCAGGGCAAGATCGTGTTGGTCAATGCTCAAGTCGAAAAGCTGTTCGAGTATCAGCGGGACGACCTCTTGGGGCAAGAGGTTGAGATTTTGGTGCCGGAACGATTTCGGGGCCTACACCCCCAGCACCGGAAGGAGTTCTTCGCACACTCTCGGGTACGGCCGATGGGTGAAGGCTTGCAACTGTACGGACGGCGGAAAGACGGCACAGAGTTTCCCGTGGAAATTAGTCTGAGTCCGCTGGAAACGGAACAGGGTACGCTTGTCTCCGCTGCCGTCCGCGACGTCACCGAGCGCATCCGGTCGCAAGAGGCATTGCGGCGGAGCGAGAGTTATCTGGTCGAAGCGCAGAAGCTCACACATACGGGAAGTTGGGTCTGGGAAGTAGCTGAAAGACGCGCATCGCATCTATCCGAAGAATGGTATCGCGTGTATGGCTTCGATCCGAAAGAGGGCATCTCGGCTTGGGACAAACGTTTGGAGCGTATTCATCCAGACGATCGAGATGGGCGGCAACAAGGAATCGATCGAGCAATAAGCGAAAAGTCAGATTACGAAGTTGAATACCGAATTCTTCTTCCAGATGGCGCCGTAAGGTACCTCCGCAGTGTCGGACATCCTGTTCTGAACGCTTCCGGAGATCTGGTGCAATTCGTTGGCAGCTCCACCGACATCACCGAACGCAAACAAGCCGAAGAGGCTCTGCGCCGGACGCAGGCCGATCTCGCCCACGTGAACCGCGTGAGCATGATGGGAGAATTAGCTGCCTCACTGGCTCATGAGATCAAACAGCCAATCGCCGCCGCCCTGACGGACGCCAAAACCTGTGTGCGGTGGCTGCGGCGCGATACTCCTGATGTTGCTGAGGGTTGCGAGGCAGCATTAAGAATGATCCATGACGGAACTCGCGCCGCCGAGGTTATCGACCGGGTTCGCTCGCTTTACACACGAGGTACATCGGACCGGGAACTGCTTGATATTAACGAAATCATTCGAGAAATGATTATTCTGCTGCACGACAAGGCGGACCGGAATTCCATTTCAATCCACACCGAGCTCGACTACGGGCTTCCCCGAATCGCAGCGGATCGCGTACAGCTGCAGCAGGTCTTAATGAACCTGATCCTCAATGGCATCGAAGCGATGAAAGATGCGAACGGTGACCTGACGATCACGTCGAAAAGGACCCGCGATGCTCAACTGCTCGTTTCGGTGAGTGATTCAGGAGTCGGCCTCCCTGTGGGGGAAATTGATCGCATCTTCGATGCTTTCTTCACCACCAAGGTGCAGGGCACCGGCATGGGTCTGTCCATCAGTCGGAGGATTATCGAGTCTCACGGAGGCTCCTTGTGGGCGTGTGCCAATCCGGGGCGTGGCGCGACATTTCAGTTCACACTACCCACCGACGTGGCGTCGTCCTCCCCATCGGCCGCATGAGATTGGTTCATCAGGTGGGAAAAGTCCAGTGTAGCCGCACCCTCCATTGTTACGGTCTCAGCGGTCGTCAGGATCGCACTGGGTACGTCCGTCTAAGTTTTTCAGCGGCTAGCTCTGCTCTTGACGGGGAAGTCGCCAAGGAAGCCCCGAATCGGTCATCCATGTGTCTTGCAGGGAGCATTGCGACTCCGACTACTTGAACAGGATCTTGGCCATCATCCCCTTGTCCTCGTGATTCAGCAGATGGCAGTGAAATACCGACATACCTTTGATGACGGGGTCGGTAAAGTCCAGGATGACATCAACGGAGCCGCCATACGGAACATTCACGGTATCCATCCACGCCGCAACTGGGAGCGGCACGGCATTTTGTGCATAAGCCAGGAAGTGAACCTGGTGAATGTGGAAAGGATGTAGTTCGGCAGTTGCGTTGACAATACGCCAATGCTGATATGTACCGACACGAACACTTGTCATCGGACTCGCATCCGCCGCAAATTTGCTCCCGTTGATGTAAAAGCCGTTCTTGTCCTCGGTAAAGGTGACAATGAAATCCGGTGCAGTCTTCTTCAACGGCTCAACGTCAATCAGCTTGTAAACCGGTGGTCGATGGTCGACTCCGTGCGCTCGACCCCGCGTTTCATTCGCTTGGCCTGAGGTGGGGACCAGATCTGCGAGCACCATCTCCGGGTTGGGATCCCCCACTGGGCCCGTATCTACGCAAAGCGTACGCAGGGCTGTACGTGTACCAGGGGGAGGCCCGGTGACGATTGCTTCGAGCCGGCCCGCAGGCGCAACCAGCAAGTGATCGGTGACCCGAGTCGGGTGTTTGGGATCGCGGTAGGCAAGCGGCATCCCGTCAAGCGCCACGATTTCGAAACTTTGTCCATCCAGTTGCAAGTCCAAATAGCGGTCTGCTGAAGCGTTCACGATACGCCAGAACTGCCGCTCTCTAGGCGCGATCTCGATTCTCGGTCGAAGCGCTCCGTTTACGGTAAAGATCTCCTCAACATTTTCGGCTTCTCCTCCGCATCTCTTGGATGGGATTTCAACTTCGCGCCTGAGCGCGGCGGCATTCGGATCGTGCTCGATGGAGCGGCCGCGCACAACAATAACTCGCTCACGGAGTCGCTCGACTTCAGGGTAATAACGTTCCATTCCCTCAATGACTATTGCTCCCGACATTCCGTCCAAAACCTGTCGGTGGCTCTCCCCATGAGGGTGAGTGTGGTACCAGAACAATCCCGGCGGATGATCGCTCGGAATACGAACCGAGTAGTGCAGCTTCTGACCCGGCTTGGCCAGCGTTGTGAGCACGTCATCCTGCGGCGAATCGGGCGAGACGCTGAGCCCATGAAAGTGCAAGTTCGTCATGTCCATGCAGGGGTTCACTGCACAACTCTCGGGAGACTTGGAAGGGAGATCGTTGATGTACGTGATTTTGAGAACGTCACCGGGGGAAGCGCGGATGACTGGAGCAACCGTCTGGCCATTGAAAGCGAAAGCATCTCGACCGTTTTCGTTCACAGCATGCAGCGTGAAGGATACAACGTGATTCGTCGTTCGCACCGACGGCGGGTCCGGTAACGAAACGTTCTGCGCCCACGCAAAAGTTTCCAGAAGTATCATCGCCGCTATGACCAGCGCGATGTGTGCGCAGTCGCTCGTCTTGTGATGCGTCAGCGACGACTCCACAAAACAGCTCCACTCTGTACGACAGTTTTTGTCTTGCAACTTTTCTTCCAGAAACATGCCTCAATCTGTTCTATGCGAAGATCCCTTGAAACTGAGGCGAGATAGCGCCGCCTTAATCGTCTCGGCGCTGCGCTGCAAGCCTTGTTGCTCCGCGCACGCGCAGCCCACCGCACCCGCTCCAATAATTCCGACCTTCATGCCTTCCTCCCTCATTGGTCCTAACTATGCATTTGGTCCTCTCTCACTTCGTACTTTGGGGCTCCTGTCACGAAACCAGCTCAGCAACCCCTGTCAACTCCACGTATTCTTCCTCAGTCAGTTGCAGAGCTGCTGCCTGCACGTTCTCCTCAAGATGCGCAATCGAGGAAGTTCCGGGGATGGGCAGCATAGTCGGAGAACGCTTCAGCAGCCACGCTAACGCAACGTGAATTGATTTAACTTGGTGCGCCTTGGCAATTCGTTCCAAAAGCCGGCCCTCGACGGTCCCCGCTCCCAGCGGGAACCAAGGGATAAACGCGATCCCATTACTGTCGCAATAATCCACGACGTTGTCCCATTCACGATCGGCAAAACTGTACCGGTTCTGCACCGATACGATTGGCACGATTTTCCGCGCTCGCTCGATGTGTTCCACGGTGACATTGGACAAGCCAATCAAGCGGATTTTGCCTTCGGATTGCATGTTCGCAAGGGTTTCCATCGACGCGACGAGAGGCACGACCGGATCAGGCACGTGCAACTGATAGACGTCGATTCGCTCGAGGCGCAGCCTCTTCAGGCTGCCTTCCACCGCCTCGCGCAAGTGCGCCGGTGTGGCATCGTGAGTCCACTGGTTCGGCCCCGGACGATTCCATCCACCTTTTGTCGCGATCACAAGGTCTCTTGGGTAGGGCGTCAGCGCTTCAGCGATCAATTCTTCGCTGACATAAGGACCGTACGAATCAGCGGTGTCGATAAAGTTGACGCCAAGCTCGACGGCGCGGCGAAGAACAGCGATTGCTGCCGCATGATCCTTCGGTGGACCCCAAATTCCTTCACCGGTAAGGCGCATGGCCCCGAAGCCAAGGCGATTGACGGTGAACTCACCGCCGAGTGAGATAGTTCCGCTGTTCGCAGCTGACAGATTTGTTTTTGAGTCGCTCATTTTCATTCTCCAATACGTTCACTTAATAATGTTTTAGATGACCGCCGGTTGCAATTGACTGAAATGTTTTCCAGCTTTTGGTAACATTCCGAATCATCACGCTTCACTCCGCTGTGCGCCAACCCGAACTGCGCGCGCTTATACTTGGCGCGACCATCGCCGTGTCGGGCCCGAGATCCTTCTCGAAAACAATACCCTTCCGAGTGACAATGAAGGTCTTGACCCCAGACGACCGGTAGTCCGCCGGATACGCCACCAAAACCAGTCCCTTCTTTATGCCGCCAGCGACCGCGGATTCTCTCTGCACTCGTCGAAAATAATACCCGTGGAAAGGTTGTGACTCCGTGCCCTGGGTAGAGGGAGCATTCGCAGTTCCGACTGTGACGAGGCTTTGGGCGAACCGTGTGATCGGGTCTTGGCTAACTGTCTTAGCCTCCCTCGCTTGGTCGCCTTCTGTCTTTGCCAGAGCGAATTCCTCGCATACTTCAATTGCCGTAGTCTCGTTTTCTCCGATTCTGCGGAAAAGGATCTCCTGCTTGCCACGGTCAGAATCGAAATGCCATTCACCACTCTCGGAGACGAGCGGGATGGGGAACGGCCAGTTTTCTGCGCCGATGTACAGAACCGTGCTTCCGTCGGGTTCTCGGACTAAACGGTGCATCTCCTGATATTTCTTGCAGAACTGCTCGCGTTCGAGCTTGTCCTCGACTTCGTCGCTCGACGAAGCGACTTCCTTTCCTGATCCCAGGATCGCTTCCAGAGCCGGCTCATCGTCTTTTTGTGCAGCCTGAAAGAGCGCGTCACTAGCTTCGCCTGGAGACGAGAACGTTCTCGGTTTTGATTCCTGAGCAAAGCTCGTTGAGGCGAAGCCCACAACAATCAGAAAGAGCAGAAGAAGGACCACGGATGCGAACCCGTAGGCAAGTCTCACGATAAACGTTTCGGTCGTTTCAAGCGTTATATGGTTTGTGCTCATGGTTTGTTCTCCGTATCATCAATCTCGGTTGTGTTAGTTGGACCGAATTACCGCCGTCCGCCGCCGCCGTGGAAGCCTCCACCGCCATGGAAGCCGCCACCGAAGCTCGACTGGCCGCGAGCGGAGAAGCCTCTTGCCACTCCTCCATGATTGAAGCCGCTAAAGGCTCCGGAATGGGTGCCAGCGAATCCATGCTGTCCACCCGCGAATCCTCTCGCGGGTGTGGCGCCATGAAATCCGCCACCGCGATTAAAGCCACCTCTCGCAGCATTGACGTGGTTGCGATTGACGAAAATTCTGCTGTGGGACTCGTAGTGGTGGTGGTCGAAACGAATATCGTGGTGATGCCAATCGTATCCCCAGTGGTGCCAGCCCCAACCGAACCCGCCAAAGAGGCCGACTCCAAAGCCAAAGCCAAACGCAATTCCCGGAACCCCAAGATAAAGCCCTGGATACCAATACCAGCCGGGCCAGATCCCGATCGGATCTCCATAGACGAGCCATGGATCATACTCAGGGACGTAAACAACCTCCGGGTCGGCAGGTTCGATCACGATGGTTTGCCCCTTGTTGCTTACCTTCTCCTGCGATGTGCTCTTCAGGTTCCCCGCCTTCTCCGCGCGGTCACGCATTACCTGAACAGCGTTCATCACGTCCTGCTGTTGGTTGACGTAAGCATCGCCGAGCGACGACGTCCAGGAAAGATTCTTGTCCATGTTGGCCAGCACCGAAGGAAACTCGGTAAGGGCCTTAACACTGGGATCCCAGGGCTGCTTATCGACTTCTTTACCGAGTTGCTCACCCTTGAGATCGGTATGCTGCTGCAGCCACCGATCCGCTTCTACAACTTCGTCGGGATAGGTAGCTGCCGCAAGGATCTGTGCCACCAGCGCATCTGGATATAACGCGATTGGCGCTACGAGTTGCTGCAGCTGTTCCGGGGTTTGTTGTGCGGCCTGAACCGGAGTTTGCGACGCAGGTTGGACTCCCTGGTCGGCGAATCCCGCCGGCATGGTCGTTGACAACAGACAATAAGAAAGAACAAACGACAAACATTGTTTTAGAAATTTCATAATCAATTCCCCTCGCTGCTGGCCTGCATCACGGCTTCAGAGCACATTGACTGGCCAGCAGCCCTCTCCGTCGTTCCAGCACAATTCCTCGTTATCAATTGGGCAGTTCTGCCACACTGATTGGCACTGACTGCCGAAACATGAACGGGCATGCTGTGTGATCGCACTGACAGGCGATTTCCACATCTTCGCTTCCCGCGTTACGACAGCTCTCGCCGCAGTACTCTTCTCCAATTGGAACATCGCACAGGCACGGTATGTGCGCGCACTTTTTCATCATTTGATTCGCCATGACGATTCCTTTCCTTCTAGGTCGCTCTTCCGATCCTGTGACACCACGATCTTTGACGTAGCCGCTGACTCTGCCACCAGAGCGTATCGAGGGGACACCACTCTGTGGCCCGACTCTCAGTAGCTACGTCTTCCCGAGTAATTGCATGCAGATTTCCAAAGACTGGTTTATCCCTAAGCCTCAGTTTTCAAAAGGTATCGGGTTGCGATACAAAGCAACGTTAACTGTCCCGAGTGTCGGCAGGAGGATAGCGCGTCGGTATTTGGCCGAATCCATGCGTGGACGCTTACCTTTGACTCAAACAACCACGCTCATCACACGAATGTAGAGTTATCGACACGAGACGATATGCGAACACGTCCGTGCTGGCACGGACACTTCCGAGACTTCCGACCGCTCGACAGTGCAGACTCGCTAGCCAACTTAAGTCTCCAGAATGAGCCCCTTCCGGAGAAAAACATATTCCGCCCCAGGTTTGGCATCTGCCTTGCCTTTACCCAAAGCGCAAGAAACAAAAATCATTTGAAGGAGATGAGCCAAAATGAAAATCCATAGGACTTATATCGCGATCGGATTGATGATTG
Source organism: uncultured Acidobacteriota bacterium (assembly GCA_963838765.1). Lineage (GTDB taxonomy): Bacteria > Acidobacteriota > Terriglobia > Terriglobales > Acidobacteriaceae > JABDBE01. Next base: position 34,835 of record CAWISU010000001.1, on the reverse strand, counting down.
CTTTTACTCTGTTCTTCGAACTCGCGGCTCACGCCAGCGAGGCAGATCAATTAACAAAGATCACCTTCAATCAACCTGTCCAGGTCCCCGGACTAGTACTCTCGGCCGGGACCTATTTGTTCAAAAGGCCTGACACCTTTGATCTGAATGTGGTGCAGATATTCAATGCGGATGGAACCCATTTGTATGCCACTATTCAGGCAATCCCAACCGAGGCTAATGAGACATCTGACGACACCACGCTTGTCTTAGCAGAACAGGGAGCCAGCAAACCAGACCTCTTGCTGAAGTGGTTTTATCCCGGAGAGCCGACCGGCCACGAGTTTCTTTACTCGAATCGATTAGAGAAGGAAATTGCTCAGGACCGGCGGCAAGTGGTTGTAGGTAACCAGGAACCAATTACCGGTTCCGAGGCTGGTGGAGCGAACTAAGTCGGCCGCTCGGAATTCTTTCGTCAGGGGCCCGGCTTCAAGGACCCGGGCCCGCTCGCGAAAAGGCTGCCAGACAGCAGAAAGGAGAAAAACAATGAACCACCGGCACACTATCCTCTACATCTTCGACCGCGCGACCCGTAACAATTCGGTTTTAGACACAATTAAAAAAACAGGATGCGAGGTCGTCAGTGCCAATAGCGCCACACTGGCAGTCGCCATGCTATACATCCTGGGTCAAGTAGATGCCGTCGTGCTTGATAGCCGAGTCAAAGAACACGCTAAGTTTGACGTGGCGCAAAGCTTAAGGAACATTTGCCCAAGCGTTCCCATAATCTTGCAGTGTGATAACCAGACTGACAGCTCGCTCTCATCGACAGAAAGCTGCGTCAACACAGATGAACTCCCCTCCACATTGCAGCATCTGCTGGCCGAAGAAGCCGTCATCTGATAAGCACCCGACTTCAGATTTCAGTGCTGATGACACTGCGTTATGATATCTGGGATCATGCATGAGAAACGCAGTAGGTATGACGATGCCTGCACCAATCATTTCAACCGAGCCAATCGGCAACATCCCTAGGCCTGCCACCTCCATTGAGAGATTCGCCCATACCGACAGTGAGGATCCCAATCTCCCAGCCGGATCGAGGCCGCCTGAATGACGACCGCAGCCGCTCCCACCGTGTTCGTCGTCGATGACGATGACTTGGTGCGCGCCTCCATCCAAGGAATGTTGAAATCGGTTGGCTTGCGTTCTGAGACCTTCCCGACGCCGCAAGAGTTCATGCGCAGCCGTCGCCCGGACGCGCCCAGTTGCCTCGTTCTGGATGTGAGACTTCCCGGAGTCAACGGTCTGGACTTTCAGCGCGAGTTGGCGAATGCGGGTGTTCACATTCCCATTATCTTCATCACCGGTCATGGGGACATCCCAATGACGGTCAAGGCCATGAAATCCGGCGCGGTGGAGTTCTTAACTAAGCCATTCCGGGATCAGGATTTGCTCGATGCGATTTACCAGGCTCTGGACCGCGACCGGGTGAGACGCCAGCAAGAGAATGAGCTTGCCGAATTGAAAAAGCGCTACGAGTCACTGACCACACGCGAGCGCGAGGTCATGGGCTTGGTGGTTTCCGGCATGCTGAATAAACAAATAGCTTTTGAACTCGGAACCAGTGAAGTCACCGTAAAGATCCAACGCGGACAAGTGATGCGAAAGATGCAGGCTGAATCGCTGGCTGAATTAGTGAGAATGGCGGCGAAGCTTGAGCAATCATCGGAGAGCAGTAGCCATGGACTCCAGACTGATCGCGAATGAACGTGCTCTCTAAACTTCAACGTTACGGTCTGGCGGCGATTTCCTGTGGCGTCGCGTTGGCCGTGGCATGGCCTATCGATGCGCCCGCGTCATGCTTTTTTCTGGCTGTTGCGGTGAGCAGCCTCTTCGGAGGATTGGGCCCGGGACTGTTATCGATTGGTCTTTCTGCCGTTGCTTTCAGTTCCTTATTTCTGCATAGGACAACACCGCCAGCCGTCGAGCCGGCGGTCTTCTTCCGTTTTGCAGTATTTCTGTTGACGACTTTGCTCATCGGCATGTTAATAGAAATAAAACGACGCGTTGAGGATTCCCGCAACCGCGCCGAAGAGGCCTTGCGTCAGGCGAACTCGGATCTCTCTCGCGTCAGCCGGGTGACCAGTATGGGAGAGCTGACTGCTTCCCTGGCGCACGAAGTAAATCAGCCTATCGCCGCCGCCGTGACCGACGCCAACACCTGCTTGCGGTGGCTTATGCGCAATCCACCTGATGTGGCGGAGGCCCGCGAGGCTGCATCGAGAACAATTAAAGACGCCACTCGTGCCGCAGAGATCATCAGCCGTGTCCGCCAGCTCTTCAAGAAAGGGACCCAACAACGGGACCTGGTTGATGTAAACGAAGTCATTCGGGAGATGGTCGTCCTCCTGCGTAGCGAAGCGACGCGGTACGCGGTGTCAGTTCGTGTGGAACTGGCAGATCTCCCACGAGTCATGGCTGACCGCGTCCAGTTGCAACAGGTCCTGATGAATCTCATGACCAACGGCATCGATGCGATGAAGGATGCAAATGGAACGCGGGACTTGATCATCCGCTCGCGCCAGGCCGAAGACGACAAACTCATGATCTCGGTCAGCGATACCGGCGTGGGGCTCCCGCCGCAGCAGGCGGACCAGATCTTCAATGCTTTCTTTACCACCAAACCTCACGGCACCGGCATGGGACTTCGCATCAGCCGATCCATCGTGGAATCACACGGCGGCCAACTTTGGGCTTCCGACAACTCTCCCCGTGGTGCAAGTTTTCACCTCACCCTTCCCACCAAAATCGAGGTTCATGAATGATCCCCAACCCCGCCTCCACGATTTAGTCCGGTATTATGGCCTTCATACCAAGGTGTGATTGCGTTGTCCTCGGCAGAACGATATCTTGCAACTATGGCTGGTCAGGAGAGCGCAAAAATGGTCGCGATTGTTGATGACGATGAGTTGATGCGGAGTGCGTTACAGGGCATGTTGAAATCTGTCGGATTGCCGTCCCAGGCGTTTGCGTCAGCGGAAGAATTCCTACGGTCCGGACAGCCGCAGCAGACTGCATGCCTGATCGCGGATATTCGCATGCCGGGAATGTCCGGTCTGGAACTGCAGGCCAAACTGAATGCTCAACACTACAGAATTCCGACCATCTTCATCACGGCGCATGGCGACACAAAAATGCGTATGCAGGCGCTTAGAGCAGGCGCAGTGGAATTTCTGGCCAAACCGTTTGACGATGAGGTCCTGATCGAGAGTGTTCGAGCGGCTCTGGCGGATTGAGCCCAACAACAAGCGCGTGCGCGCCAGGAGGTTGTCTGTGGGAACTTTCCAAAGATTCGCGAGCTGTGATCAAGCGTCTTATGACCGCAGATTCGAGCAAATCATAGGCAGTAGTCCTGCTCTGGAATCGGTGCTCGAACAAGTCGAACGGGTTGCGCCTACGGATTCCACCGTTCTTATCCAGGGAGAAACCGGCACCGGCAAAGAGCTGATCGCTCACGCGATCCACAACCTCAGCTCGCGGTGCGGCCGACCCTTCGTAAGGCTGAATTGCGCTGCCATTCCGCTGGACCTGCTGGAGAGTGAACTCTTTGGCCACGAGAAGGGCGCATTCACTGGAGCCATCGTGCAAAAAATTGGCCGTTTCGAACTAGCCGACAAAGGCACGCTTTTCCTGGATGAGGTAGGAGATATTCCCCCGGCGTTGCAGCCCAAGTTGTTGCGCGTTCTGCAGGAACAGGAGTTCGAGCGCTTGGGTAGCACTCGCACTCATCAGGTAGACGTTCGGCTGGTGGCTGCCACAAATCGTAATCTGATGGACATGGCTAACCAGGGTGAGTTTCGCAGCGATCTCTACTACCGTCTGAATGTATTTCCGGTCCTGTTGCCGCCTTTGCGCGAACGCCCCGAAGACATCCCGGAACTCGTGGCCCACTTTGTCGATATCTATGGCCGCCGGATGAGCCGCCAGATCGAGCACATTCCTCCGACCACGATGTCTGCGCTGACGTCGTACCAATGGCCAGGCAATATTCGCGAACTACAGAACCTGATCGAACGGGCCGTGATTCTTTCCAACGACGGTGTGCTTCCCAATCCTTTGCCGGCGGGACAAACTTTGCGTACCCCAACTTCTTCAGCCCTGGCGATTCCTTCTCCGGCCGGAACCACTCTAAAGGACTCCGAGCGCATTCTGATTCTACGTACACTTGAATCGGTTGGTTGGGTCATCGGCGGCCCAAAGGGAGCAGCCACGAAGCTTGGTCTGAAGCGCACTACCCTGATTCATAAAATGCAGAAGCTGGGGATTTCCCGAGCTTCTCGCCAAGACTCTCCGGACACGGTGAGGCCAAGCATGCCGAACTCGCTGTCGCAAGTGCAATAGCCCTCATCGAACGTGAGTGTTACACACGAAGACCTGCCCAACTTGGTTTTCCCACCCGGTTCAGGACTTATGTCTTGGAGTCCTGGAGTCCAGGGTCGAAACCATTTTTTCAGCCGCCGATGGAACCGCCACATGCCCAGACAGCGCGATTTCTCTCGCGGGAATTTCCCGTCCGTAGATCTGTTTGTTGGCACCCTTATCGGGGCGAATGGTTGATCCCTCGAGTGAGATCCCTACGAACGCACCGCGGGCCCGAGAATAGCTCAGGATGTCCGCCCGCAAAGTGGCGTCCGTTTCTGCCGAAGCAGTGCGGCCGACAGGGCCTGCCGCAGCCGACGCATCTCCTCCAAGCTTGACTTTGCTGGCGAGAATTCCGCTCGCACCGCGCTCGTTCATTACCAACAACACAAAGTCTGTTGCCTCGCCACCTATTTGGAACCCAAAGCTGCCGCCTTCGAGAGCCATCATCGTAGGAGTTCCCCACGATCCTCTGAAATCGTCTCCCTGGCGACAGGACATTGCCCCTCGTCCGTAGCTGCCCCCAACAATGAAAGCGGCCTTCAATACGGACGGAAAAACGACCACACAATCTGCCTTGTCGAGCAGGTCCTGGGGAATGTCGTCGGGGACATCGAGAATTTCTTTCAACACCATACCGCTGTTCTCTAAGCGATTCACGTCTTTTTCCTGATCCGCTGCGAGAGCTGAAGTGGAAATGGCCAGCGATAAGAACAACATGATCAGATACATAATTCGTTTCTGCATTGCTTTTCTCCCTTATTTTGATTTAGCGCTTCACTGCTTCCACAGCGTCCATTTGCGCTCGGGATTCCATTTCCCGGATCACGATTGAAAAATCCTGTTCAGGGCCAAGTGCCAGTGCTTCGGAATTAACCTGGAAAGCCGCCTTGGTCGCCGGCAACTCGAGGTTCAAGTTCGAAGCGGCTTCGAGAATCAAGCCCAAGTCTTTGTTCATGAGGCGCAAGGGAAATTGCGGACTGTAGTCATTGCGCGCTGCTCGGGGTAGCTTACCTACGTGGGCCGGAGCCACGACTGCAGTCTTAGCCAGGACCGCCAGAAGTAGGTCACGATCCAGCCCTTCTTTTTTGCCCAACGCGCAGGCTTCCGCGATCGCCTGCATACCGACCGCGAGCAGCGTGTTGACAACCAGCTTTGCGGATGTGCCAGACCCGCTTGGACCAAGGTGGAAGTACTGTTTGGCAATCGTCTTGAAGATGGGCTCGACCGCTGCAAAGACTCTCGGCTCGCCACCAGCAAGCAGCGTCACGATGCCCTGTTCCACAGCAGGAGTGCTGCCAGAAATCGCAACGTCCAGGACGCTGATGCCGCGATCTGCGCCCTCGCGAGCCACTTCGCGACTGGTCCGCGGACGTATCGTACTCATTTCGAGAACAACCGTACCCGGGGCAGCATGAGCAAGAATTCCGTCAGGCCCGAGGTACGCCATTCGCACTGCTGCGTCGTCAGTCAGGCATGACAAGATGATTTTAGCTGTGCTTGCCAGAGCTGCAAGACTGTCCGACACGGTAGCTCCGTCGCCGACCAACGCATCGGCATTTGCGTGATTAACGTCGTAGACGGCTACTTTGTAGCCATTTGCCAGCAGTCGTCGAACGATGCGACTACCCATCGCGCCGACCCCAACGAATCCAAGCGTCACATTACCTGCATCAATTTGATTCATGATGAATGTCCAATCACCCTTTCCACTGCGTAAACTATTGCAAGATTCTCTCCAAACTTTTTGTTGGCCGACAGGTGCACAACTGCTACTCCGGCGCGCAATTTCCTAACCGACCATAACGTACGCGTGAGGCTGTTGTGTCGATTGCGGGACACGCTGTCGAGATCCTGACCGGGCTCCGTTTGGCGAGCATGCATTCTCCTTTGTTTCCGCATCCTAGCGGTGGCTCAGGAATGGAACTTCAAGTGCCTTAAACAGGTGAGGAGGTCAATTTTGATGACCAGTATCCCCGAGAAATCTAGAAGCAGCACGATTGGTTACACGACGGTATTTGCATTCGTGACGCTATTGGTTGTGCTTCAAGCGGCCACAGCCTTAGCGGCGCCACAGGGCCAAACCGCACGCACTCTGTTCAAGAGCACTTGTGCGTCTTGCCATGGTCAAAATGGCACTCCCACAGCGGTTGGAACGAGTCTGAACGCTCCTCACCTGGATTCCGCGGCCGTTCAGAGCCAGACCGATGCACAGCTACACGAAGTTATCGCCAACGGAAAAGGCAACATGCCTCCATTCCAAGGCAGGTTGTCAGAGGCACAGATCAATTCGCTTGTAACATACATCCACACATTTTCTAAGCAGCCCAAATGAAAACGTCCTTTCGGGGATCGGCTCCCTGGACGATCCTCATGGTTGTAAGTCAGCCCTATTATTCGAGAAAATCTACCGGCGAGGTGAGGACAATGACTACGAGACGAAGATTCCTAGGTGTTGCGGCGGCAACCATGATAAGCGCCCGAATCGGCAACGAAGCTTGGGCGGCTGACACAAAGAACGGCGTACCTATGCGAACCCTCGGGCACACAGGCGAGAAAGTCTCGATGGTTGGCATTGGTGGTTATCACCTGGGCAGGCCCGGAGTGAGTGAAGAGGAAAGCATCCGCATCGTGCGGACATGGCCATCGACCAGGGCATCAACTTCCTCGACAACTGCTGGGATTACAACGGCGGAGAGAGTGAACTCCGTATGGGTAAAGCGCTGCGCGACGGCTATCGGCATAAAGCGTTCCTGATGACAAAGATCGATGGTCGGAACAAGGCGACCGCGGTCAGCCAGATCAATGATTCATTGAAGCATCTGCAGACCGACCGGATCGATCTGCTGCAGTTTCACGAGGTCATTCGCGATAACGACCCGGACCGCATTTTCGCCAGCGGGGGCGCCCTTGAAGCCGTGCTGGAAGCGAAGAAAGCCGGGAAAGTCCGCTACATCGGATTCACCGGCCATAAGAGTCCCGACATCCATTTGAAGATGCTGGCTACCGCCTCCGCCAATCAATTCACATTTGACTCAGTGCAGATGCCCCTTAACGTGATGGACCACCATTTCAACAGCTTCGAGGCCAAGGTGCTTCCCGTTTTACAGAAGCAAAACATCGGAGTGCTAGGCATGAAGCCTATGGGCGATCCGTTCATTCTTCAGAGCAAAACTGTGACCGCGGTCGAGTGCCTGCATTACTCCATGAACCTGCCGACCAGCGTGGTCATCACGGGATGCGATTCCCTTAAGATCCTGCAGCAAGCCCTGGATGCGGCGCGCAGTTTTCAGCCGATGGGAAAAGAAGAGGTGGCCGCACTATTAGCAAAAACCGCGAAGGCGGCCCAATCAGGCGAGTTTGAAATGTATAAAACCAGCCACCACTTCGACGGCACCTACCAGAACCCGCAGTGGCTAGGATAGGAAAGCGTCGACTCGGACTGAGGCGGTAGATATCGTAGTCCGATATTCTGCATCAAGATTGCTTCCCCAAGTCGGTGCGTGAGAGCGGCAGCTCACGAATCCGTTTTCCAGTCGCGGCGTAGATGGCATTGCAGAGCGCCGGAATAAATGGCGGAACGCCGGGTTCACCGACACCCGCCGGCGGCGCATCGCTCTCAACCAGGTAGACATTGGTCTGATATGGCGCCTCGTTTATGCGCGCAACGGGGTAGCTGTCGAAATTCGACTGCTCGATCACCCCGCCCTTGGCTGTGATTTCTCCGCTTCGGGCCACACTGGTTCCGAACACGGCCGCACCTTCGAACTGTGCTTTCGTGACCTCCGGATTCACCACCAACCCGGCATCTACCACGGTGTCGACGCGTGGAATTCGAATGTCTCCGTCATCGTTCACCTCCACTTCCACCACCGTCGCAACATAAGTGAGAAAGCTGCGATGGGCCGCAATGCCCAAGCCGGCTCCCTTGCCCAGCTTACGTTTTCCCCACCCGGACTTCTCAATAACCATCTCCGTCACGCGCCGCAGACGGCCCGTCTCCCACGGGTACGCGTCGTAGGCTGCACCATAATTTGGATAGTCGACACCAGTGAAATTCAGCGTGCGAGGTTGGCCGATCAGATCAAGCAGGTAGTCAGCTGGATCACGTTTGGCGCGATGAGCCAGTTCATCCGTGAAGGTTTGTACCGCGAAGGCGTGATATATGTTCGCCACCGAGCGCAGCCAGCCAATGCGAACATGCGCCTTCGCCGGGCCATTCTCGATGCGAAGGTTCGGAATGTCGTACGGCATGTCTGTCCAGCCTTGCTGCAAATGGCCTGGATCCCCGTACACTGCATTGACGTCGAATATGGACGTTATCGGAGGAAACACTGAGCGTTGCAGCCAAGCCACCGGTCGGCCGTTCGAACCCAACGCCGCCTTCATGTACATCGCCGCAACCGCATTGTAGTAATCGAACTGGATATCGTCCTCACGTGTCCAGACAACTTTCACCGGACGGCCAACCTTGTGGGACAGGACCGCCGCTTCAGCCACGTAGTCCGGCTTTGATTTCCTTCCAAACCCGCCGCCCAAAAATGTAACGTGGCAGATCACGTCCTCTTTGCGAATCCCGAGCTCACTCGAGACGATCGCCTGCACGGCCTGCGGATTCTGCGTCGGCGCCCATGCGTGAACCTTACCGTCCTTGAACTCGGCGAGCGCAACCATCGGCTCCATCGGGGCGTGGGCGAGAAGCGGAACGTAGTACTCGGCTTCAAAAGTGGTGGCCGTCGGGGTGAATGCCCGGTCCACATCCCCCTGACTGCGAATCACTTTTGCAGGCTTGCGGGCAGTTTCCTGCAACTCTTTTTTGTACTGATCCGAATCGTAGGTTTCATTGGGGCCGTTGTCCCACTCAATCTTCAACTTCTTGCGGCCCTGAAATGCGGCCCAGGTGCTGTCGGCCAACACTGCAACGCCGCCCAAGGCTGGAAGGCAGGCGGTGGCTTGAAAGCGTCGATGACCACCGTTTGGGATACCCCGGCCACTTTCAGAGCGTCGGTATTATCGACCGACTTGATTTTGCCCCCCAGTACTGGCGGATGCTCAATCGATGCATACAACATGCCGTCGAGATGAGCGTCCATGCCATAAACTGCCTTGCCCGTGACCAGATCGGTCAGGTCGTAGCTGGTCATTCCCTTGCCGATGTAGCGCCATGCACTCTTCGATTTCAGTTGAACTTCGTCCTTCTTCGGAACGGGAAGCTTTGAGGCTGCCGTCGCCAGTTCGCCATATCCCAGGCGGCGACCGGATGAAGCATGAACCACTTGATGCAGGTCAGTGTGACAGTCAGTTGCAGGCACTCCCCACTGCTGAGCCGCGGCCCGAATAAGCATGAGCCGGGCGGTAGCGCCGGACAGGCGCACCACATCATAAAAGCTTCGGATGGAATGCGAACCGTCCGTGTTCTGATCGCCGTAGCGTGGATCTCCGATCGCCTGATCAATTTTCACGCGCTTCCAGTCGGCATCCAGTTCGTCAGCCAGGACCATGGGCAGAGACGTGCGAATTACGGTGCCCATTTCCGAGCGATGCGCGACAATCCAGACAGTTCCATCGGTCTCGACGCCCACAAACACATTGGGATTAAGTGTGGCATTATCTGCGTCAGTACGAACATCGTCGGACGCGTGTCCCCACAATGCTTCGGGGGCGTAAATCGTGCCGAGGACAAGCGCCCCCGCACCAGCCATGCCCTTGAGAAACCAGCGTCGACTCACATTCTCAATCGCGCTCATACAGGCTCCTGCGCTGCAGCCTTGATTGCAGCTCGGATGCGTTGATAGGTGCCGCAACGGCAAATGTTCGCGGCCATGCCTTCGTCAATGTCGTCGTCGGTCGGCTTGGGCTTGCTCTTCAACAAGGCAATGGCCTGCATGATCTGCCCTGACTGGCAGTAGCCGCATTGCGGAACGTTGAATTGCATCCACATCCTTTGCACAGGATGGAGCCCGTTGGCGCCGACATCCTCAATCGTTCGGATTTCGGCACCCGCTAAGGAACTCATAGGAGTAATGCAAGCGCGTATGGCATTGCCATTCTTGTGTACAGTGCATGCTCCACAAAGGCCAACACCGCAGCCGAACTTTGTGCCCGTCAGGCGCAGGGCATCGCGGAGGTACCACAACAGAGGTGTCTCCGGGTCACCTTCAAAGGAGTGCGCTATGCCGTTTACCTTGAACTGAATCGCGTTTGCCATATCGTTGCCAGCGGTAAGATCCCAGTCTTACGGATTGAATCCACTCATCATTGTCTTCGCAAGAATCAGCAGCACTTCGCATGCCACCTGAAGCTGAACTGCAAGTGCCAACGACTACATCTCCCGGTATCTCCTTCAATAGCGAGATACCCGCCAAGGAGTCGAAAGAATGACTCCCGCGACCGGCGGCTGACAGCTTTGTCTTGCTTTTGCCCTAATTCAGGCATTTTCAGCGTCTTGCCCTTTGGCGACCCCCTTGCTTAGTTAACCCTCAGGACCTGCCGGAAGGATTAAGCACGCCGGCGAATTAGTCGGCACGAGGGGACCTTCATGTGGATCGTTCGATTAGCGCTGCGCAGGCCATACACGTTCGTGGTGATGGCCATTCTGATCCTGGCGATGGGTTTGATTTCGATCTTCCGCACCCCAACCGACATTTTTCCGAACATCAACATCCCCGTCGTCAGCATTATCTGGACCTACACCGGTCTAGTTCCCCAAGACATGGCTGATCGAATCGTCAGCGTCACTGAGCGGAACATGACCACCATCGTAGACAACATCGAGCATATTGAATCTCAGTCGCTCTACGGGATCGCCGTCGTCAAGGTATTTCTGCAGCCAAACGCCAGCCTCGATCGCGCGATCGCCCAGATTACGGCCAGCTCGCAGACGCAGCTCAAACAATTGCCACCTGGCACGACGCCCCCACTGATCATCGCTTACAGCGCGTCGAGTGTGCCGGTCCTGCAGTTGGCGCTTTCGGGACAAGGCTTATCGGAACAACAACTCAACGACTACGGCCTCAATTTCATTCGCACGCAGCTGATCACTATTCCGGGTACGGCGGTGCCGTATCCCTATGGCGGCAAGCAACGCCAAGTGCAGGTGGATCTAAATCCGTCAGCGCTACAGTCGAAAAGCCTATCTGCGCTCGACGTCGTGAATGCCATTACGCTCCAGAACCTGATCCTGCCCACTGGTACATCGAAGATTGGTGGCAAGGAATACGACGTCGACATTCCCAACGCTGCACCACAGTCAATTGCTGACTTGAACCGAATCCCGATCAAGACCATCGGAAGCACGACCATCTACATTAAGGACGTCGCCTGGGTGCGCGACGGCTTTCCACCGCAGACCAACATCGTAAGAGTAAACGGCCAGCGCTCAGTCCTTCTTACGATCCAGAAGGCCGGAGACGCGTCCACATTAAAAGTAATCTCCGGTATCAAGTCGCTTCTGCCCCAGATTGCAACCACAGTTCCGCCTCAGCTCAAGATGGTCCCGCTGGCGGACCAATCGATCTTTGTTCTAGGCGCAATCAACGGGGTTGTCCGGGAAGCCCTCATCGCCGCTTGCTTGACGGCGCTCATGATTCTGGTTTTCTTGGGAAGCTGGCGAAGCACGCTGATCATCGCGACCTCCATCCCGCTGGCCATTCTCACTTCGCTCATCGTGTTAAGCGCGATCGGGGAAACCATCAATATCATGACGCTCGGCGGCCTGGCGCTGGCAGTCGGCATTCTTGTCGATGACGCGACCGTCGAAGTCGAAAACATCAACCGAAACCGGGAGGCAGAGCCGGACAAGAACCTGGACGAAGTGGTTTTGGATAGTGCATCGCAAATCGCTACGCCGGCATTCGTATCCACGCTCTCGATCTGCATTGTGTTCGCCCCCATGTTCTTGCTGTCGGGCGTGGCGCGGTATTTATTCCTTCCGCTGGCAGAGGCTGTTGTCTTCGCCATGCTGGCTTCGTATTTTCTCTCTCGGACCATCGTTCCCACCATGGCCAAATATCTTCTGCGGAACGACAAGTCCCACGAGAACGCCGGTCGGAGCCGCAATCCGTTCGTCAGACTCCAGCAGAGTTTTGAAGCCGGGTTCGAAAAAGTGCGACAGCGCTACCGCGGGTTACTCGAACGTTGTCTTCACCATCGGCGCGCTTTCCTTGCGGCTTTCTTCGCGGCATGCTTGGGATCGTTGGCAATCATAGTACCGTGGTTGGGTCAGGACTTTTTCCCTAGCGTTGATGCCGGCAGCTTCAAGCTTCACCTCCGCGGCCCGACTGGAATGCGCATTGAAGACACCGCGTTCTTGTGCGACCTGGTGGAGGATTCGATCCGCAAACAAATTCCGCCAGACGAGATGTCGAGCATCATCGACAACATCGGCTTGCCCTACAGCGGCATCAACCTTTCATATAGCAATTCCGCGCCGGTCGGCACATCAGACGCCGACATCCTTGTGACCCTGTCGCCAAAACACCATCCCACGGCTGGCTACGTTGATGAACTTCGGTTGAGCCTGGCGAAAAACTTCCCAGGCGTGATGTTCGCCTTTCTTCCCTCTGATATGGTCTCGCAGATTTTGAATTTTGGACTCCCGGCTCCTATCGACATTCAGGTTGTCGGCAATAACCTGCAGGGCAACCGGGTCTGGGCGAACAATCTGTTGCAGCGCGTCCGACACGTGCCCGGCACCGCTGACTTGAGAATCCAACAGCCTTTTGATCAGCCATTTCTACACCTTAGAGTCGAGCGGACGAAAGCTCAGGAACTTGGCTTCAGCGCCCATGATATTGCACAGAATCTCCTGGTCTCGCTCGGCGGCAGTTTTCAAACTTCGCCCACCTTTTGGCTTGATCCCAAGAATGGAGTCAGTTACTCGATCGCAACTGAGACGCCGCAATACCGCGCCGACACTCTGCAGGATCTGGTGAACACGCCTATCACCGGAACTAGTCCATCGACTCCGCCGTCGCTTATGGCGAGTCTGGTTTCCATGCAACGGGGAAATGGAATGGCAGTCGTATCTCACTACAACGTCGCCCCGGTGATCGATATCTTCGGCTCGGTCCAGGGACGCGACTTGGGAGGAGTCTCTCGGGACATTAACAAGGTTATCGCCGCGACCCGCAGCCAATTGCCACGCGGATCCCGAGTCGTCATTCGCGGCCAGGTGCAGACCATGCGGTCGTCCTACATTGGGCTCCTCCTCGGCCTCGTGTTTGCGATCATGCTCGATTACTTGCTGATTGTGGTGAACTTCCAGTCCTGGCTGGATCCCTTCATCATGATTTCCGCCTTGCCTGCGGCATTGGCAGGAATTGCCTGGTTCCTCTTCATAACCCATACCACTCTGAGCGTTCCTGCGCTGATGGGAACGATCATGTGCATGGGCGTCGCCACCGCGAACAGCATCCTGGTCGTGAGCTTCGCTACCGAGCAGATGGCCGAAGGCAAAGATGCCATTTCAGCGGCGCTTGAGGCCGGCTTCACGCGTTTTCGTCCTGTTCTGATGACTGCCCTGGCCATGATCATCGGCATGATTCCCATGGCACTGGGATTGGGCGATGGCGGTGAACAAAACGCTCCTCTGGGGCGAGCGGTCATCGGCGGCCTTATCTTTGCAACCGTTTCTACGCTGCTCTTCGTGCCGACATTCTTCAGCGTGCTTCATGGACGAAAACATGGCCTGCCGGAAGCACGTCCTGTGGGCGAAAAGAATGGTGACTAAATATGACGCAAAGCCAAGTTAACGAACCGATGCGAACATTGGAGATCGGCCCCGGAAACACCGCAAAGGGAACACCTGGCCCACTTCGACGCTGGCTAATCCCGATGATCGTCGCGATTGCCGCGATCGCAGTGGTGGCGATGGGAATCAGATCTCGACTCAAGGACGAGACCGCTGTGCGCGCGGTTACCGCGGAGATGGCGGTGCCCTCAGTTTCAGTTGTGCTGCCTAAAAAAACTGCGCCTGCCCAGGAAATTATCCTGCCCGGTAACATCCAGCCCTTCATATCTTCTCCTATTTATGCGCGTACCGACGGCTATCTGAAGAAGTGGTATTTCGATATCGGTTCCCACGTGAAATCTGGCCAATTACTAGCCACCATTCAAACCCCGGAAGTCGACGAGCAATTGGCGCAGGCGCGCAGCACCCTGGCCACCGCCCAGGCCAACCTCGAACTGGCTCAGATCACAATGGACCGTTACCAGTCGCTCTTGAAGAAGCATGCCGTCGCCCAGCAAGACGTCGACAACGCCGTCGGCACCTACACCGCAAATAAAGCAATTGTGGATGCAGACATGGCGAATGTGCGTCATTACGGAGCACTTGTTTCTTTTGAAAACGTATACGCTCCCTTTGAAGGTGTGATTATCGCTCGCAATACCGACATCGGTGACCTCATCAATTCCGGCAGCAACACCGCGCCGAGGACCGATCTCTTTGACATAGTCCAGGCGCGGACATTGCGCGTGTACGTGAATGTGCCCGAGGAATACTCGCAAGGTGTCAAGCCCGGTGAAACCGCAGCCGACGTCGTTCTGGCGGAGTTTCCCGGCAAGAGATTTCCCGGAAAGTTAGTGCGCACGGCCGAGGCGATTAACGCCACCACCCGCACCTTGCTGGTAGAGGTAGATCTTGAAAACCCCTCCGGAACTTTGTTCTCCGGATCGTATGCCGAAGTGCATTTGAAGGTTCCAGCCCAGAACTCGACATTTCTACTTCCGGTCAGTTCTCTGATTTTTCGGACCGAGCAGTTGCAGGTTGGTGTGGTGAAAAACGGAAAGGTCGCAGTCACCGATGTTACTCCCGGCCATGATTTCGGGGACGAGATCGAAATCGTCGCGGGCCTTAAGGCGGACGACCAGGTGGTCTTGAATCCGCCGGACTCGCTGGTGTCCGGACAAGAGGTAACTATCGTGCACGCCACCTTACCGGGAGATTCCAAATGAAGCGTTTGCAAAAGATAGCGCCCGATGCCTGGTCTCTCGCAGTCCCTTCTTCTTGTCGCGGGAATGCTTGC
This sequence comes from uncultured Acidobacteriota bacterium, assembly GCA_963838765.1. Lineage (GTDB taxonomy): Bacteria > Acidobacteriota > Terriglobia > Terriglobales > Acidobacteriaceae > JABDBE01. Next base: position 19,407 of record CAWISU010000001.1, on the reverse strand, counting down.
GTTGACCGGCTGCGCCGTCGGACCAAAGTACAAAACTCCCACAATGCCAGCTCCGCCCGCGTATAAGGAAATCGGCAATTGGAAAACCGCGCAGCCAAACGATCACAGCCTGGGTGGAAACTGGTGGGAAATTTTTCAGGATCCTCAGCTCAATGCTTTAGAGCAACAAATCAATGTCTCCAACCAGAACCTGAAGGCAGCAGTAGCCCAGTACCAGCAATCTCGAGCCGCCCTCCGCTACGTTCGCGCTGATTACTATCCCACCGTCACCGTGAATCCCTCCGCCGAGCGCGAGAGGTATTCCAATAACCGTCCGCCTCCGAGTTCAGGCTTTGACGGCTTAACTTTTAACGACTTCGTGCTGCCGGTAAATGTTTCTTACGAGGCGAATGCATGGGGCCGAGTGAGCCGCAACGTGGAGTCTTATCGAGAGCAAGCCCAGGCAAGCGCCGCCGATCTCGCAGTAGTAAACCTCAGCATGCACGCCGACCTGGCTGTCGACTATTTCGCGGCCCGAAGCTTGGACGCCGAAGAAAAACTGCTGCAGGACACTGTCGCGCAATACGAGCAAGCACTGCAACTCAATGAAGATCGCTATCACGGAGGACTCGCTTCTGAAGTGGAAGTCGAGCAGGCTCGCACCATACTCGAAACCACGCGGGCCCAGATGGTCGATGTCGGCGTTGCTCGCGCCCAATACGAGCACGCAGTCGCGGTTTTGCTCGGTAAGGCGCCGGCTGATTTTTCTCTTCCACCGTTGCCGCTCACGGCGCCGCCACCGCCCATTCCCGTCGGCGTACCGTCGGAGTTGCTCGAAAGGCGTCCCGACATCGCCGCTGCCGAGCGTCTGGTTGCATCTGCCAATGCTCAGGTTGGCCTCGCCAAAACTGCCTATTACCCATTAGTGAATCTGTTCGGTTCGGGCGGATTCGAGAGCGGAAGCATCACGACATTGCTCCAGGGACCGAGCGCCCTGTGGACTGTCGGAGCTTCAGCGGCGGTCACCATCTTTGATGTTGGCCGGCGGCGTGCCCTGAACGACCAGGCCAAGGCCGCCTATGATTCCACGGTCGCTTCTTATCGCGAAACCGTCCTCACCGCTTTTCAGCAGGTCGAAGACAACCTCGCTGCCTTACGAATCCTCGAGCAAGAAGCTGGAGTCCAGGCGACTGCTGTGCAAGCTGCGCAACGCTCGCTCGACCTTTCGAACACTCGCTACGAAGGCGGCGTCACCAGCTATCTCGAAGTCATCACCGCGCAAAATGCCGCGCTGTCGGATGAAGTCACAGCCGTCAATCTTCTGGGGCGACGAATGGCGAGCGCGGTGTTATTGATCCAGGCGTTAGGTGGAGGATGGGATAGTGCCAGCTTGCCGCAACGCCCCGAATGCTGCGGAAAGCTGGCCACAAGTGGCGATTGATCTTCAGCGATCCATAACTGCTGCACAGTGAGTCGCGCCTTCACAGGCTGCTGAAAAAGTATGATTCACGCAGGTTTTGGGAAGGCCCAACTTCAGTCGAGCCGCCAAGCCCGTTGAAAATGTGTCAGTAACTCCCGACCCCATTTCCACTGCGTATTTTGAACCATGAGTAGTTCAGACTGTAGCGCATGATGCCCATGCGGATTTTCGCAAACGACTGTTGCACCCGAGCCGTCACCGCTGAATTGTCCTTCAAGGTTGCCATATCGTCATGCGCGCCGCGCATTTCCTCCCGCCGCCGGGTCACACAATTTTCATAGCTCGGAGAACTCTGGCAAATCCAGTACCCGTTATAGTTCGAGTCCGCGCGCCGCTCGTTGGTGCGCGTGCTTTCCCGAATCGCAGCCGCCAGCATTTCGTCGTGCTCGCCATACCAGTTATGGATGGCTTGCTCGGTTTCTTCTTTGGAATGCTTAGCCTGGAAAGCGCCAATGGCGTCGAGAATTTCGTCGGAGTTATCCACCTCATCCATACTCAACCGGGGTAAAGGACCCTTATTGATATCTTCTTCGGTGATTACCTTGGGAGCGTGTGCGGCCTTATTTTTTTTCGAGTCCTTAACGACTTCTGCGAGCGACTTTCCGGACTCTTGCTGTGGCTCCGAAGCGGGAGGCGATGTAGGCTGTTGTGCGCACCCAGGAAGATCCCAAACCAGCAGCATTGCCAACGCCAGAATGGCACCTGTTTGGACCAGTCGCATGACACTCTTTCTAACCAAGCTCCATTGGATGCGCAACCGGCTACTCGGAACTCTACCATCGCGCCAACAGCCCCAAAAGTTACCAGAGTTTTGTGCAAGACGTGCCCAGAGTGACCAGGCTGCCAGGGCAGGTCCTAGGTCGTTCCTCGTTGGTCGTTCGTCGTTGGCCAAAAGCTGAGACCAACGATCCACAGCCAACAGCCCACGGCCCACGGCCAACGACTGTCTTCTATGGCTGTGACTCCATCACCTTTTGAAACTGGCGGAAACGCTCGGTAGTTTCAGCCCCGTGAGCCGCGTACCACTCCCGCCACAGCGTCGCGTAATCGCCCAGTTTCTGGTCTGTGATTTCCCGCAGTGCGCGGTAACCATACTTCACGGTTTCGGCCTCAAGCTTTCTGTCTTCGACCATCTCGATCAGACCCGGCACCGCCTGCATGCGCTGCGCTCGAGTAAGCATGCCGCAGTGGGCAAGGCCACACCCGGCGCCGTCAATCCGCACATGAAACGAAGGATCATGGTGGAAAGCATCAACCAAATCCGCAACCGTATCGTCGGTGCCAATATCAGCAATTGCCGAAACTGCGCGCAGCCGCACCTGCTCATTCTCGGAATGCGTCCACACCCGAAGCTGGCTGTGAATCCGATCAACCTCGACCCCACGATTAGCCAGACGTCCCAAATACCAGATGCTGTATTCCGTGTATTTCGGATCGGTTTCTGGCAATCGCAGCAACGCGTCAGCTCCCTCGTTGGTTTTCTCTATGTTCGCCACGGCCAGATCAATTTCGAAAACGGCCGCGCGCACCCGCAGATCATCGCCATTCAGCGCCACATCCATGAGCGTGGTCAACGACTCAGTCTGCTTGATCTGTCCTCGCCACTGCTTCACCCGCGCCTTGATCTCGTCCGTAGCTCCGCGATGGTGCGAGATCGCGTATTGCAGCAGCCGCTCTGCCTGGTGTTGCGGATCCATATGGTCCACCATGTCGCGCTCAACCTCCGAGAGCTGACTGGTCGTACCATGCACCGGTTTCCCAGGCACAGGAAGTTTTTGCCCGACGATTTCACCGGGCATACTCTGGCCCGAGGCCAGCCCAATCGATAGGATGGGCCACACCACCAACAAGCCCCATGACAGCTTTCCGTCCATGCGGCGAAAGGTAACATCTGCCAAGGGGACAGAAAAGTTACCAGAGTTTGTGAGATGCTGCCGGTCGGGAAATAGAGCGCTCGCCCACTTGCAGCCTGCGGCGCAACGATCAAGCTCGTGTGTTCAAATACTCACGTGGTCCTGAAAGACGCACTCACGTCAGCCATTAACCGGCTAGCCGCAGCCCAGGTTGGCTCTCCGCGCATGAATGCCGAGTTGCTCCTGATGTTCACCCTCGGATGCGACCGCGCCTATCTCTTTGCCCATCCCGAACGCGCACTGACAACCGAAGAGCAAACCCGTTATCAGGAAGTGCTCGACCAACGCGCCCAAGGAATCCCCGCACAGTACATCACCGGACACCAGGAATTCTGGGGCATGGATTTCATCGTCACGCCCGCCGTTCTGATCCCGCGCCCAGAAACCGAGCACGTAATCGAAACCGTTCTGAAGTTGAACAATGGAGGCCGGGCGTCCTCGCCCGGCTTTTTGCCGCGCATCGTCGACGTAGGCACCGGATCAGGCTGCATCGCGCTCGCCCTGGCCAAGGAATTTCCGCATTCAGAAACCCACGCAACCGACATCTCCCCCGCCGCGCTCGAAATCGCCCGCACAAACGCCGCCCGCCATCAACTCGAAAACCAAATTCATTTCCATCAAACCGACCTGCTCCAAGGTCTCGATCCCGCCGCATTCGATTTTGTCGTCTCGAATCCTCCCTACGTCGGCGAATCCGAACAGGACGAAGTCCAACTCGAAGTCCGCAAGTTCGAACCCCGCAACGCCGTGTTCGCCGGACCCACCGGAACAGAAGTGATCGAACGCCTCATCCCGCAAGCGCACACAGCTCTAAAGCCCGGCGGCTGGCTAATCATAGAGATCAGCGGAACCATCGCGGAGCACGTCAAGACCATGCTCCAGGAATGGCAGCACGTGCAAATCACGAACGATCTGCAAGGCATCCCCCGCGTAGCCTCCGCGCAAAAAATCTGAAGCTGTGTGGTGCGGACCCTGCCCTGAGCGGAGGCGTCCCCGCCAGCGAAAAGCCCGCAGCCCATCCCACTCCTACGGTCTCTGGTAGTAGTTCGCCGCGCACGATACTCTATGCGACTTGCTCTGCTCCCAGACAGCGACCCGATCACAGTCCGGCAAATGCCGCAGCAATGCGGCCCAGCCAACTTCATTCTTCTGTCTTCGGTGTGGGACCTAACTACAAATGGAATCCAAACAAAGACACGCAGGCTCGCTTAGCGGCGCAATTCGCATATTCCTTACCGCAATACTCATTTCAGCCGGCGCTTACGCCCAGAATCCGAACGGCGCGCTTCGTGGAGAAGTCCAGGACGCCAGCTCTGCGCGAGTGCCCGGTGCTCGGGTCGTCGTCCAGTCCACAGGATCTTCCATCACCCGCGAGGCAAGAGCAAACGATCGCGGAGAATTTCGCATTGAGGGTCTGCTGCCCGGCTCCTATCGCGTAGCCGTTACCGCCAAAGGTTTCGCCGAGGCCACGGCCGATGTAGACGTCGCAGTCAGTGTGGTTCGCGATATCGCCGTGACGCTCAAACCGGCAAGCGAGCCTGAGACGGTGAATGTGCTGGGAAAGTCCTCTTCGATTACCTCCGAAACGATTGACACATCCAGCGCGGTGCGCGGAGGTGTAGTTGGCAGCCAAGACCTGGAGGCTCTTCCGCTCCCGGCACGCAGCTTCGCCAACATCGCTTATCTCGTACCTGGAACCGAGCCGGTTGAGCCTTCCGATCCTACCAAGGCGCGCATCACCGCCGTCTCCACCGGCGGAAGCTCCGGCTTGAACAACGAACTCTCGGTTGACGGCGCCGACAACTCCGACGACTGGATCGGCGGCTTTCTGCAAAATTTCTCGCCCGACGGCATTCAGGAATTTGCCGTCCGCACCTCGAACGAAGACGCGGATACCGGCTGGACCACCGCCGGCTCCGTCGTGATCACCACCAAGCACGGCACCAACGACTGGCATGGCGACGCCGCTTTCTACGAACGCGCCGCAGCGCTCAACGCGCGTTTCCCTATCGAAAATCCAGCGCCCAATCCCAAGCAACCGTTCTCCCGCCAGAACTATGTGGGCACGATCGGTGGTCCCATCGCGAAAAACAAAGCTTGGTTCTTCACCTCATTCGAGGCCGTGCACGAGGATGCAAGCATCGCCTACAGCCCCGCCAGCACTACCCAGTTTCAAGCGCTTGCGCAATTGGCGTCACAAGGATTGATCACCGGCGTTCCTTCCATCACTGTTCCCCCGAACGTTCCGATTCCATTTCGCGACTACCTCGGTTCGGTGCGCTTTGACTGGGCCCAATCCCCAAAATCGAATTGGTTTCTGCGCACATCGGCGGACAGTTATCTCACCCACAACGCCCTGGTGGAGCAGGGCACATTGCCATCAACCGGTTTAACTACGCACAACAATTACTGGAACCTGGCGCTCAGCAATGCATATACTTTCAGTCCAACCTGGCTGGGCAATCTGGTTCTCGACGCCAGCCTGTTGCATCTCACGCAGGCGCGGAACTCAGATTTAGGCTTCGCGCTGGCCTTCCCTTTCAGTTCCACCGCGCTGACCATCTCAGGTTTCGAAACTTTCGGCGACAATCAATTCGCCACCCCGATTACTCTTTTCCCCGACCTGCGCAATCAGCAGAAATATCAATTCCGCTACGACCTGAGCCACATTGCCGGTACCCATGGTCTCAAGTTCGGAGTCGACTTCATTCACGAACCGGTGCTGAGCGGGGCATTTGCTTCCACAGCCGAGACGCTTGCGAGGTACGCCAATGACCCGACTTTTTACATCCAGAACCCGGGCGTGTTCGGAACCTTCAGCCCACAGTGTGTCAACTTCACCGCTTCGGACGGCTCGACTTGCTCTTTCACGCCGGCGGGCGACGGCACCTTTTCGCAGAATGTTCAGCGTCTTGCGTTTTACGCCGAGGACTCCTGGCGCATCTCGCACGAATTCACTTTCAACTACGGCGTGCGCTATCAGACGACGTGGGGCCTGTTCACCGGTTCCGGCCGAAGCGAAGCCGACAACGCCGCATACGTGACCCTGCACGCATTGCAGATTCCGCTTGTGCCCAGCCTGCCGCAGAATTACCGCAAACAAATTGCGCCTCGCCTCGGAATCGCTTACTCACCCGGCAACAGTGAGCAGACGGTAATTCGCGCCGGTTTTGGCATCTACTACGACGATCTGGCACAAAACGGATGGGCGACCGCCTTCCAGGGCGTCAACAGCACGAACTTCACCACCGGAAGCTGCAGCCTTACGGGAGGCCCAGGCACTTATGCGCTCGCCGGCGCGGGCTGCCTGATTGGCGGCAGTGGAGTCACGGGCAATCTGGTCGGCTCGCCTTACAAAACACCCTACGCCATTCACATTACCGGCGGCGCGCAGCACGCTTTCAACGAACATTGGCTAATGAGCGCGGATTACGTACACGAGCAGGGCAATCACGGATACCGCGCCTTCCCCTATACCAGCGGCACCAACCTGTTCACCCCGCTCATTTCCACCGCCGACCCAAACTATGCCGCCGATCAGGCGAGCGTGGTGCCTAACATCAACGTGTTCGAGTCCGACAACCGCTCCAGCTACAACGCCCTGATGCTGCATCTGCAAGCGAATATGCACCGCTTCAATCTGGTCGCGAACTACACGCTTTCGAAGGCGCAGACTTGGGGCTGCCTGCTGGGCGAGTTGTTTGACTATGTGGATGGCGTCTGCAAACAGCAACCACCAAATCCCCCGTTGCTCAATGCTTTCGGACCGGGCGACTACGGACCGTCCGGAGAAAATGTCACGCATCGCTTCGTGCTGGCCGGCACGGTACACATTCCGGGTGGATTCGAGTTGAGCACCGTCACCCAGGTCGAGAGCGCCCGCCCCATCACCATCACGACCGCGGACGTCACCGGCCGTATCTATGTGAATGGAGCCTACACCAGCCTCGACGAATTCCGCGGCACGCCTTACATCCAATCAGACGTGCGCGTCAGCCGCCCCTTTAACTTCCACGACCGCTGGTCACTGATTCCCTTCGCCGAATTCTTCAATCTCTTCAACCGCAACAATCCCGGCGCGAACTTCGCCGTCAATGTGGTCCAGCTTCCGGTTCCGGCGGCCCAGATGATGCCAAATGCACAAGGCATCACCAACGTGACAAGTATCTGCACCAACGCAAGCTGCTCCCAAACCGCCGCCATCACCGGCCTGAAGCAACTCGAAATACCCGAAGGCGCCCTCGGAGATTTCTTCGGCCCCGGCACCACCGTAGGCATCCCCTTCGCCGCCCAACTAGGCGTCCGCGTAACTTTCTAGCCCGGAACGCCCGACTCAATTCGCGCTGTCATCCTGGGCAAAGCGAAGGATCCCTGCATTTTGTTTTGCCCTGTCTAGTCGAGCCATATCAACCTTTTACAAAGTGTTTACACCGCCTCGACACGAAGTCACGGAACCTGCCAAACTCGCGCATAAACCTGCGCAATAGCTGCAAGAGTTTTCCTAATCGCAAACATTTGTTAACTTTCAGATTGACTTCTATCACCAACCCGTTGAAAATCGCTTGGCTCTTTACTGCTCCCCTGCAGTGATCATTCCCGGAGACCATTGAGAAAACCATTTGTCGAGAATTTCTTCGTCGTCGCTCAAAATCCCCGCAATGACACTCAATCAAGTCACCGTAGACGTTCCACCAACCAGTCAAGGAGACAAGTCATGAAACATTCCATCGCGCTGCTGACTATTGCAGCAGCTTTGCTTTTCGTGTTTGCTGCATCCACACCGGCCGCGCTGGCCCAGCCCCAGTCGCTGTTGACGCACCATGTGCGCGAAGTGACTCTCAACGGGCAGGCGCCATTCGTTGGCCGGCTCCCCGCAACCCAGTCCATGCACATCGATATTGTTCTAGCCGTGCGCGATCAGGCTGGGTTAGATAGTTTCTTGCGAGAGCTCTACGATCCTTCCAGCCCTGCCTACCGGCACTTCCTAACGGTGGAGCAGTTTACCGAAGCATTCGGCCCCAGCCAAAAGGATTTCGATGCTCTGATCCGTTTCGCGAAAACCAACGGCTTTACCGTGACCGGTGGCTCCCGCGATGCCATGGACGTACAGCTCAAGGGCTCGGTGGCAACCATCGAGACCGCCTTCCACGTAAACCTGGGCCTCTATCACGATCCTATCGAGGACCGCGACTTTTATTCTCCGGACCGCGAACCCACTGTGGACCTGCCTTTTCAGCTCTGGCACATCACGGGTCTGGACAACTATTCCATTCCGCGTTCGGCATTGGTGCGCAGGCCTCCGGGTGTGAAGCCCCCTGCCACAACCGGTTCCTGTCCTGGAGCCTCCTTTTGCGGCAGCGATATGCGCGCCGCTTACTACGAGGGAACCTCCCTCACCGGCAAAGGCCAGAACATCGGCTTGCTCGAGTTCGCCGGATTTGACATAGCAGACGTGAACACTTACTACACCAACGCTAAGCAAAAGAGGACCGCCAAAGTTATAGGCATTTCCACGGATGGAAGTCCCATCACCTGCTTTGCTTCCCAGAACTGCGACGATACCGAACAGACCATTGACATCACCCAGGCGCTCGGCATGGCCCCAGGTGTAACCGCCGTCTACCTCTACGTGAGTGACAGCAGCGATACGGCTCTGTTGGGTAGCATGGCTTCGCATAAGCCGTTGCCATTGAATCTGAGCTCGTCGTGGTATTGGACTCCTGTGGACCCAAAGAGTGACGACCCGTTCTTCCAGAAGATGGCCACGCAGGGCCAGAGTTTCTTTGAAGCGGCTGGCGACAGCCACGCATGGGGTACCTCGCCCATGTGGCCAATGGAATCTCCATTAGTCATCTGCGTCGGCGGCACGGACCTAACGACGAAAGGCGCAGGCAAGGCCTGGGCGTCGGAAACTGTTTGGGTCGACGGTGGTGGTGGCATTTCTCCCGACCACTTCGCGATTCCGAGTTGGCAGAAACTTAAAGGGGTGATCACCAAGGCGAACGAGGGATCCACGAAATATCGCAACGGCCCGGACGTCTCGGCAAACTCGAATTTCACCTTTTACGTCTGCGCCGACCAAAGAACTTGCACCGAAAACCTCTACGGCGGGACCAGTTTTGCCGCGCCCATGTGGGCCGGCTACCTGGCTCTAACCAATCAGCAAGCGAAAGCCCACGGCGATAAACCGCCCGGCTTCATTAACCCAACCATTTACCCGCTGGGTCTGGGATCGGGCTACCATACCGACTTCCACGACATCACCGTCGGCAGTAACGGTTTTCCAGCGACCAAAGGCTACGATTTGGCCAGCGGCTGGGGCAGCCCGAACACCGACGGCCTAATTAATGCATTGGCAAAGTAGGATGCTCACCGGCATCGGCTCCCCAGTTACCCAACCGAGGGGAGCGAGTACTTGCCATCGCTAGCGCAACTCTAAAGCCCGCTCCCCGTGGAGCGGGCTTTTTTGCAGCCTTACGAAATCCATCCCTTACAGTTCACCGGCTTTGCGCAAAAGCTGCAACAACTTGCCTAGCCCCAAAAATTCCCCAGCTTTCGCATTGACTTTCACCTCAACACCATTCAGAATTCTCTGGCCCCTTGCTGCCCCCGCAGCGAGTCATTCGAACCGAAAACCATTCTTCTGGGAATTTCTGAGCGTCACCGCGGGCCTATCACGCCACCAGAATGGAATGCACTATGTGGAGAAACAGGGGCCGTTAGAATCGAAACCCAACTGATCAACCAACCAAAAGGAGATGTTGCAATTTAAGTAATCCAACAACCACTCACCCAAAGGAAATGAAAGGAAAAACTATGAGGAAATTAATTATAAGCATGGCCGCGCTCGCCTGCTGTTTTGCAGCGTCTGCGATCGCTCAGGATGAAGGGACTCCGGTTCCCAGATTCGTTACTTTGCCGCCGAAGGCCAGTGTGGGAACTGCCAAGCCCCCAGTCACATTGCCCACATGGACTGGCTCGTTTACCTACCAGGGGACGAAGTATAGCTACTATATGGTAGGTACTGCTCCGAAAACCGGCACATCCACAACCGTCAAGGCTTTCATTATCCCGGTGAAGCTTGTCATCGGTAGCCACACATTTGATCCCAATAAGACAAATGAGGATGGCGAGAGCGTTGTCCAGCAAACGATTGAGTCGCCGATTTTCCAAAACCAGACTTATACCCTCGGTGGAACCAACGTAGGCGATACCCAATACGAGGACGCCTTCCAGCGCGCCAACTTCTGGGGGACCGTCAAGAGCCATACGGGTTACCATGTCCTGTTGGGCGGCCCAACCATTTTGCCCGAACTGACCTATAAACCAGGGTCGAATGGCGCTGTTCTGTCGTCCAATCCTTTCGGCGGCAATGTTCCAACCGCCCTGGTGAACATCAACTCGATCGACCCAGTCTTCGGCGCCTACATCGCTGCGCACAGCGAGATCACACCGGACTCGATCCCGATCTTCATGACCGTTAACACTTACCTGACCGGCGGCCCACCGATCCTCGCCAATTGCTGCATCGGCGGTTACCACAGCGCGAACGGCCCACAGGCCTATTCGCATTTCACCTTTATCCCCATCCCGGGCGATTTCTCGCAGGACGTGTCCGCTCTGTCCCACGAACTGGGCGAGTGGATGGATGATCCCGGCGTCAAGGGAGCATTCAACAGCGTTGCTTGCGGAATTCTTGAAGTCGGCGATCCCGAAGAAACCTTCACCAACTACGGTGGTTTCCCGTATACGCTGGGCGGATTTAAGTACAACCTACAGGATCTGGTATTCCTTGAATACTTCGGCGCTCCAAACACCACCTCGGTTCACGGGTGGATGACCTTCCACGACAATCCGTTTGGTCTCAGTGTTTGTAGCAACGGCGGCTAACCCTCAGCAGACATCTGCGTGAGGCTCTTGCCAGGAAACGAAATGACGCCCGCCCACGTAAGTGGGCGGGCGTCGTGCTGTTTAGGCATCGGCACAGCCGCGAAGCGGCGCAAGAATGCAGCCCACGGCGCAAGCCGTGGGTAAAAGTGGGAAGCCGATCAGCCCCAGCGGGGCGAAAGATTAGTTCTCGCGCACACACTCAAGGGCGAAAGAACGGTCGCGACACAAACTCCGGAGAGACGACCGCGTTCTCACGCACACCCCCCGCGCGCCACCCAAATGCATCGCTGATTTCTGTTGACCGCGCCTCTCTCACTAAGATAACCTAAGCATGAAATATATTATCCCATAGATAATATCAAGCTCCTTGACAATCCGGTTGGAGTTGACCCAGGGCAAGGTTCGCGCCCTGCTTCCGTCCCGAAATGGTCCGCGAAACCGCCATCCGAGCCGACATAACTCCAATGTTCTCTAGATTTTGCGTGTAACTCCTGTAAACTCAAAGATCTAGCACATAGTCGCAAAATAAATCATTTGTTTTCTAGATTTTGCACACCAAGAGGGGGGAGGGGGGTACCACCACGAAACGGTAAACTCCCAAACCGGGAAACGTCGCTTGGGGTCGTGTCGCAGCGAAACTCCTGGGTCACTGTCTGCAAGGTGGGGCAAACCAGAATGGGCGTTTAAGTGAACCGAGCGGAGGCTACGGCTTGCCGACGCTGGCAGCCTGAATCTCCTCGACATCCACCCAGTTGGTGGGATACACCCCGGTATAACAGGCCGAGCAATAGGTAGTCTTCTCGCCATCGCCGCAGGCTTTTTTCAACCCCGGCAGCGAGAGATAGCCCAGCGAGTCCGCCCCAATGAACTCGCGAATCTCCTCCACCGACTTGTTGGCCGCGATCAGTTCCTTTTTCGAAGGCGTGTCCACCCCGTAAAAGCAGGGCGAAATCGTCGGCGGACACGAAATCCGCATGTGCACTTCTTTCGCGCCCGCGCTGCGCACCATGCGCACGATCTTGCGGCTGGTAGTGCCCGCGCACAATCGAGTCGTCGATCAACACCACGCGCTTGCCTTCAAGCAAACTGCGCACCGGATTGATCTTCAACTTCACCCCAAAGTCCCGCACGCTCTGTCGCGGCTCGATGAAAGTCCGTCCCACATAGTGATTGCGGATCAACCCAAAGCGAAAAGGAATCCCGCTCTCCGCCGCATAACCGACCGCAGCAGTCACGCCGGAATCGGGCACCGGAACCACGACGTCGGCCTCGGCCGGCGCTTCCCGCGCCAACTGCCGTCCCAACTCCTCGCGGCTCTCCTGCACCGCCCGCCCAAACACCCGGCTGTCCGGCCGCGAGAAATACACATGCTCGAAGATGCAACTGGATTGCGTCAAAGCCGGAGCATAAGTCCGCGAAGTAATTCCCTCCGGCCCGACGACGACGAGTTCCCCCGGCTTCACATCGCGCTCGAAGGTAGCCCCAATCAGATCAAACGCACAAGTCTCCGAGGCAAACACGATCGAGTCCTGCTTCTCACCGCCGTGCGCCGGAATCCTTCCCATGGCCAGCGGTCGAAAGCCGCGCGGGTCGCGCGCCGCAAACACCCGGTCCGGACTGATCATGACCAAAGAGAACGCGCCTTCAACCCGCCGCAGCGCATCCGCGATGGCTTCGGGCAACGTGTGCTCCTTGGAGAGCGCAATCAGATGCACGATCACTTCCGTATCGCTGTTGGTCTGAAAGATAGAACCCTGGCTATCCAGCCGCTGGCGAATATCCTGCGCATTGACCAGGTTGCCATTGTGCGCCAGCGCCATCATGCCCTTATTCGATTGCACCATGATGGGCTGCGCATTGAGCAGAGCTGAATCCCCCGCCGTCGAATACCGCGTGTGCCCGATCGCCAGCGTCCCCCGCAACTTGGCCAGCACCCCCTCCTGGAAAATGTCCGCCACCAGGCCCATAGCCTTGTGCATATGCAAAGCCATGCCATCGGAGGTCACAATCCCCGCCGACTCCTGCCCCCGGTGCTGCAAAGCATGCAGCCCCAGGTAAGCCAGCGTCTCCGCCTCCGGGTGGGCATAGATCGCCACCACCCCACATTCATCCCGAAACTTATCGAATGGCATTTTAGCTCTCAGCCCCAGTTTTTCTATCACCCAACCGCGGACGCATCCGGATCAGCCCGCAACGCCGCTTCCAGCGCGCCTTCATACGAATCACGCAGCTCACTTACCATCGCCGACGCCACAACTCGGCCATCCATTCGAATCTCCACCAATTCAGAAACCGTCTCGCCGATCTCCTCCGCGGACAGCTGATATTTCTCCGCTACCTCTTGGATTGCCGACAGATGGGTCGGGTCGCACGAGATCACGATGCGGCTCGCATCCTCGCCGAAGAGAACAAACTCCGGCGGCAATCCCAGCGAGACCAGGTTCACCCGAAATCCGACGCCAAGGGCAAACGTGGACTCCGCCAGCGTCACCGCAACGCCACCCTCCGAGCAATCGTGAGCAGACTCAACCAAGCCAGCCCCGATCATCTCGACCACCGCTTTCTGCAGCGCCGCTTCTCGCCCCAGTTCAAGCGCCGGAGGAAATCCCCACACCGTGCCTAACATTTCCTTTGCATATTCGGACGAGCCAAACTCGGATTCCGCGTCGGTGAGATCGCCCGGTTCGGAAGCACGCAACAGAACGACGGCGCGTCCAGGCTCGCGGAAGTGCGGGAACACGGCCTTATGTACATCTTCGAGAATGCCAACAATCCCAATCACCGGCGTCGGATAAATTCCTTCGCCGAGCGTCTCGTTATAAAAGCTCACGTTACCGCCGGTAACCGGAACGTCCAGTTCCTCGCAAGCTTTAGTGATGCCGTCAATCACTTTCGAGAACTGCCACATGATGTGCGGCTTCTCGGGATTGCCGAAGTTCAAGCAATTGGTCGCGCCCACCGGAGTCGCGCCCGAGCACGCCACGTTTCGAGCCGCATCGGCGACGGCATGCATGGCTCCAAGCTGCGGATCGAGATAACACCATCGGCTGTTGCCGTCGAGCGCCATCGCCAGACCGCGCTCCAAGCTCTGGGGATCGGAATTCTTAATGCGGATCACACCCGCATCCCCCGCGCCGGGCCCTTCGACCGTGTTGGTCTGCACCATATGGTCATACTGCTGCCACACCCAGCGCTTGCCGCAAATGTTCGGAGTGGCCAGCAGCCGCTTGAGATTACCGGAGAAATCGCCCGCTTCGGCCAGCTTGATGGAGTCAGGCATCTCCCGCGGCACCGGCGGTTCCCACCGTTCCAGCGGACGCTTGTAGACAGGCGCGTCATCGGTAAGCGCTTCGTTCGGAATCTCGGACACAACTTCCCCGTGGTGAAGCACGCGCATCTTCCCGTCGTTGGTAACTCGACCGATCTCGACGGCGTCCAGCCCCCACTTCTCAAATACGCGGAAGACTTCGTCTTCGCGGCCCTTCTGCGCCACCAGCAGCATCCGTTCCTGCGATTCGCTGAGCATGATTTCGTAAGCTGTCATGCCAGTCTCGCGTTGGGGCACGCGATCGAGTTCGATCTCGGTCCCGACGTGGCCGCGCGCTCCCATCTCGCAAGTCGAGCAGGTCAGCCCCGCCGCTCCCATGTCCTGGATGCCAACGATCGCGCCAGTCTGCATGGCTTCAAGGCACGCTTCGAGCAACAGTTTCTCGAGAAACGGATCGCCAACTTGAACATTCGGGCGCTTCGCCTCCGAAGCTTCGCTGAATTCCTCACTAGCCATGGTGGCGCCGTGAATGCCGTCGCGCCCGGTCTTCGATCCCACATAAATCACCGGATTGCCTTCGCCGGTGGCCTTCGCATAAAAGATTTCATCGCGCCGCACCAGTCCGAGCGCAAATGCATTCACCAGCGGATTGCCCGAATAGCAAGCTTCGAATTTGGTTTCGCCGCCGAGATTGGGCACACCAAAACAGTTTCCATATGAGGCAATGCCGCTGACCACGCCTTCCAGCAGCGAATGATTCTTGTGGATCTCAGCCTGTGTTTGTGTGGTGCGGACACTCTTGTCCGCAGCAGTTGACGGAGCAATCGGCCCGAACCTCAGCGAATCCATCACCGCAACCGGCCTGGCTCCCATGGTGAAAATGTCGCGCAGGATACCGCCCACCCCGGTAGCCGCTCCCTGAAAAGGCTCAATGAACGAAGGATGATTGTGCGATTCGATTTTGAAGGCGCAGGCCCATCCATCGCCGACGTCGATGATGCCCGCGTTCTCGCCCGGGCCTTGTATCACGCGCCGGCTACGCGTGGGTAGCCGCTTCAGATGTACGCGCGAAGATTTGTAGGAGCAGTGCTCGCTCCACATCACGCTGAAGATGCCAAGCTCGGTGATGGTTGGCTCGCGTCCGCCGAGAAGTTGTTTGACCTTCTCGTATTCTTCTGGCGTAAGGCCGTGCTCGCGGACAAGTTCTGGAGTAATGGCAAGAGTGGAGGCAGTGGTCATGAGGAAACTCTATTGTCGCATCTGCGGCGGGCAGAGAAAAGATGTTTCCTTTAAGGAGACGGACCTCGGGCGCGGAAAATAGCAAAGGCCGAACCTTGCGAGTCCGGCCTTGCCAACCAGGAATGCCCAGAGCTAGTTGGCAGGCTCAACTGATTTTGTTGTGCGCCACGCCGAACTCGCCGACGCACCTCGGGCCAGATGAGCGAGACTAGCGGGCTCGACTGGAATCACGTCCGGCCCCTTGGTTTGTCCCGCAATGATTGGCTTGTTGGCGATGGTTTCATAGGCGTAGCCGGTGAGTGTGGCAGTGATATGAGCGGGGTCGGCCGTCGCGTGAACTGTGAGTCGCGCCCAGCCGTAATACGTCTCGCCGGCCAGACTGAACTTTAATCCCAAGTAGCGATTCGCAGCGTCTCGCCAATTCCCTTTGGATCTTTCATTTCCGTGCGTCGAGGTGGACACCACTTCCATTACGCCGAATCCTGAATCGAAAAGCCTTCCGCCACTGATCTTCGCGCCTTTGCTCAATGCCAAAGCGTACTCCCGGGCTGCGGAGACCGCAAAACCATTGTCCCTGGGCGCATTCACCCGCATGACAGCCGCGGTTCCTCCCGACTGATTGCGGTAATCGTTACTCAAGATAAAATCCGCGGTTCCGTCGTTGTTGAGATCAAGCTCATACGGAGTACCTACCCTAAGGACTTGGTGAGTATGCGTGTAAACGATCCTGGCCTCTGCAGGCTGCACCAGCGCCAGCATACTAACTCCAGCCGCGCTGGCCGCCAAGGTGTACAAGTTAAGGCCCTGCTCCAACGATGGAGACAGGCGGTTGCTGCTGTGTTTCATCTGGTGCCTCTCGTGAGCCCCAATACGCTACTTGCGCAATACAATTCGTTTGTCACAGCCATGTCAAAAGATTGTCAATTCGACGCACCTCTATCTCCGCCCCGCTTCGTGTAAACAAACAGAGGTGCAAACCCAACCTTGTATCATGATGTTGGCATGAAATCCGTCATCGTCGGCACCGCCGGCCACATTGATCACGGCAAAACCGCGCTGGTGAAAGCCCTCACCGGCATCGACGCCGACCGCCTGGAAGAAGAGAAGCGCCGCGGCATCACCATCGATATCGGCTTTGCCAATCTCGAATTGCCCATGCCCGATGGCGAGACTCTGCGGTTGGGCTTTGTCGACGTGCCCGGACACGAGCGCTTCGTGCGCAACATGCTGGCCGGGGTGGGCGGAATCGATCTGGTGCTGCTGGTAATCGCCGCCGACGAATCGATCAAGCCGCAGACTCGCGAACACTTCGATATCTGCCGCTTGCTTTCGGTGCGCCGCGGCATTACGGTGTTGACCAAGTCGGATGCGGTCGATCGCGAAACGTTAGACGTCGTGCGCTTGGAAGTAGAAGAGTTTTTGCGCGGGTCTTTTCTTGGAAGCCCCAACCCCATCGTGGCTGTCAGTTCGCTGACCGGCGCGGGCATCTCCGATTTGAAGCGTGAGCTTTTGAGAGTCGCAGGCGAGGTTCCAGCGAAAGATTCACGAGCCATTACCCGCCTGCCCATCGATCGTGTATTCACCATGAAAGGTTTTGGTACGGTGGTGACGGGCACGCTGGTTTCCGGCACCATCCGCAAGGAAGATGAGCTGGAGGTTTTTCCCACCGGGCGGCGGGTGCGGGTGCGCGGCGTGCAAGTGCACGGAAAGCCCGCAGAGCAGGCGGTGGCGGGACAGCGGACGGCGTTGAATCTGGCGGGTGCCACTACGGAAGAACTGGAGCGCGGAATGATGCTGGCGCCAGCTTCAACTTTTCTGGCTACCTCCCGCGCGGACGTGGAGCTGTCGCTTCTGCCTTCCGCCAAACCCCTGAAAGACCGCGCCCGCGTGCATTTTCACTCTTACACTTCCGAAACCATCGCCAGCGTGGTCCTCTATGGCAAGAAGCAAGTGGCTGCGGGCGAGAATGCTTTCGCGCAATTGCGGCTGAGCGAACCGACGCTTCTTTTGCCCGGCGATCGTTTCATCATTCGCCAGTTCTCTCCGGTAGTCACGATCGGCGGGGGCGTGGTGGTCGAGAATGCTCCCCCGAAAAGAGTGAAGAACACGGCGGAGTACGCTCATTTCCTCCAGAACCTCACTGAAGAATTGAGATCCGGCATGTTGCGCGCCCGGGTTATGGCGAGCGGCGCGCGGGGTCTCGCCATCGCCGAGGCGGTGGCTCGCACCGGTTGGCCCGCGCCACAAATCATTTCCGGGGTCGCGGGCAATCCGGAGGTTGTCCGCATCGGTGACATTTTTATTTCCCGCCACGCGTTGGATCTGGTCCGCAAAGATCTCATTTCCGCGCTTGAGGCATTTCATAAACACAACGCTTTGGTGGCCGGCATGAGCAAGGAAGAATTGCGTGGCCGCTTTTCCGAGGTTGCGCCAACCGTTTTCGACAGCGTGCTGGGCGAGTTCTTGCGAACCAGAAAAATTGAACTGGCTGGCGAACTGGTACGCCTTACAGGCCGCGGCGTGGTCATGAAGGACGAGGAAGCCGAGTCGAAGAAGACTATCGAAGCGGCGTTCGCCAATGCCGGTCTCAAAGTACCCGCGCTGAAAGACGTGCTCGCCGGATTGAAGGTCGATAAGGCGCGGGCGCAAAAACCAGCAGGTGCATTCGCGCACGGGCGCGAACGAGTGGCGGTGCAGCGGCGTCGGGCCGTGGGCGCGCAGCGCGGCAAGGTGGTCGGCGGTGGCGTAGCCTCGATTGTGGCAAAGTCCGTATTGCGGATAGACCTCGTCGAATTCGTCCATCAACCGATCGCGCTCTGTTTTCGCAAGGATGGATGCGGCGGCGATGGAAACCGAGCGGGCATCGCCGTGGATAAGGGATTTCTGCTCGACGGCGAGCGGCAGCTCCATCGCATCAACCAGAAGATAATCGGCGGCCATCCTCAAACTCGATACGGCGGCGAGCATCGCCTGACGGCTGGCTTCGTAAATGTTCCACGCGTCAATTCGCGCGGCGTCCACCTGCGCGACAGCGAAATCGAGCGCGTACTCGCGGATGCGCAAAGCGAGAACGGCGCGGCGCGCGGCGGGAAGTTTCTTGGAGTCGTCGAGGCCAACGATCCGGCGGCGGGGATTCAGGATGACAGCGGCGGCAACCACCGGGCCGAAGAGCGAGCCGCGGCCGGCTTCGTCAATGCCGGCGACGCGCATCCAGCCACGCTGTCGCGCGCGCCGCTCGAAGCGGGAACAGCAGAGTCGGGCCATCGGGCGGGGATTTTAGCACGCGGACAGAGTGCAGGCGCGCTCCCAAAGATTCGGGATTTCGCCGCTACAACACATTGTTAGTTAGAAGAGTTTTCAAGCTTGTGGCGCAGCCACACGCTCGGTCCGCTCGACGCGCTTGATGCGCGCGGATTTGCCCTTGCGCCCGCGCAGGTAATACAGCTTCGCGCGCCGCACGCTCCCGCGTTGCACAACTTCGATCGAAGTGATCATCGGAGAATGAAGCGGGAAGATGCGCTCAACGCCGATGCTGAAGCTGACGCGGCGAACAGTGAAGGATGCTCCGGCGGTCCTGCCACGGCGACTGATGACCACGCCCTCAAACGGCTGGATGCGTTCCTTATCGCCCTCGGATT